>JAJFGZ010000004.1 GCA_021775855.1 Hyphomicrobiales bacterium
GTTCCGAGATTAATTGCCGTTGTCGTTTTGCCAACGCCGCCCTTTTGGTTGGCGACTGCAAGCACGCGCGGGCCTTTGCCCGATGTTATTGCGCCGTTCACGGGATTTACCCCTCCGTTTTGGCGTTCAAATTCCTGACGACCACGATTCGACCGTCCGGGTCCGTTACACTCTCCACAAGTTGTACATCAAAATTCCACAGATCTTCGGCTTCCTTAATCTCCTCGGCGACAGAACGCCCTTTGAGGAAAAGCCCGGTGGAAGACGCTGAAAACAAAGGATGAATATCGCGAAACAGCCGGGTTAACGGCGCAAACGCACGCGCTGAATAAATATCCCTGCCGCGAATCTTAGCGTAATTCGTTGATAACTCGATTCGCGCATTGCAAATGTCCACAGGGATCATCGTCTGGCGGGCCACTTCCCTGAGAAAAGCGGCCTTTCGGCCATCACTTTCGACCAGCGAGACCTCGACGGGGAGATTATTTCTCTCTGAGTCGGCCAGAAGTATGGCCATCACCAGGCCTGGAAAGCCCGCGCCCGCACCGACATCGACCCAGCTTTTAGTATTTTTCGGAGTGAGCGAGAGCAATTGCGCGGAATCGGCGAAGTGGCGATGCCATGCTTCGCCAAGGGTTTTGGGCGCCACGAGATTGATCTTGGCCTGCCAGAGACGGAGGAGATCTGCATAAATCTCCAGCCGCTCCATTGTTTCACGTGAAACATCAAAGGCGGCCTGGAAATCTTCAGCGGAGCGAATCGGGGACTTGGGTTCGGTCATCGGGAGTGATTAGCGGATTGCAGAGACAAATGCATCTGCGGCATGCTTAGAGGATATTGCATTCGATCATCGACATGTTTCCCGTAGATCGAAGTCAGCACCGGTTGGAGCAGATAAATGGAACCAAAGATTTTTCCTAACCAACGCCTGAAGCGGTTGTGGCTGTTGGCCATTGTCTTTGGCCTCATCACGTTTCTTGGCGGATTGCTCTGGGTCAGCAGCCCCGGTGGTCCGGGATTAGACGTGATATGGGGTGTCGCAGCTGTTGGTCTCGGCGTAATCGCCTTTAATATTGCGTTCTTTATCCTATGCTCGATCTTTGCGCCGGGTCTTTCAGATCTCGTCGAAGATGACACGGAGGTGCAAGGCGATGACGTCGTCCACGTCGTGCGCCATGCCGAAACTGGTGACGAAAAGACTGATTTTTATATTCGCAATTATGCGGCGGCTCGTGGCGTGACGGCGGTCGCGATCGTCTCAGGTATGATGATTACCGTTGCGCTAGTCTTCTTCTAAGTCCCGAACCTGAATTCGCCAATTTGTTTCACGTGAAACATTGACGGCTTCGACTGCCTTATGCTGACCGTTTTGCATCGCGCTTCAAATGCGCCGCGACCAACATCAATGCAGCCGGTGTCACACCATCAATCTTGGCGGCCTGGGCGAGTGTGCTTGGCGCGTGCTTCGTTAGCTTCTGGCGCATTTCGGTCGACAGACCTGAAATCGAGTTGAATGCGAAAGACGCCGGAATTGGTACGGCCTCATCGCGGCGAAGGGCTGCAACATCGTCTTCTTGCCGGGCGACGTAAGGTGCATAGCGGGCGTCGACCTCAAGCTGGTTGGCGATGTTAGAGGGCATCTCACTCAGCTCCGGCCAGATTTCCGTCAACCGGGCCATATCTATTTCAGGCAAAGCCAACAGATCAAACGCCGTCCGGCGGCGGCCATCCTGATTGATCTTCAGACCGTGTCTGACGGCTTGGGTTGGCGTAAGCGCAAGCGTAGTGAGACGGTCGGCGCCGTCCGCCAGTTGTGCGGCTTTGGCCGCAAAGGCCTTAGATCGGCGTGCGCCAACACAACCAACACCCTGGCCAAACGGCGTCAGTCGCTGGTCGGCATTGTCGGCACGCAGCTTCAGGCGGTACTCGGCGCGGGAGGTAAACATGCGGTAGGGCTCGGTAACCCCTCGGGTCACGAGGTCGTCAATCATCACGCCGAGATATGCGTCGGCACGCGAGGCCTGGAAGGTGTTTCCGCCTCCCGCGGCCTTCAGCGCAGCATTAATACCGGCCATGATCCCCTGGGCGCCCGCTTCCTCGTAGCCAGTTGTACCATTGATCTGGCCTGCCAAAAACAGACCCTCCCACGTCTTCAGTTCGAGCGTTGGCGTCAGAGCGCGGGGATCAACGTAGTCGTATTCAATCGCGTAACCAGACTTCTTGACGACCACGTTTTCAAGGCCAGGCATGGTCTTCAGGAACGCCTCCTGGACATCTTCGGGCAGCGATGTCGAGACCCCGTTTGGATAAATCGTGTCGTCATCCAGACCTTCTGGTTCGAGAAAAATCTGGTGGCTGTCGCGGTCAGCAAAACGAACCACCTTGTCTTCGATAGACGGGCAGTAGCGTGGGCCAACGCCTTCAATCTTGCCGGAATACATTGCAGACTTCGACAAGTTATTGCGGATGATGTCATGGGTTTCCCGAGTCGTCCGGGTGATGCCACAAGAGATCTGCTGCGTCGTGATGCGATCATTCAGAAAGGAAAACGGCACCGGGTCATCGTCGGCAGGCTGCATTTCAAGGCCCGACCATTCAATGGAGCTTCCGGCCAGACGAGCGGGCGTACCGGTCTTGAGGCGGCCCATAGGAAGGCCCAACCCAAGCAAGCGGTTGGCGAGTTTAATCGCCGGTGCCTCGCCGTCACGGCCGGCGGAAATAGTTTCCTCCCCGCGATGGATGACGCCGTTTAGGAATGTGCCCGTGGTCACGACCACGGCGCCGGCCAACAATTCCCGTCCGTCGCCCGTAATCACACCGTTTACACGATTTCCGTCGACAATTAGGTCATCAACGCCACCTTCAATGACGGTCAGGTTTGATGTTTCAGCAATCGCGGCTTGCATCGCCTGGCGGTAAAGCTTGCGATCCGCCTGCGATCGCGGTCCCTGAACAGCCGGACCTTTTGAGCGATTAAGCAGGCGGAATTGGATACCGGCCTGATCCGCGACGCGCCCCATCAGGCCATCAAGCGCATCGATCTCGCGCACGAGGTGACCCTTGCCCAGACCACCGATGGCCGGATTGCACGACATTTCGCCAATCGTATTGGCACGGTGGGTCACGAGCGCTGTTTTCGCGCCCATGCGGGCCGCAGCACCTGCGGCCTCGGTTCCGGCATGGCCGCCACCGACGACGATAACGTCGAATGTCAGTTCTGGATGCAGTGTTGTCATGCGCCGGAAAATAGGGATGCAAGCGCCTGCGGTCAAAGGAGTTTTTCTGCTCACGCTAATCCTTGCGGTTGTTGTGCTGTCGATTCACGCCCCAGTCGGAAGAGCGTGGGACGATCGGAGCGGTAACTCGGGCCTCGCATGGAGCCGGGACCTCGATCAAGTAGCCGCGCGGTAGAGCAAAGGGTTATTTATGCTCACGCTGATCCTCCCTGCGGTCGGGCTGCGCACGGCGCCGGGAACGATTCAGATGCTCGCTTGTCGCTCGCGTCATCGCACCCGTGTGCCACAAGCTGAGATCCAGCAAGTGGAAACAGCGGTCATGCCATACGGCAACTTCTTGCGGCATTCACTCGGCAGGTTGCAGGCATCAACGCCTGTATGTTCCGGACAAACTGCGCAAGGAAAGCGTCTATCTGAGGCCGGGGAGCACCGCGATCCGCTGCTTTGCAGCCCACCGCAGGAGGCCCGAGCGACAGCGAGGAATAGCCGTGCGGCAAACAGATTGTTTCACGTGAAACATTCACAGCCAGCGCCCTGCCAAGAAGCCATTACTTCCCAATGCAAAACCGGCCAAAGATCTGATCGAGCAAATCCTCGACATCGACGCGGCCAGTGATGCGGCCCAGCGCGTTTGCCGCTTGGCGCAGATCTTCGGCGCGAAGTTCGGTTTCACTCGGTTCCTGGGAGAGAAACGCGGTCAGCTGCTCAAGGCAGGATTCCAGCAAATGACGGTGCCGAGTTTGAGTCAGTGCCGGGCTTTCGACTGAACCTATTCGGGCTGATGCGACGTCGATAATCTCTTGGCGCAACGTTTCAAGGCCCGCGCCACTAACGACAGAGATTGCCATCACAATGTCCGAACCGGGAGCGATGGTTTGAAACGAGCCGTTTGCCAGATCAGCTTTCGAGTTCACGACTAGACAGCGTTCTGGTTGATCGACAGGGACCTCTGAATGACATCCAAGAGGCTTTATCCAAATCACTAGATCTGCCGTGCTGATCTGCTGTAGGCTGCGGCGGATGCCCTCGCGTTCGACAATCCCCTCAGCATCGCGAAAACCAGCCGTATCCGACACGATGACCGGTAGCCCGTCGAGATCAAGTTTGACCTCAATAACGTCCCGTGTCGTACCGGGCTCGGACGAAACAATCGCGGCGTCGCGATCCGCCAACCAGTTCAAAAAGCTTGATTTTCCGGCATTGACGGGACCTGCGAGCACGACTCGAAAACCGTCTCGCAGGATTTCACCACGCCGGCCGTCGTCCAGATGTTCCGTAATTTCGCCGGTCAGTTTTTCAACGATTTCCGTTGCATTTGAAACCGCCTTCGAACTGACATCCGCCTCATCCGAAAAATCGATTGCCGCTTCAACGAGAGAGCCGGCAGTTATCAACTCTTTCCGCCACCCCTCATAGATCTCAGACAATGCACCATCGGCTTGGCGTAGGGCCTGGAGGCGCTGGGCTTCGGTCTCTGCATCGATGAGGTCGGCGATGCCTTCGGCTTCGGCTAGATCAATCTTTCCGGCATGAAAGGCGCGGGTGGCGAATTCGCCCGCTTCGGCCAGGCGCAAACCGGAAATGCGGCCCAGCGATGTCAGAAGGCGATCGATAACTGCGCGACCTCCGTGGATATGTAGTTCGGCGCAATCTTCACCGGTGAAGCTGGCGGGTCCCGGGAACCAGATGACGATCCCACGATCAATCACCGCATTCATGCTGACATCGCGAATGGCCCGATAGACAGCATTTCGGGGTGCGGGACGCGGCCCGGTCATAGCGTCGATGACACTGCCAGATTGAGGACCCGAGATGCGTACAACCGCAACACCCGAACGACCGGGTGCGCTGGACAACGCAAAAATCGTGTCTCGGTTGCTCACGACACTCTCCTGAGCGATTGATGTCGCTTATCAGGCGCTCGAACTCAATGGTTTGTTTGTCCAAAGGTCCAGGTCAATTGGTATTGGAAACCGTAAGCACGCCGATCGTATCTTTTGAGACACAAATAAACAGTGTTCATATAAAGGTGGGTACTGCAAAATCCGCCTATGGATAGAGATGAACCCGTAACGGAATGATCTGTTTGACCCGCCAGACGGTGTTCTGACATGCGGTCCAGGTGATCACGTTGCGCAACGTGACAAACTTGATTGAATGTGAGGCAACTCATTGAAAACAAAAAAAGCCGCCCATTGCGAGCGGCTCTTTCTATGTCGGTCATTCATCGAACTACGTATTCATCGAATCAAAGAAATCGTCGTTGGACTTTGTTGATTTGAGTTTGTCGATGAGGAACTCGATGCCATCCATTGGGCCCATTGGGTTGAGGATGCGGCGCAGAACGTAGACCTTCTTGAGGGTGTCCGATTCGATAAGCAGGTCTTCTTTGCGCGTGCCGGAGCGGGCCACATCGATCGCCGGGAAAACTCGTTTGTCGGAGACTTTGCGATCGAGGATGATTTCCGAGTTACCTGTGCCTTTAAATTCTTCAAAGATCACTTCGTCCATACGCGAGCCGGTGTCGATGAGTGCCGTCGCGATGATTGTCAGAGAGCCGCCTTCTTCGATGTTGCGGGCTGCACCGAAGAACCGTTTCGGACGCTGCAGGGCGTTTGAATCAACGCCGCCAGTCAGCACTTTTCCGGACGAAGGTACGACGGTGTTATAAGCACGGCCCAGACGTGTGATGGAGTCCAAAAGAATGACAACATCGCGCTTGTGCTCAACGAGACGTTTGGCCTTTTCGATCACCATTTCGGAGACTTGAACGTGGCGGGCCGGCGGTTCGTCGAAGGTGGAGGAAATCACCTCACCAACGACCGACCGCTGCATGTCCGTCACCTCTTCCGGGCGCTCGTCGATCAACAGGACGATCAGATAACATTCCGAATGATTGGCGGTGATTGATTTGGCGATATTCTGCAGGAGCACGGTTTTACCGGTCCTGGGCGGTGCCACGATCAGGGCTCGCTGGCCCTTGCCGAGTGGGGCAACGATATCGATCACCCGGGAACTCTTGTCCTTGATCGTCGGATCAAAGACTTCCATGATCAGCCGCTCGTCCGGGTATAGTGGCGTCAGGTTGTCGAAATTCACCGTGTGCCGGGCGGACTCAGGATCGCCGAAATTAATCGTATTGACCTTGAGGAGCGCGAAATACCTCTCGCCATCTTTCGGGCTGCGGATATACCCTTCAACCGTGTCCCCGGTGCGCAGACTGAACCGCCTGATCTGGCTCGGGCTGATATAAATATCATCCGGTCCTGACAGATAGTTTGCGTCCGGCGATCTCAGGAACCCGAACCCATCCTGCAGAACCTCGACCACACCTTCGCCGATAATATCCACTTCGTCGGTCGCAAGCTGCTTTAAAATGGCGAACATCAATTCCTGCTTACGCAGCGTGCTCGCCCCCTCAACATCCTGATCGTCGGCAAACGCCAGCAATTCAGTTGGCGATTTTGATTTCAGCTCGCGCAGTTTTATTTCCTGCATTTTATTCTCCGGGGACATGCTGGTCCTGTAGCGACGGGGTCTGGGATTTGGATTCGCGTCGGAAAACTCTTCCAAAACGCGCAATCTAGAGGAAAATTGGTCCAGGATGCGGACCGAATACAAAAACTGATATCAGGATCGCGTAATATTACCAGAGTTATTTTCTACGTGTTGCGAATATCCAGGGCCACTAAAATGGCCGGACTATGACAAGGATCACGATTACGATCATCAGCAACGTCGGGACTTCATTCGCAAACCTGTAAAATCTTTGACTTTTCCGATTTTCCCCGACCGCGAAATCGTGCCGCCACCGGGCCAGCAGAAAATGAAATGCGGTCAGGACTAGGACCAGAATAATTTTGGCGTGCATCCAGTAAACAGCAACCAGAATCCCAAATTGATAGAGCTGCCACAGCAAAGCCAATCCCGCGCCCCAGGCTACAAACATAGCTGGCGTCATGATGAATTTGAGAAGTTTTAGCTCCATGGTTTGGAAGGTTTGATCGGCTTCGCCGCCGGGGATCGCCGCCGCGTGGTACACATAGAGCCGCGGCAAATAGAGCAGCCCGGCCATCCAGGAAATAACAGCGATCACGTGCAGCGCCCGCAGGCTGGCATAAACAAGCTCAGACACCTCGATTTTCCTTTGAATAAGCCCGTACCCGTTCCACCAAATGGGTCACATGGCCTATCGGGGTATCGGGCAGAATACCATGACCGAGATTGAAGACGAGCGGACCTCCACCCAGCTTCTCCAGGACTAGATCGATCCCTGCGTCAAGAGACGCGCCGCCGGCGAGTAGTGCGATCGGGTCAAGATTGCCCTGGACCGTCTTAAGTGTTTGAACCTCGCGCCGGGTTTGCTCCAAGTCGCAAGCTGTATCGATCCCGACCCCGTCGATCGCATTGATCCCGGCCAGTTTGACATTTGCGCCTGGCGCGCCACGCAGAAACCCGATAATCGGTATATCAGGGTGATCAGCCTTGATCGCCTGGGTAATCCGCTCAATCGGTGTCAAACACCAGGCTTGGCGTTCACCCTCAGTGAGGGAACCTGCCCAACTATCGAATATCTGCAGGACCTCGGCCCCGGCCTTTATCTGACCCTTGAGATAGAGAATAGACGATTCCACCAGCAGATCGATCAGGGTCGAAAAATCATCCCGATTCTTGTACGCCCAAAGCCTGGCCGGTGCCTGCTCCTTGGTTCCCGCGCCAGCAATCATATAGGTCGCCACTGTCCACGGCGCCCCACAAAACCCGACCAGCGCGGTTTTGTCATCCAGTTCGCTCTTGACCCGAGATACGGTTTCAAACACCGGCGTTAGCTTCGACATCATTTTACCCGGATCAAGTTTGGCCAATGCCTTTCCGTCCCCGAGAGGTTCCAGCCTTGGGCCTTCGCCAACGACAAACCAAACCTTCTGGCCAAGCCCATCTGGCACCACCAGAATGTCTGAGAACAGGATCGCCGCATCAAAGCCAAACCGTTTGATCGGCTGCAACGTAACTTCGGCCGCGAGGTCTGGCGAATAACAGAGATTTAAAAAATCGCCTGCCTGTTCCCGCAACTTTCTATATTCCGGTAAATAGCGGCCCGCTTGTCGCATAAGCCAGATCGGTACCGGACCATCGGTGTGGCCCTGGAGAGCATGGAGAAGAGGTTTTTTCACAGATCGGAGCCTAACCCTTTTACACAAAAATATAAGACTCTTAGATTGTTGATTATTCTTTATGGCAGTGGTGTTGGTCGAATTAATATTTTGTTAACTGTCCGTCCACGGTTCTCAAAACCGGGCCACCAAAATGTGGGCTTATCGATCATATTGAGTTAACAAATAGAATAATAATTATGCATTATTATTCAACGGGTTACAACATGATGAAATGCCGGTAAGATTCATAACCTGTGGGTAAAACCAGGATAAACTGTCAGAAATCGGCGAACAATTATTCTTGCACCGGTCCTTGGATAAACGGGTTCACACGGTCTATCATGTGGATAAATCGAAGTGAAAACCGCAACAATAGGTAGGTTATCCCAACCCGGTTTTTTTCCACCACTCTTTTCCACAATTTATCCGCGATGGAATCTCCTTTTGCCCAAGACCCAGAACTATTTCCATATCCATCTGATCTCGGACGCGACCGGCGAGACCCTGCACGCAGTGGCACGTGCCGCTGCGGCACAATATTCCAACGTCCGCGCCATCGAACACGCCTATTCGTCAATCCGCTCCCGCACCCAGCTCGATAAGGTGATCGGCGATATAGAGGCGTCGCCAGGAATCGTCTTGTGCACCCTGGTCGACACCAAACTGGCGGAGCATCTGAAACTGAAATGCCAGGAGATGGGCCTGCCCTGCGTGTCGATTCTGGACCCGGTGCTGGCGGTTTTTCGATCGTATCTCGGCACCGAGCAGACACCAAAGATTGGCGGGCAATACATATTGAACGCGGAATATTTCCAGCGAATTGACGCGCTCAATTATACCATCATGCATGACGACGGGCAGCACCCGGAAGGGCTCGATCAGGCCGATATTATCCTGGTCGGCATCAGCCGGACGTCGAAAACCCCCACCAGCATGTATCTGGCAAACCGGGGGATCAAGACCGCCAATATCCCGCTGGTGCCGAACGTCCCGGCGCCAAGGGAACTTGGCGAGGTGACAAAACCGCTGATTGTTGCCCTGATCGCAACGCCGGAACGCATAATCCAGGTGCGGCGGAACCGCCTGCTTTCCATGAAGGTAGAGAAAGACACGGATTATGTGGATCGTCAGGCAATCATAGTCGAAATCACCGAGACCCGGAAAATGTGCGCAACCAATAAATGGCCAATTATCGACGTGTCGCGGCGCTCGATCGAAGAAACCGCAGCCAGCATCCTGTCATTGTACCAGGACCGCAAAGCGGCGGCACTGTCATGACCACAAACGCAGGACCGGCATCGTTGATCCTGGCATCCGCCAGCAAGGCGCGGTGCCAAATGCTGACGTCAGCTGGTATCGAATTCGTCGTTCAACCGTCCGATATCGACGAAGCGGCTGTGCGACAAGTACTTGATAGCCCCGGCGCAACCATGCCGCCGGCAGATGTGGCGCTTGTGTTGGCGGAAGCCAAGGCGGCCGCCATTGCCGAACAAAATCCGGACAAACTGATTATCGGCGCGGATCAAGTGCTTGATCTTGAAGGCGAAATCCTGTCAAAGCCGGGTTCTATCGCGGATGCTCACCGGCAATTGAAAGCTCTGCGCGGGCGCACCCACGAGTTACATTCGGGCGTATGCTGCGTGCGCGGTGATAAAACCTTGTGGCGCCATACGGCAAGCGCAAGCCTGACTGTACGCGAATTTTCAGACCGTTTCCTCCAGGACTATCTCAATCGTGAAGGCGAGAAGGTATGCCAGAGCGTTGGCGCCTATCAGCTCGAGGGGCGGGGCGCGCAATTATTCAGTAAAATAGACGGCGACTATTTTACGATCCTCGGCATGCCGCTTTTGCCACTATTAAATTTTCTGCGCGAAACCGGGGCGATCGGCGAATGACGACCAATCCACCCAAAAATCCCAAAGCCTTTGTTATTGGATGGCCGATCAAGCATTCCCGCTCGCCATTAATTCATAAATATTGGCTCAGGGATTTGGGGATCACCGGTTTATACCAGGCTGTGCCGGTGGAGCCCGACAAGTTGTTAGAATTTCTGCATAATCTGGAGAGCGGAAGATCCGGATTTGTTGGCGGAAACGTTACGTTTCCCCACAAGGAGGCGACGTTCAAAGCTTGCGCTCAAACGTCTGACGTGGCCCGCCGCTTGCGCGCTGTCAATACGATCTGGATCGAGAACGGGGTGCTTTGTGGCGACAATACAGATGGCCACGGTTTCACGGCCAATATGGATGATCAGGCCCCGGGCTGGGATAAAATCGACCGGCCGGCGGTAATTCTAGGGTCAGGCGGTTCGGCCAGGGCCATCCTGCTGGCATTGCACAACCACGGACTGGCCCCGTTGCGGATCGTCAATCGTACGCCGTCACGCGCCCGGAAATTGATTGAGGATCTGGGCATCGAGGCTGCCATATTCACCCCGGACCAACTGCCCGAGGCGATGGATGGCGCAGGTCTGTTCGTCAACACAACGTCGCTGGGCATGACCGGACAACCGTCACTGGATTTCGATATCACGCAGTTCGGCTCCGAATTGATTGTCAGCGATATTGTCTACACACCGCTTGAAACCGGCCTGCTCCGCGCCGCCCGCGCGAAAGGACTCATAGCGATCGACGGCCTTGGTATGCTGCTCCATCAGGCGGCGCCCGGGTTTGCCCGTTGGTTCGGGCAAACCCCGCTGGTTACCCCGGCCTTGCGAAATATTCTCGTGGCGGACCTTGGAGCCAACGCATGTTGATCATCGGGCTGACGGGGTCAATCGGGACCGGCAAAAGCACAACGGCAAAAATGTTCAGCGCCTGCGGCCTGCCGGTCTACGATGCCGACGCCGCAGTCCACGCATTGTACGATGGCGGGGCGGCGGTGGAGCCTATCGAAAAACTGTTTCCCGGTACCAGGGTCGACAACAAAATCGACCGTCAGCTCCTGTCTAAACAGGTCCTGAACGATCCGGAAAAACTGAGAAAACTCGAAGCAATCGTCCACCCGCTGGTGTACGAGGCCGAGCAGGATTTTATTGCCGAGCAACGCAAAGCAGGGAAACGTGGGGCTGTTCTTGAAATCCCGCTTCTGTTGGAATCGGGGATCGCGGCGCGCTGCGACGTGGTGGTGGTAACCATTGCCCCTGCTGATATCCAGCGCGAGCGCGTGTTGGCGCGGCCCAACATGACGGTAGAAAAATTCGAAACCATCCTGACCAGGCAGATGCCGGAAGCAGATAAACGCCGCAAAGCCCATTTTGTGGTGGATACATCGCTTGGAATGGACACCGCCCGCCGCCAGGTGTGCGATATTGTCAGGGCCATGCGGCCGGTCCGAAGGAATCAAACAGCCTGCGGGTAGGAGGGAACAGAATTGCGCGAAATTGTTCTTGATACGGAGACCACCGGGTTCGACCCGGAAACCGGCGACCGGATTGTGGAAATCGGCTGTATAGAGATTTTCAACCAGATCCCCACCGGCAAGACCTGGCACACCTACCTCAATCCCGAACGCGACATGCCCCAGAGCGCCTTCGAGGTGCACGGACTGTCCGCGGAATTTCTCGAAGACAAGCCTCTTTTTGGCACCGTTGTTGATGGTTTTCTGGAATTTATCGGCGAAGCTGACCTGGTCATCCACAACGCGTCGTTCGATATCGGCTTTCTCAACAGCGAAATGGATGCTGTTTCGGCTGGTAGTCTATCCATGACCCGGGTTGTTGATACCCTGGTCCTGGCGCGACGCAAAAACCCCGCCGGTCCGAACAGTCTCGACGCCCTTTGCCGCCGGTTCGGGATTGATAATTCAAGCCGCACGCTGCACGGCGCCCTGCTCGACGCCGAACTGCTGGCTGAAGTTTATCTCGAACTGAAAGGCGGGCGGCAGGCCGGGCTTTCCTTTGAAGTTGCCCGAACCGGAACCGAACCCGGATCATCAGTTTCGGCCCCGAAAATCAGACAAAGGCCAACGCCGTTGGCGGTCCGCATCGATGACCCCGCCCGCACCGCGCACGAATCCAGCGTTGCCCGGCTAGGAGACCAGGCAATCTGGAAAAAATATAGCGGCTGATTTTTAAAGCCTAAAGCCTTAGGATTGAACTTGACCCTGCGCTTGTTTGGCAGCGTTTTGCTGAAACAGCGCCATGAAATCGATCGGTTCGAGCAGCAACGGTGGGTACCCGCCGTTGCGGGTCGCTTCCGCGATGATCTGGCGCGCGAACGGGAACAGAATGCGTGGGCATTCGACCAAGATTACAGCCTGTAGGGCTTCTTCGGGGACATTCTGCACCCGCATCATCCCGGCATAAACCAGCTCGACCTTGAAAATCACTGTATTGTCTTCAACCGCTTCAGCGCCAAGATCCAGTTCAACTTCGTACTCGGAATCGCCGACTTTCTTGGCGTTGACGTTGATCTGGATCTGGATTTGTGGGCTCTTGGGCCCGGCGGAAAGGGTCTGCGGCGCGTTTGGATTTTCAAACGAAAAATCCTTCACATATTGCGCCAGCACGTTTAGGGCCGGCGCGGTGCCATTTCCATCTGGCGCCGGAGATGCGCCTGCGGCAGGGCTTGCAGGCGTGACGTTGCTTTTTTTGCTTTTTGGGCTTTTAGCCATCTCAAAAACTCACTTTCCGATTTATTTCTGCGCCTTTTCCAGGGGCGAATGGTGGCTAACATGCTTTTTCTGCCATAACAAGCAGATCACGCTGTCTATTGTCCGAAATGGTTAGTCTTGTCGCCACGGTGAACCGGATCGCTCGTTGCCATGCGCCGCGCCCGGCCCGGTTTCATCGTCTTCGGGCGGGGGACCGGGATCGATAATTTCGCCCTCAATTACTGGACCATCCTCGTACCCCTCCTGCACCGGTCCGCCCTGGGATCCGGAATGGATATCAACCAACCCCGACGCCGCAAGCCGTTGCCAGATGGCACGCCCGATCGTGTGGCGCAAGCCCGGGATGAACAGGAGAAATCCGATAAAATCGGTGAGAAAGCCGGGCGTGAGAAGGAGAATGCCCGCGATTAGCAGAAACACTCCGTCGGCGACGGACTCAACCGGCAGCCGCCCGCTATCCATTGCCGCGCGGGCGTTCGCCAACGCCCCGGCACCCTGCATACGCAGCAGGCTTGTCCCGGCAATGGCCGTCGCGATCACGATAAAAATCGTCCAGAGAAGACCAATCCGCTCGCCCACAACCACAAAAAGGGCGATTTCGATCAAGGGGATGCCGATAAAGACCAAAAGGAAGGCCATTCGCCCCATAAAATTTTCTCCGTGCCGGTTGGGTTTGCAGGTCCAGGCGAAATCGAATTGGATCAGCCTGGCGGGATGAAATAAAGCGTTAGTACTATTATATATAGGTGCGATCCTGATACTATGCAGGCGTGAAGCTTTTTAGATTTTGTCATTCGAGGTCCCATGAGCGAGTTTTTTGACGTTTACACTCTAATCTACCTGGTGATCGCGGTGTTGGTATTGCTGCGCCTGCGCCGCTCCCTGGGTCAGCGAACGGGCCACGAAAAACAACGTCATCAACAAGGCCGGTTTGGGGGTCCCGAAGACGCAAACCAGGCACCGACAAACACATCGCCTGCAAACGATGATACTGTGGTCACCCTGCCGGGGACCGATCGGCGCAGCGCCGCCGCCCGCGGCGCGTCCCGCACCCCCGCACGGGACTGGGGCGATTTTGCCAAACCGCGATCGGCCCGCGCCAAGGTGTTCAATTCGTTTGCCGAGATCGATCCGAATTTTGACCCGGGCGAATTTGTCGATGGTGCCCATGCGGCCTACGAGATGATTGTCAATGGCTTTGCCGAGGGTGACCGGAAAACCCTGCAGTCTTTGCTAAGTCCCGATGTTTACGACGAATTTCTGAGCGCTATTTCCGAGCGGACAAAACGCGACGAGCGGGTCGAATCAAGTTTCGTGAGCATCGACAAGGTCGAGATCAAGGACGCCAAGCTGAACGGCTCGACGGCCCATCTGGTTATTGGTTTTGTCAGTCAGATGATCACCGCCACCCTGGACAAGGATGGCGTGGTGATCGATGGTGACCCAACCAAAATCGTCCCGGTCAACGATGTCTGGACCTTCGCGAGAGATCTCAACATTTCGAACCCCAATTGGAAACTTGTCGCTACCGGGTCCTGAAGCGAATCAATGGGGCGGGTGATGGTAGACTGGTTAACGTACGATCTTGACCATTACCGACGGGTGGATGTTGCACGGCTCGTCCGCTACGGACCAATTTTCACCTTCGTCTTTCTTGTTGTCCTGTCGATCGGGGGGTGCGCGAGCGTGAACGGCGAATTGCAGTCCGGGCTGAACCAGGCGTCCGCGCATACAAGCGTGCAATCGGTCGCAATCACCCAGTTGCCGGGTTGGACGGGCGACGATCAAACGGGCGCGTTGATGGCGTTTCGCCGGTCCTGCAGCAAGATCAACCGCAGCGCCTGGAACGCGGCTTGTACCGCCGCCGGCACGGTTTCCCCGGATCCACAAACGGCCCGGCAATTTTTCGAAACGCAATTCAATGCCTATCGAATCATCCCGTCCGGCGATGCGCGGGGTTTTTTAACCGGCTATTTCGAACCCGAAGTGCGCGGATCCAGAGTTCGCGCGCCAGGATTTGAAGTTCCTGTTTACCGCCGGCCTGACGACCTTGTGACGGAAGGCGGCCGCGCCAACGCGACCCAGGACGACAAGCGGCTGGAAGCCATGCGCCGCACCGCCAACGGGCAATTGGTGCCCTTTTATACTCGCGCCGAGATCGAAGCCGGGGCGTTGGACAATCGGGGTCTCGAGCTGATCTGGCTTGCCGACCCGGTCGACACCTTCTTCATCCATGTGCAGGGATCGGCCCGCGTCCGCCTGACCGACGGCAGTACCATGCGGCTGGCCTTTGCCGCCAAGAATGGCCACCCCTATACGTCGATTGGCAGGGTGCTCGTAGACAAAAATGAAATCCCCGAAGGCGAGGTCTCCATGCAGTCGATCCGCGACTGGTTCGCCCGCAACCCGGGCCGCATCAGCGAGATTACCGATCAGAATAATTCTTTTATTTTTTTCCGCGAACTATCCGGTGGCGATCCATCGCTCGGCCCGGAGGGTGCGCAAGGATTGCCCCTGACGTCGATGCGCAGCCTCGCGGTCGACCGCAACTTTCATCAACTCGGTACGCCGTTCTGGATTTCAGGAACCCTTCCGGGCGCCAACGGGGCCGATCAAGCCTACAGGCAACTCATGGTCGCCCAGGATACCGGCTCCGCGATCCTTGGCGCTGCCCGCGGGGATATCTTTTTTGGATCCGGCGATCAAGCCGGTCGGCGGGCAGGCTTGACCCAGCACAGGGCGGACTTTTTCATGCTCCTGCCGAAAGGCGTTCCGTTGCCAGGTTGGGCAAGGTGACCGGTATCGGGGAATGACGGGAGATAAGAAAAAACCGGATCTGGACAGGGACGATCTGGACCTGTGGCGCCAGGTGACGGAGAACCTCAAACCCCTCCCGGACAAGGCCCGCAACCGCAATCCCGCCGATTTGCCGGAAAAGGCCAGGGCGCCTACCCCAAACACTGCGCCACTAAGGCCGGTGAAAAAAACCCCGATTTCAGAGCGCGCCGTACCCCCGGAAGTGATCCCGCCGCCGCCGAAACCGGCGGCCATGGAAACCCGCCGGATCCGGAAATTGGCGCGCGGAATTACCTCATTTGACGCCAAAATCGATCTGCACGGTATGACCCAGAAAGAGGCGCATGCCCGGCTAATGATGTTTTTAAGGGAAGCCAAAAACCGGGGAAACCGCAACGTGTTGGTGGTAACCGGCAAGGGCCGGGCGGGGGCCCGGGAGCCAGAACCCGGTCGCGAAGCTCCCGGCGTCATCCGCCGCAATATCAGACATTGGCTCAACGAACCCGTATTTGCCGAATTGGTTGCGGCCTGGTCCCCGGCTCGCCAGCACCATGGCGGCGACGGTGCGATCTATATACAGGTGCGCCGGGCGCGGGACTAATCGGCGAAAAGATTGTAGATCAGAGAATAAACCGCGACAGATCGGCATTCCGGGCCAGGTCTCCGATCTGGTCCTGGACGAATTTTGCATCGATCTTGACCGTCTCCCCGCCGCGGTCGGTGGCGGTGAAGCTGATTTCGTCGAGCACGCGTTCCATCACCGTCTGCAAACGCCGGGCGCCGATATTCTCGACACTGGCATTGATGTCCGCGGCGATTCCTGCAATTTCATCGATGGCATCATCGGCAAAATCCAGGGTGACGTTTTCGGTGCCCAGCAAAGCCACATACTGCTTGATCAGACTTGCCTCGGTCTCCGTGAGGATGCGTTTGAAGTCATCCTTGGTGAGCGCCCGCAGCTCCACCCGGATGGGGAGGCGGCCCTGCAATTCAGGCAGCAGGTCGGATGGTTTTGCGGTATGAAACGCCCCGGACGCGATGAACAGGACGTGGTCGGTTTTCACCGTGCCGTACTTGGTCGCGACATTGGTGCCCTCAAGTAAAGGCAGCAGATCGCGCTGGACCCCTTCGCGGCTGACATCGCCGCCGGAACGCTCCGAACGTACCGAGATCTTGTCGATCTCGTCGAGGAACACGATGCCGTCATTTTCAACGTTTGAAATCGCTTCCTGGGTTAACTGGTCTTCGTCCAGCAACTTGTCGGATTCTTCCGCGATCAGTAATTCGTAGCTGTCAGTGACTTTCATCTTGCGGGTCTTGGTGCGCCCGCCCATCGCCTTTCCGAACATGTCGCCAAGGTTGATCATGCCGATTTGCCCGCCGGGCATACCGGGGATATCCAGGTTCGGCATACCCCCACCACTATCCGCGACCTCGACCTCGATCTCGGTATCGTCGAGTTCGCCGGTGCGTAATTTCTTGCGGAAATGGTCCCGGGTGGTGGCGCCGGCTTTGTCTCCGGCAAGCGCATCGATGACGCGCTCTTCCGCCGCCCCGTGGGCACGCGCCTTCACCTCTTCGCGGCGTTTGGTGCGGACCAGCGAGATGCCAACCTCGACCAGATCGCGGACGATCTGTTCCACGTCCCGGCCGACATAACCAACTTCGGTGAATTTAGTAGCCTCGACCTTGATGAACGGGGCCTGGGCGAGTTTTGCGAGGCGGCGCGAAATCTCCGTCTTGCCGACCCCGGTCGGGCCGATCATCAGGATATTTTTCGGCAACACTTCGTCCTTCAGAGGTCCTTCGATCTGCATCCGCCGCCAGCGGTTGCGCAGCGCAATTGCAACTGCGCGCTTGGCGTCCTTCTGGCCGATAATATAGCGGTCCAGTTCCGAGACGATTTCACGGGGAGAAAAATTGGTCATAAAGATTACCCGTTCAATTCCAATTGCATGACGAGAGCGTCCTTGGTTTGGCCTTCCAGGTGAGGGATTGGTCGAAAGCCTGCTTTTTCATAGGCGCGAATCGCGCGGTGGTTATCGGGGTGGGGGTCGATAATGATCTTGTCGAAACCCTTTGCAGTCAGTTCCCCGATAAATTCGCTCAGCGCATCAGATCCAACGCCCTTTGATAGATTGTCGGCATTGCCGATAGACATATCGATACCGATGGCATCAGTCGGCAGGTCCTCGATCCATGGAGATTCTTCAACCTCTTTTGGGTCTTTAGCGTCGCCAACGAACCAATACTGGATATAACCAACCGGTTCATCGTTGAGCGAAAATATAAATGGCTTTGTCGTATCGCAGCCCGCCAGCATATCCCGGACATAGCCCATCTCGGTTACCGGGTCGCCCCACCATTTCCGCCAATGCGGGCGGCTCATCCAGTCTTCCAGCATGGCGAGATCACCGGTCGCAACGGGCCGGAAAGTTATTTGGCGCTGCTTAACTGGCATCCAGTGTTTCCACAACCAGATTGTCGTTGGTGAAAATGCATATTTCGGCCGCAATGGCCATTGCCTTTCGGGCCAGCGCTTCGGCGTCAAGATCGGAATCGCCAAGCGCCCTGGCGGCGGCCAGCGCGTAATTGCCGCCCGATCCAATCGCCATGATGCCGTGCTCGGGTTCCAGCACATCGCCGGTTCCGGTCAGCGCCAGGGATACCTTTTCGTCGGCGACCAGCATCATCGCTTCAAGACGGCGCAAATAGCGGTCTGTGCGCCAATCCTTCGCAAGCTCGACACAGGCGCGCATCAATTGACCGGGATATTGTTCGAGTTTTGATTCGAGCCGCTCGAACAGCGTCAACGCATCGGCGGTTGCACCGGCAAAGCCGGAAATCACCTTGCCGTCGGACAGGGTGCGCACTTTGCGCGCATTGTGCTTGATTACGGTGTTGCCCAGGCTGACCTGGCCGTCACCGGCGATCACCACCTTGCCGCCCTTGCGCACGGTGAGGATCGTAGTGGCATACATCTGGTTCGGCGATTTTGTCATTACCAATCCTGAGCTCTTCTGGGTCATCGGCCTAATGTAGGAATTCCAGCCGATTCTGCAATCACGGGGACGTTATCATCTTTAACCGCTATTTTTAATCGGTGTGGATTCGAAACCCCATGCCTGATAAACACTTTGCGGCACAATACCAACAAGTTTGGCGGATTTTCCCATGCGTAAAGCCAGCATCGCCCGCAAGACCAGAGAGACCGAAATCAAGGTATCGGCCAATCTGGATGGCACCGGCACCGGCAAGATATCGACCGGGATCGGGTTTTTCGACCATATGCTCGACCAGCTCGCTAAACATGGCGGGCTCGATCTGGACATATTGGCCAAGGGTGATCTGCATATCGACGACCATCACACGGTGGAGGATACCGGCATTGCGCTCGGACAGGCGGTCCGGGAAGCCCTTGGCGACAAGGCCGGGGTGCGACGCTACGCGTCAAGCTATCTGCCGATGGACGAGACGCTTAGCCGGGTCACAGTTGATATTTCAGGACGCCCCTTTCTGGTCTGGCGGGTTGATTTTACGTCGCCCAAGATCGGGACTTTCGATACCGAACTGGTGCGCGAATTTTTCCAGGCCTTTTCCCAACATGCGGGCATCACACTCCACGTGGAAACGCTCTACGGCGTAAACAGCCATCATATCGCGGAATCCTGTTTCAAGGGCCTGGCCCGCGCGCTATATACGGCACTTGAGATCGACCCGCGCCAGGAAGGAACGGTTCCTTCAACCAAGGGGTCTCTCGGCAACCAGGACTGAGCCAATGGCGATCTATTGTGTCTTTGAACCGGCAAAGGCGGACCGCAACGGGCGGAGCCCCGCTGAGCGCGCGGTTTTTGTTCGCGACCGGTTTCGCTGGGCCGCGCTTTCTTTCGGCCCCGCCTGGCTATTGACCAAAGGTCTTTGGTGGGCGCTTGCCGCGTATATCCTGTTCACCGCCGGTCTCGGCTATGCCCTGTACGCGCTGGTGCCTGCAAGCCTGGTAGCTTTGCCCCTGATATTTCTGCTCCTCAATCTGCTGATTGCGTTCGAAGCCACCAGTCTTCTTGGCTGGTCCCTGTCGCGCCGGGGGTTCGAGATGCGCGCCACCGTCACAGGCCACAATCTGGATGATTGCGAACGCCGCTATTTCGCCAGCCGCAGCCCGGCCCGCAAAGCCCGCCAGCGCCCTCCGCCAGATGTGCCCGATATCGACGTTGCCCGGTCCGGCATCGCGGATGACAGCAAAGTTGTTATCGGCGTTTTCCCAAGGCCCGGGGGATGACCATTGCGATCATCGATTACGGTTCGGGCAATCTCCGCTCGGCGGCGAAAGCGTTTGAATTCGCGGTGCGCGGGTTGGGCCGCGATGACCCCGTTACCCTGACCCGGGATCCCGACCAGGTCGCCAAAGCCGATAGGATCGTTCTTCCGGGCGTTGGCGCGTTTCAGGATTGCAAACAGGGACTTTTCGCCATTCCCGGCATGATCGATGCCCTTGAAGAGATGGTGATCGCGAACGCCCGCCCGTTTCTCGGCATCTGCGTCGGCATGCAGTTGATGGCGACAAGGGGGCTGGAACACGGCGTTGAGCCCGGGCTCGACTGGATCACAGGCGATGTCGCCATGATCAATCCGGATGACCCGGAATTGAAAATCCCGCATATGGGCTGGAACACGCTTCGTATTGAAAACAATCACCCGGCCCTGTCTGGTATAGAGACCGGACAAACGGGATTACATGCCTATTTCGTGCATTCCTACGCCATGCAACCGGTGGTACCTGATCAACTGATCGCGACCACCGATTATGGCGGACCGGTCGCCGCGATTGTCGCCCGCGACAACATGATCGGGACCCAGTTTCATCCGGAAAAAAGCCAGCAGCTCGGGCTCAAATTGATCGCCAATTTCGTGGAATGGTCGCCATGATCCTGTTCCCTGCGATCGACCTCAAATCCGGCCAGTGCGTCCGCCTCGTCAAGGGCAACATGGACCAGGCCACCGTTTTCAACGACGATCCGGCTGCCCAGGCCAAAGCATTTGAAGACCAGGGTTTTGAATATCTCCATATGGTCGATCTGGATGGCGCCTTTGCCGGTGCATCGCGTAACGGCGCGGCGGTCGAAAGGGTGCTCGAGACCGTTTCCATCCCGGTCCAGCTGGGCGGCGGTATCCGTACGCTGGATGATATCGATGCCTGGCTCGACAAGGGCCTGGCGCGGGTCATTCTCGGCACCATCGCCGTACGCAATCCCGCGCTGGTCAGGCAGGCATGTAAAAAACACCCCAGCCGGATCGCGGTCGGGATTGACGCCCGCGACGGGCGCGTCGCGGTCGAGGGTTGGGCCAAGACGTCAGAATTGTCCGCCGCTGAATTGTCCACGCGGTTCACCGATTGCGGCGTGGCGGCGATCATTTATACCGATATTTCTCGCGACGGTATGCTGTCCGGCATCAACTGGCCGGCAACCATCGCGCTTCGAGCATCGATTGATATCCCCGTCATCGCGTCCGGCGGGTTGGCCTCGATGGCCGATATCGATGCGCTGGTTGCCCCGGACGCGGCCCTTTTGGAAGGCGCCATTGCCGGCCGCGCGTTGTATGACGGGCGGCTCAATGTGGCGGAAGCGCTTGCAAGAATAGCCGCGAGCCGGGGGGTGGCGGATGCTTAAAATCCGGATGATTCCGTGCTTGGACGTCAAGGATGGCCGCGTCGTCAAGGGCGTCAATTTTGTCGATCTGGTGGATGCCGGTGACCCGGTCGAGAGCGCGCTTGCCTATGACGCGGCGGGCGCCGATGAATTGTGCTTTCTTGATATCACCGCGAGTTCCGAGAAACGCAACATCATGCTTGATGTGGTTTCGCGCACGGCAGAGGCCTGTTTCATGCCGCTCACCGTCGGTGGCGGGGTGCGTACCCTGGACGATATCCGAAACCTCCTGTTGCACGGTGCCGACAAGGTCGCGATCAATACGGCAGCGGTCAACGATCCAGAGTTTGTACGTGCGGCGGCGCTGAAGTTCGGCGGGCAATGCATCGTCGTTGCCATCGACGCCAAACGGGTTGATGACGGGGGCGCGAAACGTTGGGAGATTTTCACCCATGGCGGGCGCACCGCGACTGGTATCGACGCGGTTCAATTCGCGCAAAAAGTGGTGGCGCTCGGGGCCGGTGAAATCCTGCTCACCTCGATGGACCGGGACGGCACCAAACAGGGGTTTGATACCGGCCTGACCCGCGCCATCTCGGACGCCGTCGCGGTCCCGGTGATTGCCTCCGGCGGGGTCGGCAATCTCGATCACCTCGTGGATGGCGTCACCAAAGGCAAGGCCAGCGCCGTGCTGGCGGCTTCAATTTTCCATTTTGGCGAATATACGATTTCCGAGGCCAAGGACCATATGGCCGCCGCCGGCATCCCGGTCCGGCTGGATCAAGGCAAATAAGTACCGCCATTGGTTTGACTCAACGCCTTGCGGGTTTGTAAATGCAGATTGAGCGTAAACATCAAAAAGGAAACCGATTGTGAGCGGTTTCAGTCTGGAAGATCTGGTGGCGATTCTCCGTGCGCGCAGCACCGCGTCCGCTGACAATTCCTATACAAGAAGTCTGCTCGATGGCGGCCCAGCGCTAATTGCCCGCAAGGTCGGCGAAGAAGCGACCGAGACAATTATCGCGGCGCTTGGCGATGATACGGACGCGGTGCGCGATGAAGCTGCTGATCTGCTATATCACCTGCTTGTTCTACTGGAAGTGAAGGGTGTAGAACTTAAAGATGTTCTGGCGGAACTCGAACGCCGCACCAGCCAGTCCGGATTGGACGAAAAAGCCGCCCGTTAGCTGGTATTTTGTAAATCTGCTTCAATCGGCGATACAAAAATGGATAAATTAGCCGCACAATCCGTATCCCCCTACCGCGTATTCTCGCGCGACGAATGGGCGGGCCTGCGCGCCGGCGAGCCGATGACCTTGACCCAGAAAGAGTTGCGCCAATTGCAGGGCATCAACGAGCGCGTATCGGCCAAGGAAGTAGAGCAGATCCACCTGCCGCTGTCCCGTCTGTTGGATTTTTACGTGGTCGCTGCGAAGGATCTCCACGCCGCTACCGAGCGTTTTCTGGGTGGAAAAAACCACGCCAAGATGCCGTTCATTATTGGTCTCGCTGGATCCGTCGCGGTCGGGAAGTCCACCACGGCGCGGATCCTGCAAGCTTTGCTTGGGCGCTGGCCCGGCAACCCGAAAGTCGATCTGGTGCCGACCGACGGGTTTTTGTTACCTAACGCTGTGCTCGAAAAGGAAGGCCTGATGGACAAGAAGGGCTTTCCCGAAAGCTTCGATTTACCGACCTTGCTGCGCTTCATGACCGATGTGAAGGCCGGTCAGCCAAAAGTCCGCGCGCCGGTTTATTCCCATTTTGCATACGACGTGATGCCCGGAAAAACCATCCAGGTGGACCGCCCGGATATTCTGATCGTCGAGGGGCTGAACGTTCTGCAGCCGGCGCGGTTACCAAAAGACGGTACGGAAATACCGTTTGTCTCCGACTTTTTCGATTTTTCGATTTACGTGGATGCCGACGCCGACGTGATCGAGCGCTGGTATGTGGAGAGGTTTATGGAATTGCGCAATACCGCGTTCCGCGATCCTGCCTCCTATTTCCATCGCTACAGTCAGGTTAGCGACATCGAGGCAAGTGATATTTCTCACGATATCTGGCGCCAGATCAATCTGCGAAACTTACGCGAAAACATCTTACCGACCCGCCAGCGTGCCGACCTGATCCTACACAAGGGCAAGGACCATCAGGTCGAAAAGGTCGCCCTCAGGAAACTGTAATTTTCAGACCAGACCGTCCTTTTTTGCCTGTTCGATAAGCGAAACTTCGGGCCGGGCGCCCATATGCCCGATCACCTCCGCTGCCGCCATGGCGCCAAGCCGCGCGCAATCCTCGAGCGGTCGGTCTTGAGACAGCCCGAACATGAACCCGGCGGCGAAAAGATCCCCGGCACCGGTCGTATCCACAAGCGCGTCGACCTTTTTGGCGGGTACTTCGCTGGCCGTCCCGCCGGATAGAATAACCGCGCCTTCGGCGCTCCTGGTCAACACGGCGAGCGGGCAATCGGTGCGCACTTTGGCGCACGCTTCCTCAAACGATGCGACCTCGTAAAGCGATATAATCTCGGCTTCGTTGGCGAACAGGATATCCACTTCGTCGCTCACCAGGACCCGGAATTCCTCCCGGTGACGATCAACGCAGAACGAGTCCGATAACGTCAGGGCCACCCGGCCACCGTGTTTGTGAGCCAGCCGGGCCGCCTTATAAAACGCCTCCTTGGCGGGCGCCGGGTCGAATAGGTAACCTTCAAGATAGACAATATTGGCGCGTGCGATCTGGGACTCGTCTACATCGTCGGGACCCAGGGTCTGGCTGGCGCCAAGGAACGTGTTCATGGTGCGCTCGCCATCGGGTGTCACCAGAATGAGGCAGCGCGCGGTAGGTTCGCCGTCAGCGCGTGCAGGCGTCGTATAGTCGACCCCAAGCGCGATGATATCGTGATGGAACACCCTGCCAAGCTGATCGGCTTTGACCATTCCGATGAACGCGCTCGCAGCGCCAAATGACGCCAAGCCGGCAATGGTATTGGCCGCCGATCCGCCGGATATTTCGATCCCCGGCCCCATTGCGCCATACAGTGCTTCGGCCCTGTCCGCGTCAATCAGCTGCATGCTGCTTTTGTTCAGTTTCTGGGCTTCAAGGAACGCGTCATCGGTGCGTGACAGCACATCGACAATCGCGTTGCCGATACCAAGCACGTCGTATGTCTCAGCCATGGGGGTGTCCTGTCCGGGAAAGATGGGTCTGCGGGAAATGATTCGCGCCGAACCTATAGGCAAAGCCCGGTTTCAGGCAAGCCTAGCACGCCAGCATTTTGCCCCTTGTTCGCGAACGCCCCAGCAACTATCTGAATGCTGACGAATTTGTTCAAAGGCAAGTAATTTTTACCTCCATGATCGACGCCGCCATCACTGCCTTCAGCCAGGTCCTTACCCCGCCCTTCCGCTCAGTCTTGTGGCGCTCGCTCGGGATAACTATTGCCGGACTGATCGCCATCTGGTTCGGGTTGGAAGCGCTACTCGGCTATTTTGTCGAATTTCCGTGGCCCTGGCTTGAAACCAGCCTCTCGATTATCGCGGGCCTCGGCATGGTGATCGGGATGTCGTTTCTGATCGGACCCATCTCCTCGCTGGTGGCGGGGCTGTTTCTTGACGAAATTGCCGACCAGGTCGAGGCCGTTCATTACCCCGACGATCCCTCGGGTACGGCGTTGCCCCTGGTCCGCTCGATCGTGCTCTCAGCTAAATTCGCCGGGCTGGTGCTGTTGGTGAATATCATCGCGCTGCTGTTTTTACTTGTCCCGGGGGTTAACCTGATCGCCTTTTTTGGTGCCAACGGGTACCTGCTTGGTCGGGAATATTTCGAGCTCGCGGGCCTGCGCCACAGCACCCACGAAGAGGTCATCGCGCTCCGCGAAACCAACCGGGCCCGGGTTTTTATGGCCGGCCTGATCATTGCCGGGCTGCTGGCAATCCCGATCCTCAATCTGCTAACCCCGTTGTTTGCCACCACCTTCATGGTGCATATCTACAAACAGGCTGAGTACCGGGCGGCGCAAATGCGATTGGCGGGGCCATAGGGGATCTCGCCCCAACAGATATAATTCCATTCCCATGTCCCGGCCGTGATCTGGGATTGAGGCGCGACGCGGGGAATGAAATTGACGTCGAGCGAAGGTCGCCTAAACCATCTCGGTTTTTTCGCCGAACAGGCACAGATCCGCGATCAGGCAGTTCGGGCAATCGGGTTTGCGGGCCTTGCAGACGTAGCGCCCGTGCAGGATGAGCCAATGGTGAGCGTGTAGCATAAAGCCGTCCGGCACGTTGGCGTCCAGCGCCTTTTCTACCGCCAACACGTCTTTGCCTGGCGCCAGGCCGGTGCGGTTCGAGATACGGAAAATATGGGTATCCACCGCCATGGTCGGCTGACCGAACGCGATGTTGAGGACCACATTGGCGGTTTTGCGGCCAACACCCGGCAATGACACGAGGGCGTCGCGGTCGGCTGGCACCTTGCCGCCAAAGTCTGCGATCAGCTTTTCCGAAAGGCCGATAACGTTTTTGGCCTTGTTGCGGTAAAGCCCGATCGCTCGGACAAAATCGCGTACCCGATCTTCGCCGAGCGCCAGCATCTTTTCCGGGTTGTCGGCGGTTTCAAACAGAGCTTTAGTTGCCTTGTTGACCCCGGCATCGGTCGCTTGCGCCGACAGCACCACGGCAACCAGCAGCGTAAAGTCGTTGGTATAGTCCAGTTCGCCCTTCGGTTCCGGGTCGTTATCACGAAACCGCGTAAACATTTCGATCCGCGCCGCCGCGACCAGTTGTCCGGGTGACTTGTTGTCGCTCTTGCTGCGCGTGCTCTTGGATTTGGCCATGGGCGATCTATACTCAAATCGAATCGGCCCGCAACCCGATTCCTGCACGAAACGCGGAGCAAACTGAATGCCGGGCATACCATCTGGGAATGAACTCGAATCCTACGCGCTTTTGTTAAAACCCCACCGATCCCTGCCGCCGGAAGGGTTCTTTGTCTTCATGGTCCTGATCTCGGCCATCACGTTTATCGTTGGGCTAGTGTTTTTCCTTGCCGGTGCCTGGCCGGTGGCCGGATTTCTCGGCCTCGACGTGTTGGCAATATATATCGCATTCAAACTGAATTACGTCAGCGGGCGCTGGCAGGAATTGATCGAGATATCCGGCTCCGGGATGCGGGTGTGCCGAACGTCTCCATCGGGGAAACAATCGATCTGGCATTTTAATCCGTACTGGGTTCGCGTGGAAACCTGCCTCAAAGACGATGAGTGCACTGGGTTGATCTTGACCTCACACGGCCGGCGGCTCGCGATTGGCGCGTTCCTTGGCAGCGATATGCGGATCAAGGCGGCCCAGTCGCTGCACGCGGCGCTGCGGGTTCGGCTGAGATAGATTTCAGCGGTCAGGAATCGGGTGGCGGGTGAGCGGGAATTAGGGATAATGCAACGACAGACTGAGACAAAGGAATGATGCCATGCCGCTGCAGACCAATCTTGCCGAACGGGGATTTGATTTTATGCCCGCGATGCCGGTGATCGACGACGATTACGCGCAGGTTCGCCGGGCGATTTCCTACCTGATCGACCATTGGCGCGATCAACCCTCGCTGAGCGCGGTGGCGGCCCATGTAGGGCTCAACGAAACCCGATTCCAGAAGCTCTTCAAGCGCTGGGCCGGGATTTCACCAAAGGAATTTGTCCAGGCACTGACCATCGATCATGCTCGTCATTTATTGCGCGATTCAGTCTCGGTTCTAGACGCCGCTTACGAAGTGGGATTATCGGGCCCTGGCAGGTTGCACGATCTGTTCGTGACCCACGAAGCCATGACCCCGGGAGAATTCAAGGCGGGTGGCGCCGAGCTTGAAATAATATACGGCTTCCACGCCTGCCCGTTCGGCGAAGCCCTGATCATGACCACGTCGCGTGGCCTGTCGGGGCTCGCTTTCTGCGACGATGTCCGCGGCCGTGCGCCGACCCTGGCCGACATGATCCGGCGCTGGCCGAATGCAAGCTATCGGGAAGATGCGGTCGTAACCGCGCCGTATGCCGGGCGGATTTTCGATCCGCTCAACTGGCGCAACGAGACCCCGCTCCGGGTCGTCATGATCGGCACCGATTTCGAGATCAGCGTCTGGGAAAAGCTGCTGAAAATCCCCCTCGGCGCGGCCACCACATACGGCGATCTGGCAGCCTCGCTCGGTAAGCCCAAGGCCGCCCGCGCTGTCGGCTCCGCCGTTGGCCGCAACCCGGTCTCGTTCGTCGTGCCCTGCCACCGGGTTCTGGGTAAAACCGGCGCCGTCACCGGGTACCATTGGGGGGTGACGCGCAAACACGCCATTATCGGATGGGAAGCCGGAGTGGCGGGGTCAGCCCTCCAGGATATCCTTTGAAATAACCCGGGTATCGGCCCCGAGCCGGTAGACCATCGGGACCCCGGTGCCTAGATTGACACTTGTGATTTCGTCGCGCCCGAGATTGTCGAGGACCATGACAAGGGCGCGTAGCGAATTGCCGTGGGCGGAGACGATGACCCGCTTTCCGGACATCACATCGGGCAGGATCCGGGTCAGGTAATAGGGCAGCACCCGGGCGGCGGTGTCCTTGAGGCTCTCCCCACCGGGGGGTGGGATATCGTACGAGCGCCGCCAGATATGGACCTGCTCGTCGCCCCATTTTACCCGCGCATCATCCTTGTTGAGACCAACCAAGTCGCCGTAATCACGCTCGTTGATGGCCTCGTCCTCGATTCGCTCCAGATCCGATTGGCCAATCCCCTCAAGAATATGGTCGAGCGTTTTCTGCGCCCGCTCCAGCTTGCTGGTATAGGCGAGATCGAATTGCAGGCCCTCGCGTTTCAATAAATCGCCTGCATTGATGGCTTCCGCGACGCCCTTGTCCGTGAGCGGCACGTCTTTCCAGCCTGTGAACAGGTTCTTGAGGTTCCATTCGCTCTGGCCGTGACGCACCAGCACAAGCAGCCGTTCCATTTTTTACTCCGGGGAATATGTTTTCAGGATTTAAGTCCGAGGACGTCCTTCATGT
Organism: Hyphomicrobiales bacterium; assembly: GCA_021775855.1. Classification (GTDB taxonomy): domain Bacteria; phylum Pseudomonadota; class Alphaproteobacteria; order Rhizobiales; family NORP267; genus NORP267. The sequence goes on from JAJFGZ010000004.1 coordinate 28,490, forward strand.
CGTAGATGCCGGGTTTTTGACCCTTGCCCCAAAGGGCGGCGGTCACCGCGCCGCGCGCAAAAACTCCGCGGTCCTGGGCCCGGTGGGTAATCTCGATGCGTTCGGAAGGCCCTGCAAAAATCACGCTGTGATCGCCGACGACCGAACCGCCGCGCAACGTGGCAAACCCGATATCGCCGGGATTGCGGGGTCCCGTAAGCCCGTCGCGTGCCCGGATCGAGCGCTCTTCCAGTTCGATCCCGCGGCCCTTTGCAGCCGCATTGCCAAGCAGGTACGCCGTGCCTGAAGGCGCGTCCACCTTGTGACGGTGGTGCATCTCGACAATCTCGATATCGAAATCCTCGCCGAGCGAAGCTGCCGCCTGTTCGACCAGGCGGTCGAGCAGATTGACGCCGAGGCTCATATTGCCAGATTTTATAATCACCGCGTGGCGCGACGCTGCTTTGATGGCCGCTTTCTGGGTTTCCGAAAACCCGGTCGTTCCGATCACATGGACAATCCGTCCCTGGGCGGCAAGCGCTGCGAGGTCGGTGGAGACGTCCGGATTTGTGAAATCAAGGACCCCGTCGGCCGCCGCCATGAGCGGCATGGGGTCGCTCGATACCGCGATACCAGTCTCGCCTATGCCGGCGAGAGTGCCCGCGTCCTGTCCCAAAAATTCGGACTGGTCGTATTCCAGCGCGCCCGAAAGGGCCAGCCCTTCGGTCTCAATGATTGCCCGCACCAGGGCGCGACCCATCCGCCCACCGGCGCCTGCGACTACAATTTTCATTTCGCCCATGGCGCTTCCCCGAGGCTGATCAAACGTTAGCCCACGAATCCTCGGATAATAACGACATCTCCCGAGGAACAAGTTTTTCGGATTGCCAGTGCTTGCTGGTATTCTGGCGAATTATAGCAGGCCAACGCGGTTTCGTAAGAGTCGAATTCGATCACCACATGGCGGTCACGCAACGACCCTTCGACCTCCTCGAACGCGCCGCCCCTGACCAGAAACCGCGCGTTATATTTCTCGAACGCGATCGCGTTGGCTTTTACGTAATCCGGATAAATCTCCATATCGTCGACCGTGACGTGGGCGATCCAGTACCCTTTTTCACTCATGAATTGCCCTTTCTGCCGGTTATTCGGCACCTTCAATAATCACCAGATCAGCGACCCCGGCGCCAACCCGATGGTCCCGGGCTTTTTGGTATTCCGGTGAGTTGTAACAGGCAAGGGCTTGTTCCATTGAAGAAAACTCGATCACCACATTGCGCGGCCGGCCATCGCCCTCCAATTGCTCGGTGCGCCCGCCACGCGCCAGAATGCGCGCGCCGAATTTTTCAAACACCGGCCCCGCCGCCTTGGCGTATTCGCCATAAGGGTCCGGATCGGTCACGGTGACATGGGCAACCCAATAGGCTTTCATGGGGACATTCCTTTTCGCTGATTCAGGGCTTGAGAAATTTCATCGACGATATTGTTCGCCGCGTCTGCGGGATCATCGGCAGAGATGATCGGACGCCCGACAACCAGATAATCGGCGCCGGCGGCAATTGCGTCGCCCGGCGTCGTGATTCGTTTCTGATCCCCGGCGTCGCTCCCTTTGAGGCGGATTCCAGGCGTAACGATCGAAAGACGGTCGCCGGCAATTTCACGGATATCGCGGGCTTCAAGCGGGGAAGCAACGACACCATCTATCCCGCAGTCAAGCGCCGCCCTGACCCGCAACGCGACCAGTTCTTCGGGTTTTCGGTTGTAGCCAGCTTCAGTGAGATCACTTTCATCAAGCGAAGTGAGCACTGTCACCCCGAGGATTTTCAGCGGGTCGTCGCCGCGCGCGGCTACCGCCGCCCGCATGGCTTGCGGATAAGCATGGATGGTGACAAAGGTAGCGCCAAGCCGCATAACGCTGGCAACCCCGTGCCCGACCGTGTTGGCGATATCCAACATTTTGAGATCGAGGAAGACCTGTTTGCCCTCGTCGCGCAGGGTGCGGACATAATCCAGCCCGCCGCCATAGGCGAGCTGCATGCCGACTTTGTAGAAACAGACTGCGTCTCCGAGCCGCGCCACCATCGCTTTGGCGTGCGCCAGATCAGGCGTGTCGAGCGCCACGATCAGCCGCTCTCGGGCACTGGCGGGTCCTGTGCGGTTGGTCATGGGTTGCCTGCGAATAGTTGGATAACCGGTCCTACTCAGTAACCGGGAGAGGACGATAAATCCACACCTTGGCGGGAAATAGGTTCCACCAGATACGCCGGGTTGAAGACAGCCGGAAGGCCTGGTCGTCATACGCAACGGGTGATTTTGCCCGATAGGTAAACTGGATAAACGCGCCTTCAGGATCGAGTAGATCCAACCCGTCATGGATCAATTGCCGGCGCCGGGCACTCTCATGGTTGAAAAGCGGCAGGCCGGAGACGATGGCAGCAAGCGGCGCATCAAGATGTTCGCTGGAAAATTTTTTCAGATCGAACGCGTCGCCCTGGACGATTTTTGTGTCTGGAAACCGGTCTTCCAGCAAACTGCAAAATTCAGACCCCATTTCGAGCAGGATCAAACGGTCCTGGGGAATCCCGGCTTCCAGCAAAGCATCGGTGATCGACCCTGTTCCGGGCCCGAGTTCGAGAATTTTTCCGTCCAGACTCTGATCGACTTGAGCCGCCATCATGCGGGCGAGACCCTGGCCGCTCGGTTTCAACGCGCCGATCCGTTTCGGGTCTTCCCTCATGGATTTAGCAAAACGGATATCGTCGCAGATGCCGCGCGACGCGTTGACCGGCTCATGCCCTGCTTGATCTGATTGATTTTTTGTCACGCCAGCCCCGACCCGTTTTGCCCCTTGGGGCTAATCGCCAATTCCGTCCCAAAATTCCTTGACCCGGGTAAAAAAACCGGACGATTCAGGATGGGTGCTGTCGCTCGAACTATCTTCAAACTGTTTCAGGAGTTCGGTTTGTTTGCGGTTAAGGTTTCGCGGGGTCTCCACAATGGCCTGGATATACATATCACCCGACTGATTGCCGCGCAGCACGGGCATCCCCTTGGTCCGCAGCCTGAATTGTTTGCCTGACTGGGTCCCTTCGGGGATTTTGACCCGGGTCCGCCCGCCTGAAATGGTCGGTACCTCGATCTGGCCACCGAGCGCCGCCGTCACCATCGATATGGGGACACGGCAAAATAGGTCGGCGCCGTCGCGCTGAAAAAACTCGTGGGGCTTGATGGCAAGGAAAATGTAGAGATCCCCGCCCGGCCCGCCGCGCAACCCTGCTTCGCCCTCGTCAGCCAATCTGATCCGCGTACCGTCTTCGACGCCGGCCGGAATATTCACCGACAGGGTCCGTTGTTTGGCGACCCGTCCGGTTCCGGAACAGTCTGGGCAGGGGTCGTCGATGGTCTCTCCGCGCCCCTGACAGACATGACATGTCCGCTCCAGAGTAAAGAATCCCTGGGTGGCACGGACTTTGCCGTGCCCGCCGCAGGTGCTGCACGTGACCGGGCCGGACCCGGCCTTGGCACCGGACCCGCTGCAGGTCTCGCAGGCAACGCTGGTCGGAACTTTGATCTGGGCGACCTTGCCCTCAAACGCGTCTTCCAGGGATACATCCATATTGTAGCGCAGGTCGCCACCGCGCTCACGGCCATCGCCGCGTTGCCGCCGCCCGCGCCCGCCGCCCATGAAATCGCCGAACAGGTCGTCGAAAATGTCCGACATGGACGAGCCGAAATCACCGCTGAATCCGCCAGCCCCTGGATGCCCGCCTCGGCTCATATCCACACCGGCATGGCCGAACTGGTCGTAGGCCGCGCGCTTTTGCGGGTCTTTCAAAATTTCGTAGGCTTCGCCGATTTCCTTGAACTTAATCTCGGACTCGGAATCATCGGGGTTTTTGTCCGGATGGTATTGCATCGCCAATTTGCGGAAGGCGGCTTTCAGATCCTGCGCGTCGGCATTTTTCTGGACGCCCAAAACGTCGTAATAATCACGCTTTGCCATAACGCCCGCCCGCTACGAAGCCCCGGTTCATCGGTGCGCAAAGATCTGCGATCCGATACCCGAAGCGCCCGGCAAAGGCCGGGCGCCTGGATGTGCATTGTAGATCCATGGTCAGGCCGACTTCTGGTTATCGTCGTCCTGGATTTCCTCAAAATCGGCGTCAACCACGTCATCGTCACTTGCCGAGGAATCTGTATCGTCGCCACCGGGTTCGTCCGCTTCCCCATCCGCGTCGGCCTGATACATGGCTTCACCAAGTTTCATCGACGCTTGCGCCAGGGTTTCGGACTTCGCCTCGATATTTTCGATGTCGGGGTCTTCCGCCTCGGTCGCCTCTTTCAACTGGGCGATGGCCAGCTCGATCGCAGACTTGTCAGCTTCCGATACCTTGTCACCATGTTCGGACAGGGTTTTCTCAGCGGAATGGACCAGTGTTTCGGCCTGGTTCTTGGCTTCGACCAGCTTGCGCCGTTCCTTATCGTCATCGGCATGGGCCTCGGCATCCTTGACCATCTGCTCGATATCGCCGTCGGATAGTCCGCCGGATGCCTGGATCCGGATCTGCTGTTCTTTCGAAGTTGCCTTGTCCTTGGCCGACACGTTGACGATGCCGTTGGCGTCGATGTCGAACGTCACCTCGATCTGCGGCACACCGCGCGGCGCTGACGGAATTCCCACCAGGTCAAACTGACCAAGCATCTTGTTGTCCGACGCCATTTCGCGTTCGCCCTGGAAGACCCGGATCGTCACAGCCTGCTGGCTATCCTCGGCGGTCGAGAAGGTCTGTCCCTTCTTGGTCGGGATGGTCGTGTTGCGATCGATGAGCCGGGTGAACACCCCGCCCAGTGTCTCGATCCCGAGCGACAGAGGAGTGACATCAAGCAGCAGAACGTCCTTGACGTCGCCCTGCAAAACCCCGGCCTGGATCGCTGCGCCCATGGCAACAACCTCGTCAGGATTGACGCCCTTGTGGGGCTCCTTGCCGAAAAAGTTTTTCACCATTTCCTGGATCTTCGGCATCCGGGTCATGCCGCCAACCAGGATAACTTCATCGATTTCACTGGCCGACAGGCCAGCATCCTTGAGGGCCGACTTGCACGGAGCAATGGTGCGTTCGCAAAGATCTTCAACCAGGGCTTCGAACTTGGCGCGGGTGAGCTTCATCGTGAGATGTTTCGGCCCGGCTTTGTCTGCGGTGATGAACGGCAGGTTGATTTCGGTCTGGGTCGCCGACGACAGTTCGATCTTGGCCTTTTCAGCGGCCTCTTTCAGGCGCTGCAGGGCAAGTTTATCGTTGCGCAGGTTGATGCCGTGTTCTTTTTCAAATTCAGCCGCCAAATAATCGACCAGCCGCATGTCGAAATCTTCGCCGCCAAGGAAGGTATCTCCGTTGGTGGACTTCACCTCGAACACGCCATCGCCGATCTCGAGTATGGACACGTCGAACGTGCCGCCGCCAAGGTCGTATACCGCGATCGTCTTGGCTTCGCTCTTGTCGAGCCCATAGGACAAGGCGGCCGCGGTCGGCTCGTTGATGATGCGCAGGACCTCTAAACCGGCAATCTTGCCGGCGTCCTTGGTCGCCTGGCGCTGGGCGTCGTTGAAATAGGCCGGTACCGTGATCACCGCCTGGTCGACGGTCTGGCCGAGAAAGGCTTCTGCCGTCTCTTTCATCTTTTGCAGGATGAAGCCGGAAATCTGGGATGGTGAAAATGTCTCGCCGCGCGCGGTCACCCAGGCATCGCCGTTTTCCGCCTTGACGATTTCGTAAGGCACCAGCTTTTTGTCTTTCTTGACGGTCGGGTCGTCGAACCGCCGGCCCATCAGCCGTTTGACGGCGAAAAGCGTATTTTCAGGATTTGTGACGGCCTGGCGTTTCGCCGGCTGGCCTACAAGGCGCTCGTCTTCATCCGTAAATGCAACCATCGAAGGCGTAGTCCGCATGCCTTCGGAATTTTCGATGACCTTGGGGTCCCGGCCATCCATGATGGCAACACAGGAATTCGTGGTGCCCAGGTCAATTCCAATAACTTTTCCCATTATATTCCAGCCTCTTTACTGTGGCGAACCATGTGTCTGGCAGGTCATTCGGGCCTCAACAAAGCACCCGATTCATTTCGTCTAGAAATGACGACCGCCTGGTTCCCGGATTGGTATCCGCGATGATGCGGCGCTCGTGACGATATATAGGTAGGCGCGCTTTCTCCCGCAAGACACAATATCATTCATTCAACGCGCAGAATTAACGGCAAAACAAACCGGCCCGTATTGATCGCCAGTGACCGGCTTCGAAGATCTTAGGTGAGCATTGCCTGCAGCGCCAAACCAATGGACGCAAGTGCCGCGGCAATTAGGACCGCAGCGGTGAAATACATCCCCCAGGATCTAAACTTGAAATTATCCGGCTCCTGACCAAGCCCATAGGCGTGCATAAGACGACCTGCAATCAAAATCAACGCCATTGCATGGATTGACCAGTCCGGCGCACCGAGAATTTCCGCAAAGGCAACCAGCAGAAGGGTTAGCGGTGTGTATTCTGAAAAATTTCCCTGGACCCGTATGGCGCGTTCCAACTCCCGGCTTTTCCCGGCGCCGATGGAGACCCGATTGAGGCGTCTTTGTTTGACGACCTGCACTGACAGATAAAAAAAATACAGCCCCAGAAGGCCGGCATAAAAGGGTGTTACGACTAAGGACATGATTCCAGGCCCGCGGTTCCGATCCAAAAAAGCTTCTTAGCAGAACCGCGCGCCATCACCCAATCAAATTAGCTGGATCAATCAGTGCCGGGCATGAAAAACACGTTCAGTTTGTTGCCGTCGAGATCGCGGAAATAGCCGGCATGAAATCCGCTATCCCCGCGTGGACCGGCTTCCCCCTCGCTGGTCCCGCCAAGCTCTATCGCCCGGGCATAGACCTTGTCGACCAGTTCGGCTGAGTCCGCAGCCAGTGCGAACATCACCCCGTTGCCGACGCTGGCAGACTTGCCATCGAACGGCTTGGTGATCGATACCGCGCAACCGTTTGTCCCGCCGGAACTCCAGGCAACAAAAGTGTCGCTTTCCATCATCCGGGCACCGCCCAGTTCCGCCAGAAGCGCATCGTAAAAGGCGGCTGCTTTATCAAAATTGTTGGTTCCGAGTGTAATATATCCGAGCATAGAGGTTCCTTTCGTATGGGAACAAACAGAGAACAAAATAACCGATCCAAGTCAAGTCGTTTTGTTGTAGATAAGCGGACATGCTCGAGATTGTTCAGCCTGATTTGTCGATCAGACCCGTTTTGCAATTTCGTCGAGCATAACCTCGGTCGCGCCGCCGCCGATGGCATGGATTCGGGCGTCGCGCACCATGCGCTCGATCGCACTCCCCCGCATATAGCCAAACCCGCCATGAAACTGCTGGCACGTATACATCACCTTGTTGACCAGCTCGCCGCAATAGGCCTTCGCCATGGAAACCTCCTTGGAGCAGTCGACCCCCTGGGTATCGAGCCACGCGGCGTGATAAACCAGTTGACGGCCGGCTTCGACGTCGGCCTGCAATTGCGCCTGCCGCTGGCGGATGGCCTGCTTATCCCACAGCGTCTTGCCAAAGGCCTTGCGCTCGCGGACATATTGGATTGTCAGATCAAGTGCCTTTTGCGCCTCTCCCATGGCCTGGGCGCCGAGCACGGTTCGCTCGTTCTGGAAATTTTGCATGATCGCATAAAACCCGCGATCGACTCCGCCAAGCACACTGCGTTCATGGATTCTGCAATCGTCGAAGACCAGTTCGGCGGTATCGGAGCTGTGCCAGCCCATCTTGCTGATCGTCCGCCCGACCGTGAATCCGGGGGATCCTTTTTCGACGATGAACATCGTAATGCCCTGGGCGCCGGTGGCTGCGGGGTTGGTGCGTGCAGCAACAAAATAGAGATCGGCATGGACACCGTTGGTGATGAACATTTTCGCCCCGTTGAGCACCCAATGATCGCCATCCCTGACAGCGCGCGTCTTGAGGCCCGCGACATCCGAGCCGGCATCGGGTTCGGTAACCGCGACGGCCGTGATCAGTTCGCCTTTGACGATGCCGGGCAGATACCTGGCGATCTGCTCTTCGTTTCCAGCATTCACCAGGTGTGGCGACGCCATGTCGGTATGCACCAGGACGGTGATCGCAAAACCGCCAAACGTCGAGCGCCCAAGCTCCTCCGCCAACACCACCGACATCAAGGTATCAAGCTCCGATCCGCCATAGGCTTCGGGATAGCGGATACCAAGAAACCCAAGCTTCCCCATTTCGGTCAAAACGTGCTTTGGCGTCGTACCGTCCGTTTCCCAGGTTTCCCCGAAAGGGATCACCTTTTCCAGTATGAAACGGCGGATCTGACCCCGAAGCATCTCGTGCTCCTCGGCAAAGTAAATGCTGTTCTGCATTATTTCGTACCCCCTGGAACGGCGTAACCAGATCAGACACGTTTAGCGCGCCGGGCACAATATCATCTTCGACTAGCGTTGTATCTTGACGCATTTGCACAGGCGCTGTCACGGTATCGACTAATTTCCGGATAAATCTACCAGGAAGACGGGAACCCGGTAAAAGCCAAGAACAGGAAAATTGACATGTTGGTGATGAAAAGCGCGGTGTGCATCGAAGCGCCCCCCAGACAGGTATGGGATTATTTGTCGGCTATTGAGAGTATCAATCTTTGGGTTCCGGCCATCAAACAGGCCTGGTGCGAAAACGGCCAGAAACGGGGCGTTGGCACCGTCCGGGTTTGCAAACTAGAAAAATTTGAGGTGCGTGAGGAATTTCTCGAGTGGGACGAAGGGAAAAGTTTCAAATACGTCGCGCGGGGCGCGCCCATGATCGAATCAGCTTCCAACCGCTGGGATCTGGAACCGGAGGGAGACAAAACGATGGTGACCTCCCGTGCCGAGATCATCGTCAAAGGAGGCATTTTTGGTCGCCCGCTGGAACCCTTGATTTATCTCGCTACCCGGGCAGGGTTCCCGAACGCACTGGCCCCGCTCAAATATTACATCGAGACCGGAAAGCCTTTTACCGGAAGCGCAAAAGATCTACCTCTTGCTCCGGTATTTTGTTGACCATCCGAAATTAGCCTTAGGCTGTCACGTACTACCCGAATTAACCAAGCGTGTCGGTTAGGTGGGTAAAGGAAGCCTGCCAGCCACTACCAACCCCGCGCCGGGACTGGTCGTTGCTGATCGCGGAATGATGCAGGCGGACAAAGGTGCCGCGTCCCCGTGCGGTAAAAACTACCTCGACCCGGGAATAAGGTGTTTCTTCACGCCGGCCGTCCGCATGCGCAACCACATGGGCCCACGAAAATACGAGTTTTTCTGCCGGTTTGATGACCTGATATAGCCCCTCAAATCCAATTGATTTGTCATCGTCTTTCGATTTCAGGAATCGCCATGTGCCTCCCGGTCGCAGGTCGATACTTGCCGAATGCAGTGAATTGGGCTTTTGCCCGAACCATTTTACAACTGTGTCGGGGTCGGTCCAGGCTTCATATACCTGGTCAGGGGGGGCCGCAAAATACCCTTCGACGACAATCGGGTCGTCTCCGGGAACCGATTTCACGAATTCCATATTCAGTCTTCTTTGTTGGTCAGATGCCGGGCAAGGCTGTCGAACTGGTTCAGCCAAAATGCCTGGTAGTCGATCAGCCAGTCGGTTGCTTGTTTCATGGGCTCCGCGTTGAGGCGGCAATGACGCGTGCGCCCGCGGCGCTCAACGGTCACCAGGCCGGCATCGCTGAGAATGCGCACGTGTTTAGAGACCGCCGTTTGTGACATGTCGTACGGTTTTGCCAGATCGGAGAGCCGGGATTCCCCGAGCGTCAGTCGTTCCAATATACCGCGCCGGGTTTCGTGGCTGAGTGCTGAAAATATAAGATTAAGGTTGTCCATGGTTCCCGAGTTATCACTAAACCAATTGGTTGACAATAATTGCCTGCGAATTTAAAAAACCAATTGGTTCACTATTGGCGTTCCAGCAAACACCCGATAACAAGTTATCGCCAGCAGGAACGTTAGAGTGTCATGACGAACACACTATTGAAAGTGAGAGAAAATCTAATGACCAATTACGTCTTTGCCTTTCACAACGGCGAAAAGCCGGAAACACCGGAAGCCGGTGCAGAATTGATGGAAAAATGGCATGCCTGGCTCGAAGGCCTTGGCGACGCCAATGTGGACCCCGGCAATCCGCTGGGCATGTCCAAGACGGTCAGCGCCAACGGCGTGACCGATGATGGCGGACCAAACCCGCTGGGCGGCTTTTCAGTGGTGAAGGCCGACTCGATTGAAGGAGCAATCGAATTAGCCAAGGGGTGCCCGTTCCTTGATATGAACGGCGCCACGATCGAGGTTGCGGAAATCCTGAAAATGTAGGTTCCGTCAGCCCTAGCCCGAATAATTTCGAAATCGGGGCCGCTACAGGCTCGCCGCGCGCTCTGACCTCCGGAGTGAGGGTTGGATCGCGCGGCATTCTTGTGATCAGTGAAAAAAAGTACGCCCCGGCGGCGTCTCGGAAATTCTGGCTTCCGGGAGCGCAAACCGCTAGCGTTCGCATTCGGTCTCCCCGCGGGACTTTATCTTCGTTCGCCACTTCACCGATTGCCGCACTTTCAGCCATCCATGAAATTTCGATCCATCACCATTCTCTTGATCTCCGAGGTGGCGGCCATGAGTTTATGGTTCGTGTCGGCGGCGATCATGCCCGATATGCTGCGCGAAGTGGAGCTGTCTCCGACCCGGCAGGCGGCGCTCTCGAGCGGGGTCCAGGCAGGATTTGTCATTGGTGCGCTCGCCTCCGCCATTCTTGGGCTTGCGGACCGGTTTGACCCGCGCCGGTTATTTGCCGCTTCTGCGGTTGGCGCGGGTCTGGTCAATCTTGTTTTGCTGGTCGTGACGCCCGGCAGTGGGGCAGCAATCCTTGCCCGTGTCGCAACCGGCACATTATTGGCTGGGGTATACCCGGTCGGCATGAAAATAATCGTCGGATGGGGGGATCGGGATCGCGGGTTCCTTGTCGGCATTCTGGTCGGGGCGCTCACCCTGGGCACGGCGTCACCTCACTTGATAGTGCTTGCCGGCGGATCGGACTGGCGGGTGACGGTCATCGCTGCGTCGGTTGCGTCGATCCTGGCCGGCCTCGTCTGTCTGTTGATTGCCCTTGGCCCCCACCACTCAATCGCCCCGCGGTTCAACCCGAAGGTGATTGCCAGCGCCTGGACCAACAAACGCGTACGGTTAGCCTATGCCGGGTATCTCGGTCATATGTGGGAATTGTACGCCATGTGGGCGTGGATCGGGACGGCGGTTGCGGTGTCCTATTCGGCAACCATGGCCCCGCTGGATGCCGAATGGTTTGCCAAAATGACGGCGTTTATCGCGATAGCGGCGGGCAGTATTGGCAGTATCGTCGCCGGGAAACTGGCCGACCGGATCGGCAAGGCCGAAGTAACCATCGTCGCCATGACATTGAGCGGCGGCGCGGCGCTAGCAACTGCCACGACATTTGGCGGCCCGGTCTGGCTGACCTTCGCCATTGTCGTTGTCTGGGGAGTAACGGTGATCGCGGATTCGGCGCAGTTCTCGGCTCTCGTTGCGGGCGCGTCGCCCGCCGATCAAGTCGGTAGCCTGATGACCTTCCAGACCGCACTCGGATTCGCCCTGACCTTCGCAACCGTCCAGATCACCCCGTATCTGGCAGCGCAAATGGGATGGCCGCTGGTGATCGCGGGCATGGCGCTCGGCCCGGCTTTCGGGATCGCCGCGATGGCCAAACTGCGTTCAATGGGATGATATGACTGGCGGAAATCACGATGATATTTCCATCCACCCAGGCGCAACCTATCCTACCTCCACTATTCCCTGGGCCAGCCAGATACTTGCCGCAAGAAAACAGATGGCCGCGGCCCCTGACGTGATGGCACGGACTGTATTCCAGAACGTCCAGCGCGGCATGTAGGTGCCAGTCCAGTAAGCGGCGGCCTCGGGACCGGCATAGTCCAGAGAATCGAGATGCTTGTTCATTGGTACGTTGAATACCAGCGACACAACAAAGACCCCTATAAAATAAAAGGCTCCACCGGTGATGATCAGGGGCAAGGCGGGTCCCGTAATATTGAAGTACGCATACCCGATCAGAAACAGCGACAAGCCCGACATGCCGAGCAACAGGACCATGAAGATCGTGCGAAACACTTCGCGGTTGATGACCTGCATGACTTCAACGCCCGCCGATCGTTTTGCGCAGTCCAACGACCTCATGACGAAATCAGAGAAGGTCAGAAAGACGCCGGATACCAGCGCGCTGGCAATAACGGCAATTTCGATCAAGATAAAAAACCGTATATACGTCATTGTTTTTCTCCACAAATGTTCGGGTTATCTAATCAATAGGACAGGCTCGGCGCCTTGCGCAGATAGGTGTCGCCGGTCAGTTGCTTGAGCATGAAGTCGGCGACATCGGCGTAGGAAATTTTGAGCTTTGGGGCTTTATCCGCGGCTGAGAAACCATGCCGGTAGTGGCCTGTAAGACCACCTTTTACAAAGTTCCCCGGGCGAACGATCGTCCAGTCCAGCGTGCTATCCCGCACATAATCTTCCTGGCGCTCGTGATCAGCGTAGAGGTGGCGCATCACCAGCGGCACGATCAGATATTTGTAGTGGAATGGCAAAATGTCCCGGCTGTCATTCGCGCCGAGCCCGGATAGGCAGATCAGCCGCTTGACGCCGATTTCCTGCATCGCGTCGACGATGATTTTGGTGCCCTTCGCCCGCAGCCCTTCCTTGTTCAGAAGCGGCATGCCGAGTGCGCATACGACAACCTCATGGCCCTCAATCGCGCGTTTTACGGCAGCGGCGTCCAGTACATCGCCCTGGAGGATTTGCAAGTTTTCGTAGGGCCGTTCAAACTTTCTCGACGACCGGGTAAACGCCGTGACGTCATGACCCAGCGCCAAAGCCTGATCCACCAGATTGCGCCCGATTTTTCCGGTCGCGCCAAAAATTACTATTTTCATTGTCTCTTTCCTTTCAACTTGACACCGTGTCAATTGACATGATGTCAAATAGGTATACCTTGACACTATGTCAAGTGAAAATATCGATACCCGAACAAGAATTTTGAAATCATCCCTGGAACTGCTGGAAGCGAGCCAGGGCAGGGGCGTTCGCATGACCGATATCGCAAAGAGGGCGGGGATCACACGCCAGGCGCTGTACCTGCATTTCGCGACGCGGGCGGAATTGCTGATCGCCACGACCCATTATCTCGACCAAATAAAGGGAAGCGACGCGCGGCTTGAACCAAGCCGCACCGCGCAATCCGGGATCGCGCGGCTCGACGCCTATATCGAAGCCTGGAGTGAATATATCCCGGAAATTTACCCGATCGGCAAAGCGCTCATGGCGATGAAGGATACCGATGCCGCCGCTGACAAAGCCTGGGATGACAGGATGCAGGCCATGCGGGAAGGTTGCGCGGCCGCGATTCTGGCGCTCGAGCGCGACGGCAACCTATCGCCGGACCACTCGGCTGAAGACGCCATCGACATCCTGTGGACCATGCTGTCGGTGCGAAATTGGGAGCAATTCACGTTGGAATGCGGTTGGTCCCGGGAGAAATATGGCAAGACCCTAAAATCCCTGGCGCGGCGCGTTTTTGTGGCCGGATGAGCCAGCTTTCCATCAACGGCGCCCGCTGGTTGCCGACCTGTCTTGACCATCCGGCGCAGGAACAGCTTGTGCGTGAGGTTGCTAAAATCGGCGCCCTGGCACCGCCCTTTGCCCCGGTTATGCCGCGTACCGGGAAACCCTTCTCGGTGACCATGACAAATTGCGGGCCGCTTGGCTGGGTTTCCGACAGGGCCGGGTACCGGTATCAGGCAACCCACCCGGAAACGGGCAAACCGTGGCCCTCCATGCCGCCGGTGGTTTTGGATTTATGGACTCGGCTGACCGGATGCGCCTATCCACCGGAAGCCTGTCTGGTGAATTTCTACGGCGCCGGCGCGCGTATGGGTCTGCATGCTGATCGGGACGAGGCCGCGCGGGACGCCCCGGTTCTCTCGATCTCGCTGGGGGACACCGCCATTTTCCGGGTCGGGGCCGAGACCCGCCGCGGACCAACCCTATCGGCGCGGCTGCAGTCCGGCGACGTCGTGATTCTCGAAAATGATTCCCGGTCCGCCTTTCACGGTATCGACCGGATTATCCCCGGCACATCGACATTGCTGGAAAGGCAGTTTCCCGAGACCCGGCGGATCAACCTGACCCTGCGCCGGGTCAATACGCCGGATGATTCCTGAATTTTGCGCATTCTACGGCGACTCAACCACAGATAGCGGACCTACCAGGGGTGCACGATGCAAGTGTTCTTTTGACCCCAAGCCGACGTCAAGGATTACCGGTGAACGGCAACAATGGGGGGAGACCAGCCATTGACGCAAAGGATCGATTGCATGCCCGAAGTGGAAAAGCAGATATTGAACAAATGATGTATTGCGCGATCCTTGACACTCGAACTAAGGCAGCTTCGTGCCAGGAAGGGACATAGGCGGTTCTTCAGAAACCACCGCAATATGGCACATCGCGATGCCGGTGGAGGAGCCGTCCACAGCATTAACTCCGGACGTCCAGGGGTTCCGCGACAACGATCATTTTTCTGCGTCGCGAATGCCGGCTACTTCTATGAGGCGATGCGGTCTACATTAAGCAAGAAGTTGGAGTACTAGATGAGAATTGAGCACCTATCTGATCATTCAGACGTGATATCCGAACTGGCGAACTGGTATGTATCTGAGTGGGAGCCGTATTACGGGGACACTGGACCGGGCGACGCGCGCGCAGACCTTGAGGCACGAACTAATCGCGAAGCATTGCCCGTTGGCTTTGTCGCCATCGAGGATGATCGGGTTGTTGCCACGGTCGCCCTTGGCCTCGACGTCACGACCAAGCTAACGCCTTCGATAATTGGGCTGTTGGTGGGGCAGAACCATCGGGGGAGAGGTATTGGGACCGCACTCATAGAAACCTGCCTAGACGTTGCACGCAAATTCGGGCACCAGCGCCTTTACGTCAGCACGAGTGTGCTAGGCAGCTTGCTGGATCGGATGGGTTGGCAGGAGATGGGTGAGACCAAGTTCTTGAATGATGAGCACGGTTCGGTTTACGTGCGTGATCTCTGAAAGGGCCGGCATTCGTGCGTCGGTACCGAGCGCCATTTCTGCCTTGGGTCAAAAGTGACAATTTCCAATTGAGCAGCTAATCCCAAAAAATGACGAAGTTTGAATGCCTGCTTTGGTGTTCGCGTCCCAAAAGACTTTTTAATCTTCTTAGGTCGGCTAAGGGCCGAGAGCACCGATCGAATGTTCCGCGATATTGCAGAGCAGCGAACGGCAACTTCGAGCCCAAAACGACCAAATTGATCTATGCGGCATCAAAGGTTTTTTGACCAATCGTTTAGAATATATTACGCCTTGCAAATAGATTGGATCGTCTTCGTCAAGGCCTCTGGTTTGGAAAAATAAGCTGAATGGCTGGCTTTAATGTCCTCAACTCTATCGACTCCAACTTCATTGATGCACCTGTCTTGCAACTGCAACGTTACAGCGCGGTCTTCTGTCAGCCGAATATAGGCGCGCGGAACTCGTCCATACCGCTCATCCGAAAGATTGAGTTTTGCGACCACTGGTCTTAGGGGTTCACGGCAGAGTAAAGTGCGCGCGAGCATGACATCGTCATCAGAGCAATCGTGGTAAAGTCCTTCACGATAAATCTCGGGATGAAGTTCATCCCACAAACCCGACTTGCTGATCGTAATGTGTGGCGTCAACAGCGATCCCTTATCTGCTTTAAAATATGTTGCCGCCCGTTGTTTGCTGGGTATCATATAAGATGCCAAATAAACCACACGTTCGATGTGGTTTGGAAACTTCTCGGCTATCGCTGAGGCAAGAATCCCATACCGGCTATGAACAACAATAGTCGTTTTTTGATCATTTGGAAGTTTCCTACCGATGTCTTGCAACATGCTTTTAAGACTGACAAGTTGAGGCATTCTTTTGTTCGCACCACGTCCTAAAAGATCTGGTACTGTCACGGAATGACCCGCCGTTTCCAATCTTGGCGCTATCTTGTACCAGCACCATGCGCCATGCCAACTGCCATGTAAAAGTAGAAAATGCGCCATTTTTGTCTCCAGTTTTGAGCAAGCTCTATTGTGCCTCGTGCGAATGAGCCACCCGTTTCTTGCACATTCGTTGCACTGAAGCCCCAAACTCACATAGTTAGTATTCGTGAGACATCGTGAAAAGTTGTCGACGTAGGTTTGTCCGCCCTCCCGACGTTGGTATCAAATTTCACTCACAAAACCGAATGGCAGCTTTAGAGAAATATGAATGATAACTGTTTTGTTGGCCGAACGACCGGTAAGGGCCGGAAGCTGAAATTCACTCAATTTCCGATCATGGCACTTGGCGGGATCTATGACCTTTGCTGGATAGGGTCCGTTGTCAGCCGATAAACTTCCAGTAGGTATCCTTCTTAGTGATATAGCCCTCACGGAAATTCCAGAGATCGCAGCCCAGATACTCAAACGGTTCACCGTCCAGTGGTGTCCCCCGCACGACCCATTCAGAGATCGCCTTGGATTGATCGCAAATCCAGTGCTGCATTTCTTCCCAACGCATGTCGGGGATTTGCCTGAACCGGGTTCTTAGAACTTCGCCTATCTCCGCCTTGCCTTTGCACCGTCTGCCCTCTGGCGCATTGGGGCCACGGGCCATGAGCCATTCGCAGTCTTCAGTGAAATGCGACAGGATCGCGTCCACGTCTTGCCGATTGAACCCGTTCTGTATTTCGTCAAGCAGTTCTCTTGTGATCTCCCGCGCCATCAGTGTTCCCTCTTGTTTGTAGTGCAGGTTTTAATGTGATGCCGCCCTTTCTGAAGGTCAATTATAATCAAGAGACCCAGTTATAAATTTTTGTCCAGATGACCAGCCGATTCAACCCACGGATGTTTCAAGTCTTTAGGCCAAAGATCGTAGCTAAGCCGCGGAGCGACTATGATGATGCCGCTTTGGGAAAGACTGTAACCACCAATGTCCGCCAAGTCCGGTGGATTCAATTGATCGACGCAACACGAATCTTCGTTGAATGTCCGCTGTTGGTTTGTGGCGGCAAAAATTCAACTTGTCCTGAAGGTCGGGAAAGGGCCGAGAGCACCGATCGAATGTTCCGCGATATTGCAGAGCAGCGAACGGCAACTTCGAGCCCATTTTGCCGTTGAAGCACTATTGGCTTTGTTCTGATAGCGACCAGATGCTTGTTGCAAAATGGAACCTTTTCGCAACGGTCTAGCTATCCGAATAGTGTTTTTCAATGTGCTTGGCGAATTCTGTCATTAAAGGTTCTTCATTGTAAACCGCTGCATAAGCTTGATAATCATTCAAAGCCGCTTGTTTGTTCGCGTAAAGTCCGTTTTTCAATCTGTGATTCAAATCATGAAGCGAAGATTTGCGCCCCTCTACCCAAATTTCATTGTGTAGTTCAGAAGCTCTCATCCCGCTTATTTTAGGTGTTAGCCCATGACCAAATGTATAAAAAGCTGACTTTAATGCCATCACTGTTAATGACCAGTTGTTTCCGAAATGTTCGCGGAAACTGAGGCCGTGACGGTTCAGGTGTTCTTTCATCATTATATGATTTTCCTACAATTCGATTTCATCAAAATCATCATACAGTAGCTGTCAAGGGGATGTTATCGGTCACAGAAAGGATCCTTTTTGCGACGCGGCCCAAAATGGTACTTTGTCCGCCCTCCCGACGTTGGTATCAAATTTCACTCACAAAACCGAATGGCAGCTTTAGAGAAATATGAATGATAACTGTTTGTTGGCCGAACGACCGGTAAGGGCCGGAAGCTGAAATTCACTCAATTTCCATGATAGGCACTTGACAGAAGTGCAGCTGAAGCGCGGTGAGCTACAGATAGGTCCTCGGGTTCGAACACCCTTGGAAAAACATCCGCGCGTATCATTCCTGATATCAGGCGCTTTTGTCGATCCGGCTGCCGGCCGGTGGTTCCTTGGCTTTGGCGACTTCCGCCTGCGCTTCTTCGGCGCGCGCGGCGGCTTCTTCCCGGCTCATATCCGATACCGGATCAGCGGAAGATCCTGCGCCGCCGTCAGTCCCGTCATCAGTGCCACCCGCCACATATTTTGGCCCGCCCTTGGCGATACCCACCATCGCGGGGCGCAGAACCCGTTCGCCGATCACATACCCTGCCTGGACCACCTGGATGATCGTGCCGCTGGCAATATCAGGGTTTTCAACTTCGAACATCGCCTGGTGAAAATTAGGGTCGAATTTGTCACCCTCCGGAACGATCTCGTAGACGCCGTGTTTTTCGAGCGTTTTCTGCAGTTCGCGGTGGGTCAACTCGACCCCTTCAAGCAGGGATTTCAACGCGTCGTCATCCCGGCTGGTTTCTTCCGGGACAGCATCAAGGGTGCGCCGCAAATTGTCGCCGATGACCAGCGTGTCACGGGCAAAATTG
Source organism: Hyphomicrobiales bacterium (assembly GCA_021775855.1). Taxonomy (GTDB): domain Bacteria; phylum Pseudomonadota; class Alphaproteobacteria; order Rhizobiales; family NORP267; genus NORP267. The sequence continues at coordinate 47,048 of JAJFGZ010000004.1, forward strand.
GATACCGCATAGACGTTGGCGTCTTTGATCTGCCGGTCGGCACGCCGCCGCACATTCTCCATTTCAGCGAGCGCCCGCAACAACTGATCCTTCAGATCGGCATTCTCCGTGATCAGCTGCTCGACCGGATCGATGTCGGCCTCGTGGTCTTCGGCCAGCGGATCGCCATTGTCGTCCAGACCCTGGTCATTCCAGCCGGAAGGTTTTGCAGCTAAATCATCGTTAGCGGCTTCGCTATCGGGCCCATCAACGGGTATATTTTTTTTATTCATCATTCGTCCTGGCTGTTTGAACGTTGAAGACTTAATCTCCTGTCCCGGATATCGGATATTGGACGGTAATATCAAGTCAGAATCCGGCTCACAAGTTTTGCCGTGTAATCGACAACGGGAACGACCCTGGCGTAATTCAGCCGGGTCGGACCGATCACGCCGAGCACGCCGACGATATTCTGCGCCTCATCGCGGTAGGGCGACAGTACGAGCGACGACCCCGATAGCGAAAAAAGCTTGTTCTCGGAGCCGATAAAAATCCGAACCCCCTCGGCATCATCTGCCAGATCAAGCAATTGAATGATATCGGCTTTTTTCTCCAGATCGTCGAACAATACCTGGATCCGCTCGATATCGGCGATCGCGTTGACATCGTCAAGCAGATTGGCGCGCCCACGCACGATCAGGGTTTTGGGCCGTCCTTCTTCGTCCCTTGCCCAGCTCGCAAGCCCGGCCTCGACAACCTTGTGGGTCAGTTCGTCGAGATCAGTTTTCTGGCGCTTTTTTAAATTTTCCAGAAAAGCAACGAGCTCGGAAACGGTTTTGCCCTTGATATGAGCGTTCAGGTAATTGGAGGCTTCCACCAGCGCCGACGATGGCAACCCTGCGGGTAGGGTAATAACCCGGTTTTCCACCGAGCCGTCTTCGCCAACCAGGATGGCAAGCGCGCGCGACGCTTCGAGACGGACAAATTCGATATGCCGCAGAACCCGGTTGACTTTCGACGCCAGCACGACCCCGGCGCCGTGGCTCAGCCCCGACAACATGCTGGACGCTTCGGCGAGGATATCCTCGTTATTGGGCAATTCGCCGTTGGCCAGCCCGGCGCGCTGGACCTGGACGGCGATTTCAGCCTGTTCCTCGTTGGACAGTCCGCCGATTTCCAGCATGGCATCCACAAAAAAGCGCAACCCGAGGTCGGTCGGCATCCGGCCGGCGCTGGTATGCGGCGCCTGAATCAAGCCGAGCATTTCCAGATCGGACATGACGTTGCGCACCGACGCCGGCGACAAGGCGGTTGGTAAATGGCGCGACACGTTGCGTGACCCAACCGGTTCACCGGTTTCCAGATAAATCTCCACGATATGGCGGAAAATTTCGCTGGACCGACTATTCAGGTCGGCAAAGGCCGAATATATCTTGGTCTTAATCCTGATCTCCGGCTTGAAACAAGCCGCTCCTTGAACGCGTGGGTGGAGATACCCCAATGTAGGGTCACGCCCTCTTTGGGTCAATCTGGGTGTCATTCTGACCGGGGACTTTACCCCGCAGGGGGTGCAGGATAGACAGCAGCTGCGAGTGTGCAACAGGAGATCCTTTTGACCGATCAGGAATTGAGACCGTCTAGACGCAAACCAGACGAATTGCGCCAGGTCATCATCGAGCGCAATTATGCGCGCCACGCCGAGGGATCGTGCATGATCCGGTGCGGCGACACCCACGTATTATGCACCGCGAGCCTGGAAGCCCGCGTGCCACCCTGGCTCAGGGGTGGCGGCCAGGGCTGGGTGACGGCGGAATACGGCATGCTGCCGCGCTCCACGACCGAGCGGATGCGCCGCGAAGCCAAAAACGGCCAATCCGGCAGGACCCAGGAAATCCAGCGCCTGATTGGACGGAGTCTGCGCGCCATTGTTGACATGAAGGCCCTTGGCGAACGCCAGATTACCATCGATTGCGACGTCATCCAGGCCGATGGCGGCACCCGTACGGCATCGATCACCGGCGCCTGGGTAGCCTTGCGCGATTGCATCAACTGGATGATGGCCCGGGACATGCTCGAAAAAGATCCGATTCTGGACCATGTCGCGGCGATTTCCTGCGGCGTTTATAAGGGGGTGCCGATGCTGGATCTGGACTACCCGGAGGATTCGGGTGCTGACACGGACGCTAATTTTGTCCTCACCGGAAAGGGCGGGATTGTTGAAGTCCAGGCGACCGCTGAAGGTGCGGCGTTTTCGGACGAGACATTTGAAGAGATGAAACAGCTCGCCCGGGCTGGTGTTACGCGGCTGGTCGAATTGCAGAAACTCGCGGTTGCGTGAATGAATGACAGGCGTTTAACCAACGGCAGCGAGTTGATCCTGGCGAGCCATAATCCGGGCAAGGTGCGCGAAATCCGCGCCTTGCTTGAACCCTTCGGCATGAAAGTAAGCTCTGCAAGTGAACTTGAGTTGGACGAGCCGGAAGAAACCGGAATCACCTTCGTCGAGAATGCCCGGATCAAGGCTCTGGCGACGATGCGGGCGTCCGGGCGACCGTCGCTCGCCGACGATTCGGGGCTTGCGGTCGACGCCCTTGGCGGGGCACCCGGCATCTATTCCGCCCGCTGGGCGGGGCCCGAGAAGGACTTTTCCGTCGCCATGGAACGTGTCGAATCCGAGTTGAAGACGACCGGCGACTGCAACCGCCGGGCCGCCTTTATCTGCGCCCTGACGCTGTGCTGGCCAGACGGCCATTGCCGGGATTTTGAAGGCCGGGTGGAAGGTGAGCTGGTCTGGCCACCGCGCGGCACGCTCGGTTTTGGATACGACCCGGTCTTCGTACCGGACGGGCACAGCGAAACGTTCGGCGAAATGGACCAGATCAAAAAACACGCCATGTCCCACCGTGCAGACGCGTTTCGGAAACTGGTCGATGCCTGTTTCTGAAAAACCGGGTCCCGAGCCCTTCGGTGTCTATGTTCATTGGCCATTCTGCGCCGCCAAATGCCCCTATTGCGATTTCAATTCTCACGTGCGCCACCAACCGGTGAATCAACAAGTATTTGCTGACGCCCTGTGCACTGAGATCACAACAACCGCCCGGCGGGTGCCAGGCAGGCGGGTTGAGAGCGTGTTTTTTGGTGGTGGCACTCCTTCGCTCATGGAGCCGGACACCGTCGCCCGGATACTTGAATGCATCGCCGACAACTGGGCCATGCCGGATGACGTCGAGGTGACCCTCGAAGCCAACCCCACCAGCGTCGAAGCGACGCGTTTTCGCGGCTACGCCAAAGCCGGTGTCAACCGCTTGTCGCTTGGCGTTCAGGCGCTCGAAGATTCGGCCCTTCAAGCGCTCGGGAGGTTGCACAATGTGGACCAGGCGCTTGGCGCGCTGGCGATCGCCAACGAAAACTTTACTCGAGTATCAATTGACCTGATCTACGCCCGCCCCGGCCAGACATTGTCCCAGTGGGAGGACGAACTTGCCCGGGCCCTTGCGCTCGGCGTCGGGCATATCTCGCCTTACCAGCTGACCATCGAAGCGGGGACACCGTTTGCCGATCTCGAGGCACGTGGCAAATTGCGGCAATTGCCGTCTGACCTCGCGTTTGACATGTTCGCGGCGACCAACCGGTTGTGCGCGAGCGCCGGACTGCCTGCTTACGAGGTTTCCAACCATGCCCGCCCCGGCGAGGAGAGCCGGCACAATCTGATCTACTGGCGCTACGGGGAATATGCCGGGATCGGCCCTGGCGCCCACGGCCGTCTGATTTCCGAGGATCACCGTTGGTCGACGGCAACGGAGTTTCACCCCGAAACCTGGCGGCAAAAAGTTGAAGACCAGGGATCAGGTCTGGTGACCGACGACCGGCTCAGCCCGGCGGAAGCGTCGAAAGAATATCTGTTGATGGCGCTGCGCCTCTCGGAAGGCCTCAATCTTGCGCGTTATGCCTGGATTGCTGGAGCGCCGCTGGAAAAATCCCGCTACCTGCCTCTAATCGATGATGGGTTCCTCACCCTCGATAAAGCGGGATACCTGTCAGCAACCGACAAGGGCCGCCCGGTTCTGAACAGCGTCATTGCAGCAATAGCGGGGCTCTAAAACGCGCGCGGACCAAACGCCTGCGGGGCCGGTTGCAAGACCCTGTTTCCGCCGCCTTCGGTTACTTCCATGATCGACAATCCGCGTTCGTTGAGCCCATTGGTCAGAAAGCGGAAAATCCCGTCGACGCCCTGAAACCCGCTGGGATTGGTCAACGCCGCATCGGTGAAGCGCTGATTCTGAGGTTGGGTCGCCAGGGTGGATACCAGATTGACTGCATCGTAGGCAAGGCTCGCCAGCCGGGGCGGTTCTGACCCGTAGGTCGCCTGGAACTGGTTCGAGAATTCCTGAAACCCGGTCGGATCAGCGGACGGGTACCAACCGCCTTTGAGCGAAGGCTCGCGGCGCGCCCGTTCGTCATCCCACTGCCCCGAGCCAAGAAATTTGACCATATCGGTCTTGACCCCGTTGATAGACAAAAGTGGTACCAGCGAAGGAATAACGTTGGGCCCGTCGGGGATCAGAATCGCATCGGCCTGGGGCGTATCGCCGTTGGCCACTTCCGATATCCGTTGTGCCGGTTCCATCATCCCCTGGCGGTCGAGCGGGTAAGTCTCGATCGCCACCACCTGGCCACCATTGCGTACAACCGCCTGCTGGAACGCGCCCTGGACAATCGTGCCGTAGGCGTTTTGGGGCAGGATCGCTGCGAACGATCGTTTTCCCTGCGCGACCGCGTAGGCGATAATCTGGTTGATATCGTTCTCCGGCAGGAAGCTCAGCAGATACACCCCGCGCCCGGCCACATTGGAATCGGTGGAGAAGGCGATCATCGGTATATTTGCCTGGCGGGTGATCGCGCTTGCGGCGGAAACGGATTCCGCGAATACCGGCCCGATTACCAGTTCAGCACCTTCACTCACGAGTTCAGTTGCAGCCGCCGCCGCGCCGGCTGCGGTGCCCTGGGTATCTTTCGGGATCAGAATGATATCGGGATTATTGAACGTGAACAGGGCAAGCTCGGCGGCCTCTTTGAGCGCCTTGGCGGTGCGCCCGGCATTGCCGTTCGCGGTCATTGGCAACAGCAGGCCGATTTTGACGGTGCCCGAGCCGATGGCGTCGAATTGCGCGCTCTGGCCGGTTCCAATATTGCCGAAACCGCCCCTGTTGAAATTGCCTGTACCGCACGCGGCAAGCAATATGGCAAAGCCCGCAAGGACTAGACCTATCGGGAAAAATCTTTTCATGTCCGCCGAAAATCCTCGCACCCACCGCAAAGTGGGGAGAAATGATCATATTGAACGCGCACCGTCCAGTCGAAATATGGCGGTATTCGGGACAACGCACCGAGAATGCCTTATTAGTCGCATCTAAACCCGAATTCAGGAACGTAGATGCCTAGCGATAGTGAAGATCAGGAGCGCCCGGCCGCCGGCTTTTTCATCCAGGGAAAGTCTTTTTTCCCCCCGCCATTGGCGCCTGGGCTGTATATCGTCGCGACGCCAATCGGAAATCTCGGTGATGTAACGATCCGGGCACTCGAAACCCTGGCGGGCGCCGACAAAATCGCCTGCGAGGATACGCGCGTCACCCGGCGACTGCTCGATCGATACGGAATAAAAACCAGGCTTGTCTCCTACCACGACCGCAACGGCGCAGCCCAGCGCCCGAATTTACTTGCCATGCTGGATGACGGCGCGGTGCTTGCCCTGGTGAGCGATGCCGGGACCCCGCTTGTTTCCGATCCGGGCTACAAGCTGGTGCGCGACGCGGGGAAACGCGGGGTCGACGTGTTCGCCATCCCAGGTGCTTCGTCGCTGCTGGCGGGCCTTGTGGTGGCAGGGCTGCCGACCGACCGGTTTGTTTTTGAAGGGTTTCTGCCCACAAAGAGCAAAGCCCGGATCGACCGCATCCGGGCGCTTGCCGGGGTCGATGCCACCCTGGTATTTTTCGAATCCGCCAAGCGGTTGGCGGCCTGTTTGAAAAACCTTCGTGATGAAATGGGCGACCGCGACGCGGTTATTGCCCGCGAGATCACAAAAAAATTTGAGGAGACCATTCGCGGATCGCTGGCAGAATTGACCGAGCGATTTAGCAGCGGCGAGACCCTGAAAGGCGAGGTGGTTCTTCTGGTCGGGCCGCCTGGCGAACCGGCCCAGGGAGAGCAATCCCTCGACGACGCGCTAAACGATGCGCTTCAGACCTTGTCTGTGCGCGAAGCCGCTATCGAAATTGCAGGTCTGCTCGATCTGCCGCGCCGGACGGTATACGCCCGCGCCCTGGCACTTGCAGGCAAGACACGCGGCCATGACCCGCAGTCCTGAGCACCCCGCCCGTCGCCGCGCCGAGCGCCGTGGCATGCGCGCGGAATGGGTCGCCGCCTGGTGGTTGCGTGCCAAGGGGTACCGAATCCTGGAGCATCGCTACAAGTCACCCGTTGGCGAGATCGATCTGATCGTCCGCCGGGGCCGGCATCTCGCGTTTGTCGAGGTCAAGGCGCGCCGGAGCCGGGATCGGGCTCTCGAATCCCTCTCCGCCCACCAGCGCCGCCGCATAGTCCACGCCGCGGAGGCCTGGCTCGCGGGTGAAGCAATGCGCGCCCGGCTTCCGGACACCTATGACATTTCTTTCGACATGGTGCTTGTGGTGCCCGGGCGCTTTCCCTATCACTTGTCGAGCTTGTTCGACGCCGGTTGAGCCGGTTTCGCTATTCAAAAATTTCAGAATCAGGTGACGACACTATGCCACTCCGTGTAGCTATCCAGATGGACCCCGTCGAAGACATTGATATCGAAGGGGATTCGTCTTTTGCCCTGATGCTGGAAGCGCAGAAACGCGGTCACGAATTATTTTATTACCTGCCCCAGAATCTATCCATGAAGGACGGCGCGATCTTCGCCCGTGGGCAATCCCTCAAGGTCCGCGACGAAGCCGGGCGACATTTCGAGCTGGGGGAAACGCGGCTTGAAAACTTGATCGATTGGGACACAGTGCTTCTGCGCCAGGACCCGCCATTCGACATGTCGTACATCACCACGACCCACCTTCTGGAACGGATCCATCCGCAAACCCTGGTCGTGAATGATCCAGCCGAGGTGCGCAACGCGCCCGAAAAGATTTTCGTGACGGATTTTGCCGATCTAATGCCACCGACTCTGATTACCCTTGATCGCGAACTGGTCGACGAATTCCGCGTGGCCTATGGCGACATCATCATCAAACCGTTGTACGGAAATGGCGGCGCCGGGGTTTTCCGCCTCAGACAGGACGACAGCAACCTCGCCTCGCTTTTGGAGATGTTTGGCGATCTTTACCCTGAACCGTTTATCGTCCAGCAATATTTGTCGGACGTACGCAAGGGCGATAAGCGCATTATTCTGGTGGACGGCGACCCGGTTGGGGCGATCAACCGGGTCCCGGCGGATGGCGAAACCCGCTCCAACATGCATGTGGGGGGGCGCCCCGAACATTCCGAATTGACCGATCGCGAGCGCGAAATATGCGCCCGTATCGGACCGGAACTGAAAGCCCGCGGCATGATTTTCGTCGGCATCGACGTGATCGGCGACGTGATGACCGAGATCAATGTCACCTCGCCGACTGGCATCCGCGAGGTTGCCAATTTTGGCGGCAATGACATCGCGGCACTGATCTGGGACGCCATCGAATCCCGGACCGGCTAACCAAAGACTAGTTTTCCACAATCGATGTTCACATTATGTTCTTGCACGTGGGTGCGGTCCACGCTAGGATGGTTGGCATTTATTGATCAATTTATTCAGGCATTTGCAAAATGGTCTCACGGGTCACGACGGTCGCATTTGAGGGCGTCAATGCCCGCGTTGTTGACGTCCAGGTCCATGTGGCGTCCGGGTTGCCAGCTTTCACCATTGTCGGATTGCCGGACAAAGCCGTCGGCGAGAGCCGCGAACGGGTCCGCGCTGCGCTCAGCGCTGTCGGCCTTGGACTGCCTCCAAAACGGATCACGGTCAATCTCGCGCCTGCCGACCTGCCGAAAGCGGGCAGCCATTACGACCTCCCCATCGCCCTTGGCCTGATGGCGGCGATTGGCGCTGTGCCCGCCGACATGCTTGACGAGTTTATCGTGATCGGTGAACTGGCGTTAGACGGGTCCATATCAAAGGTGACCGGGGCGTTGCCTGCGGCCATCGGCGCCAACGCCGCCGGCAAGGGTTTAATCTGCCCTTATTCTTGCGGGTCCGAGGCTGCCTGGGCGGACCAGGACATGGCAATTCTCGCACCGTCCAATCTTGTCGGCTTGGCCAACCATTTCAAGGGATCACAGGTGCTGGAGCGCCCGGAACCTGGGGTCATGGCGGATGCAGGCAACCCGCCCGATCTGGCCGATATCAAGGGCCAGGAAATTGCCCGCCGCGTCCTGGAGATCGCGGCGGCTGGCGGCCACAACCTGCTGATGGTCGGCCCGCCTGGAGCCGGTAAATCCATGTTGGCCAGTCGGCTGCCCTCGATCCTGCCGCCGCTTTCAACTCCCGAGATGCTCGAGGTGAGCATGCTCCAGTCGATCGCCGGGTTGCTCGAAGGGGGCCGTATTTCACGCGCCCGCCCGTTCCGCAGCCCGCACCATTCCGCCACGATGGCGGCGATGGTCGGTGGCGGTGTGCGGGCCCACCCGGGCGAAGTCTCGCTCTCCCATCTGGGGGTGTTGTTCCTAGACGAATTGCCGGAATTCTCGCCCCAGGTGCTTGATTCTTTGCGCCAGCCCCTGGAGACAGGGGAGACCGCCATCGCCAGGGCCAATCACCGGGTCACCTACCCGTCGCGGTTCCAGCTGATTGCAGCGATGAACCCGTGCCGGTGCGGGATGGCCGGGGAGCCGGGTCGCACCTGCGCCCGCGGTCCGCGCTGTGCGGGTGATTACCAGGCCAGGATTTCGGGACCGCTGATCGACCGGGTCGATATCCAGATCGAAGTCCCGGCCGTGGCCGCAAGCGATTTGGTCATGCCGCGCCCGGTCGAAGACAGCCGCCAGGTGGCCGAACGGGTGGCGGCGGAGCGGGACGTGCAGGTTAGCCGGTTGGCGGCGCTGGGGCACACCCACATGCGCACCAACACAGATTGCAGTTCGGCGATCATCGAGGAAATCGCCGCCCCGGACGTCTCCGGGCGGAAACTCCTCCAGGACGCCGTGGACGCGATGCGGCTGTCGGCACGCGGTTATCACCGGGTTTTGCGGGTAGCTCGGACCCTTTCCGATCTTGCCGGCGCTGAGACCGTCGGCCGGGACGCGATCGCCGAAGCCCTTGGATACCGGGGTACGATTGGGGCATTTCAGGCGGCAGCCTGATCGGTTCTCATCACTTTCCACAGAAAAAATTGATCGTTTTTGATTTTCGACACAGTTTTGCCCGATCCGGCGTCAAGGATTTGTCAAGGTTGATGTGATCTTAATGCGATTGTTGTTTTTGTCAGCCAGTGTTGGGTTTTGTTGCGTATGTCTTCTGTTTCTGCGTCTCCGCTCGCCCGGGATATTCCAAATACATTGAATGATGAGGACGACCGGCGTGCGCCGTCGCCACCGAATACGTCAGCAATTGTTGAAAATCCTGAGACTGGAAAAGACCCGGTCTCCGTTGTTGCCCGCCCGCAATTTATGGGGATTGCCATTGGTGGTCTGCTGTTTGGCCTTGCGGCATGGTTCATTTCACCGTTTGCAGGCGTTGCCGGGATCGCGATTTTTGCTGCGCTCTATTCGACGTCGATCGCCTGGCAAGCGCGCCGCGATATCGGTGTGGTCCAGCAGGAAAATGTGGCCCTGCGCCGCTCCATCGAACACCTCAATGACGGCAACTGGGAGCTACGCGAGAGCGAAGAACGGTACCGCGGCCTGATCGACGTCCAGGACGACCTGGTCCTGCGCCGCTCCCTCGATGGAAATATCAGTTTCATCAATGGCGCGGCCATCCGGGCCTTCGGCAAACCGGCTGAAGAGTTGATTGGGACGCGCTTTCAGCCGAAAATATTTGCTCTGGACTCAAGCGGGAATGTCGGAAATGCCGCTACCGAGACGGGTGTCGCCGAATACCAGGAAAATTCCTACGACCGCAAAATTGAGACCGAGAACGGCCCGCGCTGGATCTCGTGGCGGGATTTCGCGGTGCGCGATAATGACGGCAGCCTGATCGAAATCCAGAGCGTTGGCCGCGATATAACGACCCGCAAGGCCAACGAAGAAGCTCTTGCCACCGCGCGCGACGAGGCCGAAGACGCCAACCGTGCAAAATCCCGGTTTCTGGCGACAATGAGTCATGAAATCCGCACGCCCATGAACGGTATCCTCGGCATGACCGGGCTACTACTTGATACCGAGATGGCGCCCGAACAACGCTCCTACGCCCAGGCGGTCAAAACCTCGGCCAACACCCTGCTGACGCTGATCGACGAAATTCTTGATTTTTCCAAAATCGAAGCCGGGCGATTGCAGCTTGATCCTGCCCCTGTACAGCTGTGCGACCTGTTACAGGGGGTCATCGAATTGCTGTCACCCCGCGCCCAGGACCGGGGCGTCGAAATCGCTTCTAAACTGGATCCCCTGATTCCTGAAATCGTAATCGCCGACGAGATGCGGCTGCGACAGATCCTGTTGAATCTCGCCGGCAACGGTATCAAATTCACCGATAAGGGAGGAGTCGCGATCGACGTGACTTATGTCGGTGAGGGAGCAGGTATCGAGGTTGCCGGCGTTGAGGAAAAAACCGTCCGTCTCGAATTTTCGGTCATTGATACAGGCTCGGGCATGTCGCGCGAGGTTCAGGAACATATTTTCACCGAATTCCAGCAGGGCGACGCCTCGACCACCCGCCGCCATGCGGGTACGGGTCTTGGCTTGACTATCTCACAGCGTCTCGTCGAGTTGATGAACGGCGAACTCGAGGTAAAATCAAAACCTCGTTCGGGCAGCAAATTTTCCTTCGAAATTGAGCTGCCGTTCACCGCGGAGGTGGAAAAGAACAACTTGCACAATTCCCTTAAAGACCACGATATCGCGTTGGTTTGGGAATCGCGGATCGAAGCCCCGCGCGTTCGCCATGCGCTCGAGAGCCTGGGCGCGACCGTGCGCCGTTTCAACACGCCGTCCGACGCGATGATCTGGCAGGGCACCCGCACGGGAACCCGGATCGTCCTGTGCGACATGCCAGCGGCCGAAGACATGTCCGCGTTGCTGGTTGCTGATCGCGACCGGAACGATCTCCGCGCGTTGGCGCTGCTGACAGCGGCCGAACGCCAGGATCTCGGGAAACTCGGCAACCTCGGGTTCGACGGGTATCTGATCAAACCCATCCGCCCGCAATCTTTGCTCTCCCAGATTGTCGGCCTGGCGCCTGGTTCGGACGCGCCTGCCGGTGCGAGAAAGCAGGACGCCCCCCGACCGGAGTTTTCCGGCGGCCGGGTATTGCTGGTTGAAGACAACGAAATCAATGCCCGTGTTGCCAAGGCGGTCATCAAACGTACCGGTTACGAGGTCGATCACGTTGTCAACGGCCGGCTGGCGGTCGAAGCAATCAAGGCTGCTAAAAACAGTACGAAGGATAACGGATATACAATGGTGTTTATGGACATCCATATGCCCGAAATGGATGGACTTGAAGCGACCCGCAGGATCCGGGCGCTCGGCCATGGCGAGAATAGCGACGGCCCAGGCGCAGTCCCGATCATCGCGCTGACGGCTAGCGCATTCAGCGAAGACCGTGACGCCTGTATGATGGTCGGGATGGACGATTTTCTCCCAAAGCCATTTGACGCCGGCGATTTGGAAAAAATCGCCGCAAACTGGGCTGGCCGTTCGACATCCGCCCGGGGTTCACATTTGTGTGCGGCAAATTAAACAACTTCGCCATTGCCGAACCACTTCCTGATTTGCAATAATCCTGTCACTCGGGCCGATTAAGCAATTGGCCGTCCGGAGACAGACTAAGCAGATTGATTGCTGGTCTGGAAACCGGACACCTTCCAGCGGCCCGGATTGCGCCGCAAACGGGTAATAAATGTTGGGCTCGGCGGTACAACCTGGAGGCCAAAAAAAGGTGTCGATGAAGTCCGCGATATCGGATGTTTTGATCGCCGGAACCCAGGCAGGTCTTCAGCAGGGTGCGCGGATTTTTTCGTTTCGCCGTCACTACCCCTCGATGCGCAAGCGCTGCGGCCCGGTCGCCGCCGGGACCACGTTTGCCCGCAATGGCTCGCTGGAAGTGCGGCTCGCCCGCAACCTCCAGGATATCCGGCGCGCCCAGCATCTGCGTTACAAGATTTTTTACGAGGAAATGTCAGCGATACCCGACGCGACGGCGTTGATCACCCGGCGCGACGAAGATTCTTACGACAAGATGTGCGACCATTTGCTTGTATTTGATCATGGCGACGCCAACGGACCTGATTCGCGCATCCCCTGGGGTCAGAAGCCCCAGGTGGTCGGAACCTACCGACTTCTCCGCCAGGAAATGGCCGAAGAATATTCGGGATTTTATTCCCAGGAAGAATTCGATATTTCGGCCCTTATCGCGCGCCACGGAAAGGGCACGAGGTTTCTGGAACTAGGCCGTTCGTGTGTCTTGAAGGGGTACCGTACCCGCCCGACAATCGAATTGCTGTGGCAGGGAATCTGGTCATACCTGGCGCGGCACAATCTTGACGCCATGATCGGTTGCGCCAGCCTGGAGGGGACCGACCCGGCGCAACACGCGGAGCATTTGAGTTTCCTGCATCACTTTTGTGCCCCCCCTCCGGATTGGCGGGCAAGCGCCCATCCCCACCAAAAAGTGGAAATGAATATGATCCCCAAGGAGGAGATCGAACCGATGCGGGTGCTGCGCTCCCTGCCGCCGTTGATCAGGGGGTATCTCAGGGCCGGCGCCTATATCGGCGATGGCGCGGTGATCGACCACCAATTCGGGACCACCGACGTCCTGATCATCCTGCCCGTCACCAATATCCGGCAGGGCCATATCGATTATATGCGCAAGCGCGAACGCCCCGCCAACGGGCAGCTGGCAGGCAGTTGATTGGGACCGATCATCCGTTGATATTATAGGCGGCCAGTGCAGCCATATTCACCAATTCCGTATCCTGGGCGCCAAGCGGAACGATCTGCACAGATTTATCGAACCCGACCAGCAGCGGGCCGATAACGGTGGATCCGCCTAGTTCCTGCAGCATGTTGGTGGAAATGCTGGCTGAATGGAATGCCGGCATGATCAACACATTCGCAGGCGCGGTCAGCCGGCAGAACGGGTAGGCCGCCATGGCCTTGGCGTTGAGCGCGACGTTTGCAGCCATCTCGCCATCATACTCGAAATTCACGTTCCGCTGATCAAGGATCTTGACCGCCTTGCGCACGTGGTCGGCGCGCTCGCCAGCAGGATACCCGAATGTGGAATAGGCAAGCAGGGCCACCCGGGGTTCGTATCCGAGCCGACGCGAGACACCGGCGGCTTCTTCCGCGATATCCGCCAACTCCTCCGCGCTCGGCATATCGTGAACCGTAGTATCGGCAACCAGCACCGTGTGCCCCTGCGACAGAATGATCGAGAGCCCGATCACCCGGTGCCCGGGCTTGGCATCGATCACCTTACGGACATCTTTGAGCACCATGGCGTAAGGCCTGGTGATCCCTGATACAAGCGCGTCGGCATCGCCGGTCGCGACCATGCTGGCTGCGAAATAATTGCGGTCGGTATTGATAAGGCGGGCGCAATCGCGCAGCAAATAGCCGCGCCGCTGCAGCCGGGCGTATAGGTGGTTGGTATACTCCTCGGTGCGCTCGGAAAGTGCCGCGTTCTGGATCTGGATATCGTCCCGTTTTTCCAGTCCCAGGTGGGCAATTTGCTCCAGAATCTGTTCCTCACGCCCCACCAGGATCGGCGTACCAAGCCCGGCATTGGTGAACGAATAGGCCGCCCGAATAACCTGCTCTTCTTCGCCCTCGGCAAAGACCACTCGTTTGGGTTGCCGCCGGACTTTGGAAAATATGCTCTGCAGGGTCCCGGCGATCGGATCCAGCCGCGCGCTCAGTTGCTCCGTATAGATCTCCATATCCACGATTGGTTTGCCGGCAACGCCGGTTTCCATGGCTGCGCGGGCGACCGCGAGTGGGACCCGGCTGACAAGGCGCGGGTCGAACGGTGTCGGGATTATATAGTTAGGCCCGAAGCGGGGCCGGGTCCCCTGGGATGCAATCGCCACTTCGTCGGGCACGTCTTCGCGCGCCAGATCGGCTAGCGCCTGCGCCGCAGCTATTTTCATTTCCTCGTTGATCGCGCTCGCCCGGACGTCAAGCGCTCCGCGGAAAATGTAGGGGAACCCGAGCACGTTATTAATCTGGTTGGGGTAATCTGATCGCCCGGTCGCCATAATGGCATCGTCGCGCACTTCGCGCACTTCTTCCGGCGTAATTTCCGGGTCGGGATTGGCCATCGCGAACACGATCGGGTTTTTGGCCATAGAGGCCACCATTTCCGGCGTGATCGCGCCTTTGACCGAAAGCCCGAAAAACACGTCCGCACCGTCAATCGCTTCAGCCAGGGAGCGCGCCTTGGTGTCCGACGCGAACGCCGATTTCCATTGGTTCATCCCTTCGGCGCGGCCCTTGTAGATCGGACCTTTGGTGTCGCACAGAATGATGTTCTTGCTCGGAAACCCCATCGCCCGGATCAGCTCCAGGCAGGCAATCCCGGCGGACCCGGCGCCGTTGCAGACAAGCTTGGTTTTCTTGATATCTCGGTTGGTCAGGTCGAGCGCATTGATCAATCCGGCGGCAACAATAATCGCGGTGCCGTGCTGGTCGTCATGAAAGACCGGGATATCGGCGAGTTCGCGCAACCGCTGCTCGATGATGAAGCATTCTGGTGCCTTGATATCCTCGAGATTGATGCCGCCAAAGGCTGGCGTCAGATAGCGAACACAATTGACGAACTCGTCGACATCCTCTGTGGCCACTTCGATGTCGATCGCGTCGATATCGGCAAACCGCTTGAACAGGGCGGCTTTGCCTTCCATGACAGGTTTTGCTGCAAGCGGTCCCAGATTGCCCATACCGAGTATCGCGGTGCCGTTGGAGATGACCGCGACCATGTTGCCCTTGATCGTGTAATCAAACACAAGCGCCGGATTATCGGCAATCGCCTGAACCGGAACCGCCACGCCAGGGGAATAAGCAAGCGACAGGTCGCGCTGGGTCACCATCGGTTTGGTCGGCCGAACTTCCAGCTTGCCTGGCTTGGTGTGGTGATGAAAATGCAGCGCGTCCTGGTCTGTAAATGTTGGCCGGTTTCCCGGTGATTTGAAATCAGTGGCCATAAATTATCCGTTGTTTTCCCGCTTGTTATGTCGGCATGAACCTTGGAAGCCGCCCGACAAACCGCTAGATTAAGGCTTGCCAGCCTTGCGGACAAGGTGTGCTTGCATGCTGGGGTATAGTCCGAAAGATGTATGCTAGGCATATACTGAAAGGTTTTCGAATACTACCAATGCACAATATCAAACAGCCCATGATTGCCGACGATACCGACCGCGTTGCGTACGAAGCGGAGCCCTTGGGGGCGAATGCCAAATTGGGAGTCTCCAAAAAAGCAACTGCTGCTGGCAAACCCGCTAAGACCAAGACAACCCCGATGATGGCCCAGTTCTTCGAGATCAAGGCCAACAACCCGGACAGTTTGCTTTTCTACAGGATGGGCGACTTTTACGAGATGTTTTTTCAGGACGCTGAAGTGGCGTCCCGCGCGCTCGGTATCGCGCTGACAAAACGCGGCCAGTATCAGGGTCTGGACGTACCGATGTGCGGGGTCCCGGTCCATGCTGCCGACAACTACCTGCAAAAGCTGATCCGGCTTGGCCACCGGGTCGCGGTCTGCGAGCAGCTTGAAGACCCGGCGGATGCCAAAAAGCGTGGTGCGAAGGCGGTCGTGCGCCGCGATGTGGTTCGGCTGGTAACGCCTGGAACCCTGACAGAGGATTCATTGCTGGACGCGCGCCGGAATAATTTTCTGGCTGCAGTGGCGGGTGTCAGGTCCGGTGACAGTGAGACCGCGTTCGCAATCTCCTGGGTCGACCTTTCCACGGGGGCGTTCCATGTGGCTGCGACCGATAAGTCCCGTATCGCTTCCGATCTGGCGCGCCTGGAGGCCAGTGAAGTTCTTGTGGCCGAACCGCTCTTTGAGGATCCGAATTGGCGTGAACTCTGGATAGACGGGGATCTCCCTGTCGTGCCGTTGACCACGGATTATTTTAACTCCTCCTCTGCCAAGGCCAGGCTGAGCAAATATTTCAACGTCGCGACGTTGGATAGTTTCGGCGCCTTCAGCCGCGCCGAGCTCGCCGCCAGCGGCGCCATCATTGCCTATGTGGACGCGACCCAGGTCGGCCAGCAGGCCAGCATTTCACCGCCCCGGCGCGAAAATGCCAGCGACGTTATGGAGATCGACCCGGCGACCCGCGCCAACCTGGAACTTTTCCGAACCACAGCCGGCGACCCGCGCGGCAGCCTGTTCGCGGTCGTCGACCAGACAGTAACGCCGGCGGGAGCGCGCAAGCTGGCGAGCCGGATGGCAAGCCCGCTGACGCTCCCCGAACGCGTCAACCGGCGCCTCGATGCGGTTTCCCATTTCACCGATCAGGACGGGTTGCGTGACAAAGTCCGCCGCGATCTGGCGGCATCCGCAGATCTGGCCCGCGCCTTGTCGCGCCTGGCCCTTGGGCGCGGTGGTCCACGCGATCTCGGCGCGCTGCGAGACGGCATCCGCGCGGGGTCTCTCTTGCGCCAGCATTTCGATCAGGCCCCCGGGCTCGCGCCGCCACCCGACGAGTTGGTCAAGCTAATGAGTGATTTGCAGGGTCCGGATCCGGATACGCTCTCAAGATTTGCCGGCACTTTAGGCGCGACGCTGGACGATGAACTACCGGCCTTTGCCCGAGATGGCGGGTTCGTCCGGGCGGGGCATGATACAGGCCTCGATGAAGCATGTGCCCTGCGTGACGAAAGCCGGAAAATCATCGCCACCCTGCAATCCACCTACCGAGAAGCAACCGGGATCAAGGCGCTCAAGATCAAACACAACAATGTGCTCGGGTATTTCGTCGAGGTGCCAGGCCAACACGGATCGCGGATGCTGGCCGCACCGATGAATGAGACTTATATCCACCGCCAGACCCTGGCGAACGTTTACCGGTTTACGACAACCGAGCTTGGCGAACTGGAATCCCGCATTGCGGCGTCAGCAGAACGCGCGCTGGCCATCGAGATGGACATTTTCGATTCATTGACCGCACAGGCATTGACCCTCGGCGAGGCCATCAAGACGGTTGGCGATGCCATGGCGGCGCTTGATTGCCACGCGGCTCTGGCCGAACTGGCGCGGACCGAGAATTGGTGCCGCCCGGGGGTGGACGATTCCACAAGTTTCGAGATCGAAGCGGGCCGCCACCCGGTTGTCGAAGCGGCGTTGAAGAAATCCAGCGGAGCGTTCATTGCCAACGATAGCAATCTCGGTGCTGATCCGAATGATGAAACCGGGCGTCAAATCGCCGGGGCAATTTGGCTTTTGACCGGTCCGAACATGGCCGGTAAATCGACCTTCCTTCGCCAAAACGCCATCATCGCCATTCTCGCACAAACGGGTTCATTCGTTCCGGCAAAATCCGCCCGGATCGGGATTGTCGACCGGCTGTTCAGCCGCGTCGGTGCGTCCGACGATCTCGCCCGGGGGCGCTCGACCTTCATGGTGGAGATGGTCGAGACGGCGGCGATCCTCAACCAGGCGGGGTCTAGATCCCTGGTTATTCTGGACGAAATCGGGCGCGGTACGGCGACGTTTGACGGCCTGTCGATTGCCTGGGCCACGGTCGAACATCTCCACGAGGTCAACGGCTCGCGGGCGCTGTTCGCCACCCATTATCACGAATTGACCAGTCTCGCGGAAAAGCTCCAGCGGCTCCAGAATGCCACCATGAAGGTCAGGGAATGGCAGGGCGATGTGGTTTTTCTCCACGAAGTGGTGCCTGGTGCTTCTGACCGTTCCTACGGGATCCAGGTGGCGCGACTTGCAGGCCTGCCAGCCACCGTCGTTGCCCGCGCCCGCGAGGTACTGGACAAGCTCGAAGCGAGCGACAAAGCTAACGCCGGGGCGCGGCTCAACCAGGACCTGCCGCTTTTTGCGGCCAGCGTCACGAGCCCCCCTGTGCGAACCGGAAATCCTGTCTACCGCGATATTTGTGACAAACTCGAAACCCTGATCCCGGACAATTTGACGCCCCGCGATGCCCTTGAAATGCTGTACGAACTGAAAGGCATGTTGCGCGACAATGAGGGCAGGGGATGATCAAGATCGCCCGGGATTTTGGCGAAGTTGTTGACGCCACGCGGCTCCGCGAAGACCTCACGGCGATCGCCAACGAGACCCGTGGTGGTGATACTAAATTGCGCAAAGCAGTTCTCGAGCGGCTTAAACAAGCACTGGGGGATGGTCGCGATACCGCCCAGCGCTGGTTGGAGGAAGACGGCGACGGCGCGACCTGCGCCAAATTTATATCCAGGCTCGAAGACGAGCTGATCAGCGTGATCTACGATTTCACGGTGACCCACGTCTACCAAATCCGTAATCCGACTGCCGGGGAACGGCTGGCTATTGTCGCGGTCGGTGGCTACGGCCGGGGAACCCTGGCGCCTGGCTCCGATATCGATCTATTGTTCCTGCTGCCCTTCAAGCAGACCGCGTGGGGCGAGAGCATCACCGAGTATATCCTCTATATGCTCTGGGATATGGGCCAGAAAGTTGGCCATGCGACCCGGACGATCGAAGATTGTATCCGCCTCGCCAAGACCGACACCACCATCAAGACGGCAATCCTGGAAGCTCGCTTTATCTGGGGCGACAGCGATCTCTTTGACGACTTGCACGTGCGCTACGACAAACGGGTCATCAAAGGTACCGGCGCGGAATTTATCGCCGCCAAGCTCGCCGAACGCGACGTGCGCCACCGCAAATCCGGCGAATCCCGTTACCGGGTCGAGCCCAACATTAAGGACGGCAAGGGCGGCCAGCGCGACCTCCATACCCTGCTATGGATTGGTAAATATTATTACCGGGTCAACGATATTTCCGAACTTGTAGCGGCGAAGGTATTTACGCCCGCCGAGCGCCGCCGGTTCGAGAAATGTGACGAGTTCCTCTGGACTATCCGATGCCATCTACATTTCCTCGCTGGCCGCGCTGAAGAACGCCTGACGTTCGATATGCAGCAGGAAATGGCCCGCCGGCTCGGATATACGGCGCACCCCGGCGTACGCGACGTGGAACGCTTCATGAAGCATTATTTCCTGGTCGCCAAGGAAATTGGTGATCTGACCCGCACCCTGTGCACGGCGCTTGAGCTGCAGCATGTTAAAACCATTGGAAAACTCGGCCTGTTGATCACCCCGTTCAAGGCCTTGCGTGATCGCCGCTTTAAAAGTGCCCCGGGATTCGCCCGTCGGATGGGACGCCTGACGATCGACCACGAGAATGTATTTCGCGACGACCCCGTCAACCTGATCCGGATGTTCTGGATCGCCGACAAAAATAGCCTGCTGTTTCACCCGGACGCCATTCGGCTCGCCCGGCGCTCGCTCCGTCTGGTCGACGACGATTTGCGCAACAATCCGAAAGCCAACAAACTGTTTGTGAAAATCCTGACATCCGGCCGTCAGCCCGAGGCGATTTTGCGGCGCATGAACGAGACCGGCATTCTCGGACGTTTTATCACGGATTTCGGCCGCATCGTTTCATTGATGCAGTTCAACCTCTATCACCACTATACCGTCGACGAGCACCTTCTCCAGGCGATCGGGTTTCTCTCCGAAATCGAGCGCGGCGAGTTGCAGGACGCACACCCCCTGTCCCACGACATCGTCCATCAGCTTGAAAACCGCCGGGTACTGTATGTCGCCGTGCTGCTCCACGATATCGCCAAAGGCCGCCCCGAGGATCATTCGATTGCGGGCGGTCGGGTTGCCCGCGAGCTTTGCCCCCGCCTCGGCCTGAGCGCCGCCGAAACCGAGACCGTGGCCTGGCTCGTCGAGCAGCATCTGGTGATGAGCGCGTTTGCCCAGTCGCGCGACCTCAACGATCCGAAAACCATCCAGGACTTTGCCGACATCGTGCAAAGCCCTGAACATTTGAAGCTACTGGTGATTTTAAGTGTCGTGGATATCAAGGCCGTCGGACCTGGGGTCTGGAACGGCTGGAAGGGGCAATTATTGCGCACGCTTTATTTCGCGACCCTGCCGGTCCTTGACGGCAGCCATATTGTTGCGAGCCCCGCCGAGCGGATCGAGGCGGCGCAATCCGAGCTCGCAGATGCGCTCGCTGAAGATGGCTGGCAGGCAAACGAGGTCGAACCATACCTGACCCGCCACTACCCGGCCTATTGGTTCAACGTTCCGCTTGCGCGCAAACGGACCCATGCCAAGCTGGTGCGTTCGGCCATTTCGAATAGCACTGCCCTGGCGTGCGAAGCCTTTACTGACGCCTTTATGGAAATCACCGAATTGTCGGTCTACGCCCCCGACCATCCAAGACTGCTCTCGATCATTGCCGGCGCCTGCGCGTCGGCTGATACCAATATTGCCGGGGCAGCGATTTTCACGACCCGCGACGGCATGGCGCTGGATTCGATTTTCGTCAGCCGCGAATTTACCGAATCGAGAGACGAGTTGCGACGCGGCGGTCGAATCGCGGCGACCATCGAGAGCACCCTGATTGGCGATACCCGGCTGCCCGAAATCGTCGCGATCCGGGATCAGGCCAGAGCCAAACTGAAGGCCTTCCGGGTCGAACCAAGGGTCGTAATCACGAACAACTGGTCGGACAATGCAACCGTGATCGAGGTGAATGGTCTCGACCGGTCCGGTTTGCTGTACGATCTCACAACGGCGCTCGCGGACCTCAATCTGAATATCGCTTCGGCCCATATCGCGACCTTCGGCGAGCGTGCAGTGGACGTGTTTTACGTCACTGACCTGATCGGCCAAAAAGTCGTCGACAAGGCCCGCCAGAAACGGATCAGACAGGCCCTGCTCAACCTGCTCAAAGCGGCAAAGTCGCCAGCGAAAAACAATATGGAAAAAGCGGACGTGGACTAACGCCGGAACCAGAATATGCTATTCCGCGCTGGAGGGGCCGGAGCCCGACTCCATCGCCCAAAGCGCTGCCGCGCCATCGAATAGACGCTGCATTATCTGCATTTCGGTGACCCCCAGGCGGACACTTGGTGAAATGTCAACGAGCCCGCCTTCGCCGGCGTCGGAATGTTCACCCCCCGCCCCGCGCACGGCCAGTCCCAGAGATTTGGCGTCTTCTTTTACGCGCGACAGGTCCTGGCCGTTTTTGGTGAGGCCCGGCAACCGCATATGCAGGCTGGCCCGCATCCCGGCGCCAAGGTTGGTCGGGCAGCTGGTCACATTGCCGTAAACCGGTGATGTGGCGAAGGCCGGCAGCAGCTCCTGCAACCGGCCAAGCCCGTCATGGAGCCGCTTAAACAGCGCGTTCAGATTGCCGCCGGTCTGCATCGCCATGATGCGCAAATGGTCTTCTTCGCCCACCCAGACCAGAAAGTCCTGTGCCCCCGAGACATACATTCCCCGCCCATACGGCCAATCCGCACTGATCCCGGCCACATTAAGATACCGGTCCCCGCTCATATCTTTGAACATCTGGTGGGCGGCAACCCGCCGATCATATTCGGCGCCATCAATTTCGTACGGAGATCCCGGTGTGATCGACAGATATTGACCGCCATAGTTCGTGTCTTTGCAGAGATGCGTGAACGCTTCTGCGGCAAGGTCTTCTAGTGCCACGCGCTGGTCCCGGGTCATGGCGCCGGGGAGCGGAAATGAACCTAGGTTGCGCGCCACCCGGACTCGCATGGAGACCGCTTCAAGGCGAGGATCGATTTTGCCTAGATCGCAGGATGATTTGCTGGAATCCCAATCGTGGGCCTGGGCAATTTGCACGTCTTCCGGTATCCCGTGAAAATCACGGATCAGGGGGTCCAGCATCGGCGCAAACAGATCGTAATCTTCCGGCGACATGGCGTAAGCGCCCATCTGGCTGTCGCTGTTTTCGATCCCCGTTGCAATTATTTTCATGAGCCGCTGGCGCAGGCCCGCGTCCAATCCGCGGAAATAATCAGCGTTGAAATGACGTGCCATCAGATTGTCAGGATTGGTATTTCTGATGCTTTGGAGTGTGGAAATCACCTGTTCGGGCGTCATGTTTCAAATTCTCCAATATGGTCCGGCCGGGGCTGCATGCCGTGAATATCAGCGAAATAACATATTTCCGCTTATAATATTCAGGGATTCCAAATTCAGCCCATTCCTGCAATACAGAAATCAGCCCACCCGTCCGGTGTTGGCTGGAGAAAAATCCATGACGGTCACGACACCCGAACCAGGCGCGGAGAAAACCGGCGCCAGCCCAATTTTGGGAATCGGCCTCATGATCGCGGCGATGCTTCTCATTCCGATGGTCGACGGCGCGGCGAAATATTTAAGCTCCACCCATTCACCGCTTTTCATCGGTTGGGCCCGGTACGCGGTTGCGGCGCTCATTGTCCTGCCCGCTGCCGTTTATAAACACGGGTCCCAATGTCTCCCCCGGTCAAACCTCGGCGCGCATTTTCTGCGAACTATTTTCCTGATGGCGGCGATGACCTGCTACTTCATTTCGATCTCGCTTATTCCCCTGGCAACGGCCATCAGCGCCTATTTCGTCGGCCCGATCATCGCCACATTGTTGGCAGCGATGATTTTGGGCGAGCGGCTAACCTGGACAAAGATTCTGGCCTTGGGGCTTGGGTTTTCCGGGGTGATCCTGATCGTACGCCCGGGGATCGATTTTGACCCGGCGATTCTGCTGGCGTTGGCAAGCGGTGTGTTGTTCGGGCTGTATATTGTCGCCACCCGGCATGCATCCCGGACCAGCGACCCGCTCAGAACTCTGGCTTTCCAGTGTCTAGTCGGGGCATTAATTCTGGCCCCCCAGGCCGTCTGGTTCTGGTCATGGCCGACCCCCGATCAGCTGTACCTATTTGCCGGTATGGGATTGTTTTCAGCCGTAAGCCACTTTCTCTCGATCGCCGCTTTCCGTCTTGCGGAAGCGTCTACCCTTGCGCCGCTGGTCTATGTGGAGTTGATTGCTACCGTCGCGATCGGATTTATCTTCTTCGCTGAAATACCAGGCTTGACCGTTTGGGTAGGCGCAAGCGTGATTGTCGCCGGTGGGCTGTTGTTGATCCGGCGACCGCGGAGTGAAAACCCTTTATGAGCATGCTTCGATCCTTCGCAACCGTCGGTGGGTTTACATTGGGCAGCCGCGTGCTCGGTTTCGTCCGTGATATCCTGATCGCCAACATCCTTGGTACCGGGACCGTTGCGGACACATTTTTTGTCGCCTTCCGGATTCCAAACCTGTTCCGCCGCCTGTTTGCCGAAGGTGCGTTCAACGCAGCCTTTGTGCCGCTATTCGCCAAACAACTTGAGGGTGAGGGGGAAAGCGCGGCGCGTAAATTCGCGAGTGAATCGCTCAATATCCTGCTGGCTGCGCTCCTGGTGACGACGGCTTTGGCTGAAATTTTCATGCCCTGGCTGATGTATGTCATCGCCCCTGGCTTTGCCGGCGATCCGGATAAACTCGACCTGGCAGTGCTGTTGACCCGGATCACCTTTCCCTACCTGTTCGTAATTTCGCTCGTGGCGTTATTGAGCGGGGTCCTCAATTCGCTTGGCAAATTTGCAGTCGCCGCTGGCGCGCCCCTGCTGCTCAATATCGTATTTATTCTGGTCCTTGGGATGCTTGCTTGGATGAACGCCCATGAAACCGCGTTTGCCGGCAAAGCCCTGAGCTGGGGGGTCTGCGTTGCCGGGATATTGCAGTTGATCATGCTCTGGGGCGCGGCCCGCCGGTCCGGAATGGCGCTGACTATCGCCCGGCCCAGGCTTACACCCGCGGTCCGCGATCTGATCCGGCTTGGTATTCCAGGCATGATTGCCGGCGGCGTCACCCAGATAAACCTCCTGGTCGGTACAATGATCGCGACCCTGCAGGCGGGTGCAGTTTCGTATCTCTATTACGCCGACCGGATTTATCAACTGCCCCTCGGGGTGGTCGGCGTTGCCATCGGAATCGTGCTGTTGCCCGATCTTTCGCGTCGGTTGCGTGCCGGAAAAGAACAGGAAGCCAGCCAGATCCAAAACCGGGCACTGGAATTGTCGATGCTGTTGACGATCCCGGCAGCCGTCGCCCTGATCGTTATCCCGACCCCGATCATCTCGGTCTTATTCGAGCACGGTGCCTTTCAGATCGAGGATACAGCCCCTACGGTCTGGCCTCTGACAGCATTTGCAACCGGGTTGCCGGCTTTCGTGCTGATCAAGGTCTTTTCGCCCGGATTTTTCGCCCGCGAAGATACCCGAACCCCGATGATCTTTGCGGGTATTTCGGTCGCGATCAATATTTCCGGAAGCCTCACTTTGTATTTTCTCATGGGGCATACCGGCATCGCTATCGCAACGTCATTCGCCGGCTGGATCAATGCAGGCCTGCTCGGGCTGGTATTGTACCGGCGTGGCCAGTTCCGCGTCGATTACGGACTGCGGTCGAGGTTGCCGAAGATCCTCCTCTCCAGCGTTATTATGGGCGTGGCCCTCGCCTTGATGATGCAGCTGTTAGGACCCTGGCTTGAAGCTGACCAACTTCTTTTCATCCGCATCGCCGCGCTTACCGCACTGATCGGCAGCGGCGTGGCGGTCTTGGCGGTTTCGCTTCTGGTAACCGGGGGTGCCGACCCGGGTGTAATAAGCCGGCAATTGTTCCGGCGCTGATACGCTTGCGTGGAAGCGGAAGATTGGCCATAACCCGGCTGCCGGAAGTCTGGTCCCTGGCCAGCCACCGGAAACGACAATCCTGAAGGGTCATCCATGTCTATCCCGCAAAACCGCGTTTTTTCCGGCGTCCAACCGACCGGCAATCTACACCTCGGCAATTACCTGGGCGCGATCACCCGATTTGTCGAATTGCAGAAGGATTTCGAGTGCATTTATTGCGTGGTCGACCTGCACGCCATTACAGTCTGGCAGGACCCGGACACGCTATCGGCCAATACCCGCGAAGTGACCGCGGCGTTTATCGCCAGCGGGATCGACCCGGAAAAGCACATCATTTTCAACCAGAGCCGGGTGCCGGCCCATGCCGAGCTTGCCTGGATCTTTAATTGCGTCGCGCGCATGGGGTGGCTCAACCGCATGACCCAGTTCAAGGAAAAAGCCGGCAAGCACCGCGAAAATGCGTCCGTTGGCCTGTTCTCCTACCCGAACCTGATGGCAGCGGATATTCTGGCCTACCGGGCGACCCACGTTCCGGTCGGCGAAGACCAGAAACAGCATCTGGAATTGACCCGCGATATAGCCCAGAAATTCAATACTGATTTTGCCGATTCGATTTCGAAAAACGGATTTGGCGACGGATATTTTCCGCTGACCGAGCCCCTGATCCAGGGTACCGCGACCCGGGTCATGTCTTTGCGCGACGGATCGGCTAAAATGTCCAAGTCGGAGGCGTCCGATTACTCCAGGATCAACCTGACCGACGATGCCGACACAATTGCATTAAAGATCCGCAAGGCGCGCACCGACGCGGAGCCCTTGCCGTCTGAAATGAAGGGCCTTGAGGGGCGCACGGAAGCTGAAAACCTGGTGCGCATTTTTGCCGCTCTTGGCGACCGCGACCTCGACGATGTGTTGGGCGAATATGGCGGATCGCAATTCTCCACGTTCAAACAGGCCCTGGCCGACCTGGCGGTCGCCCGCCTGGCACCAATCACTGAAGAAATGCAGCGCTTGTGCGCCGACCCCGGTCATATCGACGCGGTGCTGAGCAACGGCGCGGCCCGCGCCAATGCCATCGCTGCACCCGTGCTCGCCGATATCAAACAGATTATGGGTCTGTTGCACGATTGACCGGGGAACAGGAATTTAGCTGAATTCGGACCATTCTTGACTTGCCGGTTTAGTTTTGGAATGGCAGCATACAGCTATGAGCAGAATCCGAGAAAGTACCAAACCGGGCCATAGCCGGAAATTCCTGGTCGTCGTGGACAACTCACCGGAATGCGCCCGCGCTCTCAATTTTGCGGCCCACCGCGCTGAGAGCACGGGCGGCATGCTGACCATGCTGGTGGTGATCGAGCCTGGTGATTTTCAACACTGGCTCGGCGTCGAGGAAATCCGCCGTGGCGAGGCTATGAACGAAGCTCAGGCTATCATGCGGCTCTATACCCGCAAGATGAAGGCCTATAGTGAGATCGAGCCCGAACAGGTGATTCGCGAAGGCAAGGTGGGTGAGGAAATCCTCAACCTGATCGAGGAAGACCCGGACATTGCCATCCTTGTCCTCGGCGCGTCCGCCGACAACGACGGCCCCGGCCCGCTTGTCTCAATGCTTGCCAACAAGGGCGCTGGCGCCTACCCGATCCCCGTCACAATTGTCCCGGGCAACCTGACTGACGAAGAAATCGACGCCTTGATCTGATCACGAATTGTCGGCCGCATCGACGGTGTCGTCGCGTGCAATGGCGCGGACATAGAGATGCCATGTGGCGTGGCCGAGGACTGGCAGGATCACGATCATCCCTAGAAACGCCGGCACCATCGCGACGATCCCCAGCGCAGTCACCACGATGCCCCATCCAAGCATGGCGACCGGGCTTGCCAGCACGCTTTTGAAGCTCGTGATCATTGCCGAGATAAAATCGATATCGTGCTCCAGCAAAAGCGGCATGGCGGTCACCGTCGCCGAAAACAGGATGAATGCCAGAAACGCCCCGATCAGGGTGCCTACGCCAATAAAGGCGAGGCCTTCATTTGTTGTGACTATAATCTGAAAAAAACCTTCGACGCTGGAAAACGATTTGAAGCCAAAAAACAACGCCAGCAATATTCGAACCAGATAAATCCAGACCCAGAAAATAAATAGAATGACGAACGACATCCAGCCCAGCTGCCGATGCCGCTGGTCGAGGACGACCCCGAGGATACTGCGCCACCTGAGCGGCTCGTTTTTGGCAAGCCGGCGGCTGACCTCGTACAACCCGACAGCGGCGAATGGCCCGATCAACGGAAACCCGATTGCAATTGGGATGATCAGCCACACCATGTCGAAATACGTCACGGACGCCAGAATAAACAACCCGCCCGCGGCATAGAACCCTCCGAAAAACAGGCCGAACAAGGGTGCACGAAGAAAATCACTGATCCCGGCTCTGAGCGCTGTCAGAATATCTTGCATGGTAACCGTTTTCACAACCAGCATTGGTGTTGGCTGATAGGTATTGCTCCCGACATCTTTGCCCATCAATCTCTCCCCTTGCACTAGTCGCCGAGAGCCCTACAGTTGGGCAGTTTAGATCAATCGGGACTTACAGAAATTGATCTGGGTTAAATTTCGAAAAAGCGGAATTTCCCTTTTCCAGGTCCTTGATTGACCAGAAGGCATGAATAAATGTAGAATGATTCTAAAGTAACGCGGCTGGTACCCGCGTGAAATGCGGGACAATCCAAAAGCAGGTTCATTATGTTTATCCAAACGGAAGCAACGCCCAATCCGGCGACCCTCAAATTTCTCCCCGGCCGGCCCGTTATGCCGACCGGCTCGTGCGAATTTCGCGACCTTGATTCGGCAACAGATTCACCCCTGGCCAGCAGTTTGTTTGCCATCGAAGGGGTGGAAGGGGTGTTTTTCGGCGCCGATTTTCTGGCCATCACGAAGGCCGGTCCAAGTGATTGGCAACACCTGAAGCCGGCTATTCTGGGCACCGTCATGGAACACTTTATGTCCGGCGCTCCGGTCGTCAACGACGACCATCTTAGTAGTGATGGCGAAGAAAATTTTGACGAAGGCGACGCCGAGATCGTCGCCACGATCAAGGAATTGCTGGATACCCGGGTTCGTCCTGCGGTTGCCCAGGATGGTGGCGATATCACCTTCAACGGGTTTCGCGATGGCATTGTCTATCTGCAGATGAAGGGCGCCTGCGACGGTTGCCCGTCTTCAACCGCCACGCTCAAGCACGGCATTGAAAACCTGCTCAGGCATTTCGTCCCGGAAGTCCAGGAAGTCCGCCCGGTCTGACGGCGTTTTTCGCTTTAACTCTCTGGATCGGCCCGGGGTATACCGGGAGTGATCATGAATATTCTCAGCTTCGATACTACCCTCGCTGCCTGCTCGGTGGCCTGTGTCGCGATCAACCCGGATTCCGGTGAAATCGACGTGCTGGCGTCAATGCGAACGGCTATGGCGCGCGGCCATGCCGAAGCCTTGGTCCCGATGATCGAGCGGACGATGACGGAATCGAACCTGGATTTCACGCAACTTAACCGGATCGCGGTCACCACCGGACCCGGCAGCTTCACCGGCCTTCGGGTCGGCGTTGCAACAGCGCGCGGGCTCGGCCTGGCGCTCGGAATTCCAGTGATCGGGGTCGTGACTCTGGACGCCCTGGCCCGTGATTTTGCGGATGCAAATCCTGATAATTTAAAGCCGTTCGTCGTTTTACTCGATGCCCGGCGCGGCCAATTGTATCTCCGCAATTATGATGCGGACGCAATTCCCATTGATGATCCATCGGTCTGCGACGTGGCGGAAACAGGCCGTCGGATCAGCAGTCCTGACTGTCTGCTGGTTGGCCCCGGCGCGGACATCCTGGTCGCCAGCGCGCCAGTAGGGTTTACCCATGGCGGGATCGCTGCGCTGCGGTTTGTAGACGGGCCATCGGCGCGTAACGTGGCCGTCACCGCGGCTCTGGATGACCGTCCCGGATCGCCCCCAATTCCGCTCTATCTGCGCCCGGCAGATGCCAAACCTCAAAGCCACAAATCCCTTGCCCGGCGCTAGCTTAGTCCGCGAAGCCGAACCGGGTGATTACCGAGTTCTGGCGAAAATCCACAGTTCCGGGTTCGCGACCGGTTGGACCCCTGAGGCGATCGGAAACCTGACCTCCGGATTGGGCGTCACGTCGCTCGTTTTGGCTGGTGTGGGGACCGGAAAAATTTACGGATTTTTGATGGCGCGCTCGGTGGCCGGCGAAGGAGAAATCCTGACCATTGCCATCGCGCCTGAACACCGCCAACAGGGATTCGGCGCGCAGCTATTGGATGCCACACTTGGTTGGTTTGAAAAATCGGCGGCGGGCGCTATATTCCTTGAAGTTGCCTGCGACAATCGGGCGGCGATTACGCTTTACCGCCGCTTCGGCTTTTGCGAGATTGGGCGACGCAAAGGCTATACAAATGGGCAGGACGGCGCAAAGCAGGACGCGCTTCGGATGGGTCTCCATCTGGATCAGGGCCGTCCCGAATTTGCGCGATCGGGTACGTCGGATTCCGCGCGGGACTAAAATTGAAGAACCGGCATTCTGGAGGGGAAGTGAATGTCTGAGCAAATATCTGCAACGGAAGTGAATACGGTGCCAAACGACGAAGATCGTGGATCGATTGAAGAGGCGTGCGTGCGCAAAGGCATGCGCATGACCGAACAGCGCCGAATCGTGGCCAAAGTCCTGTCCGATTCCAGCGATCATCCGGACGTCGAGGAGGTCTACCGCCGCGCCTCTGAGGTGGATTCCAACATTTCAATCTCCACCGTCTACCGCACGGTGAAACTGTTTGAGGATGCCGGGATCCTCGATCGCCATGATTTTCGCGACGGCCGTGCCCGCTACGAGCCCGTGACCGAAATCCACCACGATCACCTGATCAACCTCCGCACCGGCGAAGTGATCGAATTTCGCAGCCAGGAGATCGAAGAGTTGCAGGCGATTGTCGCCGAAAAACTCGGATTTAAATTGGCCGACCACCGTCTCGAACTGTATGGAATCCCCGTCGATGACAATACCGAGTAACGCCGGTCCAGGTCCCGATGCCAACAAATTACAGCGGCGTGTGGAAGTCCGCATATGAAGACAGCCCGCGCCGCCGTTAAATTGTTCTTGTGTGTGTTGGTGCTTTTGGCATTCATTTTAGTCCAATGGCCTCTTTTGCGCCTCTGGCCAGCCGCAGCGCGGTGGTTCCCGGTCTGGATCGACCGCACCCTTCTGGCGATCATCGGGGCGCGAGTGGTTTTGCACGGTGAATTGTCCAACGACAGCCCGACCCTGATCGTATCGTCGCATTCCTCGTGGATCGACATTCTCTCTATCGGATCGATCGGGCCGGTCAGTTTCGTCTCCAAGCAAGAAGTCGCGGATTGGCCCGTTGTCGGGTTTTTGGCGACATTGATTCGCACGATTTTTATTGACCGCACCCGCCGCCAGGCAACCGGCAACGCCACCGCGGAACTCGCAAAGCGCCTGATCGACGGAGACCGGATGGTGCTTTTCCCGGAGGGTACCAGTAGCGACGGCAACCGGGTTTTGCCGTTCAAGAGCGCCATCATCGGCGCCGTGGAAAAAGCCGTGTTGGGGTCGGATATCGGTGACATGTCGATCCAGCCCATGGCGGTTGCATTTGTCCGCCGAAGCGGTTTGCCTATGTCGCGGGCCGACCGGAATTTTTTTACATGGTTTGGTGACATGGAATTTGCTCCGCATGTCTGGGGCGTTATGCTGAATGCTCCTGTCGAAATTGTCATTTCGGTCGGCGAGCCCCTTCGCCATTCGCGGTACCCGGACCGCAAACACATGACCCGGCAATTGGAAATCGAGGTCAAGCGGATGCTGCTCTCGTCGATCATGGGACGTGATCTTGTCGATTCCGACATCGTGCAAGGGTCTGGCGTTGGTCAACTGGCGTGATATGGCTAAATCTCGGTCGAGACCTTATGGATAGAGTTACTGATCGCGAGATATCGGGATTGCGCCGAAATTTTTTCAGCGCCGCTGTTTCGCCGTGTCGCGACAAAATTGGAACAACGCTATGAAACCGACGGGACGACCCCCGGAAAAGGCCTACATCCGCTCCTACGGGTGCCAGATGAACGTCTACGATTCCGAGCGTATGGCGGACCTTCTGGCGTCCGAAGGCTACGAGATTATTGACGCGCCGGGCGATGCCGACCTGGTGATCCTGAATACCTGCCATATCCGCGAAAAGGCCGCTGAAAAGGTTTATTCCGAGCTGGGCCGGTTGCGGATAAACAAAGAACGGGCCCGTGCGGAGGGCCGCAATCCCCTGATCGCGGTGGCGGGCTGCGTGGCCCAGGCCGAGGGTGAGGAAATGATCCGCCGGGCGCCCGCGGTCGATCTGGTGTTTGGACCTCAGGTTTATCACCGCTTGCCCAGGTTGCTGGCGCGTGCCCGCGCCGGCGAGAAAGTAATCGAGACCGAATTTCCGACCGAAGAGAAATTTGATGCGCTGCCGAACGACCGTCGCAGCGTGACATCCACCCGCGCGGCGACCGCCTTTCTGACCATCCAGGAGGGGTGCGACAAATTCTGCACTTTCTGCGTGGTGCCCTATACGCGCGGTGCGGAATTTTCCCGCTCACCTGAAGAGATTTTGGATGAAGCCCATCGTTTGGTCGCGGCTGGGGTGAGCGAAATCACTTTGCTTGGCCAGAATGTCAACGCTTTTCACGGTGTCGACGGTGCGGGCCGGGGACACGATTTGCCGGACTTGCTCAAGGCCCTTGCCGGCATTGATGGTCTGGCGCGGTTGCGCTACACCACAAGCCACCCCCGCGACATGACGCAAAAACTCGTCGCTGCACACCGCGATATCGAAATACTGATGCCCTACCTGCATCTGCCAATCCAGTCCGGCGCAGACCGGATCCTCGACGCCATGAACCGCAAGCACACCGCAGCAGAGTATTTGGCGATCATGGCGGATATTCGCGCCGCCCGGCCGGACATCGCCATCTCGTCTGATTTTATCGTTGGATTTCCTGGTGAAACGGACGCGGAATTCGAAGCAACCCTGCGTGTTGTCGAGACCGTCGGCTACGCCCAGGCCTATTCGTTCAAATACAGCCCGCGCCCGGGAACCCCGGCTGCCGACAGCAACGAGCAGGTACCGGAACCGGTCAAGGCCGAGCGGTTGGCCCGGCTGCAGGCTTTGTTGGAGGGGCAGCAATTCGCATTCAATCGCGCTACAGAAACTGCCATATTGCCAGTTTTGCTCGATCGTGCCGGGCGCAAGGACGGTCAATTGGCCGGGCGCACCCCCTACCTGCAAGCGATCCAGGTCGAAGCACCGGTGGCCTTGCTTGGGACTATCCAGCAGGTCCGTGTGACGAAGGCTGGGCCGCATTCGTTGTTTGGATCGCTTGCCGATAACACTGTTCCGGTAAAGTTCGAAGCCCGGACGGTGCAATTGGAAGGCGTGACCAGTTGAGTAGGAAACCCGCAACCCGGCAAGCCGGTGGCACCGTCACCCGGGCCGCGCGAACCCCGGCAAGGGCGTCAAATCCAGTTGAACGCACCGTCAGTTTCGAAGACAATACCTATCTCGGCGCACTGTTCGGCGAGCACGACCAGAATCTCGCCCTGATCGAGCACCGGATGGGCGTCCATATATCGGCCCGCGGCAACCATGTGGTCATCCTTGGCGGTGAAGCCGCCTGCGACGCGGCGCAGGCAACGCTGAAAGAAATTTATAAGCGGATCGCGTCAGGAGATCCGGTCACGGCGGGCGATATCGATGGTGTTATTCGCATGAACGAAGTGGATGCCGGGATCAGGAAAAAGAAGCAATCAAGGGTGTCTGCAAAGAGCAATGCCTCCACCGAAACGTCTGGTGATGCGCGGATCGTGACCCGGCGAAAGACAATCCTGCCCCGTTCCCTCACCCAGCAGACTTATATCGAAGCCCTTGACGGCACCGATCTGGTTTTTGCGCTGGGCCCGGCCGGGACCGGCAAGACCTACCTCGCGGTTGTGCACGCTGTATCGCTGCTGGAAGATGGCAGGGTCGACCGGATCATCCTGTCCCGGCCAGCGGTTGAAGCCGGCGAGCGGCTCGGTTTCCTGCCCGGCGATATGCGTGAAAAGGTCGATCCTTACGTACGCCCGCTCTACGACGCGCTTTATGATGTTTTGCCGGCCGACAAAGTCGAACGCGAAATCCAGGCAGGGGTCATTGAAATCGCGCCGCTTGCCTTCATGCGCGGTCGCACTCTCTCCAATGCCGTTGTTATTCTCGATGAAGCACAGAATTGCACGTCGATGCAGATGCGCATGTTTCTCACCCGTCTCGGCGAAGGCAGTTGCATGGTTGTGACCGGCGATCCGAGCCAGACCGATCTGCAATCCGGCGATCGCCCGGGTCTCGTTGAAGCGGTCGAGTTGCTCGCTGACGTCGAAGGCGTCGCGCAAATAAAATTTTCTGACCAGGACGTCGTGCGCCACGATCTGGTTTCGCGCATCGTCAAGGCGTACGATGTGCATGACCAAATCCAGCGCAAACCCAACCGCAAATCGGGCTTTAGGTCGACAGACTGATCATGCGCACCGAAATCGTGACACTATCCGGCGACTGGCCTGACGAGCCGGAATTATACGGACGTCTCCAGGACTCCGTTGCCCGCACCCTCGCATGGCTCGGGCTTCAATTTGGGGATGATACGGGATTGAGCATCGCACTCTCGGACGACGCACATGTCCACGCCCTGAACCGGGAATTCCGGCACATCGACCGGCCTACCAACGTGCTGGCATTTCCAGGCGGTGGCGCCGGCGAGCCAGCGGACGGAAAATTTTCCGGGGGCCTTCTCGGCGACATTATTCTGGCGTCTGGTATTGTCGCCGGTGAGGCGGCACGGGACGGGAAGGAATTTTCCGATCACGCGGTGCATTTGACCATTCATGGTTTGTTGCATTTGCTCGGATACGATCATGGGAACGAAGCCGATGCAAAGTCGATGGAGGCCCTGGAGGTTGAAATTTTGAATTCGATGGATATCTCAAACCCGTTCGACGGTGATCCGGGCGAACTCGATTATCAGGAGCAATCCGAAGGGAAATGACCAGTGCCAGCGATATATCCGGCGAAACTTCCAGCGGAGATAGTTTCATGTCCCGGATAAAATCCCTGTTTGGCATGGCCGATGAGCCGAGCCTGCGCGACAGCCTTGAAGCTGCGCTCGAGACCGAAGAGGGCTCGACAAGCGGCTTTACCGACCAGGAACGGCTGATGCTCAACAATATTCTGGGATTCCGCACGGTGCGCATCGAAGACGTGATGGTGCAGCGCGCGGATATCCTCGCGGTCGACGAATCAACGTCGATCGGTGAAGTGATTGCGGTTTTCCGCGAAGCAGGTCATTCCCGCCTTCCTGTTTACCGAGAGACCCTCGATGAACCTGTGGGCATGGTCCATATCAAGGACTTGATGGGCTGGATGACCAGCAAGGCCAAGCAGAGAAGCGGCGCCCGTACGACCAAAAACGGGTCTGGGAGTGCGACGTCCAACGGGCCCAACGGATCAAAAATCGATCTGGCCCGCATCAATCTCGACCGCCCTTTGGCGTCGACAAAGATTTTGCGCAAGGCTCTATTTGTCCCGCCAAGCATGCCGGCAATGGAATTGCTGCTGAAGATGCAAGCCACCCGGCTGCATTTGGCTTTGGTTGTTGACGAATATGGCGGCACCGAGGGCCTGGTATCGATCGAGGACCTGATCGAGGAAATCGTTGGCGAGATCAACGACGAACACGATGTGGACCAGACCCCTGCGATCAAAATGACCGACGACGGCACCTATGTCGCCGACGCTCGGGTCTTGATCGAGGATTTCCGCGCGCTGCTCGGAGACGACGCTCTGTTCGAAGTAAACGACGATGAGGTGGATACCCTGGGCGGTTTGGTATTTTCAATATCCGGCCAGATCCCGGTACGCGGCGAGCTGATCGCCTGTCCGCCCAATCTCGAATTCGAGGTTCTGGAAGCCGACCAACGCCGGGTCAAGAAATTGCGGATAAGTGTGATATCAGGCGCAAAGGCCCGCAAGCGTACGACCGCAGATGTTGCTGACTAGACTGTCTCGGAAGTTGACGCCGGTTGTATAAAAGGTGCGGGGAGGGCGGATGCAGAAGCTGGCTGGCAGGATGATTCTGCTCTGGGGTTGGCGTCGGGCCTTGGCGGCATTTATTGTCGGCGCGGTTTCCGTCCTGGCCTTCGCCCCGTTCAATATTCTCCCCTTGATGTTGGTGTCGTTTCCGATCCTCGTCTGGCTGATCGACGGGGTTGGCTCACCGGCAACAGGGGTTTCAGAGAATCACAGCGGGTGGGCGTCGGGCCTTGGCTCGGCCTTTATGGTTGGCTGGAGCTTTGGCTTCGGCTTCTTCCTTGCAGGGCTTTACTGGATCGGCGCGGCGTTCCTGGTCGAAGCCGATCAATTTGCGGTTTTTTTGCCCCTGGCCATTGTTGCGCTACCAGCAGGTTTGGCTCTTTTCTACGGCTGTGCGGTAGCCCTCGCCTGGATCTTCTGGTCCCAGGGCGGGGCGCGTATATTTGCTCTCGCCTTTGCTTTCGCGGGTGCAGAATGGTTGCGCGGCCATATCCTGACAGGTTTCCCCTGGAACCTGATCGGATACAGCCTGACAAGCTATCTGCCACTGATGCAGGGCGCGGCCTATATCGGGACATACGGAATGACACTAGTGGCAATTGTTATTTTCGCCAGCCCCGCCACGCTCGGAATGCCTGATCCGGGCAAAGGTCAAAGCCGTCTCGTGATGCCGGTATTTGGGTTGTTGCTATTCGTCGCGTTGCTCTTGGCTGGGATCCAGCGCACAGCCATGGGTCCGGACAATTTGACCATGGTTCCAGACGTCCGGCTTAGAATCGTTCAGCCGAATGTTGCCCAGGAAGATAAGTGGCTGATCGAAAACCGCAGCCGGATATTCGCAGACCTGGTGAACTTAAGCGACCGCGCAACATCCCCGGGCATATCAGGCGTCCGTGACGTGACTCACGTGATCTGGCCTGAAACCGCGCCCCCGTTTTTACTGGACGAAACCCCCGAGGCCTTGTCTGCGATCGCCGCTATGCTCCCCGACGGCACCAGCCTGGTGACCGGTGCGATCCGGCGCGAACCATCCGGAAGCGATGCCCAGAGCGTGTTCAACAGCGTTCTCGCGATCGATTCCAATGCCGAAATTCTGGACCGGTACGACAAAGTGCGTCTTGTGCCCTTTGGTGAATATCTACCCTTCCGGGGGCTCCTGCAATGGCTCGGATTTGAACAGTTGACCAGGGTCAGGACCGGGTTTTCAACCGGGAGCGCGGGCGCCATCCTCAACGTGCCGGGTCTGCCACCCGCCTTGCCACTAATATGCTACGAGGTGATTTTTGGCGGTCAGATTGCTGACCCCGGTAACCGCCCGGGGGTTATCCTGAATGTAACCAATGACGCGTGGTTTGGGATCTCCACGGGGCCCTATCAGCATCTGCAGCAGGCCCGGGTTCGCGCCGTAGAGGAAGGCGTGCCGTTAGTGCGCGCCGCCAATACCGGCATCTCGGCGATCATTGATCCCTTTGGACGGGTGCTCCAGTCGCTTTCCCTTGGAACCGCGGGTGTCATAGATACCGGATTACCGGAAGCCCTACCACCGACCATCTACGCCCGGTACGGCGATCGGATATTCTCGATCATGCTCATCTTGGCCGGAATGATCGGACTTATCGGCCGTCGGATCGAAGGGCGCAGCCGTCGCGCCTCAAATGCTTGACGGGTAGACATTGCTTTACTACAACCTATGGCAGAAATGCATTGCAGTGCGCCATCTTCAGCGCGCAAATTCAAAGTCTTATTGAGTAGATGATCTCGTCCAATTTATTTGATGAGTAGGTGATTTCCGGCATGAACCAGAAGAAGCGCCCCCATCCTGTCGATATCCATGTGGGTGGCAGGGTCCGGATGCGACGGGTGCTACTGGGCATGAGCCAGGAGAAGCTGGGTGGCGAACTCGGGCTGACCTTTCAACAAGTCCAGAAATACGAAAAAGGCGCCAACCGAATTGGCGCAAGCCGCCTTTGGGAATTGTCGCGTATTCTCGATGTTCCAATCGGCTTTTTTTACGAGAATGCCGTTGTGAGCAATGTCAACGCCGACGGCTTCGAGGAAGAAGGGTCGCAGGATTTCGTAACCGAGTTTGTCTATTCCGGTGAAGGACTGAACGTCATCAAGTATTTTGCCCGCATCACCGATCCCAATATCCGCCGTAGTATATTGAACCTGATTCGCTCCGTCGCCGGCGAAGACGAATCAAACTGACTAGACCGATTTTTGTCCAGATCCTCGAAGGATAACCCGCGCCGGTTTTACGGGCGTCGTGCAGGCCACAAGCTCCACGCGAGCCAGGCCGCGCTGGTCGAATCCCTTCTGCCCGAAATTCGGATCGACCCCAGTCGCCGGATCAAGGATTTACGCAACCTCTTCCCGAACGATGTGAACGAAGTTTGGTTGGAAATCGGGTTTGGCGCCGGTGAGCACCTGCTCTGGCAGGCGCGGGAAAATCCTGAGACGGGCTTTCTGGCGTCGGAGCCTTATATCAACGGCGTCGCCAAGGTGCTCACCGCCGTGGATCGCGACCGGATCGGCAATGTCCGCCTCTATGACGACGACGTGCACCACCTGTTTGACGGCTTGCCGGACAATTCGTTGTCACGCGTTTTTGTCCTTTTTCCCGACCCTTGGCCGAAAAAGCGCCACAACAAGCGCCGGATTGTTTCACCTTTTCTGATCGCACATCTGGCCCGGGTCATGCCCCCGGGGGCTGAATTGCGGTTCGCCAGCGATATCCCCGACTATGTCGATTGGACCTTGCGGTATATGCAGAACAGTCCCACATTTGCCTGGACCGCGTGCACACCAGATGATTGGCGGCGCCGCCCGCCGGACTGGCCGGAAACACGCTATGAGAAAAAAGCCGTCGAAGCCGGGCGCCCTGCGGCATATCTCTCTTTCCGGCGGATTTGACCTGTAGCCGGGTTGCAAATACGGCAAAGCGGGTCTATTGTCCGGCCAATCACTCACAGCGTCAAAGAATCGTTGAGAGTGGGCCACACCGGCCCGCTCCTTTTTGGTTTGGTCGACGATTGTGGAACGGCAAAAACAGAGACGTTGTATACCTTTGTCCGAAGCGGTCAAAATTGATGCAGATAGCGCCCTGAACGAACTTCGGTTTGTGCAGGAAATGGGTCTCGAAGCCCGGATTGCGGCTATCGTCGAACCGATCCTTATGGGACTCGGTTACCGGTTGGTGCGCATTCTTTTTTCCAGACGCGAAGGCAGTACCCTGCAGGTGATGGCGGAATGCCCGGATGGGTCCATGTTGGTCAGCGATTGCGAGATTGCCAGCCGCGCCATTTCGGCAGCGCTCGACGTGGATGATCCGCTCGATACGGCTTACAACCTGGAAATGTCGTCGCCGGGGATCGATCGCCCGCTTGTGCGGTTGAGTGATTTCGAGCGCTGGCAGGGTCACGAATGTCGGGTCGAACTGGAGCATATGCACGATGGCCGCAAGCGGTTTCGCGGCATAATCGATGGGGTCGCCGACGGGAATTTGCGTCTCCAGGGCGGCGATCCAGATGAAGAATTTATTGAATTACCGGTGGCGGCGATTGCCGAAGCCAAACTGATGCTGACCGACGAATTGATTTCAGAATCCCTGCGCCGGTCAAAAAAATCTGTGGCTGCCGATCAGGGTTGATCGGGCGGCGATTAAAAGGAGAAGAAAATGTTCAATTTCGGAGCGGTCACATGTCGCCTGCAGCAGTAAGCGCCAACAGACTGGAGCTACTCCAGATCGCCGATGCAGTTGCCCGTGAAAAGGCAATCGATAAGGAAATCGTGTTGTCCGCGATGGAGGATGCGATCCAGCGCGCGGCCCGCTCGCGTTATGGCGCGGAAAACGATATCGCAGCGCAAATTGATCCTAAAACCGGTGAAATTACGCTGAACCGGCTTCTCGAAGTTGTCGAGGAGACGGACGAAGAAGCACGCCAGATTTTGCTGAGCGAAGCCATTCTCCGTAACCCCGCGGCTCAGGTCGGTGATTTTATCGCTGAAGCATTGCCGCCGCTGGATTTTGGCCGTATCGCCGCCCAGAATGCCAAACAGGTTATCGTCCAGAAAGTGCGCGACGCCGAGCGCGAACGTCAGTTCGAGGAATACAAGGACCGCGTCTCGGAGATCGTCAACGGCATCGTCAAGCGGGTCGAATACGGCAACGTGGTGGTTGACCTTGGCCGCGCCGAGGGTGTCGTCCGGCGCGACGAATTACTGCCGCGCGAGAGTTTCCGCTACGGCGACAGGATTCGTGCCTATGTATACGACGTGCGCCGTGAACAACGCGGCCCGCAGATTTTTCTATCGCGCACCCATCCGCAATTCATGGCGCAATTATTTGCCCAGGAGGTTCCGGAAATCTATGACAATATCATCGAACTGAAATCGGTCGCGCGCGATCCTGGCAGCCGCGCCAAGATCGCTGTGATCTCCAACGATGCCTCGATCGACCCGGTCGGCGCCTGCGTCGGCATGCGCGGCAGCCGCGTACAGGCCGTCGTCAACGAATTGCAGGGCGAAAAAATAGATATCATTTCCTGGTCGCCCGACGCCGCGACCTTCATCGTCAACGCCCTGGCGCCTGCCGAGGTAGCCAAGGTTGTGCTCGACGAAGACGCCCAGCGCATCGAGGTTGTGGTTCCAGACGAACAATTGTCCCTGGCCATCGGCCGGCGCGGGCAGAATGTCCGTCTTGCGTCCCAATTGTCAGGCTGGGATATCGACATCCTGACGGAAGCTGAAGAATCCGAGCGCCGCCAGAAAGAATTTGCCGAGCGCAGCGAAGCCTTCATGGAGCAACTCAACGTAGACGAAATGATCGGCCAGTTGTTGGCCTCCGAAGGGTTTACGTCCGCCGAAGAGGTTGCCTATGTGGCGCCAGAGGAGGTTGCCGCGATTGGCGGGCTGGACGAGGATATGGCCGCGGAACTTCAACGCAGGGCACAGGAATTCCTGGAGCGCCGCGAATCCGAATTGCAGGCCGAGCGCACAACCCTTGGCGTCGAAGACGCGGTTGGCGAATTGCCCGGTGTTA
This sequence comes from Hyphomicrobiales bacterium, assembly GCA_021775855.1. Classification (GTDB taxonomy): domain Bacteria; phylum Pseudomonadota; class Alphaproteobacteria; order Rhizobiales; family NORP267; genus NORP267. Next base: position 87,177 of record JAJFGZ010000004.1, read on the forward strand.
CCACCGCCATGATGGTGGCGTTTGGCAGTGATGACGCCAAAACGGTTGATGATATCGCCGGATATGCTACCGACGAACTGGTCGGCTGGTCGGAGAGGACCGAGGGCGAAACCGTCTGGCATACCGGTATTCTGAGCGACCACGACCTTTCCCGCCAGGAAGCCGAAACGCTTGTAATGGCGGCACGCATTGCGGCCGGGTGGGTCACTGAAGAAGATCTTGCCGAACCCTCGGAGGAAGAGGAAGACACCGAGGGTGAAGCCGCGAGCACAGACGGAGACGCAAGCACCTGATGCAGCATTCGGCGGACACATTGAAGCACCGGTCAGAGACCGGGAAGCGACAGGCATCGCCTGAACGCACACGGCGGTCTGCGCGTCGTGGCCCTTCCGTTTCTGCCGGTGTGTCGGCGACCCGTAAATGCATCGTGACAGGCGAGAGCCTGGATTGCGATGACCTGATCCGGTTTGCGGTGTCGCCCGCAGGCGATCTGGCGCCCGATCTCTACTGCAAACTCGGTGGCCGCGGTGTCTGGGTGACCGCGACCCGGGCGCATGTGGAACAAGCCTGCGCCAAAAAGGCGTTCGAGCGCGGGTTTCGCGCAAAAGTGACGTTGCCGGACGACCTGCCTGGCATGATCGACCGCCTGTTGCTGAAGTCAGCCCTCGATTCTCTCGCGATGGCGCGCAAAGCGGGGCAGATTGTTACCGGCCAGACTAAATTGAACGCGGCCATCCGGGCGGGGAAAATTGGCTTGGTGATCGAAGCCGAGGATGGCGCCGAAGATGGTGCACGCAAAACCCGCGCGGCTATACTGGCAACAGGTTTAATCGACAAGCTTCCCGTGATCAGGTTATTTACCTCGACACAGATGAGTTTGGCCCTTGGACAATCAAATGTGGTACATGCGGGTGTGCCATCAGGAGGATTGTCCGGCGCCATCATAGATAAGTCTGGCAGATTGTTGCGATACCGCGCTATTGATCGGTCGCCAGATACATTAATAGCCTCCGAAATTTGACGGGTTTGGCATTCAGGGATACGCAAACAGTATGAGCGACGACAAGAATACAGACGATAGCAAGACCCTGCGGGTTGCTGCTGCAAAACCGATGAGTTTGAGCCGGACCGTGGAATCGGGTCAGGTACGCCAGAAATTCAGCCACGGCCGCACCAAGTCGGTCGTAGTCGAGAAGAAAAAGCGCCGCATGATCTTACCGGGCGAGCAGGCGGGCGCGGCCCCGGCCCCTGCCGCCCCACCGCCTGCCCCGACCGCCAAGGCCCCCACGCCAACAGCGCCGGTCGAGACGGTGACCGAACCGGACGCCGATGCGAAGGGATCTGGGATGGTCCTGCGCAGCCTCACCAACGAAGAAAAAGACGCCCGCGTCCAGGCACTCAACCTCGCCAAGGAGCGCGAAGCCGACGACCGCCGCCGCGCGGAAGAGGAGCGCGCCAGGTTGAACGACGACGACCTTCGCCGCGCCGAAGAACGCCGCGAAGCCGAGGAACGCCAGCTGGCGGAAGAGAATCGTCTGCGCGAGGAGGAAGAACAACGCGTGGTTGCCGAGGACGAGGCAACCCGCCGGGCAGCGCTCGCCCCGGAGCCCGACAGCGCCGCGCCTGCGCGCGGCAAAGAAGTCAAGACCGCTGTCCCCCACAAGCGCCCCGAACAGCGCCCAACCCCGCGCCGCGAAGAAGACCGCAAAAAAGGCCGGCTTACGCTCGCCAATGCGTTGAATCAGGACGAAGGCCGCGAACGCAGCATGGCCGCGATGCGCCGCCATCGGGAACGCATCCGCAAGCAAACCACAACGCCCCAGACGGCCCAGTCCAAGCGGGTCAGAGAGGTGGTCCTGCCCGAGACGATCACGGTCAAGGATCTTGCCGACCGGATGGCAGAACGCGTGGTTGATATTATCAAATACCTCATGCAGCAGGGCGAAATGATCAAGGCGAACGATGTGATCGATGCCGATATGGCCGAACTCCTGGTGAACGAATTTGGCCATACCGTCAAACGCGTTACCGACGCCGATGTGGAGACGGGCCTTTTTGCCGACGCGGATGATCCCGCTGACACGGAAGCGCGCCCGCCGGTCGTGACCATCATGGGTCACGTCGATCACGGCAAAACCTCGCTGCTGGATGCCCTACGCAAAACCAACGTGGTGTCCGGCGAAGCAGGTGGCATCACCCAGCATATCGGCGCCTACCAGGTAGTCGATCCGTCCGGCAAAAAAATCACTTTCATTGACACCCCCGGCCATGCAGCCTTTTCGGCAATGCGCGCCCGCGGCGCCGAAGTAACGGATATCGTCATTCTTGTGGTGGCCGCCGATGACGGCGTCATGCCGCAAACCATCGAAGCGATCAACCATGCCCGCGCGGCCAACGTGCCGGTCATCATCGCGGTCAACAAGATGGATAAGGAAAATGCCGATCCGACCCGGGTCCGGACCGACCTCCTGCAGCACGAGATTGTCGTCGAATCCATGTCTGGAGAGGTTCTCGAGGTCGAAATATCCGCTCTGAAAGGCACCAATCTCGATAAATTGCTCGACATCATTTCGCTCCAGTCGGAACTGCTCGAACTCAAGGCCAACCCCGACCGCTCTGCGGAGGGCGTTGTGATCGAAGCCCGGCTCGACAAAGGCCGTGGCGCGGTTTCGACCGTATTGGTCCAGCGCGGCACTCTGAATATTGGCGATATCGTTGTTGCAGGCACTGAATGGGGCAAAGTCCGCGCCATGATCGATGATCATGATGAACAAGTCACGTCTGCAGGACCATCGGTACCCGTGGAGGTTCTTGGCTTGAGCGGCGCGCCGCTGGCGGGCGATCCGTTTGCAGTTGCCGGGAACGAAGCCCGCGCCCGTGAAATCACCGAATACCGCGAGCGTTCCAGGCGCGATATGCAGGCTGCCCGTGCGGCAACCGTGCGCGGTGGTCTCGAAGACATGATGAACCAGATCCAGGCGGTCAAACGCAGCGAGGTTCCGGTGATCATCAAGGGCGATGTTCAGGGATCCGTTGAAGCGATCTCGGGCGCGCTTGAAAAAATGAACACCGACGAAGTACGGGTGGAAGTCGTCCATTCAGGCACCGGCGGTATCACCGAGTCCGATATTACCCTGGCGATCGCGTCCGAAGCGTCAATCCTTGGCTTTAACGTGCGCGCCAACAAACAGGCCCGCGAAGCCGCCGCCCAGTCGGGTGTCGAGCTACGCTATTATTCGGTCATCTATAACCTGATCGACGATGTGAAGGCGATGATGTCCGGGCTATTGTCGCCGGAGATCCGCGAAGAATTTCTTGGCAACGCCGAGATCCTGGAAGTATTTGGGATTTCCAAGGTCGGCAATATTGGCGGCTGCAAGATTACCGAAGGCAAGGTCCAGCGCGGCGCCCATGTCCGCCTGATCCGCGACGACGTGGTTATCCACGAGGGCACCCTGTCGACCCTGAAACGCTTCAAGGATGAAGTACGCGAGGTGGTTGCCGGACAGGAATGCGGCATGGGTTTCGAGAATTATTACGATCTCCGCAAGGGCGACGTGATCGAGTGCTTCAACGTCGAAGAGGTCGCGCGGACACTCTGACCGATCCCTTTTTCGGGAGTTGGTTGAAAGCGATACGGATAGTTCATGTCACGTGATAACCACCGCCACAGCACCAGTGCTGATGGCCACAGTTCCAATACGCCCAGCCAGCGCCAGTTACGTGTCGGCGAACTGGTGCGCCATGAAATGTCGGAAATTCTGACCCGCGGCGGATTCCACGATCCGGAATTGCAAGGCCGGATCATCACCGTGCCCGAGGTTCGCATGACCCCGGACCTTAAAACCGCCTTGGTCTTCATCATGCCGCTTGGCGGTGCCGGTGAGGCGGAAATCGTCGCTGCACTTAACCGCAACAAAAAACGCATCCGGGGGCTGCTATCCCGGAAGATGACCCTCAAGTATATGCCCGGACTGAAATTCGAAATCGACCGCTCGTTTCAGGCGTCCAGCCGGATCAACGAATTGCTGCGCTCGCCCGAGGTCGCCCGCGACCTCAATTCAGAACAAGAAGCCGCCCGCGATCTCAATTCAGAACAGGAAGCGGCCAGCGACCTCAATTCAGATCGGGATTGACAGGTGGGCCGCAAGCGCAAGGGTGACCCGATCGACGGTTGGGTACTGCTAGACAAACCCCTCGGTATGACATCGACCCGCGCCGTCGCCATCGTGCGCAGGATTTTCAACGCCGCCAAGGCGGGTCACGCCGGCACCCTTGATCCGCTCGCAACCGGGATGTTGCCAATTGCGCTCGGGGAAGCCACCAAAACGGTCCCTTTTATTGTTGACGCATCGAAAGACTATGAATTCTCGGTCCGCTGGGGCGAACAGCGCGATACCGATGACCGCGAAGGCGCAGTGGTGGATACGTCCGATAGCCGCTCGGACGGGCCTGCAATCCGTGATTGTCTCGCCAACTATCTTGGTGAAATCATGCAGACCCCGCCGGTATATTCGGCCATAAAAATCGAAGGTGCACGCGCCTACGATCTGGCGCGTGACGGGGTCAAAGTGGAGCCGAAACCCCGCCAAGCACATATATTCAGTTTCGAACTTGTGGGCCAGCCGGACACCGATCACGCAGACTTCCGTGCGACCTGCGGCAAGGGCACCTATATCCGTGCTCTCGCCCGCGATATGGGCCGGGATCTTGGCTGTTTTGGCCATATTTCCCGGCTGCGCCGGACCCGGGTTGGACCAATGTTGGAAGCCAGCATGATTTCGCTGGAAAAGTTGGAAGAATTCAGTCATAAAGGCGCCGGCCAGCGAGAGTTGGCCAAATTTATTTGCCCTGTGGAAACCGCGCTGGACGACATCCCGGCGCTGGCGGTAAGTGGGGCCGATGCGGTCTGTCTGAAACGCGGACAGTCCATTCTGGTGCGTGGTGGTGAAATCCCCGTTGCAACCGGTCTGGCCTATGCGGTTTGCAAGGGAACCCTTGTGGCCATTGGCGAGGTCAAACGCGGCGAGCTTCTTCCAAAACGTGTATTTAACATTTCCGGGCTCAAGCCCGTATCCTGATGATTAAGGAGTAGCCCGATGTCGATTTCGCAGGAACGTAAAACGGCGTTGATCAAGGAATTTTCGCGCGGCGACGGAGACACCGGTTCGCCAGATATTCAGGTGGCCATCCTTACGGAACGGATCGTCAACCTGACCGAACATTTCAAGACACACAAGAAAGATAATCATTCCCGGCGCGGATTGCTGAAAATGGTCAGCCAGCGCCGCAGGCTTCTGGACTATATCAAGCGCAAGGAAGATAAGCGCTACCAGGACTTGATTGCCCGGCTGGGTATCCGCCGGTAGTACGCCGTTTGGGGCGCGAGAAAACGTCCCGGCGGCCATTCGGATGTATGAAGGTCATGGCAGGATCGCCGGCAGCTTTTCAGTGCGAAAAGCTGCCCGCAATCTTGTTCATGGCTTTGCATGCTCCCCAACGTGGCACATGCCAATTACGTGTATGGCCAACAAGACTTATGAACGAAGGAAAACAAGATGTTTGAAGTCCATAGAGAAGAAATCGAGTGGGGTGGACGTCCACTCATTATTGAAACGGGCAAGGTTGCCCGCCAGGCCGACGGCACGATCATGCTCCAGTACGGCGAAACCACCGTCATGGCAGCTGTTGTTGCCAGCAAGACGCCGAAAGACGGGATCGATTTTCTACCCCTGACTGTCCATTATCAGGAAAAATATTACGCGGCAGGCAAGATCCCCGGTGGCTTTTTCAAGCGCGAGGCGCGCCCGTCCGAAAAAGAAACCCTGACCGCCCGTCTGATAGACCGGCCGATCCGGCCGCTCTTTGCCAAGGGTTATCAGAACGAGACCCTGGTGATGATCACGGTCCTTTCCCACGATCTTGAAAACGACCCGGATGTCCTTGGCATGATCGCCACGTCCGCTGCCCTGACCATTTCAGGAATCCCGTTTATGGGACCTATCGCCGGCGCCCGCATTGGATACATGGATGGCGAATTTATCCTCAATCCGACCATCGAAGAGGTTGCTGAAAGCGATCTCGATCTGATCGTTGCGGGCACCAGCGATGCCGTGCTGATGGTCGAATCTGAAGCCAAGGAATTACCCGAGGACGTCATGCTCGGTGCTGTCATGTTCGGCCACAAGGAATTCCAGCCGGTGATCGATGCGATCATCCGTTTGGCCGAAAAATCGGCCAAGGACGCCTGGGACCTGCCCGAGGAAGACACTTCCGGCGTTAAGGAAGTTGTCGCCAAACAGGTCTCGAAGGCGCTCGGCGAAGCCTACGCCATCAAGACCAAGACCGAACGCCAGAACCGCTTGGCTGAAGTCCGCGCCGGAGCCCACGAGGCGCTCGGCGGCGACGGCGACGACGCGATCCCCGCCGGTAAAATCGACGCCGCATTCAAATCCGCCGAAAAATCGACGGTGCGCGGCCAGATCCTCGACGATGCCATCCGCATCGATGGCCGCGGCCTGGCGGATGTGCGCCCGATCGAGTGCGAAGTCGGGCTCCTGCCCCGCGCCCACGGCTCCGCCCTGTTCACCCGCGGCGAAACCCAGGCGCTGGTGATCACAACCCTCGGCACCGGCGACGACGAGCAATTTGTTGATGCGCTGGAAGGGACCTACAAGGAGCCGTTCCTGTTGCATTACAACTTCCCGCCCTATTCGGTCGGTGAAGCGCGGCGCGTTGGCCCTCCCGGCCGTCGCGAAATCGGCCACGGCAAACTTGCATGGCGCGCAGTGCATCCGTTGCTGCCGTCGCGCGAAGATTTTCCCTACACGATCCGGGTCGTGTCGGAAATCACCGAATCCAACGGTTCGTCCTCGATGGCAACCGTCTGTGGCACATCGCTCGCCGTCATGGATGCCGGCGTTCCGCTGGCCAAACCAGTCGCGGGCATCGCCATGGGGTTGATCAAGGAAGGTGACAAGTTTGCCGTTCTCTCTGATATTCTTGGCGACGAGGATCACCTCGGCGACATGGATTTCAAGGTCGCCGGTACGTCCGACGGCATCACCTCGCTGCAGATGGATATCAAGATCGCCGGGATCACCGAAGATATCATGCAGGCAGCGCTTGATCAGGCTAAGGGCGGCCGCATCCATATCCTAGGCGAAATGGCCAAGGCGCTTGGGACCGCCCGCGAAGAAGTTGGTGAATACGCGCCGCGCATCGAGACCATGAATATCCCGGTCGACAAGATCCGAGACGTGATCGGTGCCGGCGGTAAGATTATCCGCGAGATCGTTGAGGAAACCGGTGCGAAAATCGATATTTCCGACGATGGCACGATCAAGGTCGCGTCCAGCGACCTCGCCAGCATCAAGGCCGCAATGGACTGGATTCACGGCCTCACGGCCGAGCCAGAGGTTGGAAAAATCTACAAGGGCAAGGTTGTGAAAACCCTCGATTTTGGGGCTTTCGTGAACTTTTTCGGGCCCAAGGACGGTCTGGTGCATATCTCCCAGCTATCCCAGGAACGAGCTGAAAAAGTCACCGACTATGTCAGCGAAGGCGACGAGATTTACGTCAAGCTGCTAGGTATTGATGACCGTGGCAAGGTCCGCCTGTCTATGAAGGTCGTTGACCAGGAAACCGGCGAAGAAATCGGTGAATAACCGGTATCGAAATCAAAATTCGAAAAGAGCGGCCATCGGGCCGCTCTTTTTGGGTGATCACCTATGTCCATCTATCCAACCCGCGACAGAATGTCTCAACATTCCGATGTGGCTAAAGAAAGCCCGCTTTCAGCCGATCCTTCCGTGGGAAATTCGCTCAGCACACGAATGTTTGACCGGAAAATCGCTTTTAAATTGTGCGGCAATTGATTAGTAAACTTATATGTTGAAAGTTATATCCATATTTTTGGCAATTGTTTATCTGGCAGTGAATACGTCCTCGCTGGTCGCATCGGCTGTTGAAAGCGACAGCCGAATTCAGCATATCGCGGCCCAGGGCGACATCATTTGCGATTCAGGCCTGTCTTCAGACTTCGCCGAGCGCAATTGCGAGCACGAACAACAGAAAGTGCCCGTGGAAGATTCCGAGCATTGCTTCGGCACCCATTTTAACTTTTCGACTCTTGTATTCATCCACAACAGTCCAACTTGCGATCTCACGCGACCTCTGCGTTCCGATGTGCGGGTCAGTTTCCAGCAGCCGGACCTTATAGCAAAACCCCCCCGAATTTTTTCCTGAAAGACTCAATCAGTCGCGTAACACTCATTGTATTCAGGAGACCAAAATGTTGAACAGAAGAGCAATCCTGCTATCTGGCATGGTTGCGTTATTCGCGCCTAAAATAGCATTGGCGCACAATAGCGCAAATTTTGTACTCGATCCCCGGTACGAACCGCAAATGGTGGATTATTCCGGGTATTCCACGGGAACCATCATTGTCGATCCAGGCGCCAGGTTTCTCTATCTGGTTGAATCGCCAGGCCGGGCGCGTCGCTACGGCGTTGGTGTAGGCCGCGCCGGGTTGGCGTTCAAGGGGGTCGCTATCGTCGGCAGGAAAGCCGAATGGCCGAGATGGACGCCGACCAGGAATATGATCCGGCGTGACCCTGGGCAATATGCACGGTTTGCAAACGGGGTTCCCGGCGGGATCAATAATCCTCTTGGTGCCCGGGCATTGTATTTATACCGCAACGGCCGCGATACCTATTACAGAATTCACGGTACCAACCAGCCCTCGTCGATCGGGCAAGCGGTATCGAACGGCTGTATCCGCATGCTGAATGATCACGTGAGAGACCTGTATGAACGTGTGCCCGTAGGGGCCCGCGTGGTCGTCGTTTAGCCTCAACAACACATGCTATTTAGCAAGGGATACCCAATGCCTATTGAAGAAAAAATTGGCCGCCGCACCTTTATGCTCGGTGGGCTGAGCGTCGGCAGCCTCGCTCTGGCAGGATGCGCGACAACACCGCCGTCTCAAAGTCTTGTGTCTGATCGATCTGCCAGATCCATGTACCAGGCACTGCCGGACGAAAAATTTCCGATCCCCGCAGTCAACCTGGAGGTAGTCGATCCGCAATATTACCGCAACGAGGTTGAGGACCCGACCGGGGCGGCGCCTGGCACGGTCTATGTGGATACCAGCACCTTTTATCTTTACCTGGTTGGTGAGAACAACCGGGCGATGCGCTACGGCGTCGGTCTCGGCCGGGCCGGCTTCGAATGGGACGGGCAGGGCACCATTGCCTGGAAAAGGGAATGGCCGACCTGGACCCCACCGGCAAGCATGATCGCGCGCGAACCGCATCTCGAAAAATACAGCGCGGCGAACGGTGGTATGCCCCCGGGAATAACCAATCCCCTGGGCGCTCGGGCGCTGTATATTTTCCAGAACGGCAAAGATACGCTTTATCGACTCCATGGCACGGCGGAAGCCTATTCAATCGGCAAAGCGGTCTCAAGCGGGTGTGTGCGGCTGCTCAATCAGGACGTGATCGATCTCTACGGGCGGGTTCCATCGGGTTCGTCAATCATAGTGGTTTAGGGAAAAACCTCGCGTCGGACGTCATTTCTCCTTGAAGCTCCATTCGCTGTAGCTTTTAGGATGTGTTTTCAGTTACCGAAAACACAAGCGAGATGGCCATGACGACCAGTCTGATTCTGCAAGTTGAGGGCATGGACTGTCCGAGCTGCACCAACAAAATCGAAGGTGCGGTTTGCGCAATCCCAGGCGTTGAGAATGTTGCTGTAAACTTCACCAACCAGCGCCTGAGCCTCGATTTTGACGACGGTGAAACGACCGAGCAATCGGTCTCCCGGGTTGTCGAGAAGCTTGGATACAGGGTTGGCCGGCCAGGGGAGGTTCCTCTGTCCAGCGAACTGTCCTGGTGGCAAACAGCCAAGGGTCGTTTGGTCCTTGTTGCCGGGTCGCTCCTGGTCGTGGCCGGAATTTTGTCTCTCATCTTGCCCGACTATGCGGATTATGTATTTGCCGCGGCCGCCCTGGTGGCGCTCGTTCCCTTGGCGCACAAGGCGGGCGCCGGCACCCTGGCCGGACAACCTTTCACGATCGAGACTCTGGTCACGATTGCAGTGATTGGCGCCATCTTTATCAACGAAGCCGCCGAGGCGGCGGTCGTGGTGTTTTTATTTCTGGTCGGTGAAATGCTTGAGATGCTGGCCGCCGCGAAGGCCCGGCGCTCGGTCCAGGCGCTGACCGATCTTGTTCCCAAAACAGCGTTTCTGGTCACTGGAACCGGGGTGCTCGAGGTGGCGGCAGACAGCCTTTCGGTCGGGGATCTGGTTGAAGTTCGCCCCGGCGGGCGGATCCCGGTTGACGGGATCATTGTCGAGGGCGAAACCTCGGTCGACGAATCAAGTGTCACGGGCGAATCTCTCCCCAAGCGCAAACATGACGGCGACAACCTTTTTGCTGGCTCGATCAACACCGACGGCCTGATCCGTGTACGGGTCGAGAAGACCGTCGAAAACAACATGATTTCGCGCATCCTACAGATGGTCGAAGAGGCCGAGGCCAGCAAGGCGCCAACGGCACGGTTTATCGATCGCTTCAGCCGCTACTATACGCCCGGCGTGATCCTGGTATCGGCGCTTGTCGCGATTATCCCGCCGCTTGTCTTTGGCGCGGACTGGGTGTTGTGGATATACAAAGGGCTGGCGATCCTCTTGATCGGTTGTCCTTGTGCGCTGGTTCTATCAACCCCGGCGGCCATCACGTCGGGTATCTCCGCCGGCGCCCGCCAGGGTCTTTTGATGAAAGGCGGTGCGGTGCTGGAGGCCATCGGCAAGGCGACCCTGATTGCGTTCGATAAAACCGGCACGCTCACCGAGGGCACTCCCAAGGTGACCAACATCAAAACGTTTGTCGGCTCCGAAAACGAATTGCTGGTGCTGGCAGGCGCCGTCGAAGCCGGTTCCTCGCACCCGCTTGCGGTCGCCATTGTCGACGCGGCACGTGCGCGCGATATCGCAATCAGCGCGGTCAGTGACTCCCGGGCGCTCAGCGGGCGCGGGGTACAGGCCAAGGTCGATGGCCGCGTGGTGACCATCGCGTCGCCGCGATACGCCGGCAACATTGCACAGCTCACCGCCCCCCAATCCAGCGCGATCGAGAGAATGGAAGAAGACGGCAAGACGGTCGCAATTGTCGTTGTCGACGGTGAAGCTCACGGGATGATCGCGCTGCGCGATGAATTACGCGCCGACGCCGTCGGCGCCATGACGCTGCTTGCCCGTCAGGGCATTTCAACAATCATGCTGACAGGTGACAATGCCCGCACCGGTGCGGCGCTCGCCGCCCAATTGGGGATGAATGTCAAAGCCGAATTGCTGCCCGAGGAGAAACTGAAAACCATCGAACAATTACGAAACGACAACGTTGTTGCAATGGTCGGTGATGGTATCAACGACGCCCCTGCGCTTGCCACTGCCGATATTGGCATCGCCATGGGCGGCGGCACTGACGTGGCACTTGAGACCGCCGACGCTGCGCTCCTGCACGAGCGCGTCACCGATGTGCCTGCACTCATAAGTCTGTCCCGTGCGACCATGGCCAACATCCACCAGAACATCACCATCGCGCTCGGCCTGAAAGCAGTTTTTCTACTGACAACCCTGACAGGGTTCACGACCCTGTGGATGGCAATATTGGCAGACACCGGTGCAACCGTACTGGTCACCATCAACGCGCTGCGCCTGCTCGGGTATCGTACAAATCAGACTGGAAAGTAAAACCTGTCCACCATTGCGACTGCAGCTTGCCCGGGACGGCGATCGCGGGGCATCTTGAAGTCAGAATGTTGAGCGCGAGTTTGCGGCGCCTATTCAGCCGCTTCCTTCGTCTGCTCCCCCAGGCCTGATTCTCCGTTTTCGGACGGCAGGTCTTCGGGGCGGGGCATGCACATGATGTTGTAGCCGGCATCCACATAATGGATTTCGCCGGTGACCCCGCCGGATAAATCCGAGAGGAGGTACAGCCCGGCGCCGCCAACATCATCGAGGGTGATGCTGCGTTTCAGGGGGGAGTGATCGCGCTGGTAGGAAAACATGGTCCGGGCATTGGCGATGCCGGCGCCGGCAAGGGTGCGCACGGGGCCGGCCGAGATGGCGTTGACGCGGATGCCTTGCGCCCCGTAATCGGATGCCAGATACCGGACGCTGGCTTCAAGCCCGGCTTTGGCGATGCCCATCACGTTGTAGTTCGGCATAACTCGTTCGGCGCCCGCGAAGGTCAGAGTCAGCATGCTGCCGCCATTGTTCATAAGGTTGGCAGCGCGCTTTGCGACTTCGGCAAACGAGAAGCAGGAAATCACCATGGTGCGGACGAAATTGTTGCGACTTGTGTCGGCGTACCGGCCTTTCAGCTCGTTGCGGTCTGAATAGGCAATGGCGTGGACCAGAAAATCGATTCCGCCCCAGGAATCGCGCAGGGCATCAAAAACCGCATCGACACTCTCGATATTTTCTACGTCACAATCGAGCATCAAATCCGCGCCGACAGACGAGGCGAGCGGCGCTACCCTGCGCCCGAACGCTTCTCCCTGATAGGTAAAGGCCAATTCGGCACCCTGGGCGTGGAGCGATTTGGCAATGCCCCAGGCAATCGAATGGTCGTTGGCGACGCCCATAACCAGGCCTCGCTTGCCCTTCATCAGTCCTTCAACCATGGTCATTTCCACTCAAATCGGACAGTAATTTTTTGCGGAACAGACCCACAGGCTTGAGCTTCAGCCCCCAGGCAGCTCCCATAAATATAACGGTCATAGTCGCACGGGCCGACGTTGGTCCACGATAAACATTTGTGTCCAATTGTGTCCCCTTCCGATCCGCAATTGCATCCCCAATTACAGATCATGCCGCGTAAACGCCAGTGTCGCATTGGTCCCGCCAAACCCGAAACTGTTCGAAATAACACAGTTAATTCCGGCATTGTCGATCCGCTCCCGGGCGATCGGTAAATCGGCAAATTCCGGGTCGATTTCCGTAATGTGCGCAGATTCGCAGATGAAATCCTGTTGCATCATCAACAACGAATAAATCGCCTCCTGCGCCCCCGCGGCCCCCAGCGAATGCCCGGTGAGTGATTTGGTGGCGCTGAAGCGGGGCATCTTGCTGCCAAATACCTCGCGCATGGCTTCGATCTCGCGCAAATCCCCGATCGGCGTGGAGGTGGCATGGGGATTGATATAGTCGATCGGCTGGTTGACCGTGGACAAGGCCAGCCGCATGCACCGGGCGGCCCCTTCGCCCGACGGCTGGACCATGTCGAAGCCGTCCGAAGTGGCGCCGTAGCCCGCAAGTTCGGCATAGATCCGCGCACCGCGGGCGATCGCCGCTTCGCGCTCCTCCAGGATCAATACCCCTGCACCGCCGGCAATGACGAAGCCGTCGCGGGAAACGTCAAATGCACGGCTTGCCGTTCCGGGCGTATCATTATGTTTGCTGGACATAGCGCCCATGGCGTCGAACAGCGCCGACATGGTCCAGTGTAGGTCTTCGCTGCCACCGGCAATCATGATGTCCTGCTTGCCCCACTGGATCATTTCCGCCGCGTTGCCGATGCAATGGGCCGAGGTCGAACAGGCCGACGAAATCGAATAATTGACCCCTTTAACGTGCAGCGGGGTGGCGAGCGTGGCCGACGCTGTGCTGGACATTGCCTTGGGAACGGCGAAAGGTCCAATCCGCTTGGGACTACCGCGTTCTTCGGTTATCCGGGCGGCTTCCACAATCGTCGAGGTCGACGGCCCACCAGACCCCATGATCAGCCCGGTCTTTTCGTTCGAGACCTGTGCCTCTTCAAGCCCGGCATCCTGGATCGCCTGTTGCACCGCGATCCAGTTCCATGCGGCACCCTCGCCCATGAACCGCATGGTGCGACGGTCCAGGATTTCCGAGACTTCGAGCTGGGGCGCGCCGTGCACATGGCAGCGGAATCCGCGCTCAACGTAATCATCCGCCTGGACAATCCCGGATTTGGCTTCCCGCAGGGAGGCGACAACCTCTTGGGTATTATTGCCGATCGACGACACAATCCCCATTCCGGTGACAACTACTCGCCGCATTACATTTATTCCTTTCAGGACCCCTTTGCCCGGATCTGGTTCAGCGAGCCGCACTGCTGGCTGAATTTGTTCCGGGGAGGATAATTATTTCCCGGACTGGCTCTCGCTCACGTGTCTGACTTGAACAAGCCAACCCGAAGGTCTGCTGCAGTAAAGATAGTCTCGCCATCTGCTTTTAGCCACCCATCAGCAATTCCAAGCACCAACCGCCTTCGAATGACGCGCTTCAAATCAAGCCCGAATTCGAGTTTTTTGATGTCAGGAGTCACCATGCCAATAAATTTTACCTCGCCGGTCGCCAAAGCCCGGCCCTTTCCCTCGGACCCGCCCCAGCCGAGAAAAAAGCCGAGCAGCTGCCACATCCCGTCGAGACCGAGGCATCCGGGCATGACCGGGTCGCCGGCAAAATGACAGGCAAAAAACCAGAGGTCCGGACGGATATCAAACTCGGCGCGCACAAACCCTTTGTCGAATTCTCCGCCTTCCTCGCATATCTCGGTAATCCGATCGATCATAAGCATTGGCGGCAGGGGCAGTTGCGCATTTCCAGGGCCAAACATTTCGCCACGCCCGCACGTCAACATGTCTTCATAGTCAAAACTGGTACGTCGTTCACCCATGTCTTTTCCCTGGCAACCTGTAGGAATACAACCCCGATCAAGCCTATTTCTCTACCATAATCATCCCGCCTACAATAGTCTTGCGCCGGATCAGTTCACCTGTTTACAACAGGAAATTACGTTGATCAGGTTATGTAACGCGACCCCAATCCTGTCAGTTGCAAATGCGAATGATTTTCAATAAACTGTTCAGGATCTGCGGAGGAACGACCGGGTTCGACCGTTAGAAATTTGGTAAGGTTCTATGGAAAACAAGCAGAAAATCCGCGATATTTTGAATGCGGCCGGGCTCCGTCCCACCCGCCAGCGTCTGGATTTGGGGGTGCTGCTGTTTACCGGCGAAGACCGGCATTTGACCGCCGAGATGCTGCGCGACGACGCGTTTGCCAACAACATCCGGATTTCTCTTGCGACGATTTACAATACGCTGCACCAGTTTACCGAGGCCGGGCTGTTGCGCGAGGTTGCCGTAAGCGGGGCGAAAACATATTTTGATACCAATACCGGCGACCACCATCATTTCCATTTGGAGGATGGCAACACCGTTCTCGACATCGCCCATGGCGAATTGAAGGTCGAGGGCATCCCAACCCCGCCCGAGGGTATGGAAGTCAGCCAGATCGATATCGTCGTTCATTTGCGCTCAAGCAAATCCGACTGATTCTCACTTGGCTCTTTTGCAGGATTAGTTAGTTCGCAGCTTCGTTCGGGTAAGTGCCGAACAAAAGGTCCTGAGCGATCCACCCGTCATATTGCCTGATCGAAATCTGGCACCAGCCGTCGTCGCATCGTTCCAGATTGCCGAGAATTCCCGGGCTAAGTTTCGCGACCAATTCGCCGTCCTCGCCCGGTGTTTCGCGCAGCGCCAAAGATTGCTCGTCCGACCAGGGTGCCACCAGGATCGTCCGTCGGGCGCTCAGGAGCGAGTGGAAGACCCAACCCTCCTGGCCGTCGCTGTCGCGAATCTGCCGCCAGTTTTCAAACTCAGCGATAATTTCGACGGGGAGCCCCTGGCGTAGAAATATCCATGAAATCGAATGGTTCTGGCTCGGTCCCCCGCGCACGTTAACGCGGTTGGATTTGAGACTGACGAAGCGCGGTACCGGCAGCCCGCTCGGCCCCACTGCCACCGACCCTGTTGTCGTCTGAGGCAGGGCGGGTGTTGATAGAAAAAAACCGGCGATCAGCGTGACGGTAAAAGCCAGGACCAGTAATTTGGACCGATTTGTTGGCACTGCCCGGAAGTCAGGCATTCTTGGTTGCAGATGGTTGGCCAGGTTCATAGCATCCATATTTCGATCAACTTTTGTACGATACTTTTCAAACCCAATCCTCTGCTGGCGGGATTTCGAGAATTGGGTTTCCGTACGACTACCGGAAAAATACCTGTCTCTGATCTAGCGCAGCCGGACTGCGTGTTCAATCTCGATTAGCGCTTGAAACGCCTTTATTTTTGCCCGCACCTTCTGCTAGAGAATGACGGCAAAGCCGTGGCGATGGACACGGAGCGGTATTTATCCCGCTCGGTCTGTTCGTTCCCATGGCGCCCTGGTCGCAACTGTATTTGATTGAGACATATCATGCCCAAATCCAAGCCGTTGGTGATCGTGACCAGGAAGCTACCGGATATTGTCGAGACGCGCATGCGGGAATTGTTCAACACCCGTCTGAACGATGACGATTCGATCATGTCGCAAAAGGACCTGGTGGACGCGGTCGCCGAAGCCGATGTGCTCGTCCCGTCCGTCACCGACAAGATCGATGCCTCTATTCTCAGCCAAGCCGGTGAGAATTTGAAGCTGGTCGCAAATTTTGGCAATGGAGTTGATAATATCGATGTGGGGACCGCAACCAACCGGGGAATTACGGTTACAAACACGCCAGGCGTGCTGACTGAAGATACCGCCGACATGACCATGGCCTTGATTCTGGCTGTACCGCGGCGGCTGGTCGAAGGGTCGCAGGTCCTGGCCTCCGATGTCACCTGGACCGGATGGTCACCCACCTGGATGCTGGGCCGGCGGATTTGGGGGAAACGTCTCGGGATCATCGGTATGGGCCGCATTGGCCAGGCGGTCGCGCGCCGCGCCCGCGCCTTTGGCCTTCAGATCCATTACCATAACCGCCGCCGCATCGCCGCCGCGACCGAGGAAGAGCTTGAAGCGACGCACTGGGATAGCCTCGACCAGATGCTCGCCCATATGGACATCATTTCAGTCAATTGTCCGCATACGCCGGCAACCTTCCACCTGTTGTCCGCCAGGCGGCTGAAACTGATCCGCTCCGACGCCTATATCGTCAATACGGCGCGCGGCGAGATAATCGACGAAAATGCCCTGACCCGGTTGCTTGAGGCCGGTGAAATTGCTGGCGCCGGGCTTGATGTTTACGAGCACGAACCAGCGGTCAACCCGAAACTCATCAAGCTGGCGATCACCGGCAAAGCAGTCATCCTACCCCATATGGGTTCAGCCACAATCGAAGGCCGGGTCGATATGGGCGAGAAGGTGATTATCAACATAAAGACCTTCATGGACGGCCACCGCCCACCGGACCGCATCCTCCCGTCGATGCTCTAGGGGTGGATCGAAAGATCTGTAATCGTCGGATTACGTCCGTTGAGCGGGTTGTCCGGGTCCCATTTGTAGGCAATCTCGGAAAAACGTACATCGAGAGAATCGTAGCCGATCAGCCGCCCGACCAGGGACGTTCCGGCCCCGGTGATCTCCTTGATGGCTTCCATCGCCTGCATCGCGCCAATCATGCCCGTTAATGCGCCAAGGACACCGGCTTCTTCACAGGACGGCGCCATCTCGCGCGGAGGTGGTTCGGGAAACAGACACCGGTAGGACGGGTTGGGAGTACCGTCGGCACTATTCTCGAACGCCCGAAACGTAGTGACCGAACCGTCAAACTGGCCGACCGCGCCGGAAACCAACGTCTTTTTCATGAGATAACAGGTGTCGTTGACCAGGTACCGGGTCGCAAAATTATCACACCCGTCGATCACCAGATCGAACCCGCTGATAATCTCCCAGGCATTGGCGCCGACAAGCCGGGATGGAAATAATTCTACCGCTACATGGGCGTTCAGATCGCCAAGCCGGGTGCGGGCACTCTCAGTTTTTGCGGTCCCGACGGTCTTCGTTCCGTGCAGAACCTGGCGCTGTAGATTGGAGAGCGAAACCTCATCGTCATCGACAATCCCCAGGGTGCCGACACCAGCAGCGGCAAGATACAGCAGCGCCGGGGAGCCCAGTCCGCCGGCGCCGATTACCAGAACCCGCGCCTGTTTCAGTTTCTGCTGGCCCGGTCCGCCCACATGCCGCAAGACAATATGGCGCGCGTACCGCTCCAGTTCCTCATCGCTGAAGCTTGGGTCGTTGCTCATTGCCCCGTCGACCCGAACCCACCCGTGCCGCGGTGGCTCGGGGGCAATGCGTCGGTTTCGGTTAGAACCGCCCGGCTCACCGGCGCGATCACTATCTGGGCAATCCGCATGCCAGGGGTAACGATAAAAGACTCGCCGCCATGGTTGATCAGCGCGACCTTGATCTCGCCACGGTAATCACAATCGATGGTACCCGGTGCGTTCAGGACCGTCACCCCGTTCTTGACGGCAAGACCGGACCGGGGCCGGATCTGAGCCTCAAAGTCTTGGGGCAACCCGATCGCGATGCCAGCGGGGACAAGTGTCCATTCACCGGATTCGATAACCATTTCGGCATCGATCGCAGCGCGAAGGTCCATCCCCGCCGCGCCTTCAGTTTCGTACATTGGCAGTGCCAGGTTGGCGCCGTGCGGCAGCCGCTTGATAGCGACCGGAACGAGTGCCCCGCTCATTGTTCGCTGTCCTGAGTGTTGAACTGTTCCGCGATCCGCGCCGCGAGCCCGGCGGCGACCTCGGCCTTGGTCATTTCCGGCCAGCTATCGACCCCGTCACCGGAGACGATATGAACCCGGTTGTGATCGCTTCCCATAACCCCGGAGCGCTTCCCGCCGTCGGGAAGCGAGACGTCGTTGGCGATAATCCAGTCGCATTTTTTACGCGCCAGTTTTTCCCTGGCATGCTCGATGACATTCTCGGTCTCCGCCGCAAAGCCGATAACGAGTGCCGGGCGATTTCCAGATTTATTCGAGAGGGTTGCCAGAATATCCGGGTTTTCAACCAGCTTGAGCATTGGCGTTGTGCTGCTCTTACCTTTCTTGATTTTCTGCCCGGCCAGATCCGCAATCCCCCAGTCGGCGACGGCCGCGACGCAGACCGCGATATCCACCGGTGACAATTCCTGGCAGGCGGCCAGCATCTCTTTGGCTGATTCCACATGGATGGTTTTTGCGCCAAACGGGTCAGGTATGGCAACAGGCCCGCTGACCAGCGTGACGTCCGCCCCTAGCCGGGCCAGGGCCGCTGCGATGGCGTGGCCCTGCTTGCCCGAGGAGCGGTTGGCGAGGTAGCGCACTGGATCGATCGCTTCCCGCGTTGGTCCCGATGTGACCAGCGCCTTGCGGCCTTTGAGCGGTCCCCCGCCGGGTCCGAGTAGAGCCTCGATCGCCGTTAAAATCTCGGCGGGCTCCGCCATTCGTCCAAAGCCGAACTCACCGCAGGCCATGTCACCCTCGTTCGGGCCGATAATGTGTATTCCGTCGCCCGATAATTGGGCCAGATTGCGCCTGGTCGCAGTGTGCTCCCACATGCGTACATTCATGGCAGGCGCGATCAGCACCGGCTTGTCGGTCGCCAGCAACGCGGTCGACGCCAGATCGTTGCACAGGCCGTTCGCCATCTTGGCCATCAGATCAGCCGTCGCGGGCGCCACTACCAGCAGATCGGCGTCGCGCGATAATTCGATGTGCCCCATCTCGGCTTCGTCGGTGAGATCGAACAGGTCGGTATAGACCCTGTCACCGGTCAACGAGCCGAGCGACAGCGGGGTAACAAATTCGGACCCCGCCGACGTCAAAATCGCGCGTACTGTCGCGCTGGATTTGGTCAAAAGTCGCACCAGCTCCAGGCTCTTGTAGGCGGCGATACCACCACTGACAATGAGGAGAATGCGCTTATCTTTGAGAAACTCTGCCATGGTCTAGACTATAAAATTCCACGCTATGACGGCAAGCGAAAGCGCAGCCACCCAAAGCGCCCGGCGGGTCCAGCGGTCTTCCCGGTGCTGGGTGGCGGCAATCTTGTCGATGGTTTCGCGGTCAAGCTGGATGCCACCGACCGCCATATCGGCCATCCGCCCGGCGATTGTCTCGGCGCGTGAAAGAATTCCCGGAACCTGGCCGAAAAACCGGCCGAGATCTGCCGCACCCTCAGCGGCGTCGTGTAGCCTGCCCTCGGGCCCGAGGTTGCTCTCCATCCATTCCTTGACCACCGGCTCGGCGGTATCCCACATATTCAGTTCCGGATCGAGCATCCGCCCGACCCCTTCCACGACCATCATGGTTTTCTGCAGCAGCAACAAATCGGGCTGGGCTTCCATTTCAAACAGTTCGGTATTCTGAAACAATTGGGTCAAAAGGTTCGCCATGGAAATATCTTCCGCGCTTTTATCCATCAGGGGTTCCCCGATGGCGCGCAGCGATTGGGCGAAATCGGCCCGGCGCTTTGTAGACGGTACATACCCCGCCTCGAAATGCACGTCCGAGACCCGCGTATAGTCGCGCCGGATAAAACCCCAGAGAATCTCGGCGAGGAAACGGCGCTCGTCCGGCCCGAGCCGCCCCATGATTCCGAAATCGACGGCTACAATATTGCTGTCTTCATCCACGAATAAATTGCCCGGATGCATGTCGGCGTGAAAAAACCCGTCGCGCATGGCGTGGCGCAGGAAAGACTGGATGATATTGGCGCCAAGCGCCTTGAGGTCGTGGTCGGACGCTTTGAGTGCGTCGAGATCGCTGAGTGGAATCCCGTCGACCCACTCGATCGTCAGCACCCGCTTGGCGCATTGCGGCCAGTAAATATCCGGAACCCTGAACCCTTCGTCATCGGCAATGTTTTCCGCCATCTCGGAAATCGCGGCGGCCTCCAGTCTTAGATCCATCTCGAACCGGACCGTCTGGTTGAGCACCTCAACGGCGGCGAGCGGCTTCAGGCGCCGGGTTGGCGGCAGGAACCGCTCGACGTTGCGCGCCATGAAGAAAAAGCTCTCCATATCGCGGGCGAAGCGCTGTTCGATGCCGGGCCGTAGGATTTTGACCGCGACGATATTTTCTTCGCCGTCCTCGGACTTTAATGTGGCTTTGTGGACCTGGGCGATCGAGGCGGCGGCGACGGAATTGCCAAACGAGGAAAAAATTTGACCCACAGGATGTCCAAGCGCAGCGGCCACGGCATCCTCGGCCTCGATTTGCGAAAAGGCCGGCAGCCGGTCCTGTAGTTCGGCGAGGTCTCGCGCCCGGTCTTCGCCAACGATATCCCCCCGGGTCGCCAGAAACTGACCAAACTTGATGTAACTTGGCCCAAGGTCCGTTAGCGCGGCGGCGAGGCGTTTGGCAGACGATTGGGTGCTTGCCACGTCGGTTTTCGGACCAAACAGGGTGCGCACGATTTTTATACCGATGCGCGCAGGCGCCGGTAAATCGTCCGGTGTGACCAGATCAAGAGCGCCATGGCGGGCCATCACCAACCCGGCCCGCGCAAGGCGCCACGACTGAGTGATATTCGAAATCATGGTTTAAATTCGCCAGCCGGAATGGATGGCGGCGATCCCGCCGGACAGGTCGCGATACTTCGGCTGCTCGAACCCGGCTTCCCCGACCCGCTCCATGAGCGCTTCCTGGTCCGGAAATTTGCGGATCGATTCCACGAGATACCGGTACGAATCGCCGTCCCCTGCGACCAGTGTTCCTATGACCGGAATGGCGTTGAACGAATAAAATTCATAGATCTTGTCGAACATCGGGATGCTTGGGTGTGAAAATTCCAGGCAGATAATCCGCCCTCCGGTTTTCAACACCCGGAAGGCTTCGGACAGCGCCTTGCCGATATCCGGCACGTTGCGCAGCCCGAAAGCGATTGTATAGGAATCGAACCATTGGTCCGGGTAGGGCAGATCTTCGGCGTTGCCTTGGACGAACCGGAGTTGGCCTCCATGGGCCTGCCGGCCGGCCCGGGCGCGGCCTTCGCGCAGCATATTCGCGTTGATATCAAGAATGTCGATTTCGGCCTTTTTGCCAGCTGCTTCGGCGATCCGGAACGCCATGTCACCGGTGCCGCCAGCGACATCGATGTGACGGTAGCCGGAATTGGACGCGCGCGGCGCCAGCCAATCCACGGCGGCGTCCTTCCAGAGCCGGTGCAGCCCGCCGCTCATCAGATCATTCATCAGATCGTAGCGGCGCGCCACCTTGGCAAATACGTCGTCCACCAGCGCCTGCTTGGCGCCCGGTTCAACGTCTCGAAAGCCGAAATGGGTCGCATTATTGTCCGGGATTGGGTTACGCACCAATTTGTCTCCACAGAGGTCTAGCCCCTAACGAACGGGACCATAGCGCAGGCGGCGCGCGAGCGCTATGTTGCTCTGCAAAAAGCGTAAAGAAGGACCCATATTTTGCCAGAATTGCCGGAAGTGGAAACAGTTGTGCGCGGACTGGACCGGGCGATGACCGGTAAGATAATCGAGAGGGTCGAATTGCGCCGCGAAAACCTGCGGTTTCCTTTTCCGGATCGTTTTTCGGCAAATCTCGAAGGGCAAACCGTGGCTAACCTGTCGCGTCGCGCCAAATACATCCTGGCACGCCTGTCATCGGGCAACGTGCTGGTGGTCCATCTGGGCATGTCCGGCCGGTTTCTGATTGACGCGGGCGGCGCGGCCAATTTTCACCACGAATTAGCGCACAAACCAGCCCACGATCATGTGGTGATTGATCTCGAAGACGGCACCCGGATCACCTACAACGATCCGCGCCGGTTCGGCTATATGTTGCTGGTAGCGGATGCCGAACTGGACTCCCATCCCCGGTTCAAATCCCTCGGTGTCGAACCATTGGGGAACCATTTGAACGAGACCTATCTCAACGCTGCTTTCCGGGGCCGCGCCACCAACCTCAAGGCGGTGTTGATGGATCAGCGGATTATCGCCGGGCTTGGCAACATATATGTCTGCGAAGCGTTACACCTGTCCGGCCTGTCGCCGATCCGCAAGGCGGGTTCCATCGCCACAAAACGCGGCGGCCCCGGCAAACGCATCGCGCCGCTTGTCGCGTCAATCCGCGATGTGCTGACCCGGGCGATTGAAGCCGGCGGGTCGAGTTTGCGCGATTTCGGCCATACCGACGGCTCGCTCGGCTATTTTCAGCACAATTTTAACGTCTATGACCGGGAAGACGGCTCTTGCGTCAAACCGGCATGCCAGGGGACGATCCGCCGCATTGTCCAGAACGGACGCTCGACATTCTATTGCGCGGCGTGCCAGAAATAGGAAAATTCATTGGCCTGCGGCCTCGGCTGCAGCACGGATTAAGTTGCGAGGAAACAAAATGGCTTTCGAAACAATCATCACGGAAACCCGGAACCGGGTCGGCCTCATCACCCTCAATCGCCCAAAGGCGCTGAACGCCCTGAACAGCGTTCTGATGGGTGAATTGTCACAGGCGCTGGACATATACGAGGCCGACGACAAGATCGGCTGTATCGTTATTACCGGAAGCGAAAAGGCCTTTGCCGCCGGTGCCGATATCAAGGAAATGCAATCAAAGACCTATATGGAAGCTTACAAGGAGGATTTCATTACCCCCTGGGAGCATCTGTCGCGGGTCAGAAAGCCGGTCATCGCTGCGGTTGCCGGCTACGCCCTTGGGGGCGGCTGCGAGGTGGCGATGATGTGCGATTTTATCCTGGCGGCCGATACCGCAAAGTTCGGCCAGCCTGAGATCAACCTGGGCGTTATGCCCGGCTCAGGGGGCACCCAGCGCCTGACACGCTTTGTCGGCAAATCAAAAGCCATGGAAATGTGCCTGACCGGGCGCATGATGGACGCCGAAGAGGCCGAGAGATCGGGTCTCGTGAGCCGAATTGTCGACGCCGATAATCTCGTAGAGGACGCGGTGGAGACCGGCAACAAGATCGCCCAGATGTCGATGCCGTCTCTGATGATGACCAAGGAATCGGTCAACCGGTCTTACGAGACAACGCTGACCGAAGGCGTCCGGTTCGAGCGCCGGGTCTTCCATTCCCTGTTCGCCACCGAAGACCAGGCGGAGGGGATGGCGGCGTTTGCAGAGAAGCGCAAGCC
>JAJFGZ010000031.1 GCA_021775855.1 Hyphomicrobiales bacterium
CGTCGTCAGAAAAATAGCGATAACGACGGTATAGACCAGCGTGTGTTTCTGGATGCTGCCCGGCATGCCGAAATGGCTGTGGGGCACCAGCTTCATGTCGGTCAGCATTGCGAGCATGCGCGATACCGCGAATATACTTGCAATGACCCCGGACATGGTCGCTACGATCGCCAGGGCGACGGTGAACCATAAGCCGTAATCGCCAAAGGCCGGCCGCGCCGCCTCGGCAAGCGCAAAATCTTTTGCCGCGATGATTTCGGGGAACGATAGATTGCCGGCGACGGCCAGGGCGACCAGCGAATATATTGCAACGCAGACCACGATCGAGATGACGATGGCGCGCCCGACATTGCGGTGGGGGTCAACGATTTCAGACCCGCTATTGGTGATCGTGGTGAAGCCTTTGTAGGCTAGTATCGCCAGCGCCATCGCGGCGATAAAGCCGGTAACCGAAGTCTCGGTCGCGTCTGCCGCAACGTCCCCGACCGAAAAATCGGCAAGCCACAGCCCGCCGATGGCGAACACCGCGATACCGGCAATTTTAACAAACGCCATCACCAGGGAAAACCAGCCGATGGCGCGGTTGCCCGAGATATTCAGCAGAAACGCAAAAATCAGCAGCCCCACGCCGAGCGCCGGGATAATCCAGTCGCCAACCCGGCTGCCTGGCGCTATATCGAATATCTGAATGGAATAGGTGCCGAACGTACGCGCAACCAGGCTCTGGTTGATGACCATCGAGAAATACATGAGCAGCGCCCCCGCCCCAGTCACCGCGCCTCTGCCATAGGCCTTTTGCAGAAACATGGCGATGCCCCCGGCGGAGGGGTAGGCGTTGGACATCTTCACGTAGGAATAGGCGCTGAACGCGGTCACCACCGCCGCCGCAAGAAAGGCGAGCGGGAATAACGGACCGGCAAGTTCGGCAATCTGCCCAGTCAGCGCCAGAATCCCGGCGCCGATCATCACCCCTGTGCCCATCGACACGGCGCCAACCAGCGTCAGGCTGTTTTCCTTGTACGCGGTCGATCTGTCGTGGCTGGAATGATCCTTCATCAGCACTGCCTTCTAACGGAAACCTAGTTCCCGTGCTTCCGCAACTCCTGTTTGGCGATTGAGGCGAGATGCACTTCGTCCGGGCCGTCTGCCAGGCGGAGCGTGCGGGCTTGCGCCCAGGCCGAGGCCAGATGGAACTCATCCGAGACCCCGCCGCCGCCATGGACCTGGACCGCGCGGTCGATAATGTCGAGCGCGATATTGGGGGCGATCACCTTGATCATGGCGATCTCGGCGCGCGCAGCCTTGTTGCCGACCGTGTCCATCATGTGGGCGGCCTTCAGGACCAGAAGGCGGGCCTGTTCGATCTCGATACGTGAGCGGGCAATCGCGTCCATCACCACGCCCTGCTCGGAAATTGCCTTGCCAAAAGCAACCCTTTGCTTGGCGCGTTTGCACATCGCCTCGATCGCCCGTTCGGCTTGCCCAATCAGGCGCATACAATGGTGGATACGACCCGGGCCAAGCCGCCCCTGGGCGATCTCGAAGCCGCGCCCCTCGCCGAGCAGGATATTGGATACCGGCACCCGCACATTGTCAAAATCCACCTCAGCATGGCCATGCGGCGCGTGATCGTAGCCGTAGACCGGAAGGTGCCGAACGATTCTAATCCCGTCCGTACCCAACGGTACCAGGACCATCGATTGTTGTTTGTGCCGGTCAGCGCTAGGGTCCGTCTTGCCCATGAAGATCAGGATTTTGCAGCGCGGGTCCATCGCCCCGGAGGTCCACCATTTGCGCCCGTTGAGGACATATTCGTCGCCATCGCGCGCAATACTTGCCTCGATATTGGTGGCGTCCGACGACGCCACATCCGGTTCGGTCATCGCAAAACCTGAACGGATTTCGCCCGCCAGCAGGGGTTCGAGCCATTGCTCCTTGTGGGTGTCCGACCCGTAGCGCTCAAGCACCTCCATGTTGCCGGTATCGGGTGCCGAACAATTGAAGGCTTCCGGCCCTATAGGAGAGCGCCCCATAATTTCGCAGAGCGGCGCGTATTCCAGATTGGTGAGGCCGAAGCCAGAATCGCTTTCGGGCAGAAACAGGTTCCACAGGCCCTGATCTTTGGCCGCCCGCTTCATCTCTTCCATCACGCCGGGGATGCACCAGCGACCGCCCTCCGCGACCTGGGTCTCGTAAACATGTTCGTTTGGATAAACATGCTCGTCCATAAACGCCGTCACACCCGCCTGGAGTTCTTTGACCTTGTCGGAAAACTCAAAATTCATAACTTTATCCGTTGTTCAATCTGTCGATTACAATCAATCGATTGCAATCACGCGACTTCAAAAAGACCGGCGGCGCCCTGCCCGCCACCAACGCACATGGTCACGACCACGAACTTAGCGCCGCGCCGTTTGCCCTCGATCAGCGCGTGGCCGGTCAGCCGGGCGCCGCTCATGCCGTATGGGTGGCCGACTGCAACCGCGCCGCCATCGACGTTGAGAAGTTCGTCCGGGATGCCGAGCTTGTCACGGCAATAAATGACCTGCACCGCGAAAGCTTCGTTCAGTTCCCAAAGCCCGATATCATCGATTTTGAGGTTGTGCCTTTCCAGCAATTTCGGCACGGCGAAAATCGGACCGATTCCCATTTCGTCGGGCTCGCACCCGGCGACCGCCATGCCGCGATAAATCCCCAATGGGCTCAACCCGCGTTGCTCGGCGAGTTTAGAATCCATCAATAGGCACGCCGATGCGCCATCGGACAATTGGCTCGCGTTGCCAGCCGAAATGACCCCGCCTTCGCGCACCGGTTTCAACCCCGCCAACCCCTCAAGGCTGGTCTCGGGCCGGTTGCCTTCGTCTTTCTCCAGGGTCACGTCGTGGAACGAAATCTCTTTCGTTTCCTTGTCCATAACGCCCATGCTGGTTTTGAGCGGCACGATCTCGTCGTCGAACCGCCCGGCCTGCTGGGCAGCCGCCGTGCGCATCTGGCTCTGCAGCCCGTATTCGTCCTGGGATTCCCTGCTGATATTGTAGCGCTTGGAGACGATCTCGGCGGTGTCAATCATCGGCATATAGAGGTGCGGGCTATTCTCCAGAACCGTCTCGTCCCGGGCGCGGTAGGTGTTCGAGTGTTCGTTCTGCACGAGGGAAATGGATTCGCCGCCGCCGCCAACGGCGATTGCCATGCCGTCGTCGATGATCTGCTTGGCGGCTGTCGCGATCCCCATTAGACCCGAGGCGCATTGGCGGTCGACGCTCATCCCCGCCACATGGATCGGCAAGCCCGCCGCGATTGCCGATTGGCGGGCGTAATTATATCCTTGGCTACCCTGCTGGGTCGCCGCCCCCATGACCACGTCGTCGACCTCGCCCGGATCTATGCCGGCGCGCTTGACCGCCTCCTTGATTGCGTGCCCTCCAAGGGTCGGCGACCCGGTATTGTTGAACGCGCCCCTGTAGGCCTTGCCGATCGGGGTCCGGGCGGTTGAGACAATGACAGCTTCACGCATCAGAAATACTCCTCGTTGGAAAATTTATTGGCCGGTGAAATTCCTGCCCTCGGCAACCAGCTTCTCGAGATATTTGCTCGGCCGCCACAGGGGACCAAAATCTTCCCGAAACCGCTTGATATCGGCGAGCATGGTATCGAGTCCTACTGAATCGGCCGCAAACATCGGGCCGCCCCGGTAGCGCGGGAACCCGTACCCTGCATTGTAAATTACATCGATATCGCTGGCCCGAAGCGCGATCCCTTCATCGAGCAGATCGGCGCCAACATTGGCAAGCGCGTACATGCAGCGTTTTACAATTTCTTCGTCCGAGATTTCACGCCGGGCAATGCCCTTGTCGGCGGACGTTTTGACAATCAACGCGTCCACTGCCGGATCGATATCCGGCGTGCGGCTGCCATCGGAATAGAGATACCAGCCCTTGCCTGTCTTCTGACCGAAACGGCCTTCCTCGCACAGTGCATCGGCGACCGTGTGGGGGTACGGCAGGTTTCGGTCCCGATCCGGCGCCTTTTCCCGGCGGATCCGCCAACTCACATCGTTCCCCGCAAGGTCCATCACCGCGAACGGCCCCATGGCCCAACCCCAATCGTACAAAGCCTTGTCGATTTGCTGGGGTAGCGCGCCTTCTTCCAGAAGCGACATGGCCTGGTCCATATAGGCGTGCAGCATGCGGTTGCCCACAAACCCGTCGCAGACACCAACCACAGCGCTGACTTTTCCAATAGTCCGGGATAATTTCATCGCGGTCGCGACCACGTCTTTGCTGGTCTTCGCGGCGCGCACGATTTCGAGTAATCGCATCACGTTGGCAGGCGAGAAGAAATGTAGCCCGATGACGTCCTCGGGCCGATCTGTCTCGGCAGCAATTTCATCGATATCAAGGGTCGAGGTGTTGGTCGCAAGGATCGCGCCCGATTTGCAGGTTTTGTCCAGCTTGCCGAAAATTTCCTTCTTCAGCGCCATGTTCTCGAACGCCGCCTCGATCACGATGTCAACGTCGGAGAGCCCATCATAATCGAGAGAACCGGTGAACAGCGCCATGCGCTGTTCCATCGCGTCGCGCGACAGCCGTCCCTTGGCAACCGTCGCCTCGTAGTTTTTCCGGATGATACCCAGCCCCCGGTCGAGCGCCTCCTGGCTGGTCTCCACGATCGTCACCGGGATTCCCGCATTGGCGAAATTCATGGCGATCCCGCCGCCCATGGTCCCGGCACCAATCACCCCGGCTTTTGCAATTTCGCGCAGCGGCGTGTCTTTTGGAATATCCGGAATTTTGCCAACTTCGCGCTCGGCGAAAAACATATAACGCTGGGCTTTCGACTGATCCGAGGTCAGCAATTTCTCGAACAGCACACGCTCTTCCCGCAACCCGTCATCGAACGACATGGAGGCAGCATTCTCGACTGCCTGGATGCACAGCAGCGGCGCATCGAATCCGCGCGCCCGCTTGGCCGCAACGGTCCGCGCCTGATCGAAAATTTCGGCCTCGGCCTCAATGCCCATATCGCGAATCCGGCGGCGTTCCGCGCCGGACGCGACCAGCTCTTCCGCGTATTTGATGGCGTCTTCCAGCAGGTCCCCCTCTGACACCCGGTCTATGATGCCAAGTTTCAGTGCTTTTGGTGCAGGCACAAACAATCCGGTTAAAATCATATCAAGTGCCGCAGCGGGATCGATCAGGCGCGGAAGACGCTGGGTCCCTCCGGCGCCGGGAAGAATCCCGAGGGTCACCTCCGGGAGACCGACCCTGGCCTTCACATTGCCAATCCGATAGTCGCACCCGAGCGCCAGTTCCAACCCGCCGCCGAGCGCATTGCCGTGGATCGCTGCTATCACCGGCTTGCTGGAATTCTCGTACCTTACGATATCTTCGCGCAGGTCCGGGCTTTTCAGCGGCTTGCCGAATTCGGTTATATCCGCTCCGGCCGGGAACGTCCGCCCGCCGCCGATCAGGACCAAAGCCGAGGCCTGCTCGTCGGCCGTCCCCTCTTCAAGGCACCCGATCAGCCCGGCGCGCACGCCGTGGCCGAGCGCATTGACCGGCGGATTGTTGATTGTGATGATGCCGATATTTCCGCGGCGCTCGTATCGCACAAATTCACTCATAGATATTGCCTCTGCAGTCCATTATCGTTTTCTCAAGATCCTGGAATGACGGGAACAGGATATGACATACGCTTGATTTTCTTCGCGCTAGAGTGACACCCTGGCACCATATGCCGCAACCCGGATAAGGAATTTTATGACCCCATGAAGAACCTGTTTTCAGTAAATGGCAAGGTCGCGTTGGTCACCGGCGGATCCCGCGGCATCGGATTGATGATCGCCCGGGGCTTCGTTGAAAACGGCGCACGGACATACATTTCGTCGCGCAAGACGGATGTCTGCGAACAAGTCGCGGGCGAATTATCAAAACTTGGCGAATGCATCGCGCTACCAGCCGACCTGTCCACCGTTGACGGGGTCAAGGACTTGGCCGCCCGGTTCACCGAACAAGAACCTGCACTCGATATCCTGGTCAACAATGCGGGCGCGGCCTGGGGCGCCCCGATCGACGACTTTCCCGAATCCGGCTGGGACAAGGTCATGGATATCAACGTCAAATCGATGTTTTTCATGACCCAGGCATTGCTGCCTAACCTTGAAAGGTCCGGCACCCATGACGACCCCGCGCGGATCATCAACATCGGCTCGGTCGACGGTATCGGCATCCCCCATACAGATACCTGGTCGTACCCGGCCAGCAAAGCCGCCGTCCATCAATTGACCCGCGTCATGGCTAACCGGCTGGCAGCGCGCAACATCAATATCAACGCCGTCGCGCCGGGTCCCTTCGAGAGCCAGATGATGGCCCATACGCTTGAGACCATAGGCGACGATATCGCCGAGGCCTTGCCACGAAAGCGAATCGGGCGTCCCGAAGACATGGCGGGTGTGGCGCTTTATCTCTCTTCCAAAGCAAGCGCGTTCGTGACCGGCGTGGTCATTCCCGTTGATGGCGGGCATCTCGTCGCCGGGTAATTTTTTCCCCTATGCAAGCCGGGCCAGGATTCAACATTGACCCAATCGCCAAAATGTACGAAACAACCGGCGCTGCTGGGTTTCGATCATCTATTCCGGGCTCCTACCAGAGCCCCACCCAAGATATTCACCGTCTAGGCAATCGTTTTACGCAGGGAGAAATAGTGTGTCCCAGGAATCATATTTGTTTACCAGCGAGTCGGTCTCAGAAGGCCACCCCGACAAAGTGTCCGACCGCATCTCGGATTCGATTGTCGACGCATTCCTCGCTGCCGACCCCCTCTCCCGCGTTGCTGTTGAGACCCTGACAACAACCAACCGGATTGTCCTTGCCGGCGAAGTACGCGGCCCGGATTCAGTTTCCAAGGAAAAGATGGAAGAAGCTGCCCGCAGAGTGGTCAAGGACATTGGCTACGAACAGGAAGGCTTCCATTGGAAAAACGCCATCGTCGATGTTCATGTCCATGCCCAGTCGGTTGATATTGCCCAGGGTGTCGATTCAGATGGCAACAAAAAAGACGAGGGCGCGGGCGACCAGGGCATCATGTTCGGCTATGCCTGCCGGGAGACCGACGTCCTGATGCCGGCACCAATTCATTTCTCCCACGCAATCCTGCGCTCATTGGCCGAAGCCCGCCACGCCGACAATAATTCGATCCTCGGCCCGGATTCAAAAAGCCAGGTCACACTGCGCTACGAAAACGGCAAGCCCATTTGTGCCACCTCGGTGGTGGTCTCGACCCAGCATTCCGAAAATGTCAGTCAGGAAGAAGTTCGCGAATACGTTCGCCCGCATATTCTGAAAGTTCTGCCAGAAGGCTGGATGTGTCCTGAAGCGGAATTTTACGTCAACCCGACCGGGCGCTTCGTGATTGGTGGCCCCGATGGCGATGCCGGCCTGACCGGGCGCAAGATCATCGTAGACACCTATGGCGGCGCGGCCCCCCATGGTGGCGGTGCGTTTTCCGGCAAGGACCCGACCAAGGTCGATCGCTCAGCCGCTTACGCAACGCGCTACCTCGCTAAAAATGTGGTCGCTGCTGGTCTCGCCGACAAATGCACAATCCAGCTTGCCTATGCCATCGGCGTCTCCAAGCCCCTGTCGCTTTATGTTGACACCGCTGGCACCGGCCAGGTCGACGAGGAGAAGCTCGCAAAGGTCCTCCAGGACGTGATGGATCTGAGCCCGCGCGGCATCCGCGAACACTTGAACCTATCCCGCCCGATATACGAGCGCACAGCAGCCTACGGCCATTTCGGCCGCACCCCCCACGACGACGGCAGCTTCTCATGGGAAAAGACCGATCTGGTCGACGCGCTCAAGGCAGCGGTTTAACCCGCGCTCAAGCAGGCCGAAGGCCGGTAGTGCAACAAATACGCTCAAGCAGGCGCAAGCCGGTAGCGCCACAAACAAGAAAGCAGATCCTCGGGTTACCGTTTCAAACCCGGAGGGTTTGCAAGCGCGACCGCGCGCCGCCCGGTCAGGGCGCCCCATCGGAGCCTTGAGCAAAGCGAATGGCGCGAGATCAAAAATGGCGGAGAGAGAGGGATTCGAACCCTCGGAACGCTCGCGCGCTCAACGGTTTTCGAGACCGCCCCATTCAACCACTCTGGCACCTCTCCGCGTGCCGGAAATTTATCCCTCCGGCGGCGCGGACTGTACATATCCACCAATTGGGTTACAAGCAAAACCCGCCCGAAATATTGCCAAAATCGTTGACTTTGGGAATTTGCAGAATATAGTCCGCGCGCACCCGGCATTTCATGACCGGGCTTGAATACGCTGCCCGAGGCAAGCTGGTCACAACCGGCTTGAAAGTCCGCGATCCCGCGGCGCCGAAGGGCGCGGTAGAAGAACTGGAACAAAAAAGTGTACGCAGTCATCAAGACCGGCGGCAAGCAATACCGCGTTGCAGCCGAAGATATTATCAAAATCGAGAAAGTGGACGGCGATGCCGGTGAGGTGATCGCGTTCGATACCGTTCTCATGGTTGGCGATGGCGACGATGTCACCATCGGCGCGCCCCTTGTGGATGGTGCGATAGTTGCCGGTGAGATTCTCGGCCAGGACCGCAACCGCAAGATCATCATTTTCAAGAAAAAGCGCCGCAAGCATTACCGCCGCCGCAACGGCCACCGCCAGCACGTCACCCTGGTCAAGATTACAGAAATCCTGACCGGCGGCAAAAAGCCGAGCGCCAAGAAGGCTGCTAAAGCAACGCCTGCCAAAGAGACGAAAGCGCCGGCAAAGCAAGTGGCACCGGCGAAAAGCGATATCAAAGACGATGTCGAATTGATTGGTGGCGTTGGTCCCGCTCTCGCGAAAAAGTTGAATGCTGCCGGCATCACAACCCTGACCCAGGTCTCCAAATGGAAGGCCAAGGACGTTGAGAAAATCAACGACGAGTTGAGTTTGGGAGGCCGCATCGAGCGCGAAGAATGGGTCGAGCAGGCCAAGGAATTGCTGGCCGGCAAGCCACCTCGCGCGAAAGTTGATCAGGCGGCAGCAAAAAAGAAATAACACGTCCGGAGACGGATCCAGAATTGGAAGGACTAGGACATGGCACATAAAAAAGCAGGTGGTTCATCCCGCAACGGGCGCGATACGGCCGGGCGACGGCTTGGCGTCAAGAAGTCTGGCTCCCAGCATGTGATCCCTGGAAACATTATTATCCGCCAACGCGGCACCAAATGGCACCCGGGCACCAATGTCGGCATCGGCAAGGACCACACCATCTACGCGCTGATCGAAGGCCGGGTTGAATTTCGTTCGCGCCGCGGCGGCCGCACATTTGTTTCGGTCAACCCGGGAGCCCCGGCGAAATAATCCGGCGGCCCGCATGGGCAGACCTTACCGCCGGAAAATGTCCCCGGCGGAATATATGATTTCCAGGGGGACGGATTTCCGGCCCCCTTTTTGTTGAAACCGATTGATCTGAAAACTTCTTCCCGATGAAATTTCTCGATGAAGCGAAAGTGAGTATCCGTCCTGGCGCCGGCGGCAACGGCTGTATCAGCTTTCGCCGCGAG
Source organism: Hyphomicrobiales bacterium (assembly GCA_021775855.1). GTDB lineage: Bacteria > Pseudomonadota > Alphaproteobacteria > Rhizobiales > NORP267 > NORP267. The sequence continues at coordinate 9,569 of JAJFGZ010000031.1, forward strand.
AAATATGTCGAGTTCGGTGGGCCCGACGGCGGCAATGGCGGGCGCGGTGGCGATGTCTGGGCTGAATGCGTGGACGGCCTCAACACCCTGATCGATTTCCGCTACCAGCAGCACATGCGGGCCGGGCGCGGAAGCGACGGTAAGGGCAAGAACATGACCGGCGCGGGTGGCGACGACATTTTCCTCAAAATCCCCCTCGGCACCCAGATATTCGACGAGGACGGCGAGACCCTGCTTGCGGACATGGTCGAAATCGGCCAGCGGCAACTGCTTGCAAAAGGCGGCAATGGCGGTTTCGGCAACACGCATTTCAAAAGTGCCAAGAACCGCGCGCCCCGCCACTCCAATCCGGGCGAAGCGGCAATAGAGCGCTGGATCTGGCTGAAGCTCAAGCTCATCGCTGATGCCGGTCTTGTGGGCCTGCCCAACGCAGGTAAGTCGACTTTTTTGAGCGCCACATCGGCAGCTAAACCGAAGATTGCCGACTACCCGTTCACGACTCTCGTACCTGGCCTCGGCGTTTCGGCAATCGATGGCGACGAGATCGTAATTGCCGATATCCCCGGCCTGATCCGTGGGGCCCATGAGGGCACCGGGCTGGGCGACCGTTTTCTGGGTCATATCGAACGCTGCCAGGTGCTGCTTCATCTTGTCGATATCACCGGCGACGACCCGGTCGACGCGTACCGCGCCATCCGCGAAGAAATCCAGGCCTACGGCAATGGTCTCGGAGAGCGCCGCGAAATCGTCGCCCTCAACAAATGCGACGCGGCAACCCCTGAACAGATTTCCAAGTTCAGTAAAGCCATCAAAAAAATCTCAGGCGTCAAACCCCTCGCAATTTCAGCCGCAACCGGGCTTGGGGTGACGGACGCTCTACGCGCATTGAAAACCCAGATCGATGACCTCAGGGACGCGAAGATAGAAGACCAGGGCGGCGTCGAGGTATGGCGTCCATGACCCCCGACCTGACATCGTTCAAGCGGATCGTTATCAAAGTCGGATCATCTCTTTTGGTTGATCCGGGCAACGGCCAGCTCCGCGAAGATTGGCTTGCAGGATTGACGCAAGACATGTCCAGCCTTGTGACAAACGGCGCCGAAATTCTTGTAGTCTCCTCCGGCGCCATCGCCCTTGGCCGCAAGACCATCGGCCTCGGACAGGGTAAACTCAAGCTCGAGGAAAACCAGGCAGCGGCAGCGGCCGGTCAGATTGTACTCGCGGGCGCCTGGAACAAGGTGCTAAGGGCGCACGGCCTGACCGCCGCGCAGATCCTCTTGACCCTCGGCGATACTGAGGAACGGCGTCGCTATCTGAACGCCCGCAACACGATCCGCACCCTGCTGCGGTTGGGCGTCGTGCCGGTCATCAACGAAAACGACACCGTCGCCACATCAGAAATCCGATACGGCGATAACGACCGCCTCGCCGCCCGGGTTGCCAGCATGATGAGCGCCGACTGCCTGATATTGCTGTCCGATGTAGATGGGCTTTACTCGGTTCCGCCGGACAAGGGAGGCGGCGAGTTGATCCACGAAGTGACGCAAGTCACACCGGCCATCGAGGCCATGGCGGGGTCGGCAGGGAGTGAATTATCACGGGGTGGAATGGCAACAAAAATCGAAGCGGCGAAGATCGTCGTCGCAGCGGGGGCCCATATGCTGATCACCAGCGGGCGGGTCGATCATCCCCTGGCCCACGTGACTAACTCCGGCGCGGGCACATGGTTCATCCCAAGCGCAACACCGATTGCCGCGCGCAAAAAATGGATCGCCGGGGCGCTGGAGCCACGCGGATCGATCGTCATTGACGACGGCGCCGCCAGGGCATTGCGAGCCGGCAAAAGCCTGCTGCCGGCAGGCGTGACGTCAATCCAGGGGGATTTCACCCGGGGCGACGCCGTTACAATTCTGAGCTTAGCAGGGAATATTCTCGGTCGCGGCCTGACGGCCTATGATTGCAAGGGCGCCCACAATATCATCGGTGCGAGAAGCAATGAGATCGAAACAATCCTGGGTTATGCTGGCCGGACCGAACTGATCCACCGCGATGACCTGGTTTTGAGACAAGAAGACTGACCATGAACGATCAAGTTGAACCCGGCACGGACGAATTTGACCTGACAGGGGAAATGCGTGCACTGGGTCAACGGGCCCGGGCCGCCGCCGGCGCAATCGCAATTGCCTCGCCCGACAAAAAAATAACCGCACTGCGCGCCATGGCTGACGCCATCGAGGATCACGCAGACGATATTATTTCAGCAAACAAGATCGACCTTGAAACCGCGCAGGCAGCAGGGCGCCCACAGTCTTTTCTCGACCGATTGATGCTGGATCGGAACCGGGTCGGCGACATGGCCGATGCCGTCCGGCAAATCGCGGACCTTGAAGACCCGGTTGGTAAAATTATTGCCGCATGGGAGCGCCCGAACGGGTTGAAAATCGAGCGAGTCCGCACCCCGCTCGGGGTGATTGGGATTATTTTCGAAAGCCGGCCGAATGTCACCGCGGATGCCGGCGCGCTCTGCCTCAAAGCCGGCAACGCCACGATCCTGCGCCCGGGTTCCGAGAGCATCCTGTCCGCCCGCGCTATCCACAAATGCTTGGTTGCGGGTTTGGAAAAAGCCGGGCTGCCCGGTAACGCGATCCAGCTTGTCCCGACAACCGACCGGGCTGCGGTCGGGGAAATGCTCAGGGGCCTCGACGGCGCCATCGATGTGATTGTCCCGCGTGGGGGAAAAAGCCTTGTAGGACTTGTGGAGCGCGAAGCCCGCGTCCCTGTCTTCAGCCACCTGGAAGGTATCTGCCACGTCTATGTCCACAGCGATGCGGACTTGGACATGGCGAAGGACATCGTAGTCAACGCCAAGATGCGCCGCACCGGGATTTGCGGGTCGGCGGAAACCCTGTTGGTTGACCGCGCCTGCGTTGCCACACATCTGCAACCATTAGTCGCGGCTTTGATCGACGCCGGTTGCGAGGTGCGCGGCGACAATGCGGTCTGCGCCGCAGACCCCCGGGCCGTAACGGCTAGAACGGAGGATTGGGGCAAGGAGTTTCTTGAATCAATCATCGCCGCGCGCGTGGTCGACGACCTCGATGCCGCGATCCACCATATCGCGACACACGGCTCCCGCCACACAGATGCTATCATCACCGGCGACGACGAAGCCGCCCGACAATTTATGACACGGCTCGACAGCGCGATTCTACTCCACAACGCCTCGACGCAATATGCCGATGGCGGCGAGTTTGGCATGGGTGCCGAGATCGGCATCGCCACCGGCAAGATGCACGCCCGCGGGCCGGTCGGCGGCGAGCAATTGACGAGCTTCAAATATCTTGTCCACGGCACCGGTCAGACCCGCCCGTGATCCAGACCAGAAAGAACCGCGCCATCGGGATCCTTGGCGGGTCCTTCAATCCGCCGCATCGCGGGCATCTGCATATTTCCCTGATGGCGTTGAAGCGGATCGGACTGGACGAAGTCTGGTGGCTGATCACACCCGGCAATCCCTTGAAGGACAATCGCGAACTGAACCCGCTTGGCATGCGCGTTGACCATGCCAACCGTCTGGTCGGCGATCCCCGTATCCGGGTCAGCACGTTCGAGGCGGACAATGGCTTCATCTACACCGCCGATACGTTGGACGCGCTGGCAAGACGCTATCCCGGCGCCAGCCTCGTCTGGCTGATGGGGGCCGATAATCTCGCAGGCTTTCACCACTGGGAG
>JAJFGZ010000032.1 GCA_021775855.1 Hyphomicrobiales bacterium
TGCACCATTGACTGGATTTGCGGCTGCCGACGGGGCCTCTGCCCGCAATGGCGCGGAATTGGCCGTCGAACAGATCAACGCGTCTGGTGGTATCGACGGCGATACCTTGGAACTGGTTGTCTATGACGATCAGGCGTCGCCAACAGAATCCGTGCCGATTTCGCAAAAACTGATCCAGAATGATGGCGTCGTCATGGGAATTTCGGGCAGTTATTCGGGCGCAACCCGCGCCGCCGCCGGCATCTATCAGGAAAACAGCGTACCGTATATTTCGGCCTTCGCCATTCATCCGGACATTACACGGGCGGGCGATTATGTGTTCCGCACGTCGTTTGTGGGTGAAGTCCAGGGCCGGGCCGGTGCCAAGCTGATCGGTGAAATGATGGGCCTGAAACGGGTTGTCATTGTGACGCTCAACAACGATTTCGGCAAATCGCTTGAAGCCGGTTTCCGTGAGGTCGCCGAGCGTTTCGGGGTCGAGATTGTCGGCCAGTACGAATACGGCATCCGCGACCGTCAATTCGGTCCGATCGTATCAGCGATCAAGGACGACAATCCGGACGCGATCTATGCGTCTGGCTATTTCTTCACCGCCGGGCCGCTGGTGAGCCAGTTGCGGGCCGCGGGCATTGAAGCCCCGGTCATCGGACAGGAAGGTTACGACAGCCAGAAATTCATCGAGATCGCCGGCGACGCGGCAGAAGGCGTGATCATCACCACCTCGCTCAATCGCGATTCAACCTCGGCCATCACCACTGACTTTATCGCTGCGTTCGAGGCCAAGGCCGGGTACCCGGCCGATATGGTCGCGGCATCTGCGCATACTGCCGTTATGGTGGCTGCAGCCGCACTGCGGGCCGCGGGTCATTCTGACCGCGCAGCTTTACGCGATGCTATTGCTGCGACTAATCTCGCCGTCTCCACCGGGACAATTTCGTTCAATGCGCTGGGTGAAGTGCAGAAAGATGTGCAAGTCCAGATCGTGCGTGACGGCAACTGGCGCGAGCATTCGGTCATCAACGATGCCGAATTGCTGGCGCCGCCAACTGAATAAACAAAATGCCCCGTCGCTCCTCTCGGGCGGCGGGGTTTTTATTTAGGCACTTGCAATGACTGAATTTCCAGCGGGCGGTCGGGCGTTAGATGCTTTATCTTGAATTGTTCATCCAGGGAATCGTCCAGGGCAGTATCTACGGCCTGATCGCGCTTGGCCTGACGCTGGTCTACGGGTTGTTGCGGATCCTGCACGTGGCCCATGCGGCGTTGTTTACCCTTGGCGGCTATATCGGCGTCATTGTCACAAATTTCACCGGCAGCTTCGCGCTTGCCATGTTCGTCGCCATGATCGTGGTCGGGGTCATCGGCATGGCGGTCTACAAATTCGCCTATGAGCCGATCCTGCACCGCCCGCCATATATCGCGCTGATCGCCTCCATCGCCCTTTTTATCGCGTCGGAAGAGATTTACCGCATCGTGTTCGGTCCCTTCGGGCTATCCTATATCAACCCGCCACTCCAGGGACAGATCGAGATATTTTCAGGTTTTCGGCTCAAACATGGCGAAATCCTGGTGATGGTGATCGCCGTGGTTATGCTATCCGCGCTCGCATGGTTGTCGGCCAATACTCGCACCGGGGTTGCCTGGCGAGCAACTGTGACGGACCCCGAAATGGCGGCGGCGTTCGGCATCAAGATCCAGAATGTGCGTTATCTGAATTTCTTCATCGCGTCTGCTCTGGCGGCGGTCGCTGGCGTCCTTGTGGCGCTCCTCAACAATCTGGTGGAGCCGACTATGGGAAGCGTGCCGTCATATAAGGCGCTGGCGATTATCGTGCTTGGCGGGCTTGGGAGCATCCGGGGGACACTGGTTGCGGCGTTGGCGCTCGGCGTCATCGAAGCCTACGGGACCATTTATCTCGGTAAAATTCTGGACCGCGATGCGCTCGCATTTGCCTTCCTGATCATTGTTCTGATGGTCCGGCCCCAGGGCCTGTTGGGAGAGAAATAGCATGGCCTATGAAATCACGCTTGCGACCACCATGGCGATTAGCGTGCTGTTCGCCCTGAGCTTGAATTTTATTTCCGGGTTTTGCGGCCAGATCAGTCTCGGCCACGCCGCCTTTTTGGGCACCGGCGCCTATGCTTCCGCTACCCTCACCAAGGCCTCGGTACCCTTCCTGCTCACCCTGCCAGCGTCCGCGGTCATTGCCGGGTTTTTCGGATTTCTGATCGGCCTTGCCAGTCTAAGGGTGCGTCACGATTTTCTGGCGATCACGACCATGGGGGTTGGATTCCTGTTTGTTGGCGTTGTCAGAAAGCAGGATTTCCTCGGCGGTGAACTGGGCATGGCCGGCATTCCAAGTCCCGATATGAGCCGGGAAATGTTCATGGTCTTCTGCATTTTTCTGGCCGCCGTCTTTGCAGTCTTCTCGCTGTATATCCGCCGCTCGTGGATGGGGTTCGTGTTCGACTCGATCGCCGATAATGAAGACGTCACCCGGATTCTCGGCATCGACGCATCGCGTTTCAAGCTGGCGGCCTTTGTGATCGGGACGGCAGGGGCGGGGATCGCCGGCGCGCTCTACGCCCACCATTTCCGCTATATCGGGCCGGACAGTTTTGGCTTTGTCCAGTCTGTCAGCGTCCTGGCAATGGTCATTGTCGGCGGCATCGGGTCGGTCTGGGGCGTGGCGTTTGCAGCCGCTATACTGAGCGTGCTGCCGTTGCTCGTGCAATTCGTCGACGATTACAAGTTGCTTTTATACAGCGCCTTACTGTTCGCCATGATGCGGTTCGCGCCAGACGGCATTGCCGGCATTGTACGCAGGTCGGCGGCGCGATTCAGGCGGGCAACGCCATGACTCCGGTCCTCCAGATAGAAAATGTCACCGTCCGGTTCGGCGGGGTCACCGCCGTCCATGACGTCTCCTTGACCATCAATGTCGGCGAGCTTGTAGGATTCATCGGCCCGAATGGCGCCGGCAAGACGACCCTGATGCGGGTGATTACGGGGATCGTAAAACCCCAGCAAGGCCGGGTGCTGCTGGAGGGCAGGGACCTTGCCCGGAAATCGATCGATGCGCGTGTTGGCGCAGGCCTGGCGCTCGCCCAGCAGATTGTGCAACCGCTCCACGACATGAGCATGCTCGACAATGTGGCGCTGAGCTGCGGGTCCAGAAAGACAGGCCGCGTGATCACGGCTATGTTGCACACCAACCGCGAACCGGAACGGGACAAGGCGCGCGGCCTGTTGGAGAAGGTCGGGCTTGGCAATGTCGTGGATGCCATGCCGGCAACCCTCCCGCTTGGATACCTGAAGCGCCTTGAAGTTGCCCGGGCCATGGCGCTGGAGCCGAAACTCCTGTTGCTCGACGAACCCCTTGCCGGGCTCAATCAGGCCGAAGCGGCGGGCCTCGCCGATCTCATCCTCGGGCTTAACAAGGCGGGCCAGACGATCCTCCTGATCGAACATAATCTGCGCGAAGTTTTGCGCATCTGCCCGACGCTCTACGTGCAGGATAACGGCGTACCGCTGGCGTTTGGCGAAGCCGGCGAGGTGATGAAAAACCCGGATGTTCGTAGTGCCTATCTTGGAGGCCACGCATGATGCTCGAGGTCAGGGGATTGGGGGCAGGGTACGGCGATATCGTTGCGGTGCGCGATTTTTCGTTTTCCGTCGAGGCCGGCAAGGTTTTGGCGCTGCTCGGCGCCAATGGCGCGGGCAAATCCTCGACCCTGATGGCGTTGATGGGGATTGTCCAACAAAAGGCGGGCGAAATTCTGCTCGACGGATCCGATATTTCAATGCTGGCAGCAGATCAGCGGATAAAGCTGGGCATGGCCATCGTGCCGGAGGGCAGGCGGATTTTTCCGGACCTCACGGTACAGGAAAACCTTGTGGTCGGCGGGCACGTCTCCGAAGCTGCGACGCTCGCCGCGGGCACCGCCCAGGCCTACGAATATTTTCCCCGTCTGAAAGAACGGACCGGGCAAAAAGCGGGGTCGCTCTCCGGTGGCGAGCAACAGATGCTGGCGCTAGGCCGGGCGCTTGTGTCCGCGCCCCGCCTGCTGCTGGTGGACGAATTGTCGCTTGGCCTGATGCCGCGCATCATCGACGAATGCTACGAAGTGCTCGCCAAACTACGCAGCGAAGGCCTCGCGATTGTCCTGGTGGAACAGAATACCGAGCATGCCCTGGCTGTCGCAGATGAAGTTTCGGTGCTCGAAGCCGGGAATTCGGTCTGGTTCGGGACTGCAAAAGAGGCCGCCAAAGACAGCGCCATAACCGCAGCCTATCTTGGCACGGCGTGATCCTACCGGATGATCTGCGGCCGGTAGCGCACCCTGCTGCGCAGTTCAGGCGCGATATGCCGGTTCAGGCGGCGATTGACCCGTGAAAAGACGAAAATGATCACCAGCGTGAACAGGATGAAATACCCCGCCACGATCGGGTAGGCGACAAACGGGTTGAACGTCTTTTCCGCAAAATAATTGCTGTAATAGAGCGCGTCGCCGCGTTGTTGCCAGGCCGGGAACCCGGTAAAGAAGACCAGCGCGGTGGCATGAAACAGGAAAATTGCTTCGTTGGTGTAGGACGGCCAGGCAAGGCGGAGCAGGGTCGGCCAGATGATCCGCCGGAACCGCTTGAAGCCGGACATGCCGAACGATTCCGCTGCTTCGATATCGCCCGACGGCACTGACCGGAGTGCCCCGTAAAAAATTTCCGCGCTGTATGCCGTGGTGTTGAAAAACAGGACAATCAATGCCCCAAGCCAGGCTTTCGTGAACCACGCAGTCTCGACCGTGATTGTCGTAAACCCGAGCGGGATATCGAACCCGACTTTCGGCAGGATCACAAACAATTCGTAGCCAAAGAAAAACTGGATGAACAAAGGCGAGCCGCGAAACAGGAATATGAAGGCGCGTGCCGGTCGCTCGAAAATTGGATTGCTGCTGGCTTTCGCGGTTGCAAGCATGGTTGCCGAGAAGAAACCCAGCGTGACCGCGATAAGCGCCAGATAAACATTCCAGATCATGCCGCTACCGATTAATACCACCTGTTCGCAAAGGGTGATATCGGCTTTGGGCAATAACCGTGCGCCGATACCAATCGAGCGTAGTCCGTAATCCAGAATTGTCTGGCCGCAACTCATTGCCCGGCCTCGATCGCGATTTTGCCCGCAGACGATGCCTGGCCACGGGTAAAGCGGGTGCGGAACCGGGCGAATATTTTCTCGCTGACCCAGGTTAATAGCAGATAGAAGACCAACAACGCTGCGAAGTACCAGATCCGCCAATCGGGGTGCGGGTACGTAAAAATGCTGGTCTTGGACGACCCGAGTTCGCGCGCCCAGTACACAACATCCTCGACCCCGAGCAGGAACAATAGGGGTGTCGCTTTGATCAGGATCATCCACAGGTTGGACAGGCCGGGCAGGGCATAGCCCCACATTTGCGGCAGGTGGACGCGCCTGAAAACTTGGCCGGATGTCATGCCGTAGGCGCGCCCGGTCTCGAGCTGGTTCCTGGGCACCGCGTTGAGCGCACCGTCGACCGTGTTGGCGGCAAAGGCGCCGAACACAATGGAAAACGCCACCAGCGCCAGGAAAAATCCGTAGGTCTCGTGGACCCATTGCGGCGACGTGCTAAGCGGCAATTTGGCCGCCGTGCAGACGACAAAATCGTTGCCCTGATAAATCGCGCCGGTGACGTCTGGACAATTGATCCAGTGGCGGATGATCTCCAACCCCTGATCCATGGCGATCGGGACAAACATAAAAAACACGATGTCGGGTACGCCGCGCACCATGCTTGTGTAGATTTGTCCGAACAGTTTCAGGGGATAAAACCTGGAACGCCGCGCCAACGCGCCACCAAATCCCAAAATCAGTGTAATCGGCGCGACCAGCAGAATCAGCGCCAGAACCGTCAGGAAACTAAAATAGAATTGCTGATGTTTCGGGGTGGTGAGGTAGCAAAGCCACCATTTCGCCCCTTCGATAGTTGCCGGGTCAGCGCAAAATTCCATGGATCAAAGATGGACCAGAAACGAAAGGGGGCTCGAACTGAGCCCCCTTCGCATTGTTCCAATCAATAGGGGCCATCGCGGCCTTCGAACCATTTTTCGATCAACGCGTTCAGCGTCCCGTCTTCCTTCATGGTCGCGATCGCGGCATTGAGTTTCGCTCTGAGATCACCGTCGCTTTCTCGAACCCCGATCCCGATGCCGCCGCCAATAGCGGGACGGTCGCCAACGAAGATCAAGTCGCCATTGCTCTCGGCGACAATCGGCTCGAGATATGCGGCATCCGCCAATACGGCGTCGGCTTCACCAGAGCGCACAGCAGCAAGCGTCTCGTCAGGTGTCGCGAACTCGACAACCGTGGCGTCGGAGCTTGCCACATAGCTTGCCTGGATCGTCGCGATTTGGGCAGCGACAACACCGTTGATGGCGTCATCACCGGCACCTTTGAGAGCTACGTAGGCGCTCGGATCCGGCGGGAAATATTGTTCGCTAAAATCGATCACCTGATCGCGTTCTTCGGTGATGCTCATTCCGGCAATAATCGTGTCGTAATTGCCGGAGACGAGATTTGGGATAATGCTGTCCCAGTCGTTCTTGACCCACGAGCAGTCAAGTTCAGCCAGTGCGCAGACACGGTCGCCGACTTCACGTTCGAACCCGTCAACTTCGCCATTGTCATTGATGAAATTGTAGGGCGGGTAGGCACCCTCGGTGCCCATCCGCACTTTCTGCATATCCGCGAACGCCGCGCCTGCCGAAATAATGGCAATCGCTGCGCCTAAAAGAATAGTTTTTTTCATGCCTTCCCTCCCTGGAAGTTTTCGTTTTTGAACTCGTCTACGCTCCACCTGTAGCGCTTAGAAATTGCTGGAGCCGGGTCGAATCCGGACTGCCAAAGACCTTGTCCGGTGATCCTTGCTCCTCGACCAGACCATTATGCAGAAAAATCACATGGTTTGCTACGTCTGCCGCTAAATTCATGTCGTGGGTGACGATCACCATGGTGCGGCCTTCTTCCGCCAATCCCTTGATAACCCGGATCACTTCGGCTTCAAGCTCGGGATCGAGCGCAGAAGTCGGTTCGTCGAACAGCATCGCTGTGGGCCGCATGGCAAGCGCCCGCGCGATCGCCGCGCGCTGTTGTTGACCGCCAGATAATTGCGACGGGTAATTATCGAATTTGTCGCCAATGCCCACCTTGTCGAGGAGGTTGCGACTCAACGACTCGACCTCATCCGGTGGTTCGTTGAGCACCGTCAAGGGCGCTTCCATCACATTTTCCAGGATGGTCATGTGTGCCCAGAGGTTGAATTGCTGGAATACCATGGCAAGATTGGCGCGAATTTTGCGGACTTGGTTCATGTCTGCTGGCGCGCGCTCGCCGTGCTTTTGCCGCCAGCGCACCGTCTCACCCTCGAATATGATATCACCGGCCTGCGCGATCTCCAGCAGATTGGCGCACCGCAACAGGGTACTTTTGCCCGATCCGGAGGAGCCTATCAGAGAAATCACATCACCCTTGTGGGCCACGAGATCGACGCCCTTGATCACCTCAAGGTCGCCGAAACTCTTGTGAATTCCGCTTAGTTCGAGAACAGGAACACCGTCCCTGTCCGCACCGTTTTTAGCTGTTTTCGCCATCCGCGCCGGTTTGTCTGGATCAGCCAGTATGCTGACAAAATTGATCCAATCACGTTCGCTAGGAAACCGGCAACCTAAAATTGTAACGTCGTATCAGACCAGTTTGATCTGTCCGCGCATTTGCGGGTGATAGATGCAGAAATAGTCGGTTGGCATGCCGGCGACAACATGAACCGAGCCGTCCTGGCTCCGTCTGATCCGGCCGGTATCCCAGCTACGGTCCTGAGCGGTCGCCGTGTGGGGCGCAATATCGTGGTTCGTCCAGGTGATGGTATCGCCCGGCCGTACCTCGATCATTTCGGGGTCATATTGGAAGTTGCGGATTTGCACCTGATGCGTGACGCCACTCTGGCTGGTCGCCCGCGCTTGGCGGCTGAAAACCGCGGCGGCAAAAGCCGCCACGGTGTTCACGAGAAATTCTCGCTTGGTTATTTGCATTATTTGAGGCCTTCGACCATCGATTCAGCTTGGCTCTGGTGCGCCTGGAATATCTCGTATCCGGCTTCAAATAAAGCCTTAACTTCCGCGTTCTCGATGTTCGGGATGAAGGCGTTGCCGACCAGATCATTGACCGCTTTGTGATACCCAAGCTCGTTTTCGGCGTACCGGTGATCAAATGCGTCGCCGCGCAGGCGCGACAGTTCGTCGATCAGCATTTCGGCGGTTTCGTTCAAAGACTGGCTGAGGAAATTGTCTTGAGGTGCTGCACCAAGCTTTTCGAGAAGCGCCAGCGCCTGACCGTTGACCGCGTTGTGGTCCGAAATCATAGCTTCGGCAAATTCGCGCACAGAGGCATTGGTTGAAATCGCGAGGGCGAGATGGGCATAGCGGATATCGATATTGTCAGCCGTGTAAGCCACATGCGCGATCTCAAGATCGTTGAGGTCTGCAGGTGACTGTGCGACTGCGGAACCGCTGCCGATCATCAAAATCGCGGCGGTGGCAAGGATGGTATTTTTGATATTCATAGTGATCTCCTATTGATCATTGGGTTGTGTGCTTGGTAAAACTAGGATCACTAGAAAGCATTTTCATCGGTTGATCATTGATGGATAGTTCCAATAAATTGATTGATCGTACATAAAGTGACCAAATACCGGTCCTGACGTTTGCAAGCGAGATGTGACATGGATTTGCTGAGCGATATACTGGCCCACATGCGGTTGCGGGGAACCTTGTATTTTCGGACCTCATTTACGTCCCCGTGGGGCGTCAAGGTACCGTCCTTCGAAGACGTTTCGCGGTTTCACTACGCCCATACAGGACGCTGCTTTGTCCGCATTGATGGTGTTAGAAACCCTGTGAGATTGGAGCAGGGGGATCTGGTCATCATCATGCGCGGCGCGGCGCACACGCTCTATTGCGACCCGACCACCGAAGAGCAGGCTTTAACGCTCGACCGGGTGATCGAGGAATCCGGTTTTTCGGGAAGCGGGACCCTGGTCTTTGGAGAACTCGATACCCACCACGAGACCCAACTCGTTTGCGGGCATTTCTCGTTCGAGACCAACGCCAACCACCCGTTGATGGATGCTCTGCCGGCCTACATCCATGTGGCGAATTACGGAGAACGGTCGGGGACCTGGATGGAGCACACGCTCAAGGTCATCGGTGCGGAAGCAGGCCGCAACCAGCTTGGAAGCGACTTGATCGCGTTGAAGTTGTCCGAGATCATCTACGCCCAGGCGCTTCGCGACTATCTGGATTCAGCTGGCGCGAAGGAACCGGTTCTTGCGGGCTTCGCCGACCGCCGCATCGCCGGCGCTCTGAACGCGATCCACGGCGACCCCGGCAAACCTTGGTCGCTGGAGACCCTTGCCCGCCATGTGGGCATGTCGCGGACTTCGTTTGCAGCGAAATTTAGCGAAACCCTGTCGATGACCCCGCACGCCTACCTGACCTATTGGCGCATGCAGATTGCCAGACGGGCGCTAGAAGAAACCGACGAGCCCAACATCGAAATTGCGGAAATGGTCGGTTACCAGTCCGAAGCCGCTTTTGGCCGGGTGTTTAAGAAAACTTTCGGCAACGCCCCGGCATCGTACCGCCGCCAGTCCCGCGACATGGTCGCCGCGGAATGAATGTACGTAATTTTTGTCTTGCTGCCCCAATTTTTTGAGATAACAATCCCGAGAAACGCGGGAGCAGGCGATGGCGAAAGCGGACGTCCGGGTCGTAATCGAGCAAGGCAGTTTGTTCGTCGAAAAAGCGGGCGCGAAGAAGCCGCTTCCTGCATTGTGGCTGCGCGAACGGGCGCTTGAGAAAAGCGAACGGGACCCGACCACCGGGCAACGGTTTTTCAATCCCCATAATCTGGATGACGATCTTGCTATATTGAACATTGTGCAGGATGGCGACGCCTTCCGGGTTACGTTCAGCGATGGCTTCTCCGGCGTGTACCCGTTGGCTCATTTACGCGATGAAATTCTGGAGCACGATCCCATCCCCGCGGCCAGGCCCTGGAACGCGGCGGAGGGACCGGGCAAGCTGATCAACTGGGTGGAACTTGAATCTTCAGACAAGGTATATTTAGAGGCCCTGCGGCAATACCTGGAACGGGGCTTTGTCGTGTTGCATAATACGCCTACTGAGCGCCACACGGTTCTTGATGTGGCGTCCCGATTTGGATTCGTCCGAAACACCAATTTCGGTGAATTTTTCGAGGTTTATTCCAGGCCCGGCTCAAACGATCTGGCCTACCATCCGGTACCGCTCGGCCCGCATACCGACAACCCCTACCGGGACCCGGTACCCGGCATCCAACTATTGCATTGCCTGGTCAACGAAACGTCTGGCGGGCTGTCGACCCTGGTGGACAGCCTTGCCGTCTGTGCACGGCTGAAAAAACTGGATCCGGCCGGGTTCGAGCTGTTGAACGAGATCCCTATCGGGTTTTCTTTTTTCGACGGCGAGACGGATTTACGCGACTGCCACACGATCATCCGGCATGACAGCAACGGCGCGGTCGCGGGCGTGCATTACAGTCCGCGCCTCGACAAGACGCCGCTCATCGACCCCGATACCATGGCTGCGTTTCACCGCGCCCGGCGGCGCCTCGGCGAGTTGTTGAGCGATCCGGAATTCGAACTCCGGTTCATGCTCAATTCCGGCGATCTGATGGTGTTCGATAATAACCGGGTTTTGCACGGGCGGACCGGGTACGACCCTGAAGAGGGGCTGCGCCATTTGCAGGGGTGCTACGTGGACCGCGACGGCCCGCAGAGCCGCTACCGCGTGCTGACAGCAAAATTTGCAGGTCAGAATTCCAGCTAGACCAGTTTCAAATTGATCATCGACTGAGCCATGTCGCGCGCCGCGATATCCGTGGCGATCAGGTCTCGGCCGAGAAGTTTTGCGGCCTGGCTCGAATCCAGATTATACCAATAGCCCAATGACTTGGCTGCTGCCCTGGCATCTTCATCGTAAAGCGCTACCAACTTGACTAAAAAGTCCGGCAATTGCCGGGTCGGCAATTTGCGTGCGTATTTTGGAAAATCTTTTGCCAATCCTCTGGCAAGATCGACAAACCGAACGGTTTTATCAGTGGCCAGGCAACGACGGCCGGCAAATTCTTTGCTCTCCAGGGCATTGATATGAAGACTGGCGGTGTCGCGTGCGTCGACACAGGGAAAACACAGATCGGGCGCGCCGGGGAAGTTGCCATTCAGCATTTTGAGAATAAGCCCGCCCGATGTACCGACATCATTTTCCAACACGGGTCCTAGGATCAGACCGGGATTGATCACCGTGAGCAGGTTTTTGCTGCCGGCAGCTTCCATGATCTCCCATGCCTTGCGTTCGGCCAGGGTCTTGGAGAGGACGTACGGCGTGACATCGTCGCCGTCGATATTGGTCCAGGAATGTTCGGTCAATAGATCCCGGTTGTCCTTGCCGTGCCCATAGGCAACCGCTCCGAGTGTTGAGGTCAGAACGATGCGTTTCACATTTGCCGCCATGCCCGCATTCAATGCCCGGACAGTCCCCTCGACGGCAGGCCTGATCAATTCCTGCGGGTCTTTGGGGATCGTCGTGACAAACGGCGAGGCGGTATGGATCAGGTAGTCATGCCCGGCAATCGCTTCGTTCCAACCCCTGTCTTCCAGGAGATCAAGTTCGGCGAACGCCAGCTTGGACGTATCCGCACCGTGGCTTTCCAGAACCGCACGGATGTGATCGCTCTTGACCTTTGAGCGCACTGATCCAGTGACCGAAGCCCCGCTTTTCAGAAGCTGGAGAGCGATGTGGCTAGCCAGAAATCCTGATATTCCCGTGATAAAAACTTTCTTCGACATGTCTTCCTCTCAAACGAATTGACAAAATATATATTATTTGTTTATTTGTTTTTCAAGTAATATTTTAGCAGCAGTTGATGCGTCGAATACCCGTAGGTAAAAGGACTGGATGGACGCAAAACGCCTACATATTCTGCAATCCGCGATCAACACGATGGTCCGCTACGGCTACCGACGCACGTCGATGGAGGATATCGCAAAGGAGGCCGGGATATCCCGGGCCGCCATCTATCAGCATTTCCGCAACAAAGAAAATGTCGCGACCGAAGCTGTTGAGTTGGTGATGGAGCAGGGGTTCGAAGTTGCAGAAGCAGCCCTTGCGGGCCTGCAAAGCCGGAACGAAAAACTTAGAACCTACTTATCCGCCTACATGATATTTTATCACCGGCTGGTATTTTCCGGCCCACATTCCGACGAGATACTGCAGGTCAAAAAGCAATTCGGCGATGACAATCCAGATGATACCCGCCATCGGCTAGTCGCCCGGGTAAACGACCTTGCCGGTTTGGCAAAAGACGACGAAGCGGGATTTATTCTGGTATCGTCAGCGGACGGTATCAAGATGAACGCGCCGGACGAAGAAACTGTTCGCGCCCGGATTTCGACCCTGGTCGACCGGTTCATATAGCGCGACAATACGGGAGGAGGGGAAGCCATGAATGCAGTCAGTTTTACCCGGATGGCCGACGGCACCCGCGCCGATTATCAAATGCTGGATGCGCTCGAACGTGACTTTGCGGCGAAGCTGCCGGACCGGATTATTGAAGGACTATTGGCGCTGGAGAATTCCCTGCCTGGGTACCAGATCACCCGGCTCGAACATTCCCTGCAAACCGCGAGCCGCGCGGAAGCCGACGGTGCCGATATCGAGTTGATTGTTGCGGCACTTGTTCATGATCTGGGTGATGATCTCGCCCCCTACAATCATTCCCAAATGGCCGCCAGCATCATCCGTCCCTATGTGCGCGCGGAAGTGACCTGGATCATCGAAATGCACGGCCTGTTTCAGATGCAATTCTACGCCAATCATTTGGATCTGCCGACTGACGGGCATCTGGCCTATAAAGATCACCCATGGTTTGACGCCTGCACGCGCTTTTGCCGCGACTGGGATCAGACCTCCTTCGATCCCGCCTACAAAAGCAAACCCCTCGAACATTTCGCTCCCATGGTGCGGGAAATATTCACGCGGGAACCGTTTGATCCGGCCATTGTCGGTGAAAAGGCGGTCCAAACCCACGTCTGAATGCGCCACTGACTGCTAGATCTAAAATTGTTTGACCAATCGTTCCAAGCGTGCGATTGAAATCCCATGCCCTGGGAAAAGAAATATAGCGACGACGACGTGCTGACCAACGCCATGCAGGCTTTTTGGGCCTGGGGATACGAAGCCACGTCAATCAACGACCTTGTCGCCGCCACCGGCATCAACCGCGGCAGTATTTACTCGGCCTTTAAGGATAAGCGCGGTCTGTTTCTGAAATCGCTGGAACATTACGACAAGCTGCACCGGGCTGCGTTCCTGGAGCGGATAATGCGTGAACACACCCCGCGCGAGGCGATTATCGCCGCATTCGAGGAAGTCGCTGCCACGGTGGATGATACCGATATGCCGGGCGGTTGCCTGCTCGTGAACACGGCGCTGGAAGTATCGCCCCACGACCCGGAAATCGCCTCCTTTGTGTCGCACAGCTTGGAACAGGTCGAGGCCTTTTTTGCCGACATGATCATGGCGGGTCAGGCGGCTGGCACTATCCCCAAAGAACTCAGCGATTCTCAGGCCGCCCGGAGCCTGTTGGGTCTCTTTCTCGGTCTGCGGGTGCTTTGCCGCTCCCGCGCCGTACCGGCCGCAATTACAGCCATTACCGCCCAGGCCAAGGCGATAATCAGCTAGCGTTTTGACCAGAGGTCATGACGCCGCATTTTTTT
>JAJFGZ010000033.1 GCA_021775855.1 Hyphomicrobiales bacterium
GGGTGGCATTTTGGCCGGTACCGGGCGACCCGCAGCGGCACGTCCCGTACCCTGATTACAGAACTAACCCCGGCCTTGCTCGAATCGTTGGCGGAATCAAACAGTCCCCAGCGTGCCTTAACCGCATTTGACACCTTCCTCGAAGCCCTGCCGACCGGTGTCCAGCTTTTCGCGATGTTGCGGGCAAACCCCGAAATGATGCGGCTTGTCACGACCATTCTCGGGACTGCTCCCCGGCTGGCGGACCTGCTATCCCGCCGGCCCAAAATGCTGGATGCGGTGCTGGACCCGGATTTTTTCGGCGGTCCGGTCGAGCCTGGCGTGCTAGGCACCCAGCTGGACCAGACACTTGCCGACGCCAGCGACTACGAGGACGCGCTCAACCGGGCCCGGGTCTTTGGCCACGAACAATCCTTCCTGATCGGCGTCCGGCAATTATCAGACGCCTTACCAACTGTACGGGTTGGTCGGGCGTATGCCGATCTTGCGGATATGCTGACCAACCGGTTGCTCAGGGTCGTGGAAACAGAGCTTGCTGCTGTCAACGGGACGGTCGGGGGAGGCCGGGCTGTTGTTATGGCGCTCGGCAAACTCGGCAGCCGCGAAATGACCGCGAGCTCTGATCTCGATCTCATGTTGATCTACGATTTTCCAGATCAGGTTGTCTCGTCCGACGGTGCCATGCCGATTTCTCCACAACAATATTATGCGCGTTTGACCCAGCGCCTGATCGCGGCGCTCTCGGCTCCAACGGCCGAAGGAACGTTGTACGAAGTCGATATGAGATTGCGCCCGTCCGGAAATGCCGGGCCTGTCGCGACAAGCCTGTCGCGGTTTACCGAATACCACGCCACCGAAGCCTGGACCTGGGAGACTATGTCCCTAACGAGGGCGCGGATCATTGCAGGCGATCCCGGGCTCGCCAGGGAAGTGGATAATTTGGTGAGGAACAATCTTTCCGGACCCCGGGATGGCAACGTCCTTCGCAAGGATGTCCTTGAAATGCGCCAGCGTATTTACGCCGACAAGGGGAGCAAAAACCCCTGGGATATCAAGACCGTCCGTGGTGGGTTGATCGACGTCGAATTCACCGCACAATATCTGCAATTGCTAAATGCGGATCAACCCGGAAACGTGTTGGAGCAGAATACCCTGATCGCCTTGCAGAGTCAGATTGATGCTGGATTGCTGGACCCGGCAATCGGCGAGACGCTTCTCGCCGCGAGTAAACTATATCAGGAGCTGACCCAGGTCATTCGCTTGTGCATCACCGAAAATCTTGATCCGGCCTCGGCACCGCCGGGATTCCAGGCTTTGCTTGCGCGCGCAGCCGGTTTGCCGAATTTCAAGACCCTGGACGCCCATCTGAGGCAAACCCAGGCGGATGTTGAGACAATTGTCCATGAATTGTTGAACGGCGTTTTCGACGAAATCAGGACATAGTTTAGGCGGGCAGTTCCACCACAACCGTCGTACCTTCGCCTTCGGTGCTTTCCAGGACCAGCTGTCCGCCGTGCAATTCCACAAGCGACCGCGAAATGGCGAGGCCAAGCCCGCTGCCGCTATGACTCTTGGTAAACTGGTTCTGGACCTGTTCGAACGGGCGACCAAGTCGTTCAAGCGCTTTTGGCGGGATGCCGATACCGGTGTCCGCGATCCGGAATTCCACATTGTCGTTCTTCATGCAGGCAGTGACAACAATGCTGCCGCCCTCGGGCGTGAATTTGACGGCGTTCGATAATAGGTTGAGCATGACCTGCTTGATCGATCGGCGATCGGCATTGAGCCGGATATCTTCCGAGACATTTTCTGAAACGTTGAGATGTTGATCGTTTGCCTTGGCGGAAATGATGCGGACGCTTTCGCTGACGATTTCTTTGACCTGGAGGTCTACCGGATCGAGGGTCTGACGGCCGGCTTCAATTTTTGCAACATCCAGAATGTCGTTGATGACATCGAGCAGGAACGCCCCGCTTGTTTTTATGTCCTTGCAATATTCCAGATATTTGTTGGACCCCAGATCACCAAAGACTTCGGATTCCATAATTTCGGAAAATCCGATGATGGCGTTTAGCGGCGTTCGTAGTTCGTGGCTGATGTTCGTCAGGAAGTCGGATTTCGCCTGGTTGGCGGCCTCCGCACGCTCTTTCTCGGCGGAATATTTATCCGCGAGATCGATCAATTGCTGGGCCTGCTCTTCGAGCGCCTGGCGTGAGCGCCGCAGATCGGCGACCGTTGCCATCAATTCGCGCTCGCCCTCCATCAACCTTTCTTCGTGCTGTTTCAAGGCGGTAATATCGGTTCCAACCGACACATACCCGCCATCCTTGGTGCGCCGTTCGTTGATTTGCAGCCAGCGACCGTCATCAAGTTGGGCTTCAAATGTACGTGCCCCGCGTTCGCGCTCGCTCGCAACCGCGATGCGGGTCCGGACCACAGACTGCCCGGCCGAATTGATCACATCGTCATACGCCGTACCGGGTAGGATCGCGGCGTTCGGCAAGTTGTGAAATTCCTGGTATTTGCTGTTGCACATCAGCATGTTGTTGTCGGTATCCCAGAGCACAAAGGCTTCTGAAATTGTCTCGATTGCGTCTCTTAGCCGGACATTGGCGGTTTTGCTTTTTTCAACGAGGGATCGTTGCTCGGATATATCAACGGCAATACCGACCAGATGGGCGTTGTTACCCCTGGCATCCTGCATCATCCGGCCCCGAGCACGTAGCCAGACCCAGTGTCCATCGGCGTGGCGCATGCGGAAGTCATGATCGATGCTTGTGGTCTCGCCGGCAATCAGGTCATCGGCAAGGGCATATAGATCCATGTCGTCCGGGTGCATGCGCTCGCGGACTTCATCGATCGCCGTGACCTCGTCATTGGCTTCAAGGCCGAGAATTTCAAACATGGATTTCGACCAGAAAATCCGCCCGCTGGGTACATCCCAGTCCCACAATCCGCATCGCCCGCGTTCAAGCGCGGTATCAAGCCGGGTGCGGGTTTCTTCGTAAATTCGATCAGCTTCGGTGGCTCTCGCAGCTTGCCAGAAGAAGGCGCCACCGATCAGGACGAGGACAAAGCCGGTAGACGCAAATACGGAGATTGAGAAAGCGAGGGACTGTTTCCAGGGCAGCAGGCTGTTTTCCAGGTTCTGCATAACCACGAGTTGGGCCGGGCCCGGACCGATGGTGCGGATTGTGACTAGTGCGGCAGGTTGGTCGGGCAAATCGAGCTCAAGGACGCCAGCACGGGCCGCCAGATCCATGAGCGGTTGTCCGGCGCCGAGGACTTCAGAGAGCTGCCTCCCCTGCCAAGTAGTGGCATGCGGGAAGGCGTTCCGGACTATCCCGCTACCATCGGTCAGCAGGAATATATTGCCCGTAGAAGACCGGAATTCCGGCAGCGCGGGTCCAAGAATATTGTTTGTGTCGGATGCGTCCTGCAGGCTCGTGCCTGTTTCTGATCTGGTCGATTTAAGGCGCAGGGCGACCAATTCCGCCTGCAGTGATAATTGCGCCTTTGCGCCGTCCAGCGCGCGGTCATATTCGTTGGTGAGCCGGAAGCTGACGGTTGCCCCGATCAGGAGAACGAAAATGAAGACGAGGGCCAGAATCAGTTTTTTGAGAAATGGCTCGAGTTCAAGATGGCGTTCGTATTTTGTGTGTACCAAAAGGCTCGCGAGCCCTTTCACACTGGAGGTTGGTCGGAATCCGTCTGCACTGCGCGCCCGCGACATGTGGCGTGCCCCCTCTATAATTTTTATGGCTACACGGAACTTTGGATCGCAACGCGAATCACTGTCATTTGAATCGCCCGAATCCAGCTTGTCCAGAGAATTGTGGCACTCCGGTCAAACTAATTGACGTTTTGTTTACTTTTCAACCGCTTGGGATAGGATTCGGACGCACCCACGTATCGATTTTCAATGAATCGCGCCGCAGTTTCAGGTATTTGCCGCGAGACAACGGGTCGCCATTTCGCCAACATCGGGAGACAGGTTGTCAATCCCGGTAAGAATTTTTAACGCGGATTCGGCGCGCGCCCGGCGTCCGGGGTCCATCTGCCGCCAACTCCTAAATTGACCCACAAGGCGTGCCGCAACCTGTGGATTTATCGGATCGAGGGTCAGCACGAATTCTGCGACGAGATTGTATCCGGCCCCGTCTGCGCGATGAAAATGCGTATAATTGTTAGCTGAAAACGCCCCGATTAACGCCCGCACCCGGTTCGGGGCTTTCATCGAAAACGCGGGATGCGCCATCAGCGAATTTATGTCGTCCAGGACACCGTCACGGTCAGATACGGCCTGCAGCGTGAACCATTTATCCATCACGAGATTGTCCCTGGAAAACTGCACCGCAAATTCATCCAGCGAAGCCACGCGCTCTTCACAGTCGATATGTGTGAGTACGGATAGCGCAGCCATCTTGCCGGTCATATTTTCAGCATTTGCATATGCCTCGCGCGCCCGCGCCGCCGCCCGCGCGCCGCCATTGGCGCAGAGCAGGTCCAGGGCGCGTGCAAAAAGCGCGCGTTTCCCGGCGCTGACCGGGTCGGGCGAATAAGGCGCTTTGGCATCTTCTTGCGCTAAAATATCGCGCAACAGGGGCGCGAGCGTTTCCCCGGCTTCGATGCGCAGGCCTTTGCGCGCGTCAGCGATTTTATCCGGGTCCACGTCCTGTGCGATTTCACCGGCAATATCCGTTGCCCCCGGCAGTGTCAGGAATTCGGCCTTGTAGGCAGGTTCAAGCGCAGGGTCTTCAAGGATCGAGCGAAGCCCATCCAGATACACACCGGTCCGGGTCTCGATTGCAGAGAGGGGTTCACCGTTATACCGCGCCACAAGGATACGCATGGCAAAAGTATGCGCCGCTTCCCAACGGTTGAAACTGTCGCTGTCGTGGCGGATCAAAAACCCCAGATCGTTATCGGGGCGCATCAATGTGAGCCGGACGGGGGCCGAAAACCCGCGCAAGGCCGAGGCCACCGGCGGCGAGGAAATATTCTTCAAAACCAGCGAGGATTCGTCCGCACGGATGTGCAGAATATCACCATCCAGGTCTCCCGCTTTGGCTGCTCCCGATGGATCGATTTCCAGCGGAAACTCGGCCCCATTCGCACCCAGCAACGCGAAACGCATAGGAATATGCATCGGGCTTTTGTAGGGTTGGTCGGGCGAAGGGCCGTGGGTTTGCTTGACCGAAATGGCGCACGTAGCGGTTGCGGCGTCGTGCAAAATTCCGACCTCAAGTTCGGGGGTCCCGGCCTGTTCGTACCAGAGCCGGAACTGGCCGAGATCGACCGCGTTCGCGTCTTCGAACGCCTGGATAAAGTCCTCAACTGTCGCGGCGGTCCCGTCGCACCGCTTGAAATATGTATCCATGCCCTTTCGGAACCCGTCGGCGCCAATCATGGTCGCGATCATCCGGACCAACTCGGCGCCTTTTTCGTAAACGGTTGCCGTATAGAAATTGTTGATCTCCTGGAATGATTGCGGCCGGACCGGGTGCGCGAGCGGCCCGGCATCCTCGGGAAACTGGTGGGTGCGGAGGGTCCGCACGTCGCGGATCCGCGCCACCGCGCGGCTGCGCATATCGGCTGTAAACTCCTGGTCCCTGTAGACGGTCAAACCCTCTTTCAGGCAAAGCTGGAACCAGTCCCGGCAGGTGACCCGGTTACCAGTCCAGTTGTGAAAATATTCGTGCGCGATGATCGCCTCGATATTGGCAAACTCCGCGTCGGTCGCTGTCTCGGCATCGGCCAGGATGTATTTATCGTTGAAAACATTGAGGCCCTTGTTTTCCATGGCGCCCATATTGAAATCGGGCACTGCAACGATCATGAAAACATCAAGATCGTATTCGAGCCCAAACCTCGTCTCGTCCCAGCGCATGGCGCGCTTCAGCGCCTCCATAGCGTAGGTGCAGCGTGCCTCCTTGCCGGGCTCCATATAGATACGCAGATCGACATTTGCGCCCGAGGCGGTCGAAAACGTGTCGCTGACCAGGCCAAGCCTTCCGCCGACAAGTGCGAACAGGTAGCTCGGTTTGGGATGCGGGTCGTGCCAGATCGCGAAGTGGCGCCCGGTCCCGGCGATATCGCCGGTATCACCCGGATTGCCATTCGAGAGCAACACCGGGCAGGCGGCTTTATCTGCTTCAATCCGGACCGTATAGACGGACAGAACATCCGGCCGGTCTGGAAAATAGGTGATGCGGCGAAACCCTTCGGCTTCGCACTGAGTGCAATAGATGCTGTTGGTGAGATACAGGCCGGACAATTGGGTGTTGGTGGCAGGATTGCACCTGGTCCTGATCTCGAGGGCAAAATCGTGCGCCGGGACGGCGACCAGGGTCAGCCGGTCTTTGCCGAGGGTATAGGCTTTTTCCGTCAGGTCGATCCCGTCCAGGGCGATCGAGACAAATTCAAGGTCTTCGCCATCTAGGACCAGTGGGGCGTGTCTGGTGCCGTCCGGGTTGGGGCGGATATGTAGAACCGACCGGATTTCCGTAGTTTCGGTTTCAAGGAAAACATCCAGGTCGACACTATCGACCAGGTAATCCGGCGGTCGGTAGTCTTTCAGGTGGATTCGTGAAGGCGTGTCGGTGCGCAACAAATGTATCTCCCGCGGAATCGGAAATGCTTGCGGTTAATTTAGGCGCCGATCGCAACCAATCCAAGCTGTGATTGCCGTTAGAGGGAAGAAACCCTGAAAGTCAGTCCGGCCGTTGATAATTGGCCCCTGCAGCCCGCATTCCCTGCGCCATTGGTTGCGCAATCGGGCGTGCCCGCTGGCCAAAATGTTGGACCGGTTCTCCATTGGAGCTTGCTTGGGCTACCGGTCTTTCCAACGCAGGCGCTGGAGCTTCCGGGGCAATCGGGAGTGGTTCGGCGCTGGCCACCGGTTGAAGATTTTCCGGTGCGGGCTCAACCGGTGCGGGCTCAACAGGTGCGGCATCAATAAGTGCCGCCTCCGGAACATGTGCGGGTTCTTCGATTTCGATATCCTGCTGCTCGGGTACCGAAGCCGCCGGATTATTTGTGGCGGTATCCGCGTAGGATTGATCGGTGGCGCAAATACCGGCTTCCGAGAGCTGTTCGTGGGCTCGCCGGGCAAGGTCCAGGATGCCAACGGGAATATCGTCTTCAAGCTCATCGGCCTGTTTAACAAGTTCCATCAGGATACCAGTGAAGGTCGGTACCTTGGCCATCAGCATAGCCTGCTGTTCGATCTGGTGTGGGTCGCGGTTATATTCCGCGCCGGGCACGCGCCAACCACCCCAGTCACGATCGGATGTGACAACTAGCGGGTGGCTGCCGGGGTAGGGATGATGGGGGCAGTCGTCGGCGCTGCGCCACTTGTTTTGGGCGCGAATGACACGCCATTCCCCGTCGAGTGTTACGGCGCGTGCATCGTTCGAGCCTTCAGACTCAAGCTCATCGGCGGAAAATTTCTTACCCATGCCCACATCGTAATGAACCCGGATCGGTTCTTCGACGCCCTGCGCCCATTGGGGGATGACCTGTTCAATGTGCGCCCAAGTGCCAATCGGTTTTACAAATACGCGCTGACTTTTATGAAAAATTGCTTTTGCCATAAAGAATACCGCTTCTGTTTATGAGGCGCCTTTCCTGACACCTTTCATTGGATTTGCCACTTATACGCCACAGAGATTAGGTCCGGTTTAAGTGGTTCGTTAAAATTAAAACTAATGCCGAATTTTCAGCCTTTCGGGTGATGATCTGTTAACTGAAAATCGCTGTATTTGAGATTGAACACAGCCTAAATTCACCGACCTGCGCGGGAAAATCGTGTTAGGTAATTGAAATATAATAGATAACTTACAGCTTGAGGCTGCAATTCTCAAACGCGGTGCGCGTTGTGGCCTTTTCATCGGCTGTTAACTGCAACATCGGACGGCGCACAAGCCCGCCAGCCTGGCCGAGCAATTCCTGCCAGTATTTCTGGTGCGCCTGGGGTTTGCCGCCGGGCCGGCTGGATTTCATCGCGTGGCGCACGTCGTCAAGACTATCGCGTATTTCGCGCGCTTTGTCGGCGTTTCCGGCCAGTGCTTGGGCGGTATATTCGCGCATCCGCTGGTCGTTCGCGGTCTGGATCAGGTAGGGAGGCGACGAGCAGAGATAAAGCTGCCAGCCGAGTTCGAGAATGTTGTCGCACCATTCCTCTTCCGACGAGGTGCTCACAATCAATTTATCGCCCGCAAGCTGGGTCAGCTCTGCATACATGGCGCGCGGCACGCTGTATTTGATGGCGACGATATTCGGTAATTCCGCTATTCTGGCACAGAGTTGCGGGCTCATCAGATAGCCGCTGTCCGGGTGGCTCCACATGGCGATGCCGATATCCACGCGTTCGGAAATATATTTGTAATATTCAAAAAGCGTGTCGTCCTGATCGGTAGTGAAATGCAGCAGCGGCGCGTGCACCACGATATAGTCCGCGCCCATCGCTTGCGCCGTCTCGGCGAGCTCCAGCACCACGTCCATATTCTGGTCGGAACAGGATAGAATTATGCCCGCGACGCTACCGGTTTCCTCAATTGCAATTTCGAAGGTGCGCTTGCGTTCGTCCAGCGAGAGCGCAAAAAATTCCCCCTGCTTGCCCGAGATGAACAGACCGTCGATGGCGAGATCCCGGGTCCAATGGCGGATATTGGCGCGCAGGCCCTCCTCATTCAGGGAAAAATCCTCGTTGAACGGATTGAGCGCGGCGGCCCAGATGCCCCGCATATGTTCCCGCGCATAGTCTTTGGCATCGAGCCGACGGTATTTCATTCGTTGCCCCCGTTTTGCATCGCCCGCCAAAGCCGCTCAGATGTCAGCGGCATTTTCAAATTCTCCACGCCGAACGAGCGCAGCGCATCCATCGCGGCGTTCAAAACCGCCGCCGGAACGCCGATGGTACCGGCTTCCCCAACCCCCTTGGCGCCGATGACATTGTTGGGCGAGGGTGTTTCCGTGCGCCCCAGAACAAAGGGTGGGATATCGCCAGCGCGCGGCATCGCGTAGTCCATGAATGACCCGGTCACCAATTGACCATTCTCATCGTAAATCATCTGTTCCATCAACACTTCGCCGAGCCCTTGGACCGCCGCACCAACCACCTGCCCGTCGAACAGCATTTCGTTGAGCACGACACCGGCATCATCCACCGATACAACGCGTTCGACGCGCAAAACACCCGTGTCCGCGTCGATCGATACGGTCGCGATGGCGCAGCCATGGGCCCAGGCTTCGCCGTCCGCGGTGTATTTGGTATTAGCGGTGACGGGTTTATCCGGTGGGGAGTTGGCCTGGCGCAATATTTCGGCGACTTCGCGGGCGGCCAGCAACATCGCGCTGCCGGCGATCCCCGAACTGCGGCTCGCCAGCGCCCCGATCCCCTCGGGTGTTGTCCCGGTATCGCCGTGTGTCACGGTTATGGTTTCGATGGGGACATCCATTTCGTCGGCGACGATTTGCGCGAATGCGGTTTCCCGACCATGCCCTTGTGAGCTGGTCCCCGTGGCAGCGA
>JAJFGZ010000034.1 GCA_021775855.1 Hyphomicrobiales bacterium
CACACGGTGCCATTCAGTACGCTCTTTTCGCTCGCCGGAATTCTTGTCGCGCCAAGATTCCGACGTCGCGACTGAAAAATTGGCGATGGGTCGGCCGTCCTGTGTGCGACGGATTTCCGGGTCCGCACCCAGATTACCGACGAGAATGACCTTGTTGACGGATCCTGCCATCCTGACGTGCTCCTCTGTTTTCCATCCGGCACCCGCCAAGCGATCAGCGGAGACTATTGGATATTCATGTAATGCAGGACCATAGGGCCTGTCGTTGTGTAGTTCCAGTGGAACACGGCGTTCCGCCAGGGTTACCCACAAGTCTTGCACTGGTCTCAAATATATGTTCTTTTTTTGTTCTATTCAAGACGATTCCTGTTGCGGGCCCCATTCGAATGAGATTTACAGTCACACGTCAGTATTTTTACAATCCGGGGAAACGCTTTGACCGAAATCTATGAGCGCGCTGTCCAGTTCCGGAAGTTGCACGAAACGGGCACCTTTATGATGCCCAATGCGTGGGACGCCGGGTCGGCGAAAATCCTTGCAAAAGAAGGTTTTCCAGCGATTGCCACAACAAGTGCCGGGATCGCTTTTGCGCTTGGCAAACCGGACTATATGGGCGCTCTGACTCGCGATGAAAATATGGGGGCTATTGAGGCAATTTCCAGGGCCGTGACCTGTCCCGTCAGCGCCGATTCCGAGAATTGTTATGGCAGCGACGGCGCCGGGATTCAGGAAACTATCTGGATGACGCTCGCGACCGGTGCCGTTGGTGCAAGCATCGAAGATTCGCCGCGTGACGGAACCAATTCGCTCTACGATATAGAAGAAGCGGTCGACCGCGTTGTCGCAGCCGTTGAAGCTGCCAATTCACTCGATTGTCCCCTCACCGTGACCGCACGCGCGGAATGTTTTCTGGTCGGGCATCACGACCCTCTCAACGAGTCTATCAAGCGATTGAACCGCTACGTCGAAGCAGGTGCTCATTGCCTGTATGCGCCCGGGCCAACCGACCGGGCGACGCTGGAATTACTCGTGCGCGAGGTCAATGGCCCGATCAATGTGGTGGCTGGCCTCTCTGCAGATTCGCTCTCGATTACCGAATTGGCAGAGATAGGCGTCAGGCGGGTTAGCAATGGCGGGGCATTGGCACGGCTCGCCCTGGCCTCGCTGCAGGCTGCAGCGCGCGAAATGCAGACCAGCGGTACGTTTTCTTTTGCGGGCGGAGCGATCCCGGATAAAATCGCGAATGAGATCATGGTGGCGGACAACTCTTGATCGGGCAAATTTCAACATTGGCGTCTTGTCGTTCCTGCTAACGGGGATTAAATCTCTGCTCACATGGCTATTCTGAAACACATATCAGTGCGCGGCGCCCGCGAACACAATCTGAAATCCGTCGATGTGGATATCCCCCGTGACCAGCTCGTCGTGATCACCGGTCTGTCCGGTTCAGGAAAATCTTCTTTGGCATTCGATACGATTTATGCCGAAGGGCAACGGCGCTACGTGGAATCGTTGTCCGCCTACGCCCGCCAGTTTCTCGAAATGATGAGCAAGCCCGATGTCGATCTGATCGACGGGCTGTCGCCGGCCATCTCGATCGAGCAGAAAACCACGTCGCGGAACCCCCGCTCGACTGTCGGCACAGTCACTGAAATCTACGACTACATGCGCCTTCTGTTTGCCCGCGTCGGGATCCCGTATTCTCCGGCGACGGGTCTGCCAATCGAGAGCCAGACGATTACCCAGATGGTCGATCGCGCCATGGCACTGGACGATGGGACCCGGCTTTTTTTGCTGGCCCCGATCGTGCGCGGGCGGAAAGGTGAATACCGCAAAGAACTTGCCGACCTGATGAAAAAGGGTTTTCAGCGGGTTAAGGTCAACGGCGATTATTTTGAAATTGCCGATGCGCCGGTGCTCGACAAAAAATTCAAACACGATATCGACGTTGTGGTCGACCGGGTGGTTGTCGGCCCCGACATCGCCGCCCGGCTCGCAGATTCGCTGGAGACCGCGCTACGGCTGACCGATGGCCTGGCGATCGCCGAGTTTGCAGATAAAAAGAATGAGGACGGGACACCGGAACGGGTCATCTTTTCAGAGAGGTTTGCGTGCCCGGTATCAGGATTCACGATCCCCGAAATCGAACCCCGGCTGTTTTCCTTCAACAACCCGTTTGGCGCTTGCCCCGCATGCAGCGGGCTTGGCAAGGTGTCGCGGGTCGACCCGGCGCTTGTCGTGCCAGATGACGATCTGCAACTGGATAAAGGTGCAATTGCACCCTGGTCGAAATCGTCATCTCCGTACTACCAGCAGACCCTGGAAGCGCTTGGGCTACATTACGGGTTTTCGACCGCCAAGCCCTGGTCGTCGCTGCCAGAAAGCGCAAAAGACGCCATATTGTTCGGGTCTGGCGAAGAGGTCATCAAAATCAGGTACGACGACGGCACGCGGGCGTATGAGACCAGCCGGCCGTTTGAAGGCATCGTCAATAATCTCGAACGCCGCTGGAAAGAAACCGATTCCGCCTGGATGCGTGAGGAAATCGAGCGCTACCAGACCGCGCAACTGTGCGAGACCTGCAACGGCGACCGTCTGAAATCCGAGGCGTTGGCGGTAAAGATCGCGGACAAACATGTCAGTCAGGTTTCATGTCTGTCCATTCTGGAAGCCGTCGACTGGTTTGGCAGTATTACCAAAACGCTCAGCAAGAAACAAAATGAAATCGCCAAGCCAATCCTGAAGGAAATCCGGGACCGGTTGAAATTTCTCGACGATGTTGGCTTGCAATACCTGACATTGTCGCGGTCATCGCGGACATTGTCAGGCGGTGAATCCCAGAGAATTCGCCTGGCATCCCAGATCGGGTCCGGTCTGACAGGGGTCCTTTACGTACTCGATGAACCCTCGATCGGATTGCACCAGCGCGACAATGCCCGGCTTCTGGAAACCCTGCGGCGGCTGCGCGATCTGGGCAACACGGTTATCGTTGTGGAACACGACGAAGACGCTATCCGGACCGCCGACTATGTCGTCGATGTTGGTCCCGGTGCCGGCATCCATGGCGGGGAAATTGTCGCTTGCGGGACGCCGGACGCCATTATGACTGCGCCCAACAGTTTGACCGGGCAGTACTTGACCGGCATGTTGCAGATTCCGTTTTCATCCAACCGGCGAAAAGTATCATCCGGAAACCAGATTTCCGTCGTCAATGCGTCTGGAAACAATCTCAAAAACGTGTCTGTCGATTTTCCGCTTGGTACCTTTACCTGTGTCACGGGCGTATCCGGGGGTGGCAAATCCACACTTTTGATCGACACGCTCTACAAGGCGGCGGCGCGAAAAATAGGCCGGGCTCGGACCTTTCCCGGCCAGCACGACCGGATCGAAGGACTGGAACTTCTCGACAAGGTGATCGATATCGACCAGTCGCCAATCGGTCGGACCCCGCGCTCCAACCCTGCCACCTATACGGGTGCTTTTACGCCAATCAGGGACTGGTTTTCAGGGCTGCCCGAAGCCAAGGCGCGCGGGTATAAACCCGGCCGTTTTTCTTTCAACGTCAAGGGCGGACGGTGTGAAGCGTGCAAGGGCGACGGCGTCCTGAAAATCGAGATGCATTTTCTTCCCGATGTCTATGTGGAATGCGAGCAATGCAGGGGGCACCGCTATAACCGCGAGACGCTGGAAGTCCAGTTCAAGGGGAAATCGATCGCCGATATCCTTGATATGACAGTCGATGAGGGCGCGGACTTCTTTAAAGCGGTGCCGTCGGTGCGCGACAAGCTGGTGACCCTGCGCCGGGTCGGGCTCGGCTATATAAAGGTCGGCCAGCAGGCGACGACACTGTCGGGCGGTGAAGCCCAGAGGGTCAAACTGGCCAAGGAATTGGCCCGCCGCGCGACTGGCAAGACGCTATACATTTTAGACGAACCGACAACCGGATTGCATTTCCACGACGTGGCCAAATTGCTCGAAGTCCTCCACGAACTGGTCGATCAGGGCAACACAGTGATCGTCATCGAACACAATCTGGAAGTGATCAAAACCGCCGACTGGATTGTGGATATGGGACCCGAAGGTGGTGACGGCGGCGGCGAAGTTGTCGCAATTGGTCGGCCGGAAGATATTGTCAAAGTAAAGGGAAGTTACACCGGCGAATTTTTGAAACCGGCTCTCAAGACAAAATCGACCAAAACGAAACAGGCGGCTGAATAGGCAAACCTGGATCTTTTAGGACTGACGGCTCGCCGCCGGCGTGATGCCAGGGAACGGGATATCGGGGTCCTCCCGTTGTTCGTCAAATTCGTACCAGTCCTCTAGCGAGATTACGATCGGATCCTCACCATTGTCCCGCCACCAGGAATCGATAGCCCATTCGTTGCCGCCTTCATGAGCCTGGAGAACTGCGGTCCAATGAGGCCAGCGACCGTCCAACCAATATCCACGAATTTCGGGCCGGCGTACCTTATGGTATTTCAAGAGCCCGTTCGCCTCCATCACGATCAGGTAGCTCGTCGTGTTGGTCGATTCATCGATGCAATCCTGCTGGGTTCTGTCGCCAACGCCCCGTGCTTCGATTTTTGCCCGGTCGGCGGACGTCCCGGTTTCGCTGCCAACCCGTGTTTCCAGATAGGCAATGGCCGATTGCACGGCCTTGCGCTCGCCGGCCTCGGAATCTTCGACCCTGGCAAAGATCGCCCGGAGCCGGTCCATATCCTGATCGTTGATCGTGACTTTGGTCTCGAACCGACAGCCATAACCACTGCAAACCGTCACAAGATTCCCACGCGGTGAGGTCAGCTCGAAATTATAAAAAAAGTCGGTCGGTGCGCCTTCACGTCCTGATACACAACCGGCAAGGATGGCAGTCGCGGTTGCTGCAAAGAACAGCCCTTTGTTGTTTTTCAAAGTGCGCATCATCTTGCTATCAAATCCCGTTTGGATATCTGGCCCGATACATAGCCGAAGACGATGTATCCTTCCAATCCTGCAATGTCATCACAACCGGTTCCTCGCCATTGGCAAAAATCCATGAATCGATGGCATATGGCTCACCTGTTTCATTTTCCAGCAACAACGCCGTTACATGCGGATAGCGCCCGTCCAGTAAAAAACCCTTGGAAATCGGGTGACCAATGGTGTGGTACTTTAGCAGGCCGAGGTTGCGGATAACCATCATGTAACTGGTCGAATTGGCAGCTTCATCGATGCAATCCAGCTGCGCCGGATCGCTGCCGCTCAAAAGGTCCCGGTAATCCCGGTCGGCTGCGGTCCCTGCAATCGGAGCCACACGGTCCTCGAGCCAGGCGATTGTCGTAGCGATGGCTGCTCTTTCTGCGGCGGGACCAGCCTGACCCGGTGCCATCAACTTTCTGATCTGATCCAGTTCGTGCGCGCGGAGGGCAATTGCGGTTTTTAACCTGCACTCGTAGCCATGACAAACGAACAGCCTCTGCATATTTGGCGCACTGACCGCATAGGAATTCAGATAAATTTCGGGGCTGCGCAACGTCGGGCTGCTGCACGCCGCAACCAAAAAAAGGGTCGCAGCGATTGCACCAACTGGGCGCCTTACATTGGCTTTCAACAGCAATTTGGTCATCCAACAACAGTTCCGCTACGCACCATCAGCGGAAATATTCATAACACGCAAGGTACTCCGAAAAAATAACTTTCCGTTGATTGCAACCTGTTCCTTTCCCACCTATTTTCCAACCCATGTCAAAGAGCAAACACATCTCCCCAGTCCATGTCGTCGGTGGCGGCCTGGCCGGATCCGAAGCCAGTTGGCAGATTGCCGAGGCCGGCGTTCCAGTAGTCCTGCATGAGATGCGGCCGGACCGGACGACGGATGTCCATCAAACCGACGGACTGGCGGAACTAGTCTGTTCGAATTCATTTCGCTCCGACGATGCCCTGAACAACGCAGTAGGTCTGCTTCACGAAGAAATGCGGCGCTGCAATTCGCTGATCATGCAGGCGGGCGATCGAAACCGGGTGCCCGCCGGGTCCGCAATGGCGGTCGACCGCGACGGATTTTCAAACAGTGTTTCGGCCGCCCTTGAAGACCATCCGAACGTAACAATCCTACGTGAAGAAGTGTCCAACTTGCCGCCCGCTGATTGGGACAATGTGATTATCGCAACGGGACCCCTCACCTCGCCAGCGCTTGGCGAAGCGATTCAGCAAATTACCGGCGAAACGGAGTTGGCATTTTTCGACGCAATTGCACCCATCGTTCATAAAGACACGATCAACATGGACATCGCCTGGTACCAGTCCCGGTACGACAAGGAAACGGCTGGTGGCGTTGAGGGTCCGGGCGGGATTGGAGCGGATTACATAAACTGCCCGATGAACAAAGAACAATATGACACCTTTATTGCTGCGCTTAACGATGGCGAGAAAACTGATTTCGCGGAGTGGGAACAGAACACCCCCTATTTTGACGGTTGCCTGCCAATCGAAGTCATGGCGGCGCGCGGCGTGGAAACCCTGCGGTTCGGTCCGCTGAAACCGGTAGGCCTGACCAATCCACACGCACCCGACGTTAAATCCTATGCCGTCATCCAGCTCCGCCAAGACAACGCGTTGGCGACGCTGTATAATATGGTTGGTTTTCAAACCAAACTGAAACACGGGGAACAGGTCCGGATTTTTCGTACCATTCCCGGGCTGGAAGAAGCTGAATTCGCCCGTCTTGGCGGATTACACCGCAATACTTTTTTGAATAGCCCCCAACTTCTGGATCCCGAATTGCGACTTCGTGCTGATACACGCATCCGGTTCGCTGGACAGATTACGGGCTGCGAGGGCTATATTGAAAGCGCTGCGATCGGACTATATACCGGCCGCCTGGCCGCAGCAGAGCGTTTGGCACTCGAGCGGCCCCCTCTCCCGCCGACAACCGCGATGGGTGCGCTTTTGGCGCATATCACTGGCGGACATATCGGTGATGACAACACCGGTTCAAAAACGCGGAGTTTTCAACCGATGAACATTAATTTTGGCCTGTTTCCAGAAATCGAGTTCAGCAACCAGATTGACGGGCGGCGGGCGCGCGGGCGCGAGAAACGCCGCCTGAAACGCACCGCCATCTGTCACCGCGCGCTTGACGATATAGACCAATGGCTGGCAGCGAGCTAAAGACGGCCGGAGCGGATCGCCTGCCAAATCCTCCACTGCGCCAGAAACGGGTTGGGTGGGCGCCAATTGCCCGAAGCACCTAGTCCAGAATATGCCGCCAGATAGGCAAATGCCGGACGCAGCTCCCTGGGCAACCGGTTGAATGCGGTAGAGGCGCGTGATTGCCGCTCAAGCGCTAACCCGCCCAACAAAGCATATGTTTTTTCACCTTCCCCGGTTTTGCTCGCGGAGCTGGGTGTCTGTTCGATTAAATCCCGCGATACCAGATAGCGTGCAAAACCACGACCGTCGCCGATACATTTCAGCAGGAGAATATAGCCCGCATAGTTGGTGAGGTCGGCCACTTCGCCAGCAATCCGTCCAGGTTGGCCCGCTAATATCTCGACGGCGAGGGTCAGAATTGGCAGTTGCACACCGACCGTGCGTTCTTCCATTGCCAATCGGTTTTTTGCGTCTTCCTGAAATATTTCACTCCATGTGTCGAGATAGTCGTGTAGCAGCCCAACCGTCAGATCGTTGGCATCAATCGTTGTGCAGAGCGCATCTGCAACCGGATTTCCACTCCGTCCCTTCTCGTGATGAACTTTAAGCCAATCGCGCCACCATTGGATGCGTATCTCTCCGGCCAGGGGTTCGGTTACGCGGTCCGCGATTGCCTGGATTTCCAGATCAAAGGCATAGAGGGCTAGCAGATGGACGCGGATCGCGCGCGGGGTCAGGATAGCCGCGAGATAACGCTCTCTATCTGCCTGCCGTACCAGGTTTGCAATGTAGCGCGACTGTTCACTGCCGAAATTGCCCGATGCCATGCCCTACTTTACAGCAATGAGAGCTGCTGCGAACCGGCGCTTTTCCGGCAGCACCACGTTCCACGTTCGGGCTGCCGCACCTGTCGACATGATATCGAGGTTTATGCCATGAGACCGCAACTTCGTGTGGAGCGCCGCAGGGACAATTTGATGCTCGTCCCCGGTGCCGAGGAGAAGAAAATCAACCATGGCGGATTCTTCGAAAAGCGGATCAAAATCATCCTGAACCAGATCAGCGAAAGTTTCCGGTCGCCAGCCGTGGACCCCGCTGGGCAGGATCAGAATCGATCCCTGATGGGACATATCGGCAAAACGAAATCCACCATTCCCGTATGCGTCGATCAATGGATTGCCGGGATAATGGGGGTTCGGCATGATGATGGGATGCCTCAGGAGGTGCGGGTTTGAGGTCCTGAATCGGAACTTTTGGACCAATCACGTTTGGTTCCCAAAACTGTCAACATGGGTGCCGCAACAAAGATCGACGAGTAGGTGCCAACGAATACACCCCAGATCATCGCAAACGTGAATCCCCGGATGACTTCACCACCGAGGATGTAGAGTGAAA
The DNA here is from genome assembly GCA_021775855.1 of Hyphomicrobiales bacterium. GTDB lineage: Bacteria > Pseudomonadota > Alphaproteobacteria > Rhizobiales > NORP267 > NORP267. The sequence continues at coordinate 8,527 of JAJFGZ010000034.1, forward strand.
ATAACGCGATCAGTGTGGTCAAAGAGGTCAGTACCGTGCGCGACAGGGTCTGATTGATCGAATTGTCCAACAATTGGGGTAGCGCTAGTTTTTTATACCGGCGCAAATTTTCACGGACCCGGTCATATACAACGACCGTATCGTTCAACGAATAGCCGACAATAGTCAAAATCGCGGCAATAATCGAGAGCCCGAATTCGAGTTGGAGAATCGAAAATAAACCGATTGTCAGTAAGACGTCATGGACCAGGGCCGCAATCGCGCCGATCGCGAACTGCCATTCGAACCGGAACCAGATATAGACCAGCACCGCAAAAATCGCCGCGAATACAGCGATCGCTCCGGTCTGCGCCAATTCACTGCTGACCTTGGGGCCAACGACCTCCACGCGGCGGTATTCTACCGAGTCACCAAGAACCTCTTTCAGCCGCGAAATAACGGCTTGTTGTGCCTGCTCCCCGCCAGGCTGCTGCTCTACGCGGATCAAGACTTCATTGGGGGCACCAAATTCCTGAATTTCAGTGTCCCCGACATTTGCTGTCGAAATCACGGACCGCAGGGCGCCGATATCGGCGGGACCATCGGTCGTTTGAATTTCGATCAAGGTACCGCCCTTGAAATCAATTCCATAGTTCAACCCGAAAGTCAGAAAGGTGACAATCGAGATTACTGCAAGAACCCCTGAAAAGATGAAGGCAATTCGATGAAACCCCATAAACGGGACTTTTGTTTCGTGTGGGACGAGATGGATCGGGAACATGGGGCGAGCCTAAATGGGCAAAGATGAAGGACGGCGGCGGCGAATCCAGAACGAAATTATCAGCCGGGATAATGTGAATGCCGTAAATACCGATGTAACGATGCCGATTGCGAGGGTTACGGCAAAACCACGTATCGGACCCGACCCGAGTTGGAACAGGATGATTGCCGCAATGAAGGTCGTGATATTGGCATCCAGGATCGTCGAGAGCGCGCGTTTATAACCGGTTTCAATCGACGCGATGGCAGATCGTCCGGCATAAATTTCTTCTCGAATACGCTCGAATATCAATACATTGGCGTCCACCGCCATACCGATGGTCAATACAATACCAGCAATGCCGGGCAAGGTCAGGGTTGCTTGGAGGAGTGACAACAGCCCGATAATCAGGGCGATATTGACCGCTAGTGCGATGTTCGCCACCAGTCCGAACAGGCTGTAGGACAGCACCATGAATACCAGCACGGCAAGCAGACCGATGATGGAAGCAATACGCCCCGCAGCAACGGAATCGGCACCCAGGCCGGGGCCAACTGTGCGTTCCTCCACAATGGTGAGTTTTGCGGGCAATGCGCCTGCCCTCAACAGAATCGCAAGATCGGTTGCAGATTCGACCGAAAAATTGCCACTGATTTGGCCCGAACCACCCAGGATAGCCTGTTGAATGACGGGAGCGCTAACAACCTGATCATCGAGCACAATGGCGAACGGCCGGCCGACATTGGCCTGGGTCGCTGCCGCAAACCGCTGGCCGCCCTGGGTATCAAACCGGAACAAGACGATGGGCTCATTGTTGCGGGAATCAAACCCCGGCTGGGCGTCGACAAGATTTTCACCGCTGACAAGAACACGTTTTTCCACCAGATAGGGAATCGCGGGTTCATCAATCGTATAAAGAACCTCAGATCCGGGTGGAACCCGGGTTGCCAATGCCTGCTGCGCTGTTATCGACTGATCCACCATGCGGAAGAATAGTTTGGCAGTCTGCCCGAGTAGTGCTTTCAACCGCTCCGGGTCTTTCAGACCTGGAACCTGCACCAGAATACGATCTTCACCCTGGCGCTGGATCGTGGGTTCCGTCGTCCCCAATTCGTCGATCCTGCGTCGGACGATTTCAACAGACTGGATGACGGCGGAGCGGACCCGTTCGGACATGCCGTCTTCAGTGAGCCGCAGAATCAATGCGCCGTCGTCTGCGTCTTCAATCACCACTTCGTTAACGCCCCCACCCGTCAACAGCGAGCCGCCAATTGGGGTTTCGAGACTGCTCAAACTGTCTGTGGCTTCGGCGCGTTGTTCTTCGTTGCGAATGCGGACCTGGACCTGCCTGTCCCCGACACGAAGACCGGTATATCCGATCCGGGCCTCTCGGAGGTTGCTCCTGATATCATCGCGCAAAGTCTCAAGACGCTCTTCGATGACAGAATCGCGATCAACTTCGAGCAGCATGTGGGACCCGCCCTGGAGATCGAGACCCAGGACAATCTGTTGTCTGGGTAACCAGCTTGGGAGACTATTCAGGTCCTCAGCATCAAAAAAGTTGGGGAGAGCCAATAATATGCCGACAAGGCTTATAAGGCTCACCAGCACTGTTTTCCATGTGGAAAAATGTAGCATGGGCGAAAAATCTGACCTGCTTAATGATCGTTACCGTACCAGGCACGGATAACCAGTTACTTGCTGCTTTTGACCGGCTCGGTGCGACCACGGACGTCGGAAATCATGCTGCGCATGACACGCACTTTTACGCCTTTGGAAATTTCAACTTCGACGTCGTCGGCGTCATCGGTAACCTTGGAAATTTTTCCCATCAGGCCACCGTTGGTGACGATCTGATCTCCGCGGCGAACGGACGCAACCATTTCACGATGCTCGCGGGCGCGCTTCTGCTGGGGCCGCAAAATCAAAAAATATATAACAACGAATATCAGGACGAATGGAATTATCTGGAACAGGAGACCCCCGCCGTCAGTTGAACCTGCGCCCTGCGCGAAGGCTTGAGTTATGAACATCGATATTCTCCATTCCCCGTTGGAATTGTGTGATTTTATCTCGCGGTCGACTAGGACCAATATGTTGCGGTCGACTAGGACCTATATAATGCATGTCGGCGCCGCGACTATAGCGATCGAACCATTTTTTGCAAAGGACATCCTGGCCGCTTTGGTATCCCGTAAATCGATGCTAAGACGTTTGCCTGTGGGCAGAATTCATTGGAATACAGTGGACTATGGAAACGTGTTAAAGACCCCTTCAATGGAAGTCAACGCGCTGTTGGCCAGGGTTGTTACCCTGCTTGAGCGTCTCGTGCCTGAATCCCCCGCAGAGAATGATTTATCTGGTGCAGACGCCTTCGTATGGCAAGCCCAGACCAGTTGTCTCTCGCCTGTCGCCAAGGTCAATCGGGTGGATATATCGCTGCTGAAAGGCATCGACAGGCTCCGCGATATTCTTGTCGACAATACCCGCCGGTTTGCCGCCGGGCTGCCTGCAAACAATACCCTGCTATGGGGCGCCAGAGGGATGGGCAAAAGTTCACTCGTAAAAGCTGCCCATCATCTGATCAACGAAGAAATCAGTAGCGACGCGGAAAATAGCGCGTTGAAACTTATTGAAATCCATCGCGAAGATATCGAAGCGCTGCCGGCTCTGCTCGGCTCATTACGGGATAGCCCGTTTCGTTTCATTGTATTTTGCGACGACCTGTCTTTTGACAACGATGATACTTCCTACAAGTCACTGAAAGCCGTGCTGGAAGGCGGCATCGAAGGTCGTCCCGGAAACGTCTTGTTCTACGCGACGTCGAACAGGCGCCACCTCATGCCCCGGGACATGATGGAAAATGAACGCTCGACCGCGATCAATCCATCTGAAGCAGTTGAGGAAAAGGTGTCCCTATCCGACCGGTTTGGCCTGTGGATCGGCTTCCACAATTGCAGTCAGGAAGAGTATCTTGAGATGGTCAGGGCGTATGCCGGGTATTTTGACCTGACTATGTCCGACGACGAATTACGCCGCGATGCGCTTGAATGGTCTACAACGCGCGGCGCCCGTTCGGGCCGGGTAGCCTGGCAATTTATTCAGGATTTAGCAGGCCGGCTTGGCGTCAACCTTGAGAATTGATACCTAACCAAACCAACAAATCACGAACCCGCCATATGCGGAATTGGATCGATCGGCCGCGACGCCTGGCGCAGTTCAAAATGCAGTTGGGGCGTATCCACCGAACCTGTCTGTCCGGCCCGTGCAATTACCTGGCCGCGACGGATCTGATCTCCGCGCTGCACCAGAATTGAGCTGCTATGGGCGTAAGCGGTCACAAAACCATTCTGATGGCGGATCAGGATCAAGTTGCCGAACCCTTCCAGTTCATTGCCGGCATAGGCGACCACGCCATTCTCGGCAGCTTTTATCGAAGTCCCCTCGGGCACCGATATATTGATGCCATCGTTATTGGCTCCGTTACTCTTGGGGCCGAAGGGCGAAATGATTCTGCCACGTACCGGCCAGCGGAACTGCGAGGAGCTCATTGCTTCAGGCTCCGGCAAAGCAGCCCCTGACTGGGCATTGGTATTCACGCTGACAGTCTGGATCGATGTATTGCTGGCGCTGGCTACCTGAGTTGGGCGCACAGACGGTACGGGCGCATTTGTAGCTGTGGCAGGCCCGCTCTGGCTGATCGTCGCCTGGCTAACGGGTTGGGCTGCCGCGACCTGGGCACCCACATTTAACCGTTGGCCCAAACGAATTTTATCCGGAGACTCGAGACTATTGCGTTCTGCCAACTCGGCCGGCGTCATATTGTAGCGGCGCGCGATGTTGTAAGCGGTATCGCCGTTTTGGACCACGTGAGTCGTAGTCGAACCACTATTTGCGTTCGTGCCTGTGGCAGCAACCAACTGCGACCGGGACAGGGAACGCGATGAACCTGATTGCGGGGTGTCCTGCCCGGGGCGATATGAAGCGGGTGGGATCACCATGGTGCGCCCGGCCTGGATGTCGGCGGCGCTGTCTAGATTGTTGGCAGCGAGAATATTCCGTTCAGATACCCCGTAGCGGCGGGACAGACTGTAGAGCGTGTCACCAGGCCGGATCGAGACCTCCGAAAATCCACCTGTGAGGTTGTTGGCGGCAGGTGCGCCTTGAGAATTGCCTGATGCAACACTGCCGGTAGGCAATTGTGGGATATTCACTTGAGGTGCACTATTCCCATATCCGACGGCAGCAGGCGGTGCCAACGAACCCGTCGGTTCCTCACCAAACAAAGGTAAATCGAACCGGGTAAGGCTGGAACTGCAGGCAGTTGTCAGAAGAAGCAGGGATATTGCTGTGACGGCACGCATGCCGACTGCAACACGTGATTTTGAAGATACGCACATAAACTTAACTCACATTGCAAAACGCATTCATGAGTATTGTCTGATGGGGGTAAACAATGATTTAAGATGCCCCATTGGGGCTAAAGCTGTTGCGCTTTTCCCGGCACCAGTGGCACGAAACGCACTTCGTGCAGTTTCTCGAACTTGAAATCTTCCTTACCTCTGGTAACCCGGATGATGTGCTGGGTTCCGCCACTTTTGCCAACCGGAATCACCATGATGCCCTCGAGCTTCAACTGGTCCATCAAGGTATCGGGAATATGTTCGGCTGCGGCAGTGACAATAATCCGGTCGAACGGGGCTTGAGCGGGCCAGCCCTCGATCCCGTCACCAGTCATGGTCGTAATATTGCTGAGCCGCAGGCTTTGCAACCGCGTCTCTGCGTCCTTCGACAATGTCCGATACCGCTCGATCGAATATACCCGACGCGCGAGATGGCTCAGCACGGCGGTTTGATAACCCGACCCGGTACCGATTTCCAAAACCTTGTGTCGATCGTTGACGTTCAACAATTCGCTCATATAAGCGACGACGTAAGGCTGGCTGATGGTTTGGCCGCACTCGATCGGCAGCGCGTGATCGGCATATGCCTGGTGCGCAAAAGCCGGGTTGATGAAGAGCTGACGCGGAACACGCTCGATCGCTGCCAGCACGCGGGTATCCCGGATCCCGTTGGAGCGCAGCAACATGATCAGTTCGATAATTTTTACGCGCGATATTTCCGGTATAGGGCCATCTTCGTGATCATTGTCGGGATCTTTGGTGTTCACGACAGCGTCCAACCCTCGCCATTTTTCTCCAGGGTGCTGAAATCGGTCAGGTCTAACGATAACGGTGTGACCGAGATATATCCGTTATAAACCGCCCAAAGGTCGGTCCCCTCCTTTGGGTTGGACCGGCTGCGGTTAAACCCGAACCAGAAATATGATTTGCCGCGTGCGTCGATCCGTTCGTCCACTTCCAGGAGGTTCTGGTCACGTTTTCCCTGACGCGTCAATTGAACCCCGCGCACGTCCTCGCGCGGACAATCCGGAAAGTTAATGTTGAGGACGGTGTTGGTTAAAAAATCCTTCTCCAGGAGTTTGCGAACAATGCCGGAACCAAATTCCTCGGCGATATGCCATGGCGTCTTGGTGTCTTTTGAAAACCCCCAGGCCTGGCTGAGGGCCATGGAAGGGATGCCAAGAAGTGACCCTTCAAACGCCCCGGCGATTGTCCCGGAATAGGTGACGTCGTCGGCAATATTTTGTCCACGATTGACGCCGGAGAGGACGATATCCGGTTGCGCCCCGTCGATTATGTGGCGCACACCCATGATTACGCAGTCGGTCGGTGTTCCTTTGACGGCGAAATGCCGGTCGGAAATTTCCCGCACCCGCATCGGGTCATTCAGAGTCAGGGAATGGGATGCACCACTCTGATCCGTTTCCGGTGCGACAATCCAGATGTCGTCAGAGAGTTCCCGCGCGATTTTTTCAAGCGACTTCAATCCGGGCGCGTGGATACCGTCATCGTTTGTAAGCAGAATCCGCACGGTCTTATTCTCCCCCAATCACAACCGACAGGCCACCCATATAGGGTTGCAGGATATCGGGGACGAGGATCGAACCGTCTTCCTGTTGGTAATTTTCAAGAATTGCGACAAGCGTCCGCCCTATAGCAAGCCCGGAGCCGTTCAAGGTATGGATAAAACGCGGTGACCCGCCATCCGCTGGTTTGTAGCGCGCATTCATACGCCGCGCCTGAAAATCTCCACACACGGAGCAGCTTGAGATTTCTCGAAACTTATTCTGGCCCGGCAACCAGACTTCCAGGTCGTATGTCTTGCGGGCGCTGAACCCCATATCGCCGGTGCACAGGACCAGCACCTGATAGTGCAGCCTGAGCCGTTTCAGAATTTCTTCGGCGCAGTTGCGCATCCGCTCCAACTCGTCGAGTGATTGCTCTTCCGTCGTCAGACTCACCAACTCGACCTTGCTGAACTGGTGCTGTCGGATCATGCCGCGTGTATCGCGGCCGGCTGACCCTGCTTCGGCGCGAAAACACTGGGTCCAAGCTGTAACCCGTTTGGGCAACCCGGCTTCTTCCGTCACCGTCTCTCTCACCAAATTCGTCAACGGCACTTCGGCGGTCGGAATCAGCCACAAATCGTTGTTGGTCCGGAACAAATCGTCGGCAAATTTCGGCAACTGTCCTGTGCCGTATAGAGCGTGATCGCGCACCATTGCAGGGGGTTGGATTTCGGTATAACCAAATTCGGTTGTGTGCACATCAAGCATGAAAGATGCGAGCGCCCGTTCGAGGCGCGCCAGGGCACCCTTGAGGATAACGAAGCGGGCACCTGACAAGCGGGCGGCGGTTTCAAAATCCATAAGTCCGAGGGCCTCTCCAAGCTCGAAATGTTCCTTCGGTTTAAACGAGAATTGCGGCCGATCGCCTTCTGTGTTGTGGACAATATTGGCATTCTCGTCGGCACCAACAGGGACATCGTCGAGTGGCAAGTTGGGGATTTCCGAGAGCGCCGTCTCCAGGCCTTCAGTCAATGCGCGTTCTTCTTCTTCGCTTTTCTGGAGGGTGGATTTTATCTCGGCCACTTCGGCAATCAACGCAGTGGCCTGTTCCTCATTTCCGGAGGCTTTGGCGTTGCCGATTTCTTTTGATGCCGCATTGCGTCGGTTCTGCATATCCTGCAGATTTTTAACATGGCTCCGGCGGGTTTCGTCGAGCTTGATAATTTCAGCTGCTTTTGGTTCCAGATTGCGTCGTTTGAGGCCGTCGTCAAACAGGTCCGGATTGTCACGAATCCATCGTATATCGAACATCTGATCCTGATCCGTTTATTCTGGAAATCCAGTCCCGACTCGCGGAACCGCCTGACCGAACCCTACTTGTACGCCTCGGCTGCGTCCAGAATTCCTGTTGGAAATATGCCAAAAAAGGCCGTTGAGACAATTGTACAGGCTAGGAAGATGAATTCTCCGCGTCGTCCTTATCATCAGTCGGTGCATCAGACGAATTCGCGTCTTCTTTTTCCCGCGCTTCTCTACGTTTCCGTTCAACAGAGCGCACCGAGAGAATGGACAATTCGTAGAGCAACATGGTCGGGACCGCGAGACCGATCTGGCTGATTGGATCCGGCGGGGTCATGAAAGCGGCCACCGCAAACACAATGACGACCGCATATTTGCGCTTAGATTTCAGACCGTCCGAGGTGATCATCCCGGCGCGCGCCAAAAGGGTCAGCAATACCGGCAACTGGAAACATGCTCCAAATGCCAGGATGAGCGTCATGATCAACCCGAGATATTCGCTAACCCTCGGCATCAGGCTGATCTGCGCGACCCCTTCGCCGGACTGCTCCATCCCCAGGAAAAAGATCATCGCGAACGGCATCACGATAAAATAGACAAGCGCTGCCCCCATCAGGAACAGGATCGGCGTCGCGATCAGGTAGGGTAAAAACGCTTGTTTCTCGTTCGAATAGAGGCCAGGCGCCACGAACATGTAGATCTGCGAGGAGATGACAGGGAACGCGATGAATATTGAGCCGAACAACGAAATTTTGAGCTGAGTGAAGAAGTATTCCTGGGGCGCGGTATAGATCAGTTCCACTTCAGCGGCACTGCCAACGGCGCGTTCCAGCGGCCAGAGCAGGATGTTGAAAATCTCTGTTGCGAAAAAGAAACAGATGACGAAGGCGATCGACATCGCGATCAACGTTTTCATCAACCGCGACCGTAACTCGATCAAATGGGAAATGAGGGGCGCTTTTGAAGCTTCGATTTCGTCAGCACTCATGACGATGAAACCACTTCACTTTTGCCGCCCTTCGGCTTTGCTTTTTTCTGACCGCGGGCGCTCTTGGTATTTTCCTGGCCACCAGCGCCCTTTGCTTTGCTCTGACTTGGTCGTGCCGGGCGTGATCTGGCGGGCGTCGGGGGAGCCGTTTCGGCGTTACCTTTGTCCGATGTGGGCTCCGCCCCGTTTACCACCGGAGAATCCATCGCGGTCGCTTGACCGCCTAAATCAACCGGCGCTTCAACCGACTTCTTGATGTCCTTGCCGATCTCGTTGATCGACCCCATTTCCTTTTTCAAGGCTTTGGCGGGATTCAGGGACCGTAGAGAATCTACGTCCTTTTTCAGATCGCCCAAGTCGGCTTCCTTCAGCGCATCGTCAAACTGGGCGCGGAAATCACCGGCCATGCGGCGGACTTTGCCCACGCTCTGGCCGACCGTGCGCAACATGCGTGGTAAATCGCGCGGCCCAACCACAATGATTGCGACCACAGCAATTATGAGAAGCTCACTCCATCCGATATCAAACATGCGACAAGCGCCCTTTACGGGAAACGTTACCTGCCCGAGACATCCAAAAATTAGCTAGCGTTGGCTTTATTGTCCGACTTGGCGCTTTCGGAAACAACCGCCTCGCCCGGCTCGTGGTCAATGACCTGTGCGTCGCTTGAGGTTCCCGTTGAGGCAGAATCATCTTCCGCCATGCCGCTTTTGAAGCTTTTGATGCCCTTGGCAACATCGCCCATGAGATCAGAAATTTTGCCGCGGCCAAACAGCAGAACGATCACAACCGCAACGATGACAATCTGCCAGATTCCAACTCCGCCCATATTCCTGTTCTCCAGTTTACGCCAACAATTGTGCGGCACTATCGCAGAAAGCCAACAGGGCCGCAACAAGGCCGGCCAAGTGAAAGGGGTACGACAACAAACTGTCGTTAAAATGGTAAATGGGCCATCGTGCGGACAAATTCAATGTTTTTGGTGAAAAACCTTCATTTGTTAAGCCTCATCCGGAAATATCAGAAGATCCCGATTGTCGATTTTGAAATATACTTCGTCCCCGGTTTCGCCGGCAAATCCGCCTTCAACACGGGCAGTCAGGGGAGATTCCATTCCATCAACCATAATTGAGATTTGGTCCACTTCGCCAAGAAAATTTATTTGGACGATGCGGCCATGAATGTCGCTTTTGGATTTGGTCAATTTGACAGCCCGGGGCCGGATACCAACGACCGCTTTGTGGCCATCTGCAATCCCGTTTACCGCGAACGTGCCGAGCGGCGTTTCGACAGATTTTGAGCGAACGGTCGTGCGGATTTCGATGAACGGAGAAAAAAATCGGGCCGCAAAAAGGTTGACGGGCGTCTTGTACAATTCTCTCGGAGTGCCAGCCTGTACCAGCCGCCCGGATTTCATCAGTGCGATACGGTCTGCGATCTGCATCGCCTCTTCGGGATCGTGGGTCACAATCAAACAGGTGGCCCGGGTCTCCGTCAGCAGCGCGATCGTCTCGTCTCGGACACTGGCCCGCAGGCGCTGGTCCAGGCCGGAAAACGGTTCGTCCATCAGCAGCACGCCCGGTCGCGGCACAATGGCGCGGGCAAGCGCGACGCGTTGTTGTTCGCCGCCGGACAAGGCGTGGGGATATTGTTCCGCATATTTCTCCATACCCACCCGGCGTAAAACGCTAAGCGCCACGCGCTCAGCGTCTCGCTTACTCAGATCGCGCAGGCCAAAACAAACGTTTTGAAGAATGTTCATGTGAGGGAATAATGCGTAATCCTGAAACATCAGCCCGATATGGCGTTTTTCGGGCGGCAGGAATACGCCCGGCCCCGCAATCTCGCGCCCATCCAAAATGATTTTTCCTGACGTTTGCCGTTCGATCCCGGCGGCAATCCGCAGCAAGGTAGTTTTGCCACAACCGGACTGTCCGAGCAGACAGATGATCTCACCCGACGCAATCTCAAGACTAAAATGGTCGACTGCCCGGCCGGTATCATAGTCGTGGCAGATATCGTCAAAGATCAACGGCGCGGAAATGCTGGTGCCGGCGGTACCGCGTTCGCCCCAGTCCGGTACCAGAGAATTTAAATCAGGTTTTGTTGATTGATCTGTCACGCGATCACAGACACTCGATGATGAAATTACGGTGCAGTTAGCTCTACCCTGTTGGCGTTCCTAAACACCATATTGCATCGCCGTATACAAGTTTTTCGGAATCACTTGCAACAAGTTCGCGCGATTACGTTAAGCTTCCAGCACCTGTTCATCACCATCATTCAATGGCTCCTCGGGTGCCAGGTCGCCGTCATCCAACGGGTCCTCATCGTCTTCGAGTTGCACCTGGTCGCCAGGGATTGGTACAGAAAAACTTGCCGGCACCCGACTTGAAAGCAGTCCAGCTGCCTTCAGTTCGTCGACCCCTGGCAAATCAGACAGGGATTCCAAACCGAAATGACGCATGAATTCGTCGCTTGTACCGTATGTCACCGGGCGGCCTGGTGATTTTCTGCGCCCTCGCATGCGAACCCATTCCGCTTCAAGGAGAATATCGAGTGTCCCCTTTGAAATACTGACGCCGCGAATTTCTTCGATTTCGGCCCGGGTGGCCGGCTGGTGGTAGGCAATAATTGCAAGGGTCTCCAGAGCTGCACGCGAAAGGCGTTTTTCCTCAACCCTCTCCTCTTGCATCAGAAATGACAGGTCCCCGGCGGTACGGAACATCCATTTTCCACCCACCTGCACAAGATTGACGCCACGCAATTCGTAGGCTTTCTGGACTGCTTCGAGCAATGTCCGAATATCCACGCCATCCGGCAGCCTTTTAGCAAGGGTGGCATCATCCAGAGGTTCCTCGGCCGCAAACAGAAGCGCTTCCAGCATGCGCACATGGTCGAGCTGCTGGTCTGAGGAAAATGTAGTATTCGGGTCCGTCATATAAAATTTCCTGCTACACGTCTCGTGGATATTGTGATTCTACTGTCCCGGTGTCTTTGAAGCACCGCCAATCCTCATATAAAGCGGGGAAAAAGCCCCCGCCTGTTTCAGCTCAATCGCGCCCTCGCGGGCGAGTTCCAGGCTGGCCCCGAATGTGCTGGCGATCGTGCTCCCGCGCGCAATATCGCTGAGCGGCATCTGTGCCAGCAAAACATCCATGGGCGTCCATTCGGCGATGTCCCCTACCAGTCTGTTCAGGATTTCCCGTGCATCACTCAAGGTGAGGACGGGAGGCCGGACAATCTTGTAATTTACATGGATTTGGGCCTCACGCTGGAAGGAATAGGCCTTGAGAAGATCGTATAATTCGCCAGCAAATTCGCTCGTCCGCTCGATCTTGACGCCTTCAGGAGCACCGCGCGCAAAAACGTCCCGGCCCAACCTGTTCCGGGTCATCAATTTTACCGCTGATTCCCGCATCGCTTCGAGGCGGCGCAACCGGAACGCCAGGGCAGCGGCCAGTTCTTCGCCCGTTGGCTCGTCTTCGTTATCGGTGTCGGGTAACAACAATCTTGATTTCAGATAGGCAAGCCACGCCGCCATTACCAGATAATCGGCGGCAAGCTCCAACCTCAAGCGGCGCAATTCGGCGATAAAATCCAGATATTGTTCGACCAGCGCCAGGATCGAGATCTGAGTGATATCGACCTTCTGGGTGCGGGCCATCACCAAAAGCAGATCAAGAGGCCCTTCGTACCCCTTCACATCGATAATGAGGGCGTCGTCCTGAGAAATTTCGTTGAATGCGGCCCCCGCAGTGAACGGATCCTCTGCAGTCTGCGACGATGATAAGCCGCTCCCGGTCTCTACCGCGCGGGCCGGTTCCTCGATGTCTGTTTGATCCGTCATTTATAGAAACCGATTTCGTACCATTGCTTCAGGCAATCAAGGCCAGAAGTCTGTCCATTGTATCGCTCTGCCGGCCTGGCACTGGCTTGCGCCGCATGGCCAGTGCCTTTTCAAATCTCGCAAGCGCCTGATCCGCCAATACCGGAACATTGCCTGCAACCTGTATCATCTCGTCCATTATGCCATTGCAATGCAGCGCCACATCGCATCCTGCTTCGATCAGGGCGGCTGTTCTCTCTGCTATAGTCCCCTCGAGCGCATTCATGGAGACATCATCGCTCATCAACAGTCCGTTGAAACCGATGTGTCCCCGAATCACTTCACGAATTATAGCCGGAGAAACAGTTGCCGGTCTCGTTTCATCGAGTTTTGAATAGACGACATGGGCGGTCATGGCAGCCGGCATATGGGCCAGTTTTTGAAACGGGATGAAATCCGACATTTCCAACTCGGGCCGGAGCGCGTCGACAACCGGCAACTCCTTGTGGCTGTCTGCGCTGGCTCGGCCGTGCCCCGGGATATGCTTTATTACGGGCAGGACACCGGCAACAAGCAACCCGTCGCAGGCCCGAAGAGCCAATTCGGACACGATTTTAGGGTCCTCGTGAAAAGCCCGATCGCCGATCACGGCGTGGCCTTCGGCAGACATTAAATCAAGCACCGGCAAACAATCCATGTTTATGCCAAGTTCAGCCAGGTCGCGCCCGATCAGGTTTGCCGCCAGCCACACGGCTTCCAAACCTGCTTCGCGATCGCGGTCATAGAGCGCGCCAAAAACCTGGCCCGGCGGATATTGCGGCCACTCAGGCGGCACCAGACGTTGCACCCGCCCGCCCTCCTGGTCGATCAGGATCAGGGCGTCATGTCCTACAGTTTCAAGGAACGAGCTAACCAGAATTTTGATCTGGTTCGCGTTCGCGCAATTTCGGGCAAACAGGATAAACCCTGCCGGGCGGCAGTCTTTGAAAAAACCGATTTCCCGATCGGTGAGGGTCAGGCCGGACACCCCGCAAATCATGGCGTGGATGGTCATCCGGATGGTCGGGTAGCTGTTCTGGGGCCCAACGGACTTAGAGCGGTCGCACGAGACAGTCGCCCAACCCGGCGGCCTTGAGGTTTGAACAAACTTCCGTGGCTTCCGACTGGCTGCGCATGGGACCCAGACGAAGCCGGTAGTAAACCCCCCTGTCACCCAGATCCGCCCGCTGGATCAAAGGCCCATAATTTCCAATCGCACCGCTAAACTGTGACTTCATTTGTTCGAACGCGCCCAACGCCTGCTCTTCGCTTCGCCGAGCAGCGACTTGGACTACGTATTGGCCGCTCGACGATACGATTGCGGGTGCGGGTGCGGGCGCCTGAACAGCCGCCGGCGTTGGTGTCGGTGCCGGGGTCGGGCCAACGGCCGCAACCTGCTGCGTCGGGCCCGAATTCACAACCGGGCTCGATGGTGGCGTAATCCGAACCGGTGCGTTTGCCTGCTGGGTCGGGGCCGCCGGGACATTAGGCGCGGCCGGCTGAACAGGCACAACCGCTTGCACGTTTCCAGAATTAGAATTTGCGGCCTGGACAGGGCGCGATGAAGGCAGCGGCACGCCGTTATTGGCCGTGGCTGCCGGTGGCGATACAGGGTTTATCGAGATTGGCGCCGGCGCAGGTGTTGCCGTCGGTGCCGGTGTTGCTGTTTGCGTTGGTGTGGGATTGCTTACGACCGTACCGTCAGGCCGCACAACAACAGTACGTACGCGACGCGGTGTTGGCGCAGCCGTTGCCGATGGGGGCGGTACGGTCTCCCTCGCCTGCGGATTAGGGACCGTGGTTGCTGGCGGCAGTACGGATGTTATGGCGCTGGGGCGAGAATCATCTTTCGGTTCAGTTTTGGGAATTTGCTCGATCGGCTCTTCCCTCGATACCAAACGTTCCTCGCTACCGGAACTTGAGTTTTCCTCGCCATTGTAAACCAGACGGTTCTGATTTGCGATTTCCTGGCCGCCAGGGTTCTCGGGCGTTTCTTTGATGGGCGTCCCGTTCGCCTGCAAGAACGGCACTTCGCCATCAGACGTTGGTCCCGACGGCGACTGGAAGGTGAAATACATGACACCGGCAATCAGGATCAGGCCTAACAGCAGGCCAACGGCGAAAATACCGCCACGTTTCCTGGGCCGGGGCTCGATTAACGAATCGGTCGATGGCACAGCATCGAAGTCGCTATCGGTCTGGAATTCGGATTGATCGTATTCTTCGAAAGCCGGATCGTCGTAAGGCGAGCCGTAATTCGCCCCATCCGGCACAGCAACAAATTCGCTCTCAACCGGAGGATCATCCACGCTACCTGGCACTGGCTCGTTTCTCGAAACATCATCATAAAGTTCCGATGGCTCTATAAAGGTCGCCGCTTCCTCAATTCTGGCTGCAGGTTGCTCGACCGATTGTGCGATTGCCTGAAGTTCTGCTTCGAGTGAAACAGCTTGAGCGTCAAACTCCGACGGTTCCGGCAAATTATCTCGTGGCGGGAACGGTCTGGTATCGGAAACAATTGGTTCGTTGCGAAATTCGTTTTCATGAATTTTGTCGGAGTCTCGGAATTCCTGAAGCGCCGAATCCAGGTCGAATGGATTGACACCAGGGGTATCCTGATCATTTGATTCCGGATCGTAGGTGGCTTCACCAACCTGCACGACGGGGGCAGCGTTTTCGTTCGCGCTTGGGCGCGACGGCGGCACCTCCAATACCGGTGGCACGTAAGAGACATTCGCTGATGGCACATTCGCTGGTGGTGCTTCAGTGGCCGGAGCGGTCGGCGCGGCATGCGATTCCGGACCGTCCACCTCCGCAGGCACGGAATCGCCCGGCTCGGTGGCAGAGGCGATCGCGGCTTCGATCTCTTCCAGGGTAAGAGGAGACTTTGCTTCGACCGGAGCCATACTTCCCGGTTCTGAACCAGCTTCTGTCAGCCCGGGCGTATTCTCTACATCCTTGAACGGGTCTTCCTGCTGGATCAACTTAATGAGATCCGCAAGCGGATCGTCAGCAGGCAGAACCACGGGATCAACGCGCTTTGCATTGCCGCCTGGATCGGCGGATTCCCCCATTCCCTTGGGTGAATGGTCTATTTTATCGCTCATGCTCATGATCGTAAACCGATTTGGTCGGGTTATGCTACATCTACAATTGCGAGCTTGGGTTCTCGATAAAGGGTATGCAAGCTTACATTTCCCTGACCGCGTCTACACCCAAGATATCAAGTCCACTCGCCAGGACAAGAATCAAACCGTGTATCAAACCCAGTCGCGCTTTAGACAAAGCTCGTTTGTCGGGGTTAATAAATCGTAATTGTGGTGACTCTTTGCCTTTATTCCAATGAGAGTGGAATGCGCTGGAGAGTTCGTACAGGTAAAAAGCAAGCCGGTGCGGCTCGTGCGCAAGAGCCGCGCCTTCGACTGTCCGGGCATATTGGGCCATTAGCTTTATCAACTCGATTTCACCTTCATCGTTCAAAAACGAAAAGTCGGTTTCAGATAAGTCTAGTGAGCTGGGATCCAGATCCGGAATTGTCAGCTTGGCGTTTCTCAATACCGAATGGGCACGCGCATGGGCGTATTGTACATAGAATACCGGATTGTCCTTTGACTGCTCTTTGACTTTGGCAAAATCAAAATCCAAGGGCGCTTCGTTCTTGCGGTACAACATCATGAAGCGGACCGGGTCCTTGCCAACTTCCTCGACGACGTCACGCAAGGACACGAAATCCCCGGCCCGTTTAGACATTTTGACCGGCTGGCCATCGCGCAGCAGGCGGACCAGCTGGCAAAGCTTGATATCCAGAGCGCCCTTCCCGCCAGTGATCGCATTGACCGCTGCCGTCATGCGCTTCACGTACCCGCCATGGTCCGCACCTACGACCAGCACCTGGTTGGCAAACCCCCGCTGGTACTTGTCCAAATGATAAGCAATATCAGAAGCAAAGTAGGTATAGCTACCATCGGACTTTAAAAGCGCGCGGTCCACGTCGTCGCCAAAATCGGTGGACCGAAACAAGGTCTGCTCGCGATCCTCCCAATCATCGGGCAATTGACCCTTGGGCGGTGGCAGTTTCCCGGTATAGACCGCACCCTGCTCTCTCAAAGCCTCGATCGCTGTCGCGATCCGATCGTTGTCCGGGTCCGCCAATGATTTTTCCGAGAAAAACACGTCGTGACGGATGTCGAGCGCTTCCAGATCGTCCCGGATCATGGCCATCATCATCGCGACCGCTTTTTCGCGGATGATCGCGAGCCGGTCTTTTTCGTCCATTTTTATAAGTGATTCACCGAATTCCTGGTCGAGCGATTTGCCGACCGGGATCAGGTACTCGCCCGGATAGAGACCATCCGGGATGTCGCCGATATCTTCCCCCCGCGCCTCCAGGTATCTGTGGTAGGCGGATTTGGCGAGCGTATCGATCTGCGCCCCGGCATCGTTGATATAATATTCCCGGGTCACCCGGTATCCGGTATGTTCCAACAGGTTTGCCAATGCATCGCCAAATACGGCGCCACGGCAATGGCCCACATGCAGCGGGCCGGTCGGATTGGCGGAAACATACTCGACATTCACCGGCATTCCGGCGCCAAGCTCGCTTCTGCCGACTCTATCGCCAGCTTCCAAAATCGATTTTAGTGTTTCCGGCCACCATGCTTTCGCCAGACGGATATTGATAAATCCTGGTCCGGCAATTTCCACCTCTGCGATGTCTGGATCTTTTTCAAGCCGCTCAACGACCCGCGCCGCGAGATCACGGGGTTTCATTTTTGCAGCGCCTGCCAACACCATCGCAGCGTTTGTTGCAAGATCGCCGTGATCGGCTTGGCGTGGCGGTTCGACGACGACACGCTCGACCGGCAAATCTGTTGGCAAGACAGCTTCGCGCCCGAGGTCGATCACGATCCGGCGGACCCGGGTGGTAAATTCAGAATATGGGTTCATGGTTTTGGATTGTTTTGATGGCTCGATAAACGCGGCAATATTTGCGCCATGCTCGCCCTACCGCAACTCCGGCGTATGGTCAAACAGCCGGGCATGTTCCAGAAGCGCGTACCTGTCGGTCATCCCCGCCACAAAGTTGCAGATAACCCTTGGCAAGTTGTCGTCGGCGGCGAGTTCCAGGGTCCATTCATCGGGTAAAGCGGCCGGATCGTCCATATATTTGGCGAACAAATCAGCCACAACGTGACCGGCCTCTTCCATCACCGTTCTGACCTTTGTGTGGTTATAGAGATTGTCTTTCAGGAATTTCTTTATTTCGCGCTCGCCAGCGGCAACATTTCCGGAAAACGCCACAATTGGCGTATCAGCACTACGGACGTCGGCAACACTTGAGATATTGAACGCGGCGATATTCTCGATCGTTTTCGTAATAACGTCGTCGGCCAGTTTGCTTGTCAGCCGGCGGAGGGTCTCGTGCAAGCGCCTTGGGGCCGCGAGCTCTGGCCACAAACCGTCTACAATGCTGAGACAATCCGATACCAGCGGAACGCCTGACATGTCCCTGAGATTTATCAGACCGGCCCTGATGCCGTCGTCGAGGTCGTGGCTATCATAGGCTATATCGTCAGCAAGGGATGCGATTTGCGCTTCGAGCGAGGCGTAGGACGCAAGTTCAAGATCGTTTTTCTTGCTATAGTTCGAAATACCTTCGGGAATTTCCCTCTTGTCCGCATGCGGGCCCGTCAAGGGGCCGTTGTGCTTGGCAATCCCCTCGAGGGTTTCCCAGGTCAGGTTGAGGCCGTCAAATTCAGCGTATCGGCGCTCCAGACTGGTAATGATGCGCACCGTCTGGGCGTTGTGATCGAATCCGCCATAATCCGCCATCGCGTGGGCCAGTGCACGTTCGCCGGCATGGCCAAATGGCGGGTGGCCGAGATCGTGTGCGAGCGCAAGGGCCTCAGCCAAATCCTCGTTGAGCCCTAGCTTTCGCGACATCGAACGGGCGATCTGGGCCACTTCCAGCGTATGCGTGAGGCGGGTCCGGTAGTGATCCCCCTCGTGATAGACAAAAACTTGGGTTTTGTGTTTCAGGCGGCGAAAGGCGGTCGAATGTACAATCCGGTCGCGGTCGCGCTGATATTCGCTGCGGGTCTCGCTCGGCTCCTCTACATAGAGCCTACCCCGTGACATGGTGGCGTCCGACGCGTAGGTTGAATATTGATGCCCGATCACGGTTTTCACTGCCTTTCGCCGGTCAACCAAGCCGAACGCTGCCGCAACATTGTTTGACTTCGTCGAAGGACATATTACGTATTGAGGCAATGGGGAAGAACAGCTTCCCGGAATCGGGGTATCAGTCCCTGCGGACCGGGCTAGGAGATACATGGTATGAATACCGAAAACGGCATTGTTGTTACCGCTAACGCGGCAGAACGGATTGCGACCATTTTGAAAAACGAGCCGCAGGGTACGATGCTGCGGATCAGCGTGACTGGTGGCGGGTGTTCAGGGTTTCAGTATAATTACGACCTCGTCAAAAACCTGGACCAGGACGACCATATTGCTGAGAAAGACGGTATCAAGGTTCTCGTTGATTCCGTCTCGTTGATGTACATGGACGGGGCCGAACTTGATTTTGTTGACGATCTGATCGGGCAATCCTTCCAGATCAATAATCCGAATGCGGTTGCCGGCTGCGGCTGCGGAACCTCGTTCTCCATCTAGCTTCAAATCTGACTGGCTGCCCATGTCACTCAAAATTGCCACCTGGAATATCAATGGCATAAAGGCGCGGATCGAGCGTTTGCAGGATTGGCTGAAACAGGCCGAACCTGACATTGTATGCCTCCAGGAAATTAAATCAGTCGACGAAAATTTCCCCTCATCTCTGTTCGAGGATATGAATTATAACGTCGCGGTGCACGGCCAGAAGTCGTTCAATGGGGTCGCTATCCTCTCGAAGCTGCCATTTGATGAGGTTCTGCCCCGCCTTCCTGGGGACGAAGCCGACGAGCAGGCACGGTATCTGGAGGCGGTTATTTCTGTACCCTCGGGCGCGCTGCGCGTGGCTTCCATCTATCTGCCAAACGGAAACCCGGTGGACACAGAGAAATACCCCTACAAACTCGCCTGGATGGACCGATTGACCAATCATGCCAGAGATTTACTTGGCAATGAGGAAATCGTGGTTCTGGCCGGCGATTATAATGTCATTCCGGAACCCGGTGACGTCCACAATCCGGAGGCGTGGGTGGGCGATGCCCTGTTCCGCCCGGAGACGGCTGAAAAATTCCGCTCGCTCGTGCATCTCGGATTGATCGACGCCTTACGCGCCTCATCCGGGGAAGACGGTCTCTATACATTCTGGGATTACCAGGCGGGTGCGTGGCCGAAGAATAACGGCATCCGCATCGACCATTTGCTGTTGTCGCCGGAAGCGGCCGACAAGCTCGTTCGCTGCGACATCGACAAACATACCCGCTCGTGGGAGCGGCCGTCGGATCATGTTCCGATCTGGATTGAGCTGGACCTGTAGGCCCGCTCGAACTAATCGCGGATATTGCGGGAGCGCCAGCGTTCGGCATTTTCTATCGCCGCGCTGCGCTGGCTGTCGGTAGCGGCCGCAAAGGCTTCGTTGTAGAAACCCGAAATCCATTGGTCTTCCCGGTTCAGCGGGTTTTGACTGGCAATCTGCAACCACATCAGACCTTCGACTGGACGACGTGGGACGTCTTCTCCGAGCCAAAGTATTCTGCCAAGTTCGCCCTGGGAACCAACATGGAACTCCTTCGCGGCCAGCATAAGCCAACGGACCGCACGGGTACTGCTTTTCTCAACCCCCTCCCCACGGATATACATCATCGCCATCTGATACTGGGCGGACGTATCACCGAAGTAGGTCGCGGCATGGCGCACCAGATCCGCTGCATAACCGATATTTCGGCCAACTGCTGTATTCGGGATACCTGTTTTATAATAGTTGGCAATGGCCATGAAGGCATCCGCCACCATCCGCGAGGCCGGCCGACCCGGATTGTCGTCGGCATGATTGTCCGCCAATTGCCGGAAATACTGAAATGCTTTCAGATCATCACGCTCGACGCCATCACCGTCGGCATACATTCTACCAAGCCGCCAAAGCGCCAGGGGGTGGCCAAGCCGCGCGGCAAATTCGAGGGCCGGAACGGCTTCATTTGCATCCCCGGCACGGTAGGCCTGGGCTCCAATGCGGAAAGCATCCTCCGGAGACATATTCTCGGCAAGCGCCGCCTGCTCGCTGAACGCGTGGGCGGGCAGCGACAATATGGGCAAACCGGCAATCGCTATTGCGCCGGTCAAGCCAAGAACCCAGGTCCGTATGACAGGGTGGTTAGATATCCGCATAACACTTAACTTCTTTCGCGCCGCCCGGATGGGTCACAGCACCGTAGCGGGCCGGACCAACACCGGCCGCGTATTTCCAAAGGGCGCCTGACCGATAATCGGTTTCCCGCGGCTTCCAGGCTTTTGCTCGTTTTTCCAATTCTTCATCGCTCAGCTGAACCGAGATGGTTCCCTCAACGGCATCGATTTCGATGATGTCGCCATCCTGCAAGAGCCCGATCGGGCCCCCGGTGGCGGCTTCTGGTCCCACATGGCCAACACAGAACCCGCGGGTCGCTCCTGAAAACCGGCCATCCGTGATCAGCGCGACTTTGTCGCCCATACCCTGGCCGTATAAGGCGGCGGTTGTGGCCAGCATCTCGCGCATCCCGGGGCCGCCAACCGGCCCTTCGTAACGGATGACCAGAACCTCGCCTTCCTTATAATTGCGCTCGGAAACGGTGGCGTAACATTCTTCTTCTGAATCGAAACAATGGGCCGGACCGCTAAAGGTCTGCGTTTCCATGCCGGCGACTTTGACGATCGCGCCATCCGGCGCGAGGTTGCCGCGCAGTCCAACAACACCACCGGTCTTGGTGATGGCTTGGCTCACCGGGAACACAACCTTCTGCTTGTCGTTCCATTTCACGCTTTCCAGATTTTCGGCAATAGTGCGTCCGGTCACGGTCAGACAATCTCCGTGAAGGTGTCCGGAATCAAGCAAGGTCTTCATCAAAAGCGGAACGCCGCCGGCCTCATAAAGATCAAGAGCGACGTATTTTCCACCTGGTTTAAGGTCGGTGATATAGGGCGTTTTCTTGAAAATCTCCGCAACATCGAACAGATCGAATTCGATCCCGCATTCGTGGGCAATCGCCGGCAAATGCAGTCCGGCATTGGTCGACCCGCCTGTGGCGGCAACCACGACTGCAGCATTCTCGAGGGCCTTACGCGTAACAATATCGCGCGGGCGGATATTGCGGGCAATGAGTTCCATCACCTTCTCGCCAGAAACAGTACATAGCGCGTCGCGCAATTCGTACGGCGCGGGTGCGCCCGACGAATACGGCAGGGCAAGGCCAATGGCTTCCGAAACACAGGCCATGGTGTTGGCCGTAAACTGGGCGCCGCAGGCCCCCGCCGACGGGCAGGCAACGGATTCAAGTTCATGGAGATCTTCTGTGGAAATCTCGCCGACCGAATGTTTGCCGACGGCTTCGAAAACATCCTGGATGGTGACGTCCTGGCCGCGAAACCGCCCCGGCAGGATCGAGCCGCCATACAGGAAGATCGACGGGACGTTGAGGCGGACCATCGACATCATCATCCCGGGCAGGGATTTGTCGCAACCGGCCAACCCGACAAGTGCATCGTAGCTGTGCCCGCGCATGGTCAACTCGACCGAGTCGGCGATGACTTCGCGGCTGGCAAGGGAAGATTTCATCCCCTGGTGACCCATCGCGATTCCGTCGGTGACGGTAATGGTGCAGAATTCACGCGGCGTCCCGTTTGCAGCGGCGACGCCCTTTTTTACCGACTGGGCCTGGCGCATCAGAGAAATGTTGCAGGGCGCGGCTTCGTTCCAACAAGTAGCAACGCCAACCAGCGGCTGGTGAATTTGTTCGTCGGTCAGGCCCATCGCGTACAGATAGGAGCGATGCGGCGCGCGCTGGGGACCCTCGGTCACATGACGGCTCGGCAGTTTTGCCTTATCGAATGTTTTTGCGTCCATACTCGAAGCTCAACCTTTGACAATTATCAGCACTGATTCAGTTCAAGCGCCAAATCTATGTCTAAATGCGCGGAAACGATATTGGCTAAAACCGATTTCCTGCGAGCGTGTCATTTTTGCCACAGCAAACACGAACAACCGGGTTGCCCGTGCGACCGCTAATAATGGCACGTAGGTTTGGTTTGTGGCGCAATAGGGGCACAATTTTGCAAACGCAAAGTTTGCTGGCGAGTGTGATTTAATTGTCACACAAATCCGCGCTTATGCCGAAAAGTTGAATTCTACGCCATCTGCTGGAAGCGGGCCAAGGCTTCAGACAGTTTGTCTTTTGAGATAATCGCATCTTCCATCCGGCGGCGTTGCTCTTCGACAATTGCGGCAGGCGCTTTCGACGTGAAGTTCTCATTAGACAATTTGGCTTCAAATTTCGCGATTTCGCCTGTTATATTCTCGATTTCGCGCTGCAAACGCTCGCGCTCCGCCCCGAGATCCATCACATCTCCGAGGGGCAAGGCAATAATGCCATCATCGGTGACGATTTGCGCCGATCCGGTCGGGATAGAAGTGCCAACCGAATATTCCGACAAGCGCGCGAGGCGGCGGATCAGGGTCTCGTACCTGTTTGCCCGTTTCGCCACGTCCGGCGACGCCTCGGCAAGGACAAACGGAACCTTGGTACCGGCAGGCACGTTCATTTCCGCGCGGACCGAGCGGATTTGGGTCACTGTGTCGATGATCCAGCCAATCTCGGCATCGGCATCCGGGTTTTCTAGGCCATTGTGAGACGGCCAAACCTGCGTCATCAGCAGATCATCTGAATCTTTTCTGTTATTGAGTTTTTGCCAGAGATCTTGCGTAATGAACGGCATGAATGGCTGGAGCAGGAGCAACGCCTGTTGCAACGCCCAGGCTGTTGTCATGCGCGTTTCCAATTTGGCTGCCGCGTCATCTCCACCAAATATGGGTTTCGCCAACTCGAGATGCCAGTCGCAGAATATGTGCCACACGAACTGGTAGAGGGCGCTGGCAGCCTCGTTATAGCGATGGCGCTCGATGCCTTCAGTGACCTGATGCTGGGCACGCTGGACCTCGCCCACGATCCAGCGATTGAGGGTTTCCTTGACGCTGGAGGGATCAAACGACGCGTCAAACCGACACGCGTTCATTTCTGCAAATCGGGCGGCGTTCCATAGTTTGGTGGTGAAATTCCGGTACCCCTCCACACGGCTCCGGGCGAGGCGAATGTCCCTGCCCTGCGCTGCCATGGCCGCCAGCGTGAAGCGCACCGCGTCGGCACCGAATTCATCGACCAGTTCAAGCGGGTCGATCACATTGCCCTTGGACTTGGACATTTTTTGACCCTGCTCGTCACGAACAAGCGCATGGATATAAACCGTGTCGAACGGAATCTCCTTCATGAAATGGAGACCCATCATCATCATCCGGGCGACCCAGAAGAAGATGATATCGAAACCGGTGACCAGCACGCTGGTCGGATAATAGCGTTCCAGCTCCGGGGTTTCGTCAGGCCAACCAAGGGTTGAGAATGGCCAGAGCGCGGAGGAGAACCAGGTGTCGAGCACGTCGGGGTCACGCGTCAACTCGCTGTCGTCACCGTAATGTATCTTTGCCGCAGCGCGAGCATCCTCCTCGGAATCGGCAACGAAAATCTCGCCGTCCGGTCCATACCAGGCCGGGATCTGGTGCCCCCACCAGAGCTGGCGGGAGATGCACCACGGTTGGATATTGCGCATCCATTCGAAATAGGTTTTGTCCCAGTTGGCGGGGACGAATTTGGTTTTGCCCATTTCGACCGCTTCAATCGCCGGTTTGGCGAGCGTTTCAGCGTCAACGTACCATTGATCCGTGAGCATCGGCTCGATCACTACGCCGGAGCGGTCGCCGAACGGCTGGGCAATGATTTTTTCTTCGACGCCACGATAGAATCCAAGTTCCTTAATCTCTTTCAGGATCAATTCGCGGGCATCATACCGGTCGAGACCCGCATAGTGATCGGGAACATTATTTTCCGGGGTGACAATCATCCGCGCCTGGCCGTCCATCAGGGGGATGAGATCGATGTTGTTGCGCCGCGCCACCTCGAAATCGTTGAAATCGTGGGCACCAGTAATTTTCACCGCGCCGGAGCCAAATTCCGGATCGGGATATTCATCGGTGATGATCGGGATATGGCGCTCGGCGACCGGCAGACGAACCATCTTGCCGACCAGGTTCCTGTAACGCTCGTCCGACGGGTGGACTGCAACTGCGCCGTCGCCCAGCATGGTCTCAGGCCGGGTGGTGGCGATGACAATTTCCTCGATGCCGTCCACCGGTCCGTCGACCAGCGGATAAGCGAACTGCCACATATGGCCGTTGACTTCTTTCTGCTCGACCTCGAGGTCGGAAATTGCCGTCTGGAATACAGGGTCCCAATTGACAAGGCGCTTGTCCTTGTAAATCAGCCCTGCTCTATGGAGTTCGACGAATACTTTGCGGACAGCGACCGACAATCCCTCGTCCATGGTGAAGCGTTCGCGGTCCCAGTCGCACGACGCGCCAAGGCGTTTTAACTGGTTGATGATCGTTCCGCCGGACTCTTCTTTCCATTTCCAAACCCGCTCGATAAACGCATCGCGACCCATATCGCGGCGACCGGGATGGTTCCGTTCGGCCATCTGCCGCTCGACCACCATCTGTGTGGCGATGCCCGCGTGATCCATGCCCGGTTGCCACAACACGTCGCGCCCGCGCATGCGCTCGAACCGTACCAGGATATCCTGGATCGTGTTGTTCAGGGCGTGACCCATATGTAGGCTGCCCGTGACATTGGGCGGTGGGATGACGATGCAATAGGGTTTGCCGTCTCCAGAATCATTGGATACGCCGGCCGCAAATGCGCGGGTTTTTTCCCACATCTCGTAGATGCGGGGTTCGGCCTGTTCGGGCTGAAAGTGTTTTTCAAGCATGGATTTCGCTGAACCGGATTGTCGTCGACATGCTGTAAAGCCCGGTATCAGGGCTCAAGTCAATAGGATACCGGCTTTCCCGGGCGCGTTCTCCGGATCAGCAAATTATCACCCGAATTGTTTAACGGCGGCCGCGGGATACCCGCTCAATCTCATCGCGTACCATACGATCCACGAGCGGGGCGAGATTGGCGTCCAGCCAGTCCTTGAGCATGGGCTTCAACATTTCGCGCACAAGGCCGTCGAGGGTTTTTTCCTCGTTGGCAAGCACGAGATTTTCAAGCGATCCAAATGCGCCCGCGATACTGCTGCCCTGATCTTGTGCCAGTAATTCCTTTTCAGGGGAATCCCCCGCCTCAGCGGAAATTTCTGCCGGGGCTAGCTCCGACGCCTCGCCAGGATCGGAAAACCCGATATCGCCATCAGCTTCGACAATTCCCGGTGTTTCAGCGGCAAATTCGGTTCCGGGATCAGCCTGCGCCATCTCCATATCGGCGGCAGATTCGGTCGCCCCGGCATCCAGTTCCAATTCTTCGCCCAGTTCCAGAACATCGTCGTCCTCTGCCGCTTCTTCTGGCTCAGGCTCAGGTTCTGGCTCAGGTTCAGGCTCCATTGCGGGCGCTTCTTCCTCAGCCAAGGCTGCGGGCGCTTCCGCCTGTTCAGATATTTCTTCGGGTACCTGGATTTCCGCAGGATCTTCGATCACTGCCGGTTCTTCGATTTCGACCGGTTCGGCTTCGGCCATTGGCGCGGGTTCTTCAACCATCACGGCAGCAGCCTCATCCGGCGCGGCAGTTTCAGCCTCCGCGCCCGCCTGCTGCTCGCCTTCACCAGAATCGTCATCAGAAATGATCTTGCGAATCGACGCCAGAATCTCTTCCATGCTCGGTTCTTGGACCGGTTCGGTATTGCTCATCAAGTAACCCTTTGCAAATCCACCGCTTTTTGCAACGAACTGACTTTTTCCGCTTGGTTAATTCCCAAGCAGAGAATCAGTCCCCCAGTACGGGATTAGCTTAACATAAACTGTAGGTGCAAGCCCCACCCTTCACTCTCATGCACAGTTTTATATTCGCAGTCAGTCGACTTCCGGAATGCCAATCCCGAACAGTCGGTTTCTAACCGCGCTATAGTTGAGATTGGGATTGTATTCCACGACCTGGAGGTCAAGGCGTCGGCTGTTCAACCGGCCAATCGCAGACAACAGAGCGTAGGACGCAACGATGCGATCGCGTTGGGTGGTGACCAGCGTTACCCGTGAGTCGAGAAGTTCCTGCTCGGCATCGAGTACGTCGAGGACCGTCCGCTGACCCACATTGGCTTCCGCGCGCACACCGTTAAGGGCGACCTGGTTGGCCCGAACCTGGGCCTGGTCTGACTGGAGCTGGGCTTTGATAGATTGCAATTGATACCAGGCCGATGCAACGGCTGCACGAACCTGCAGCCGCGCCTGATCTACTTCGAGCTGACGTTGGCGCAATGTCTGAGTCGCTTGCCTGATGCGTGAACTCGTTTCGCCACGTTGATAAATGGGCACGGTCACGCGTCCGGTGATAGACGCGGTTTCGCTCCGCTGGGTCGTCAGGCTGCTATCGTAGCGGTCCGAATAGGTCGCTTCCAGATCTACCCTTGGCAGGAGATCGCCGCGTCGAGCATTGACTTGATGGCTGGCTGCTTCCGAGGCATAGGCTGCTGCCAGGATTGCCGGGTGTTCGGTTTCAGCGATCGCATCTGCACTTTGTAAATTTCCAGGCAGCCTGTTTTCGATAGACGCAGGTTGCGCGACGCTGTTTGGTGGATGGCCGATCACTTGTTCGTAAATGGCTCTGCTGGTCGCCAAATTGGCGTTAGCAAGACTGAGCCCTGATTCCGCCAACGCCACACGCGCCTCGCCCTGGGCAACGTCTGTCCGGGTAACTTCGCCAACCGAGAACCGGTCGTTGGTCGCGCGGAGCTGTTCCTTGAGAACCCGCACATTGCTCCGCCGCAGCTGGATAACCGCCATATCGCGGACGACATTCATATACGCTTCGGCAGCATCAAACAGGGTATTCTGCTCGGTATTCTTGAGAGCTTCTACGCCCGCTTTGACCAGGGCTTCGGCCTGGCGAATATTGTTCAAAACCGTGAATCCAGCGAAAAGCGGTTGGGACAGGGTTATTGAAAACCCTCGCGGGCGGAGGGAAAATTGGGTCCTTGTTGGTCCAGCCGCAGCCAGGGCACGGATATCGGAATCCTGATAGGCGAGATCAGCGCTGCCTGAAAGCGTTGGCCGGCGGCCCGCCAATGCCTGTGGCACGCCTTCGTCGATTGCCCGCAGGTTGGCCCGTTCCGCTGCCAGTGTCGGGTTATTTTCGTAGGCCGAGGCGAGCGCTGAATTCATGCCCTCCGCCCGCGCGCCTGTGGATAAGGTCGCTAAAAAAAAGTACAAAAAAGCACTTACCGTAACGGCGGTAATCCACCGAGCGGACGGAAGAGACGCGTCTACATACCGACTAAAAACCATCAATAAACTCTGATCAAACCTGAAACCGCCACCAAACCCGTGATCCC
The DNA here is from genome assembly GCA_021775855.1 of Hyphomicrobiales bacterium. Taxonomy (GTDB): domain Bacteria; phylum Pseudomonadota; class Alphaproteobacteria; order Rhizobiales; family NORP267; genus NORP267. The sequence goes on from JAJFGZ010000034.1 coordinate 36,896, forward strand.
ACGCAATCCGCAACATTCAAAATAAGTACCAAACCTAAATACGCAAGAGCATTTACAAGACACTAGCGTTCCCGCCGACGAGTTACAATCGGATAGCAGCTTGTTTGGCTTTCACTCTTTATTGCAATCGAAAATCCGACTGCTCAAAATTGAAATTCTGGAATTTTTTCGAACCCCGCGAGTGGCGGAATTCGCGCGTCAAAAGCTTCCCTGCGATCGACAAGGTCTCCCGATTTCTCGAATAGACAGGCTGCGCTGCGTCCGCCACTTCGAACAACCGTCACCAGACGACCACCGTCGGCCAACTGCTCGAACAGAGCGGCCGGAACCTCTGCAACGCTGCCATTCAGCACAATGACGTTGTAGGGCCCCTCTTTCACAACACCACGGGTCAAATCGCCTTCGATAACCGCGATATTCCCAATTTCAAGATCCGATAGTGCCACGTTGGCGGCGCTTGCCAGCTCGGAATTGGATTCCAGCGCGATCACCGAATCCGCAAGTTGGGCCAGCACGGCGGCGGAATATCCGTAGCCGCATCCAATATCAAGCACGAGGTCATGATCCCCGACACGCGCTAACTGGACCAGCTTTGCAAAAACCATCGCATGGACTAGGTGGCGGCCATCCTCTGCACCATCGGAAGTCAGTGGGATGCTCTCGTCCAAATACGCCATATGGCGCCACATCTGGGGCACAAACTTCTCGCGCGGCAACTGACCCATGGCGCGGATAATGCGTGCGTCGGTGACGTCGTTTGGCCGGACCTGGGATTCGACCATGTTGAGGCGGGCCTTGGAAAAATTATCCATGATTTTGCCGCGTTGCCTTTTCCTTGAATACATAATCCAGTTCGAGGAATACCCATCAAAATTCAAAAGGCAAGTCTGATATACCCGTTGCGCACATTCTTCGGGATTTCCGGTAACGCAAATATCAGACGCCGCTTGACCTCAAATACCGTTGGTTTATATGCGATGTGGGGCCACGTGGCGGAGTGGTTACGCAGCGGACTGCAAATCCGTGTACGCCGGTTCGATTCCGGCCGTGGCCTCCAATTCGTCCAAAACCAACCCCCGATGTTTTGCTATTTGCCCGTCGCGTAATATTGTTTGCGGGGCGTGTTGACCACGATTGGCAGGTTCGCTCCTGCAAGAAATATTTTCAAACCTTTGAGGCATAGCAATGAAGCTATTCTACGCACCGCAATCCCCCTTCGCGCGAAAGGTGCGCGTCGTCTCCATCGAAATTGGCGTCGAAGAACAAATCGAGTTGGTTTTTATCAAGGTCCTTCCGGGAACGCCGAACACCACGTTCCAAAATACCCACAATCCGCTTCGCAAAATTCCGGCCCTGGAGACGAGCGGCGGGTCAACGATTTATGATTCCACGGTGATCTGCGAATATTTGGATAGTCTGTCTGGTGTAACTAAAATGATTCCAGCGGACGGACCTGAACGGTGGCGCACCCTAACAAATCACGCTCTGGCTCAGGGGATGTGCGAATCAGCAGTCCTTATTCGGTACGAGACATGGCTGAGACCGGAGCCGCTTCGTTGGGCAAACTGGACCAACGACCAATGGGACAGGATCAACACCGGCCTAGAATGGTTCGAGCGAAATGACGAGGCTGTTGGGGGTCAGATTGACCTAGCTCAAATCACGTTGGGCTGTCTACTCGGCTATATGGACTTTCGCTGGCCTGACAATGGATGGCGCGAACGGTATCCGAATATCTCAGATTGGTACGAAATCCTGATGAGGCGACCATCATTTTCCAGAACCATTCCACAGGATCCATCGCCGGCCTAGGGCGCGTTATTATGCCATTGCAGACGGGGTTTGCATCGGCAAAACCAGAATCGCTTGGCGTTTCAGCCAGAGGCTCGGACAATTCCGGCCGTGACCACCAATTTTTTCGTGTTTTGGCGACTTATTTTTCGATTCTTGCATACTCTGCCACGTCTCTCGAAGAGCCAGTCACAGTGATTTTGAATTGTTGGAGAACGTCGTCGTTTTGATCTCCTCCAGAATAATGCCCTCAATTTACCGGTTCAGGGACAGCACCAAATTGCCGTTCCCTGTGCTTCGTGTCACAATATTCAGACGCACAAAGGGGGATCGGCAAATGTTCCATCGGGGTAACAGGGAACTTCAGCGCCAATTTGGTTCCACCACATTGGCCGACCGCTTGGTCGAGAAGAACAATCGAGCTTGCTTTACCGAAAGCGATAAAAACTTTGTCGAACAATTGTCGTTTTTCTTCCTGGCCACCTCGTCACCTGACGGGAAACCTGATTGCTCTTTCAAAGGTGGACACCTGGGGTTCATTCGCGTGCCGGAACCCGATTGCCTGATGTTTCCGGACTATGACGGGAACGGCATGTTCAAAAGTCTTGGCAATATACGCGCGAACCCTAACGTTGGACTCTTGTTCATCGAGATGGGCAATAGTCCGAAAAGGTTGCGCGTGAATGGGACAGCCAGTGTCGAACTGGAGAGCCCACTTCTCAGTGAATTCGAGGGCGCGCAGGCAATTATCCAAGTGACGCCAACACACATTTTTCCAAATTGCCCACGATATATACCAGACTTGGAAAACGGCAAAAATTCGAAATATCTACCCGACGACAATTCGATTCCGATTGAACCGGCCTGGAAGGACAACGAGTTTTTCAAGCATGTGATACCGGAACGAAAAAGGTAGATTTTCGGATTTGGAATAGCCGTAGATGGGAATTATGGATGATGAGAGCCAAATCGGTTGTTGGCATTTAAAGCCTCATCACTGGTTTTGAATCACACAACCAGACCATGCAGCCAGAGATGAAAAATCAAGTGTTCCCTGCACTGGTGTACATCGGCAAACCCAGCATCGCACGGCGCTTTAGCCAGAGGCTCGGACGATAGCGGTCTTCGCCTGTTATCTGCTGGATATTCGTTAGTATTGTCAGTGCGGTGTCAGCACCCATGCTTTCGGCGAGTTCCAGGGGACCTAACGGGTATCCAAGACCGAGTTTCATCGCGAGGTCGATTTCGGCTGGCGCGGCCAGACCGATTTGCGCCATCTCGCACCCCAGATTGGCCACCATTGCGCACATCCGTTGTGCAACGAATCCTGGAGAGTCTGCAATCGCTGTCACCTTGCGGCCCGACGCCGACAATGCGCCGGCAAATGACGCCAATACCGTATGGTCCGCGCCGGGGGACTGCATCAACGTCACCCGCTCGCGGGCAAACAGCATGTCGACACCCACCAGGCGGCGAAAATCCACACCGGTGCGATGGGCATAGGTGGAACAATCTTCACCGGTCAAAGCCACCAGGATAGGGCAATCACCGTTGTCGACAGCCAAGATTTCCGGTCCAAGTTCCTCAACGAGATTTTTTAGTGAGGAGTCGGATTCCGGTAAAAAGACCCGCTTTGCCGGATCGATATCTGACACAAAATCGCCGCTTGCGGTATCCGTCCGCTTGCCCTTGTCGTCATAGCGGAAATTCCCGGCCCCCGTTTTTCGCCCAAGATTTCCGGCGGCCAACAAGGCGCGGTGGGGAAACGAGGTTTTCAACCTGGGATCGTGATCATACCCTTCGTAAATAATCTGCGTAACGGGGTAATTCACGTCGACGCCAGTCAGGTCCATTAATTCACAAGGGCCCATGCGGAAGCCACAACAGTCCCGCATAATTGCGTCGATCCCGGCCGGGCTTGCAACATTCTCGTGCAATAGACGCATACCTTCGGTTGTGTATGCGCGGCCGCCATGGTTGACCAGAAATCCGGGTGCATCTTTGGCAACGACCGGTGTCCGCCCCAGCCGCTTGCCGAGTTTGCAGAGCGCATCGACTGTTTCGGCGCCGGTCTCCGGCCCCCGGATTACTTCAACCAATCTCATCAACGGGACCGGATTGAAAAAGTGCAAACCGGCAATCCTGGCCCTGTTCCTGCAAGTCCGTGCGATCGAGGCGATCAGGATGGACGACGTATTGCTCGCCAACAAACAATCTTCAGAGACAATTTCTTCAAGTTTGGCGAACAGCGATTGTTTGACCTCAAGATCTTCGAAAATCGCTTCGACAACGGCGTCGCATTTGGCGAAATCACCAAGGCCATTTGCTGCGACAAGATTATCCTTTGCTGCGATCAGCTCCGAGTCGCTGAATTTGCCTTTTTCCACCAGCCTGTCGAGACGCGCGAATACGGCTTCGCGCCCGGCTTCCGCCCCACCGTCGCGGGCGTCGTGGAGAATGACTGTCACGCCGCCCTGGAGCGCGACCTGGACGATCCCCTGCCCCATGGAACCAGCGCCGACAACGCCAAGGCAATAATCCGTATCCCCTGGGTTTTTGACCATGTGACGCGTCCCTGTTCTGGTTGGTGTCACGATATGGCTCATTGGCCACCAGTCTGACAAGTATCGGTTGGTAGTTTGGTGCCTATTGGTCTGAATGCCGTCCATTTCTGCGCCGCGCGAGCCAGACCATAAACCGCCGTCGCATCCTGCGCGCGGTTGCCCAGTCAAGCGAGAGCACAAAGAGCCCGAGCGGAATCATCCAAAACCCGAGAACCGGTAAGAACCCGAATATTCCGAACACGATCAGGCAAAGGCCAATCGCCGTCCGGGCAACCCGGGAGGCCGGTAACGGATAGTGGTTTTTTCCGATTCTGATCTTTGGGGGGACGTGATCCATAAACAATTCCGGGCGGTTGACGAAGGTGTCCGAACCCTCGCTTAGATAGTGCTCCATAACCTGGATCACAAATAGTGATTTCCCCATTGGCAAAACCGCAAAGCATTTGCTATAGCCAACACCGGCTGGTGCTTCGGCGCCTGTTCCCCGGTAGCTCAGTTGGTAGAGCAGTCGGCTGTTAACCGACTTGTCGCAAGTTCGAGTCTTGCCCGGGGAGCCATTTTTCAAAACGGTCAGAATCGTACATTCCGACCGTTTGTGCTTGCGCCGCGATAACGGTTGTGTCCGCTAGCTAGTCAATTGTTACTTGAAATCCACCGTTGGTGTCCCAGGCTTCCGCGAGCAGTTCGAAAGTAGAAAATCGAGCAGCTTTGATTTTCCCGAGCTGACTGTAATTCGAAAAGCCGGTGCCCGTCCTTCGCCAGTTCGAGCAAGCTGACACCTTCATCCATGTAGGAACCGTCTGCGATCGGAGAACATTCAATTCCCTGTTCACTTTGACGCGGTATGGGCTGCATTCGTCTGGGGCAAGGTAGTCCAATGGCCATATTTCCTTTCTTTTACATCGGAACACGGCGCGATCCTTTCAAAGCGGAGAGCTCATAGAGACATATCGAATAGCACTTTGCCTTCTCCCTTCGCCGCTTCAACCAATGCTTTGTCTGCATCGGCCAAGCTAAAAGTACCCGCGACGGGAAAGGCAAACTTACCGTCCTTCATCAGGCCAATCAGACCAGCATACATTTTGCGAATGTCGTCTGGTTTTGCGCGAGCGAACCAATGGACCAGCCAGAAGCCGCGGATAGTCATTTCGGAAAAAATAAGATGAGGTGCAAGCCCCGCAAAAGGCCGATTGCTGACCGCCCCATAATTCGCGACTAAAGCGCCAGGGGCGAGACACGCCATGAGTGACATCATCGCTTTGTCTCCCACAACCTCGATGCCCAACCGGATCTTCGCGTTATCTGTAGCGACGCGCACCTGTTTCACCAGATTCGGCCCGTCCACTACTACGACATCGCCGCCCAAAGCGGTCAACTCATCGATCAATTCCTCGCGACGGACAATGTTGACGGTGCGCAACCCCAACATTTTAGCAACAACAATAACCGAACGTCCGACGGCAGAGTTTGCGGCGTTTTGAATCACCCAGTCACCTGGCTCCATGTCCACATAATCCTTTAGCAACAGATAGGCCGTCGCCGGATTAACGCCGAACATGGCTAGTTGATGAACATCCACATCTTGCGGCAGCGCTTCGATCCAGTCGGCTTTGACTTTGACTTGTTCTGTCCAGCAGGGCGTTTGGTAAGGTACGAGCACCCTATCCCCGACCTTCAGATGATCGACGCCGCCGCCGATTGAAGCCACACGCCCAACACCTTCTGCGCCCATAATGGCGGGCAGTTCGGGGCGATAGCCATATCGCCCTGTCATCATGAAAAGATCGCTCGGGTTTATCGGCGCGGCCTCCAAGTCAATGATGATTTCACCGTGCCCTGGTGCGCCGGGAGCTTCAACTTCGACGAGTTGCGTGACTTCCAGAGGATTACCGAAGGCAGAGATTTGTATGGCTTTCATTTTCTTTCCTTGTAAAATTAGACCAATCAGTCTATTTTAAATTACCTTTTATAGAGCCAGTTTATTTCTATTTCAGGGTCTGAAATCGTTTATAATAGACTGACTAGTCTATATCAATGTCTTCCAGCTGGAGAATATATTCATGGCAGCCTATCGCGCCCCCATTAAAGACCAACGGTTTGTCTTTCAATCTTATCTCGACATCGAACGATACAGGGCGTTTGCGGGTCATGAGGATATGACGGATGAAACGCTCAATGCGATTCTCACAGAGGCAGGCAAGTTTGCCTCAGACGTGATCGCCCCGCAAAATCCGCACTGGGATCGACAGGGTTGTGTGCTGGAGAATGGCGTGGTGCGCACCCCGGATGGGTTTGCAACCGCGTTCAGAGATTACGCTGCGGGTGGATGGGCTGGACTTACGGGTGATCCCGCTTATGGAGGACAAGGCCTTCCGCGTTCACTCGGAGCAGCCTGCATGGAAGTGCTGAACGGCGCTAGCATGGGCTTTGGCATCACTCCGTCGCTGTGTGGTGCGGCGCAACGGGTCTTTGAGGATGTTGCGAGCGATGAACAGAAGGAAATCTATCTTTCAAAAATCGTTGCTGGCGAGTGGACTGTAACGATGGATATCACCGAACCCCATGCAGGTACTGATGTCGGCACGATGCGAACCAAAGCAGCCCCAGTTGGCGATGGAAGCTATGCAATAACAGGGCAAAAGGTCTGGATCTCAGGCGGCGATCACGACATGGCAGACAACATTGTCCATCTTGTACTCGCTAAATTGCCCGGCGCTGTCGCTGGTCCGCGCGGCATTTCTCTATTCATCGTTCCGAAATTCCTGGTCAAAACTGATGGAACTCTCGGCACACGTAATTTAATGAGCGTTGGGTCGCTTGAAGACAAAATGGGTAATCACGGCAACCCAACGTGCGTGATGCACTATGAGGATGCGACGGGATTTCTTCTTGGTGTGGAGCACCGCGGACTTCCAGCCATGTTCACGATGATGAACGCCGTACGTCTTGATGTCGCTGTCCAGGGTGTCGCTATAGCGGAGGCCGCCTACCAGATTGCCGCTGACTATGCCAAGACGCGCCTGCAAGGTCAGGGACCCGACAAGAACCCGGACCCAAATGCGCCTCGCGACACAATCCTGGCGCACCCTGACGTGCGCCGAATGCTTCTGACGATCCGCTCCGTAGCCGAGGCTGGCCGGGCGCTGTGCATGAAAACCGGCATGATGTTCGATGTAGCGAACAATGCGCGCGATCCAATGGTCAATGCCGAGGCGATCATGCGGGCGTCGTTGTTCACGCCTATGCTCAAATCCTATTTTAGCGAGTTTGGTGTGGAAGCGGCCAATCTGGCGATCCAATGCCTGGGCGGTGCGGGCTACTCGAAAAACTACGGGTTGGAGCAATTGGTTCGCGATGCCCGGCTTGGAATGATCTACGAGGGAGCAAACGGGATACAGGCGCTCGATCTGGTCAAACGCAAAGTTGGCAGCGACGACGGAGCGGCGATGACATCTTTCATGGGAGGCGTTGCGACCACTATCGCAAATGCTGAACGAGGGGGAACTTTTACACAAAATTTGATCCAGCCTGTCCGGCAGGTGCTTGCGAAGCTGAATGAAGCGACAAACCAGGTCGTTGATGACGCGGCATTCCATCCGGTTGCTTCGGCCGCATCGGCGATGGCTTACTTGAGGTTGTTTGCTTTGACCGCAATGGCGGAGGCGTGGTTGAAAATGGCGCAAGCAGCCGAAGGTGCACTCGTGAGTGCTCCAACTACCGACTTCTATAAGACGAAGCTGCATACGGCCGCGTTCTTCATGAATGAAATACTGCCAGACGCCGACGGGAATTTTCGCCGGGTCAAGGAAAGGCCGGACAATGGTTGGGCGATTCCCAACGCCCACTTTTAAGGACCCTTTTCACGATGCCCCGTATACAACATACCAACAAAGAAACACTCATCAACCACGGCATGAAGCTCATGCGCGACAAAGGTTTCACTGCAACTGGCTTAAACGAAATACTCAATGCCGCAACCGCGCCGAAGGGTTCGTTTTATCATCACTTTGAGAACAAGGAGGCATTTGGACTGGCCGTACTGGAGCGGTATTTCTTAGATCATATGACCTTCTTTACAAAAATGACGAAGGGTGACGAAGCAGCTAAGGATCGTTTGCGGGCCTACTTTCTTCAGATGATCAACGCACTCGAGGCCAACAACTATTCGCTGGGCTGTTTTATTGGCGACATGACCCTGGAAGTTGGGAACCAAAGTGCGCAGTTCCAAGCGCGCCTTGCCGTCATGTTTGCTGGCTGGGGCCAGGCCATTGCCGTACTTATCCGGGAAGGTCAAAAGGAAGGCGAGATATCACGCACACGCGCTGCGGAGGACTTGGCCGAGTTTATCTTGTCAAGTTGGGAAGGCGCGCTCATTACGGCGCGTGCGAAGAAAGACCGCAGACCGCTCGATGTTTTCATTGCAATCATTTTTGAGAGCGTGTTGTCATGAGCAAACGATGCGTGCTCGTGGTCGGCGCAGGAGACGCAACCGGCGGGGCAATCGCCAAGCGGTTCGCCAGGGAAGGTTTGATCGCCTGCGTCGCGCGCCGAAATGGCGACAAGTTGGCTCCGCTTGTCACAGACATTGAACAGACGGGTGGTCGAGCAATTGCATTCGGCTGTGACGCGCGCCTGGAAGACAATGTCACAAAAATGGTGCAGACAATCGAGGCCAACACCGGCACGATTGAGGTCGCGGTCCACAATATCGGCGCGAATGTCCGCTTTGATATTACTGAAACAACAGAACGCGTTTATCGCAAAGTCTGGGAAATGACCGCGTTGACGGCATTTCTCATGGGCCGCGAGGTCGCGCGGGTCATGTTACCCCGGAAGAGAGGCACAATCATTTTCACGGGCGCAACCGCCAGCGTGCGCGGGGGCGCGGGCTTTGCCGCCTTTGCAGGCGCCAAACACGCTAAACGAGCGCTTGCGCAATCCATGGCGCGCGAACTCGGCCCCAAAGGCATTCATGTCGCCCATTCTATTGTCGACGGACCAATTGATACGGCCTTTATCCGAAATAATTTCGCCGATCTTGTCGCCACCCGGCCAGCAGACGGTCTTCTTTCTCCAGACGATATTGCAGAAAGTTATGTCCACATTCACAAGCAATCGCGCTCCGCATGGACCCATGAATTGGACATGCGCCCCTGGGTCGAGACCTGGTGAGCATTTTGCCACACATAAGATATGGAAACCAAGATGAGCAAACAAGTAGACTTTTATTTCGATGTAGGCAGCCCGACCACTTACCTCGCCTGGACACAGATGCCATGGTTGGAAAACGAAACCGGCGCTGAGATCGTTTACAAGCCGATCCTTTTAGGCGGCGTCTTTGAGGCCACCGGCAATCGGGGACCGGCGCTGCTTCCCGCCAAGGGGGCTTATATGTTCAAGGACATGGCGCGTTGCGCCAAGGCCTATGGCGTTCCCTTGACGCCAAATCCGAACTTCCCGATCAACACATTGCCACTTCAACGCGCCGCTGTCGCTATGCTCGGAACAGAACAATTCAGCGAATATTTGCGCTTGGTCTACGATGCTATGTGGATCAATCCGAAGAACCTGAATGACCCCAATGAGATTAACACCATGCTCGTTGAGGGTGGGTTCGAGCCTCAAGAGATAATCGCTACAATAAACCAACAAGCGGTCAAGGACAGGCTAAAATCCTTTACAAAGGAAGCTGTTGAGCGCGGGGCGTTCGGCGCACCGACTTTCTTCGTGTGCAACGAGATGTTCTTTGGGCAAGATAGACTCGAGTTCGTTCGCGATGCACTCAATGCATAGGCCCAACGTTCGGTTCTATTTCAATTTCGTGACGCCAACTTCCTATCTCACCGAAAGCTTCCTCAACTTGCTCAATCATGAACGCAACCGGCGCGGGATCTATAAGACCAGAGCCCAGGCGCGTCAGGACGTATTCGATTACATCGAAATGTTCTACAATCCAAAACGCAAACACGCCAATAACGGCAAGCTGTCGCCCGTCAAATTCGAACAGCAGCAAAAATTGAACCCGCAGGGTGTCTAGAAAACACGGGGCTGTTCAGACACCCCATCGCGTCGGAGTGCGTGAGCAAACGGCGGTTACGCCATCCATGACAACAAATGTCCTGTTTGGTTCCAAGGATATCCTCAAGGTCGCGAATGATCCTTATGTCAACGAACGGCTCGGTTCATGCCGCCATCGGCGAGTATGCTCTGGCCATTGATATAGGCGGCGCCTTGCGAGGCTAGAAATGCACAGACCTGTCCTATTTCTGAAAATGAAGCCGGGCGTTGGGCGGGAATAGATTTACGGGCGAACTCTGACAGGTTCACATTCTCGCAAAATCCAGGCATGAGATTGTTCATGCGGATATTATCGCGGGCGTACCGGTCACCAAAGAGCTTGGCGAAACTGTGCAACGCGCCGCGCAGCATACTCATCGGATAAGGCGCACGCGGCTCAACGGTATTCATACTGGAAATATTTACGAACGCACCGCTGTTTTGTTTGATCATGATTGGGGTCGTTATTCGGGCAAGATTGACCACGTTGAGGACATACATATCCAGGCTCTGGTGCCAAAGCTCATTAGGCAATTCCAGCAGAGGGCCCTCAAAACTCTGGTCGAACCCTACGGTATTGATTAAGTCGGGAACGCCCCCGCCATGGCCCATATTGCTGACGACCGCATCGATTCGACCATATTTATGCATCGTGCAATCGACCAATTCTTGCAGATCTTTGACGTCAAGAACGCTACCGCTGCGACCAATTCCACCAAGCTCTTCAGCTAGCTCAACGCTACGCTCCGATGGCGACATAAGCGAAACTTTAAAGCCAGCATTCGCCATCTCAATAGCGCAGCCCCGACCAATTCCTTGACCCGAGCCTGTTACGATGGCGACCTTTAATTCTGACATGGCGATGCCTTTCCTAAATTTCCGCGAAGGCGCGGATGGTCATTGCAGCGGTAGCTTTTGCTTTGATCGGAACAGCGAAGAACCGAAAGCCGGATGCGGGCAGTGCTGACAGGTTGGTCAGGTTTTCAACGATAAGAATATCGCGCTTTAGCAACTCGCTATGGCACGGGCGTTCCGGATCGTTGCGGTTGTCCGCATTGAACGTGTCCATTCCAACCAACTTGGCGCCACCCCTGACCAATCGGTCGATGACATCGTGCCCGATAAATGGGTAGACATCGTAGTGATCGGTTCCCCAATAACGGTCCCAGCCAAAGTGAAAAAGAATGGCTTTGCCACGGATATCAGCCGGCAGGTTCATTTGATCCAATGTGACAACTTCGCCACCTTTTGCGCCGGATACGGATACGACAACACCGTCCAGTATCACTTCATCAAGGGACAGTTCCGAGATATCCCGCATGCCATCAAAACGGTGCATCGGTGAATCGAGATATGTTCCGATTGAGGTTTGAAATGTGATCTCGGTCAACTCGAACGAAGCCTTTCCATCATAGAAAGGGCGCGATTGCTCGTGGGTAAGGAATGGTTTGATCGAGGCGGTGAAAGATGCCGTGTGTCCATCACCCGTCTTCATGACAAATCCCGGCATTCCGTCTTCGAAGGTGTGAGAAAGATCGACAAACATTTTTGCTTCCAGTTGAGATTTCAACTTGACCGATCATAATCGCTTGAGGTTCGTAAGGTAAAACGAGTTTATTGCAGCACGCTATGAGTAAAACTCCTATCTTCTCATAGAGAAAATTTGTAGAATTATCATCCATCTGAATTTGATGAGTGTGTTTGTTGCAAGTCGGTATGAGAAAAAGTGGTAATACGCTATCGGTAAAATTAGGCATCTTCGGGCTCTACATGCGTTCGACACTGCTGCAACATTCCAGAATTTTAGTCACGCTGCGGACGCCTTGTCTGTTACGCAAGGAGCGGTAAGCCGACAAATCAAGCAGCTTGAGGGGTATCTTCACGTCACCCTATTCCGGCGCACTTCGAACGGGGTTGTGAAGACAGAGACCGGCGAACGGCTGCATCTTGTGACGCAGCAAGCCTTCGGTGTATTAGAGCGTGGTCTGGGCGAAATCAGGCAACCTGCGGACAAACGCTCGCTAACGATTTCTCTCGCCTCTGCGCTGGCCATAAAATGGTTGGTTCCGCGATTGCCGATGTTTCGTTCGCTACATCCCCGGTTGGATATTTTTCTCGATACAAGCGATAACATCGTCGACTTTGCCGATAGTGATGTCGACGCCGCCTTGCGTTTCACCAAGCCTTTATCTGATGGTCTTTTTCGCGAGCTGATCGTGGTGGAAGCACTAATTGTTGTCGCATCGCCACGTCTTGTGGAGAGTATTGCCCTACCGATGCTGGCCAAAGATATTTGCAGACTGCCAATCCTGAGTGATGATTTCGATCCGCAATGGCCGAAATGGGCAGAAGTTGCTGGAATACAAATGACTGACAATTGCCTCAAGCCGGACATCCGGTTCAAAGATTCCGCTGTGATGATCTCTGCAGCAATTGATGGTCAGGGCGTAGCACTAGCCCGCAAATTGCTGGTGGCCGATGATCTTGCTGCCGGTCGGCTGGTGCAACTCGATGAAACCGAGATCCCGTTGGAAAGGTCTCTCAGCTTTGTTTGTCGGCAACGCGACAAAGATCACCCGAATCTGCGTAAACTACGCAATTGGCTACACTCGCTTTAGCGCCGTCTTTTCGGAAAAGACGCGACGTGTACACATGAAAAACGTCGAGCAGAGTCTGACGAGTATCCTTTCTCTCTCTTCCATTTTCAATTGAAGCGCTCATGAGACCGACATATTTGTGTTTGTCTCTGAGCACATCATTGAGTTTTTCAATCTGGATATTTCTGTTTCGTGGCTGACATCAACTTCCTCGTCTTTGGGAATTCACGTCAGCAGCACCAAAACCAATCTTTTCAACTTCTTCAATCTTGAGCCTGAATGAGCCATCTGGCGACCGGCACAAAGTTCGATATCGCTTCACGAAGGGGACACAAACTTTGCATTTAGTCCGGACCTGGCAAATCAGCCGGTCAGGATTTCTCCAGGTTCTCAAGAAATCTGGCAAGCAACAAATTGAGTGACTTGCTTTCCCTTTCCGACAGACCGGAGACCAGCCTGGCCTGGGTTTCGACATGCTCGCGAACAGCTGCATCAATAGTCGCGAACCCTTTGTCGGTTAGGGATATGACTACACTCCTGCCATCTTCGGGGTGACGCAGCCGTTCCACCAGCCCCCCTTTTTCCAATTGGTCGATCCTGTTTGTCATCGTCCCCGATGTTACCATCATGGTCGCCAGCAAGTCGCCCGGAGATAGGCTGTAGGGAGACCCCGATCGGCGCAAAGTCGCCAGAACGTCGAAGCTCGCGTGGTTCAGACCATGCGCTGCGAATGTCTTGTCCATCTCACGGGACAGATGCTGCGATATCCGTTTAAGACGGCCAATCAATCCCATTGGCGCGACATCCAGGTCAGGCCGCTCCCGGTTCCACTGCGCGAGAATTTTATCAACTGGATCCATTTATCCACTATTTCCAATATTTATCTTGACGTCAAGATTAATGGAGTTATCTTGACATCGAGATACTTATTGAGGCTTATCGTTTTGACCCGAAATAGTGACCTGCTGCTGACCGCGATTGCTCCGTTGATATGGGGCAGCACCTATCTGGTAACGACAGAGCTTCTACCGGACGGATATCCTTTGACCGTTGCCATGCTTCGGGCCTTGCCAGCGGGCCTGCTGCTCCTGCTTGTGGTACGTCAGCTGCCTGCCGGTTCGTGGTGGTTCAAAGTTTTCTTGCTCGGGGCACTTAATTTCTCCATCTTCTGGTGGCTGCTGTTTGTCGCCGCCTATCGGCTGCCGGGAGGTGTTGCCGCAACTGTTGGTGCGATCCAGCCACTGATTGTGATTTTCCTGGCGCGCGTGCTTTTGGGGTCGGTCGTCCGCGTCCTCGCTATTTTCGCGGCTGTTGCCGGCATTGGCGGGGTCGCGATTTTGATCCTTACGCCCCAGGCCGCGCTCGATCCTATCGGAATTGCCGCAGGCCTTGGCGGCGCTGTGTCTATGGCCGCCGGAACGGTCCTGAGCCGCCTTTGGCAGCCCACTGTATCCCCGCTGACCTTCACCGCGTGGCAGTTGACAGCGGGCGGCATTCTATTGCTCCCGGTCGCAATCTGGTTCGAACCGCCCTTACCGGCACTAACCGGGGCAAACATTGCAGGCTTTGTCTATCTCGGCCTGATCGGCGCAGCATTCACCTACATATTGTGGTTCAGGGGAATTGCGCGGCTGGAACCCTCGGTGATTAGCACACTGGTATTTCTCAGTCCCGTTGCCGCCGTCGGCCTTGGCTGGTGGTATCTGGGCCAGAATCTCAGCCTGCTGCAGGTCCTTGGCGTTTTGATCATTTTTGCCAGTGTCTGGATTAGCCAACGTGCCGCGCGCGCGGCCTAGCTGGGATGCCTAGCCGGACTGGATTATCAATTTACAAGATTACAATTTCAGGCGGCCAAATTCATTTTACTCAGGGTTATTCGACTTGTAGTGACCCTCAAGCAAGTCCCGTTTTGCCTGAATTGCACGAACCATGAATTTTGAGAAATGTCGGACCCGCGTCGTGTTGCGCAGGTCCTCATGCGTCAAAATCCAGAGTTCGCGGTCCGGGATAGGTTTTGCGGGCGGCACACGACTCAAATCCGGTTCCATATCGCCTATGAAACATGGCAGCTTCGCCAAGCCCATACCTGCCTTTGCGGCCTCCAATTGAAGCAGAGAGTCGGAAATACGGTTTCGGGCCGGCGCCATTGGATACGGGCTTTCACGCACCCATTGCGGGTCTGATACGACGTCATTCCAGCCAATCCAGGCCAGCTTACCTGCACCTGCGGCAAGGTCATGTCTGGCGAGATAGTCCTTTGATGCATAGATCGCCTTTGCGCATGTAAGTACGCGCCGGCCAACAAGATTTTCGGGCGGATCATTTGTAAGCCGGATCGCAATATCCGCCTCGCGTCTCGACAAATCCGCCATGGAATCTGAACTAGAGATTTGTAATTCGATTTCCTGGTTCGCTTCGCAGAAGGCGGTTAAATCTGCCATCAAAAGCTTCTGACCCAAGACCCCCGGGAGCGTAACCCGCAGCAATCCACTGAGCCGCGTGTCGCGTCCCGCCACCTTGCGTTCTATGGATGCCACTTCACCCTCAATCTGCATGGCGGACTGCATGATCTCCTCCCCGGCTTGCGTGATGAGGTAGCCGGAAGGCTGACGTTCGAACAGACGCACATCCAGTTTCTTCTCAAAAGCATCGATGCGGCGTGAAACCGTCGAATGGTTCACACCAAGCACGATAGCGGCTGCCCGTATCGAACCCTTTCGAGCCACGGCGAGAAAAAAGCGTAATTCATCCCAATCTTTCATTGGTGCATTTACGCACCAACCATACGCATTTTCAAGGACTTTATTAGCTCAAACGCGCCACTTAAATGATAGTCAAATCGAACCAGTTCAGCTCGTAATAAAAGGAATAAACCCCATGACAGAGCACTCAGCGTCATTACGTCTCGAAGGCAAGGTAGCAATTATAACAGGTGGTGGAACCGGAATTGGCCGGGCAACCACCGAGTCCTTCGTTGCACAAGGAGCAAGTGTACTGGTTGTCGGTCGCCGTGACGCGCCGATCAAGGAACTGGCGGCCAACTATCCGGCGCAGGTTAAATATCTGCAGGCTGATATTTCCCAATCCGGGATTGCAAAGACTGTTGTTGATTTTGCGGTAAAGGAATTTGGGCGCCTCGATATCCTTGTCAACAATGCCGGTATGGCTGTTTTAAAGCCACTGAGCATGCTCACCGACACGGAAATAGATGGCATGCTGACGGTCAATATTAGAGCCGTGCTGGCCTTGTCACGTGAAGCTATTCCCGCACTTGAAAAAAACAAGGGCTCGATCATCAATTTGAGCTCCGTGGCCGCCCAAACTGCCCTGCCCGGGATGTCGGCTTATGCTGCGACAAAATCCGGGATTGACCGACTGTCGAAAATCCTCGCCACCGAGCTTGGGCCCCTTGGCATCCGGGTCAATGTGGTTGCCCCGGGTCTCACCAAGACAGACATGTTGTCGGCCATGCCGGAAGAAGCCCTTGGCAAACTGGTGGATGAAGCAACGGCTCTCCAACGACTGGGGGAACCAGAGGACATCGCCAAAACGATCCTGTGGCTTGCAAGCGATCACGCCGGGTGGATCACCGGACAAATCGTCCAGTCAAGTGGTGGGTTGATGCTCGCCTGACGCATTCAAACACCAGGCGGGCATAGATTTCTCAAATTCCCGCCTCTCAAATCTACAAAGGACAATAGTGATGACATACGACCTGTACTGGATTAGCGGCAGTCCGAATGCCTGGCGAGTCATGCTGGCTTTGGAATTCAAGGGACTGGCCTACGAGTCCCATCGCCTCGATTCCGGCAAACGCGAACACAAGACGCCGGAATTCATCGCGCTCAATCCACGCGGCAAAGTTCCCGTACTGAAAGACGGCAAGTTTGTGATTTATGAATCAATTGCGATCCTTGCGTATCTTGAAAGCAAGCACCCGGAGCCTGCGCTGTTTGGGACAACCCCTGAAGAAACCGGGCATATCTGGCAGCGGATCTTTGAAGTCATGAATTATGGCCGCGACAGTATAAATAATGGGGTTGTAAGGCCGCTTATCCGGCGTGAGGCCAAACAAAATGGAGAGTCGATCAAGGCCGCCGCCATCGACGCGCATGAGGCCATGAATTGGGTCGATGGCGTACTGGCGGAAAGTCCCTATCTGGCAGGGGATAGGCTTTCTGCCGCCGACATTTCCTACATCCCGATTGTACAACACCTGACAAGGGCGGGCGGCGGAGATGACGCTGTGCGTCTGGAATTGGGGTTCGACAATTTCGGTGAACGCTATCCGAATATCGTCGATTGGGTAGACCGGATTGCCGCCCTGCCCGGCTACGACAAGGCCTATCCACCACATTGGCGCAATAAATAGACAAGTATTTTTGTCCGCGCCCGAATATCCACAGGGCCGGATCATCACGCCACCCCTGAATCCAGTTGCGAAAGGAATGACACATGACACACGTGGTAAAATTTCATGAGTTTGGCGGGCCAGATGTCCTGAAGATCGAGAGCCTTACCCCCGGTGAATTGGGTCCGGGAGACGTCCGGGTGCGGATGACCGCGATTGCGCTAAACCGGGCAAACTCCCTCTTTCGCGGAGGCAACTATCTGTTCAAAGCGACCTTCCCGTCGCGCATAGGTTCCGAAGGCATTGGCATTGTCGAGGCAGTCGCACCCGACGTGACCGGATTGGAGATAGGGCAGCGGGTCAACCTTTTGCCGCCTGATAGCGAGAGCGAGAGCGGTTATACGGCGGACATCAATATCGTCCAGAAAGAAAAAATACTTCCCGCGTCCGAAGGACTTGGCGACCGCCAGGCGGCGACCGCCTGGATACCCTTCCTGACAGTGTATCATCTTTTCGTCGAGCGCAGCCTGGTGGGCGAAGGCCTCTGGGTGGTTCTGCCGGCTGCAAGCAGCAGTGTTTCGCTTGCCGCAAACAGTCTCGCGCACCATCTGGGCGCAAAGACAATCGGTATCACGCGAACAGCGGCTAAAATAACCGAACTCAAGGCGGCTGGTTACGATGCACTTGTCGTTGCCGAGATTGAAGACGTGACCGCGCGGATCATGGAGATTACCGGCAACGGCGCCGATTTTGTCTTTGACCCTGTTGGCGGATCCCAATTGGAAAAACTGGCAGCTTCCGTTAAGCCAGGGGCCGAGATCAATGTGTACGGCGTTCTTGATCCGGGCGGGACCCCGTTGCCGGTATTTCAGTTGATGAACAGTGGCGCGAAACTAAGTTGCTATACCGTGTACGAGCTCATCAGCGACCCCGACCGCCTGTCGGCCGCCGTCGCATATTACCTACCGCTGTTCAAGGCCGGAGACATTGCCCCGACTGCCGATGATCGCGAATTTACACTTGGTGACATTTCCGGGGCGTTCCGACATCTGGAATCCAACTCCCAGTTCGGGAAAGTCATCGTCACTTGCTAGATCCGGACCGGAAAACATTCTTGCCCCGGCCACCGTGAAGCGTCCCTGCAATTTTCAACTGCTCTGGACTACCTCGGCAACTTCGCGCGGTTTGGCGTCAGGGACCGGGCCAAACGTTGATAGTTCCTGGCCTGGCAAGGCATGGAGTGCGCGCTGGCCCTTGACGCCGCGCATTGGGATTTCGCTGATCGGGGCCTGATCGAAGCGCTCGATTTTTCCGCCGTACAGTTTCAACACCCAACTTGCCGTGCGGCGGTAGGTATTGAAAAGCCCTGCCATTCCCCAAACCTGGATGCCGGCATCGAGAAAATGAGTCACGGTTTTGAGCGCCACGCGGACCGCTCCGTTCATAAGCCAGGACGCGTTTTCGATTTCTTCTTCGGTGCGCGGGTCCGTATTGATATGCGGGATGTTCGTTTTCGACACGAACAATGTGAACAGGAACCGCAGGGGATTATAAAAATAGGTGTAAGCGGCGAGTAGATTGAGCTGCTTGATCCAGGGGCGCGGATGTTGCGACGCGACAACATAATTGCCGTCGGTAATATGCGGTTCGACCTCTCTGTCGCCAACTTTTTTGAAGGCCATGCCTGAGGTATAGGTACCCTCGTACCATTTCGATCCCGGCGCTGGAGTCAGCATCAGGACCTGCATGGAGGTGGCGCCGGCCTTGCGCAGCGCCCTCACCTGATTGATCAGCCCGTAATTGCTCTTCCATGTGACCAGGGGTTGGGAATCGTGGTGCATCATCATCGGCATGGGCAGGATGCCGTTTTCGCGCAACAGCCTGAACGCTTCCAGCGTCTTGTCCTTGTCCTGCGCCTTCTTGATCAGCGTCGCGGTTAAATCCTCAACGCCGATCCAAAGCGCCCCGATCCCGGCTTTGCGGATGAGCGGTAGGTGCTCGCGCATGCGCAGCGTATCGTGGACCGTCACCTCGGTACCCATGCGCACTTCGCTGTAGGGCCGCCCTGTTGCAGCCTTTCGCGCCAGCGCCTCGGCGATCTCGACGGTGCGCTCGGTGCTGTTGAAGAAATTATCGTCAGCGCCGAAAAACACCCGGATCCCGAATGTCTCCGCGATCTGGCCGATTTCGTCTGCGATGCGCTTGCCGCTCTTGGTGCGGTATTGCGACTGGTTGTAGGCGGGGATCGGGCAATAGGAACAACGGAACTTGCAGCCCGACGTCATCAGGAAAGTCGAGATTTTGGTGTGCTTGCTGACCTGATTGTCGGCGAGCGCGTGGCTCCCCAGCGTCGCGGCCCGGCTCGGCGGCTCCAACAGGCGGTACCCATGGACCGGTTCCGGCAATTCGTCGAGATTCCCGAGCAGGCGCTGGATGCCGGTATCGACCAGTTCCTCGATCGGCCCCTCGGGGGTCGAGCTGCGGCTATAAACGAGACCCGGCATGCCATCGAGCGCGCCGCTATCGCGCGCCCGGATGAAGACCGAGCGCATGGATTCGTTTTTGGCGCGCATGGAGAGCAGGATATCGAGCATGCTCAGGAGGATATATTCCTCGCCGGTGACCGCCACGTCGGCACCCCAGGGATGGTCCGGATCGGCGCTGAAAACCTGCCAGGGTTCGTAATTTATCCGGGGACCACCGGCGATGATCAACGGGCGTTTATCGGGATCAATTTTGCACGCCTGCTGGATCAGACGGTCGCATTCGGACGCGTGAAGATGCATGCTGGAGACCATGAAGATATCCGGGACGCGCCCGTCGAGCCGCATTTTTTCGGGATCGAAATTGCGGTTCCATTGCTGCATGACGATGCGGGTTTTTGTGAAACCCGCCTCCGCCAAAATCGAGCCCATGGCGCGCACCCCGGCGGGCGCGATCTGCATATCGGCGTAGATAAACGGTAGCACCCGGGTGCGGTGGTCGAAGGCATAGGCGATCACGCTTGTGAGGTCGTGCGCCAGCGCGTGGGTGCGCATCCGCGCGCGCATCTTGATCATGGCGCCCGGCGCCAGCAACTCGTCGCCGCGAATGCGTCTCGGCAATTCCATGGATCGCGTCTCCTCGAACAGTCAATGAATGGCGGCGCTTTTTCCAACGCCCGCGCCCCGGAGCCGATAGCGATTCCGGGTGATCTGTAAATTCTGGCCCAACGATAGCATGGCGGGCATCCGCGTCCAATCAGGAATTAAACCAGAATCGTGGCGGATTGACGCCAGACCGGTATGCCGCGCCAAAATTGACCGCTGGATAGCTTCGTCCTAGGCTCAAGGCATTCTTTGCAATGATACTTTGAGGCGATTGATGGACGATAAACCCGATTTTTCCGAATTT
>JAJFGZ010000035.1 GCA_021775855.1 Hyphomicrobiales bacterium
GCGAGACGGCGCTGCAGCGAGCGCGTATAGCCCCGCGCCGCGTGCCTCGTCAGATGCGCCAGACGCTCTTCAAGAAGATCATGCATAATCAGCACATTATCGCACTTATCTGCGAAATAAAATATTGTCGCACGTGACTCCGGACGGCTCGACGCGCGGGGCAATTTTTCGAAATATATCTTCCTGAAAATAATTGAAAGTTCACCGTAAAAATCGGGAAAATGTAAGCCGACTTTGCTTCCCACCCCAGACGATTTGGAATCACCAGAGCGGGATTGCTGAGCGCAATAAAATAATTAATTGCAAACATGCACTCCCTCACCCGATAGAATAGGGCGCTCATTGTCAGCGGGATGCTGCAGGGACTGTTACTCGGTGAAAGATGCAAAGTTGGAGCCCGCGCGTCACCACGCTGATGAAGCGTATGGACAATAAGGCGATCAATTGTTGCCCAAACACCTTAAGGCCGGCACCGGGTCATAAAATCTAACGCTATCCGCTAAGCAAACTTTGCATCGCCTGACCCAACCAGGTCTGGGCGATGGATACCTCAAAAATTTCTATGACCCGGGCTTTTTTCAGCCGGCGTGACCTTTGCTGTCAGATATCCATCAGACTGGAAGCAGACTTTCCATTGAAGCTGATTCCGTGGATTCCCATGGCGGCTTTCATGGGTCTGGATTATTTGAAACAAGAGACTACCGGGTAGCAAACCCGCCGTTGACGAATATCGTCTGCCCAGTTGCCCAGCGGGCGCCGGGGGACGCGAGAAAGACAATCCACGGGGTTATGTCTTCAATTTGCCCCAGTCTGCCTGCAACGCTGGCGCTCGCAAGCCAGTCGAGTGTTTCCTGTGTTTCTGCACCGGTCAGAAAAGAGGTTTCAATTGGTCCCGGACAAACAGTATTTACGCTGATTCCCCTATGGCCAACCTCCTTGGCCAATGCACGACTGAAATCCTCAAGAGGCGCCTTGGAACCTGCATAGGCGGCGTAATTACCCGTGAAAGCCCCCAGTAAACTGGTGCCAATATTGATAATCCGTCCATTGTCCCTGAGCCTGTTGCCAGCTTCCTTCAATACGAAAAAAGCAGCTTTGGCGTTGAGGGCGAAGACCCGATCAAAATCTTCTTCGGAAGTCTCGGAAATCGGTGCCTTGTGCATAGCACCCGAGTTATTGACAACGATATCGATGCCGTCGAAATTTCGCCCGGCTTCCTCGAACAACTGTCGAGCACCTCCGGTTGCAGATAAATCTGCTTGGATCACCGCGGACTTTACGCCAAATTTTCTAACTTCTTCGGCAACAATTTCAGCTTCCGCGATAGATTTTTCCGCATTGTAATGAACAACGATATTGGCACCCGCAGCACCCAGCCCCAGAGAAAACTGGGCTCCAAGGTTTCGTGCCGCTCCTGTCACGATGGCCGTTTTTCCCTCTAGAGGGCGGGGATCGTTTAGATAGGCAACTGCTTTCGACTGCTTTTTTTCCATGTTTTTTCCGTCTTTGAGTTCGTTTTTAGGTGAGGTTTATATGGCTGCTTGAGCAAAAGCTCTGTCGATGATGCCTGTTTCGGCATGTTGAACGACACCGGTAATGTGCCCCTGGGAGACACTCCAGATATGCGTAAACGGGGCTGAAAATTCTGGTGAGGTAGCTGCAACACGACCGACGTAACGTCCTATGACAATTACATCTTCGCCATCCGCAATTGTCCGATCAGGTTTGGCGGAAAACTCGGCAAACATGGGCAGTAATTTTGCGAAGAAATCGCCGTAAATTGCTGCCCGACCCTTGTAGATTCCAGCCAGGGGAAAAGTGCTGCATACATGCCAGTCCGCATTTTCATGGACCAGGTCCTGATCATGGGTTTCGTACCAGGTGTGGACGGTTTGAATAGGTGTCATCACTAACTCCAGAATTAAATTGACACCGGTACATATTCGAATTTATTACATTAATTAAATTGATTGTTATGATATGATATATCGATATGAATGATTTAAAAGATATAGATCTAAACCTGCTGACGACCTTGGTCGTGATCCTGGAAGAAAAGAATATTACGCGCGCGGGTGAAAGATTACATCGCGGTCAGCCCGCCATAAGTGCTTCGCTAAATCGGCTCCGCAATCTATTCCAAGATGACCTTCTTGTTCGATCCGGACGCACGATGGTAAGCACGCCAAAGGCGGATATGATTCTGGAGCTGGTGCTCCCCCTGCTCAACAAGCTGAAAGATGTCGTTTTCGAATCTGAAGTTTTTGATCCTGCCAATTCTGACCGCGTCTTTCGCCTCGGTTTACCCGATGATCAGGAGGCCGCCCTTCTTCCACCACTCCTTGCAGCGCTCGGTCGTCAAGCACCGCACATCCGACTTGTGGTCCGCCCCATCACCTACGACACAGTAGCCAGTCAGATTGACAATTGGGATATTGACCTTGCTGTCACTGTCCTCGACGCCCCCACAAAGCCGTGGCATCAAGTGAAAACAGTGGGAAATGCGAAATTTTACTGCCTTTTCAACCCACATCTTTTAGGGTTGGAGGCACCTGTTTCAATCGATGAATATGCGCGCGTCCCACATGTACTTGTATCTTTTGACGGCACATTTTCGGGCATTGCCGACGAAGCATTGCGTAAATTGGGGCGCACCAGGAACGTACAAACAGTCGTACCTAGATTTTCTGCTTTACCGAGTTTGCTCCATCGGATTCCTTTGATGGCAACGGTTCCATTCTATGTTGCAGCCCGATACGCAAAGGATTTCGATCTCGCCTGGTGCCCCGCACCGGTGCCCATCCGAGAATATGCAATCTGTATGATATGGCACGACCGAAAGGACGGCGACATGGGAGAAACCTGGTTTAGATCGTATGTTAAATCTGTGGCAAATGGACTGCTTCTTCACAACGAGAACGATGTAAATTCACCACAATAAGTCGCGTCACAATTTGGGAACGAAATCAGAAAACTAGGAAATGTATTTACGCGGTCACCCGATAGCGAACATTTCCATCAGATTGCTGACCGCCTGTTTTAACGCGCAATGCGTCGCTTTCCCCTTGCCAGCAATATCGTATGCGCTGCCATGGGCAACGGATCCGAACAAAACGGGCGTTCCTATGCTCAATGCGCTTGCCGCGTAAGGGGAAGCCACCTTAATCGGAATGTGCCCCTGATCATGATACATAGCGACATAGGCGTCATAACCCCGCTCGGCGAATAGTGCGTCAGCGGAAATCGGTCCTTCAACATCAATTCCACGGGCTTGAGCAGATGCAATTGCCGGAGCAATAATTTCTACGTCTTCGCTGCCAAACAACCCGCCTTCGCCCGCATGCGGATTTAGACCGCAAACGCCGATTTTTGGTTTTTTTACACCGACCTGCTTCAACGCGATAGAGCCAGCAAAAATTGCATTCTCGACGATTTCCGTTGTCAATATATCCGTAACAGAACCAAGCGGGATATGAAGCGTGGCATTGATAATCCGGTAGACTGGTGACACCAGCATCAAGAATACTTTGTCCCGGGGCGTGCCAGTTATATCGGCCACGACACCTGGATAACCGTCAAATGAAATACCTGCCTCGATCACAGCCGCTTCGGTATGCGGCGCGGCAATTACGGCGTCCACCTGCCCCCCCACCGCCATCCGAATAGCAGCACTTGCATACTCAAAACAGGCGCGGCCGCAAGCTGGAGAAACCTTGCCAAACTCCCAATCATCCCGACCCAAATTTGCAACCGGGATCATCGGTACAGATAAGCCACCAGGCAATTCGATCAGATTGGATGTTATCGCGCACTGTATCCCGCACGCCTCCGCGTGCGCCCGCATCGGATCAGGGTCTCCGACCACGACAGGTGCAAAAGCTTCATTTTCTTGAAGGTCAGCGAGAAACCTCAATACGATTTCTGGGCCAATTCCCGAACAATCACCAATCGGAAATGCGATGAGAGGTTTCGACATCTGAGCAAATCACAAAGGAAGCGCAAGAAGCGTGTCGTATTTTTGGCTGTCGGTAACGACGAGCCTCTCTTTGAACAGATATTGTTTGTCGGTTGAAACAACTTTATCGAGGTATTCGCCTGTCGCAAAAATTGTTGTTTCTCCATCATGCATGATGCGCAAAATCAAAAAGCTCGAACGTACATCAATGAGATCGTTATCGGTGCCAACGATCCGCACTGAGCCCCCTAAATGACGATATTGATGCTTCTCATATATGTTTGCTTCTCGAAGTGATGAAATCCGATCCTTTAGCATACCCTTCGAAGTCGCATAGATTACACCATGGGGCAGACCCGCAGCATGGTTCTCGCGGTTGGTAATCACGTACCGGCATTCCTCGACGAAGCAATCAGGCCATGCTTCTAAATGGTTATCGTCGATACTGGCAACGTAGCGTCCAAATAACTCCTCCACCGCGAGCCGCATTTCAATATTCATCTCGCGTTCCCTTTCGCACTTTGTTCTTCACACCGCCCTTCAAGCATTGGGCGCCTGTCCTTCGATCAAGGTTCTATATTTCTTCCAAAACCCGCGAACCGACGTTTCGGTTGCGCGATAGGGTACGGATTCCGCTGTATGGCCTCCCATCATCACCACACCATTATCTTCCTCCACACCCTTGATCCCTCTCTGAACAAAAGCCCCCACAGCACCATCTTCCATTGAAATAAAACCGGCGGGGCCGACGAGGTTTGCTTGGATTAGCCGGCGCTCCGTCATTTCCGGGTCGTCGTCCGCGTACCCAATATAGGTCCACACCAACTCGGTTTTAGTCGTGCCTCGAGGTAGAATTTGTCGAATTGCAAGTGAATTTCTCACCTGCTGTAAAACAAAACCCGGGAAAACAGACAGGATTTGCAAAGTGATTCCATCCCCGATTTCATCGACCCCATCAAGGAGGACGGGGTCCTCAAGATTGAAGTTTTCCTTGCTGGATCGGAGGCTCTGGGATTTGTAATCAGCGTTCGTTGTCACCTCATCAATCTTTGAATATGAGACGTGATTGCCGCCGCTCGAATCGACAATTATGCCGCCGGATTGATTGATCCGATTGATCTCGAATGTCGTGAAGAAAAGATGCAGCAGGCTGGCGTGATAGCTGTCCTTGGTGTTCTCGACATACAGTTTCCAATTGTTGTGCAGAATTTGTGTATTGCGGCCAAGGACTTTCAGAGGTTTACACAAAACACGTTTGATGCGGCTGGCAATTTCCGGACCAAGATAGTCTTCTATCTCAGGGGCGGCGTCAGAAAAAGAACCGAAAATCAAACCCGCAAATTCGGCAACGCGCAAAGTCCGTAAATTGTGATTTTCCTTCTTGAAATCGGGTGGCATCCCACCCTGGCGTTTCACGCCTTTCTCAAAAGCAACACCTGTCAATTCTCCCTTAAGGCTGAAGCTCCAGGCGTGATAAACGCAAGTTATTTGGTCTGCATTGCCACATCGATCCAGGCACAATAAGGCGCCCCTATGGACACATCGATTTACCATGGCATGCAGTTCGCCATCGTGATCCCGGGTTACAATGATGGAGGTTTCGCCAATGCTCGATACTACATAGTCACCTGGTTCCGGCACCTCTACTTCCAAACACAGATAGTTCCAGGTTTCCCCCTTATAAATCCGCTCGTTTTCGAGAGCATATTGCTCCTCATCAGTGAAGACGCGAAACGGAATTTCGGTCACCCGGTTTGTTGGCCATTCAAGCGGCAAAAAATTATTGGGTTTTTCGGTCATAAATTTCCTCGCTTCATTGGCCTTTTCGCCAACTTGGGTAGAGACACAGATGCGTCACACAGATCCGCCAGATCGACGGAAATTCCCCTTTCGATCAATTTCCGCACTGCGGAAATCTCTGCTTCTGCGTCGATGCCCAATGCCCCCTCGATCTGATTTTCCAGGTTCAAAAAAAACGCGCAACGCGCCCCATCGCGTTTGCGAATGGCCTGTGGAACAGCTCCCTTGGAAATTGTGCCGATGCCTTGAATCCGATGGTCGTATTGATCCGACCAGAAATAGGGTACGGAACGGTAGGCGTGTTTTCCTCCGGCCGCATTCATTCCAACAACCCGGCCATGGTCTTGTGCGTGGCTCCATGTTTCCAACCGGCAGTGGTTTCCCCCTATCCACGGCAAAGGAAGCCGCGCAACATCTCCAGCCGCATAAATTCCTGAA
>JAJFGZ010000036.1 GCA_021775855.1 Hyphomicrobiales bacterium
CCGACAAGAGAATGAAAGGCCGCCACAAGTTGCGGCATAGCCGTCATCGGGATTCTCCGGGCCGTAACCGTCCCGATAGCTCCGCCAATACCGATACCAGCAAATATCAGCAGCCAGCCAAAAAAGCCGCCAGGCATGGCCACAATTAGGGTGGTCAGAATGGCGATCGCCATCCCGGCCATGCCGAGATAATTACCGCGACGCGAGGATTCCGGGTGTGAAAGCCCGTGCAGTGCCAGGATGAATAGAACCGCCGCAGCCAGATAAAAAAGGGTTGCGATATTCGCCGACATCCGCGTCTAGCCCTTTTTCTTGTACATGGCGAGCATGCGCTGGGTGACTAGGAACCCGCCGAATATATTGACCGAAGCAAGAATCAGCGCAAGGAATCCGGCAAACTGGGCCCAGCCCGGCGCGCCTTCAATCGAAGCGGCCGATGCGTCCACACCCACCGCCAGCAATGCGCCGACAACAATGACCGAGGAGACCGCGTTGGTGACGGACATGAGTGGCGTGTGCAACGCTGGTGTTACGGCCCAAACCACAAAATACCCAACGAAAATGGCGAGCACGAAAATCGCAAACTGATACACGAACGGCGATGTGCCATCCATGCCACTTGCCTGCACAGCGGCGGCAACCTGATCGGCATAGGCCCGGGTCGCGTCGACCCCCTCTTGCGCCTGCTCGACAACACCCTGCAATAATTCAATGAGAGCAGCGCCTGTATCTTCGCTCATGATTTGTCTCCCTTGGCCTTGGCCTCGGACTTTGCGGTTGATTTCGGTTTGGCTTTTGGTTTGGCTTTTGGCCTTGGTTTGGGACTGGCTTTTTGGCTGACCAGGTTCGGGTGAACAACCTTGCCACCCCTGGTGAGCAGTGTCGCCTTGATGATTTCATCGTCCCAATCTACGTTGAGCGCGCCCTTTTCCTGATCCACGAGCGTCTCGACAAACGCCTTCAGGTTGCGCGCATAGAGACTGGAGGATGATGCCGCCACCCGTCCGGGCACGTTGGCATAGCCGATAATTTTCACATTGTTGTGGGTAACAACTTTGCCGAGTTTCGAGAGCGGGCAATTGCCGCCGCGCTCCACCGCCAGATCAACCACGATCGAGCCGGGCTTCATGCTCTCGACCATTTCCCGGGTGACCAGAACCGGCGCCGGACGCCCCGGGATCAGCGCGGTGGTGATCACGATATCCTGTTTAGCGATATGCGACGCGGTCAGCTCAGCTTGCTTCTGCTGATATTCCTTCGACATTTCCTTGGCGTATCCGCCAGCCGTCTCGGCCTGTTTGAATTCTTCGTCTTCAACAGCGATAAATTTCGCGGCGAGCGATTCAACCTGTTCTTTCGCGGCTGGCCGCACATCGGTGGCGGATACCGCGGCCCCGAGACGGCGCGCCGTGGCGATCGCCTGAAGTCCAGCAACACCTGCCCCCATCACAAAAACCCTGGCCGGCGATATGGTCCCTGCCGCTGTCATCATCATCGGCATGGCGCGGTCAAATTCGGCGGCGGCGTCGATCACCGACTGGTAGCCGGCAAGATTGGCCTGGGACGAGAGAACATCCATGACCTGCGCCCGGGTGATTCGCGGCATATATTCCATGGCAAACGCGGCAACCCCGGCTTTAGCCATGGCGTCGATCCCGGCCCGGTTATCGCTCGGTTCCATGATCCCGATCACAAGCGAATTCTTTTTGTATTTTGCAACTTCCGCCGCGGTCGGGCGCAGCACGCGCAAGACTATATCGGCATCCTTGACGGTAGCCTCGGCGGTTTTGCCAAGCGAGGCACCGGCATCCGTATATTGCTGGTCCGGGAACTGCGATGCTTCGCCCGCGCCGGCCTGAACAGAAACTTTAAATCCGAGTTTGACGAAGGCGGCGACAGTCTCGGGCGTTGCCGCAACGCGTGATTCGTGCTGCGCAGGCTCGGCTGGAATGGCGAGTTTCATCTGTTTGGGTGACCTAGAGCACCAAAGCCAACAGGGTAACGCCAGCAAGGATTATAACGGACGGCATGAACGACATGCCCGACAACAGACTGACAAGGATGACGATCAAACCTACAAACAGGCCAATTGTGCTGACGATGATGGCAGCCGTGCTGCCAAAACCGACAGCTGCCAGTGTCACCATGATCAGAATGCTTCCCAGGACGCCGGCAATGATCATCTTCACGAAAACGCTGTACGTCTCAACGTGCTCCGGCATATCGCCAACTGTATCGACATATCCAGATTCAGATTTTGCCATGAGGTAGTCCCCTAAAATCTTGGCTTCTACGTGGTTCTTTATAACAAAACTCGGGCGTTGGTCCATGCTCGAATTGCGGAATATCCGGCTGGAATGCGAAAAGCCTTAATCCGGCATTTCCAGCCCCGCCAAATCCAGCGCGGCGGCCTGCCTCTCCGTCAACGCGGCGAGCGAAAAATCTTCTATTTCGTCCTGGAATGCCTTGGAAAAATTTAGTTTGGCGCCGAGATGCAAAAAGACGCCGCCAAGTCCGATAGCGGCTCGGTCCATGAAAACAAATTCCCGGGGCAGGGTGACCGGCCCCTTTTCCTTCAAGGCCTTGTGGACCTGGAATGCTTCCCGCCGGCCATACGCTCCCGGTTTGATCCCATCCGCGACGGTTCTCACCCGGTTATCCAGAAGCGGGCCAAAAATGAACTGTGCCCAAATATTGAGGATATCGATAATATCGGTTTGCAGGTTTTCAAATCCCCAGGTCTCGTAGGCGTGGACGACCAGATCACGATCGTCGTCACGCAGACCCGCATGCAGGTCAATAACGCCTTGCACGAAACTTGGAGGAAAAATACGAACGCAACCATAGTCAAGCAGATTGATCCCGGTGACCTCTCCGTCATCCCTGAAAACAGTATAATTGCCAAGATGGGGGTCCCCGTGGATAACCCCGTAGCGGGCAAAGGGGTGCCACCAGGCCTTGAACATGGCCCGGGCGATCCGGTTGCGGACTTTAAGCGTGGCTTCCTTGAAATCAAGAACCGGTTCGCCATCCAGCCATTCCATCGCAAGCAGCCGTTTTGTCGATAGGTCATCGTAAACCCCGGGCACCTTGACGGAGTTGGTTTTGGCCAGCATCCGCTCGTAGAGCCGGATGTGCCGCCGCTCCCGCTCGTAATCGAGTTCCTCGCGCAGTCTGGACCCGATTTCTACCCCCAGATTCCGGGTATCGATCGCCGGATCCATGCGCCTGTGCAGCGCAAAAATCAAATCGAGCTGGTTGAGATCGGCTTCGACCGCCGATTCCATGTCCGGATATTGCAACTTGCAAGCAAGGCTCTCGCCGTCTTTGGTCGTCGCCCGGTGCACCTGGCCAAGCGAAGCGGATGCCGCAGCGTGGTGTTCAAAGCTGCCGAACCTGCTCTGCCATTTCGGCCCAAGCTCGGCCGCCATCCGGCGTTTAACGAACGGCCAGCCCATCGCCGGTGCGTCACTTTGCAGCTTGGCGAGTTCGTCGGAATATTCCTGGGGCAAGGCTTCGGGGATGGTCGCCAGCATCTGCGCGACCTTCATCAGCGGCCCCTTCAGGCCGCCAAGCGCGGCCGCGAGCGCAACCGCGTTGACGTTGGGGTCTGCGGTTGTTCCCAAGAATCTCTGGGACGCGAATTTCGCCGCCACACCGCCAATCCCGGTACTGACTTTCGCGTAGCGCCGGATCCGGCCGGTTAGCCGGTTGGCTTCTGAATCGTGTTCGTCGCTCAACCCTGAAACGCCTCATTGTCTGTCATCTGCCCGATCAGGCCGTGGATGTCACCCAGCACCCAAAGGTCTTTGACGCGACCGCCCGAAAACGTGAAAAATGCAGCGCCAGCCCATTCCACGGACCGATCGGTCGGAGCAATTCCGAACATAGTCCCGGTATGCATCCCGGAAAACCGCATGCGCGCAACAACCCTGTCGGCGTCTTCAACCATGTCAAGAATATCGCACGTGAACCCGGACACCGCCGCCACCACATCGTCGACATAGCCGGCAAACTGGGCGTGCCCAACGAGAACCGGGCCAAGAGACCCGCGAAATGTGAAATCCGGCTCAAAAATATCCGGAATATGGCTCTTGTCGGCCTTGTTCCACATATCGTGGTAGAAACGCTCTACAACTGCTTTCCGCTTGGACATCGCGTCACTCACCCGGCACCTTCCAGACTCTCAATTTCGTTGATCATGCGCTCGATCACCCCGAGACCGAGTTGCCAGAAGTCGGGTTTTGAGGCGTCCAGACCGAACGGTTCCAGCAATTCCCTATGATGCTTGCTGCCGCCCGCCGCGAGCAAATCCAGGTACTTCTCCGTGAAACCATCGTTTGAATTCTCAAAGACCGCGTACAGGGAGTTCACCAGACAATCCCCAAACGCATAGGCATAGACGTAGAACGGAGAATGCACGAAGTGGGGGATGTAGCACCAGAAATTTTCGTACCCCGAACGCAACTCGATTGCCGGGCCAAGGCTCTCGCGCTGGATCTCCATCCAGATGTTGCAAATCTGCTCTGACGTCAATTCGCCATTGCGCCGTTCCAGATGGATGCGGCGCTCGAACCGGTAGAACGCGATTTGCCGCACCACCGTGTTGATCATGTCTTCGACCTTGGAGGCGAGCAGGGTTTTCCGGACCGCCGGCGTCTCGGCTTTGGCAAGCATCGCCCTGAAGGTCAGCATCTCTCCAAATACGCTCGCGGTCTCTGCAAGCGTCAACGGCGTCGATGCCATCAGAGCGCCGAGCGGCGCTGCCAATACTTGATGTACCCCGTGTCCAAGCTCGTGCGCCAGGGTCATCACATCGCGCGTCTTGCCCTGGTAGTTTAGCAAGATATACGGGTGCGCGCTCGGCACTGTCGGGTGGGAAAAAGCGCCGGGCGATTTCCCCGCCCGTACCGGCGCGTCGATCCAGTTCCGGTCGAAAAACTGTTGGGCTATATCTGCAATCTTTGGAGAAAAACCCCGATAGGCCGACAGCACGGTGTCGCGCGCGGTGTCCCACGGGACCAGAGAATTGGGCTGATTAGGCAGCGGTGCGTTGCGGTCCCAATGCGGTAATGTTTCCTTACCGAGCCATTTCGCCTTCAGCGCATAATAGCGATGGGAAATCCGCGGGTAGGCATCGACGACCGCATTTTCCAGCGCGTCCACCACGGGTCCTTCAACCCGGTTGGCCAGGTGCCGGCCATCTGCAACGTCATCAAACCCGCGCCAATTGTCGGAAATCGCCTTGTCTTTGATAAGGGTATTGGTGATCAGCGTATACAGCCGGACATTCTCGCCAAATTCTCTGGCAAGCGCCTCGGCACCGCTTTGCCGCACCGCGCCATCGGCATCTGTCAGCTTGTTGAGGGTCGGCTCGATCCCCAGCAACTCGCCATCGACATCGAATTTCTGTGTCGAGATGGTCTCGTCAAACAGCCGGTTCCAGGCCCCTGCACCGGTGACCGATTTTTCGAGAAACAATTGTTCGATTCTATCTTCGAGCTGGTGCGGACGCTCACGGCGAATATCCGTCAACCAAGGTCGGTAAAATGCCAAATCGGGGTGGAGAATGGCGGCATCGAGCTGGTCATCGTCGATCCGGTTCAGCTCAAGCGAAAAGAATAACAGATGGGCGCTGGCCTCGGTGATGTGTTCGCGCACATCGCTGAAAAATTTGGCGTGGTCAGGGTCGCTGGTATTGCTGGCATAGAGCAAGCTGGCATAGGAATAGAGACGCCCCGCAAGATCTTCGATCTGCTCGTATTCGCGAATCGCTCCGGCCAGGTCGCCACCGCCTGTTTCCGTTTCCGTAAACCCTGCCAACCGGCCTTTGTAGCGGCGCTCAAACGCTTCGCCTTCTTCTTTTACCCGCTTTAGATCGGCCTCGAATTGCACACTGCCGGGTTCAGAATAGAGATCGCCCAGGTTCCACTCCGGCAAATCTCCCAATTCAAGGACGCCATTTCCGGCCTTTTTGCCCAAACCCGTTGGTTCTTCGAAATTCATAAAATGTCCCTGATTTCCATCGTTTCGGCAGAAGGTTTGCCGCTGATAGCAGCCAAAACCGTCGTCCATCGGCAGAAATGCATATAAGACCGCCGCCCCCGCTTGCGCAAGACTGATCGGAGAACCGGCCGGCATAAAAAACCTGTGCCGGATCAGCCGGCGTTAAACAGGTCTTTACTGTTGCCCGCCATGATTGCTTCAAAATGAGACAGGCAGAAACGCCGGTCGGTGCCAACAGGATGTTCAAATAAATGAGTCAATGTATTCTCGTTGTTGATGACGATCCCTCCCAGCGTCGAATTTTAGAGGAACTGATCAAGCGGTCAGGCTATGTTGTGCGGACTGCCGATGGAGGCGAAGCGGCGATGGCCGCCTTGACTGGTTCGGCTGGCGAAGACATAAAGCTGGTCATCCTCGATCTGGTAATGCCGGATCTTGACGGCATGGGCGTCCTCGAAAGCATGCAGAAGAAGGGTCTTAGCGTTCCCGTTATCGTTCAGACAGCCCATGGCGGTATCGATACCGTGGTCAGCGCCATGCGCGCCCGGGCGGTTGATTTTGTAGTCAAACCGGTCAGCCCTGAACGGCTTGAAGTGTCCATCCGCAATGCCCTCAAAGTTGACGCTCTTGAAGGGCAATTGACCCAGGCGCGGCGTAAAAATTCGGGCACATTCACGTTTGAGGATATCGTCACCCGCAGCCCGGGCATGGATCAGGTCGTGCATCTGGGTGAGCGCGCCGCCAAATCCAGCATCCCGATCATGATCGAGGGCGAAAGCGGTGTCGGCAAGGAACTCTTCGCCCGAGCCATACAAGGGTCCAGCGAGCGGCGCGGCAAACCACTTGTGACCGTCAATTGCGGGGCGATCCCGGATAACCTTGTTGAAAGTATCCTGTTCGGCCACGAAAAAGGCTCGTTCACTGGCGCAACCGGCAAACATATCGGCAAGTTCGTTGAGGCTGATGGCGGCACGCTTTTTCTGGACGAGGTATCCGAATTGCCACTTGATGCCCAGGTCAAGCTCTTGCGCGCCGTCCAGGAAGGTGAGGTTGACCCGGTTGGCGGCAAAAAATCGATTAGCGTGGACATCCGGCTGATTTCCGCGACCAACCGCAACATGATGGAGCTGGTCCGCGAGGGTAAATTTCGCGAAGACCTGTATTATCGGCTCAACGTGTTTCCGATAACGCTCCCGCCTGTGCGCGACCGGCTCGAGGACGTCCCCCTCCTGGTCAACCATTTCATCACCCGGTTCGCCGCAGAAGAGGGCAAACGGATTGATTCCATTTCACCGGACGCCATGGCCCTGTTGCAGCGCTACCGCTGGCCCGGCAACGTGCGCCAGATCGAAAACGTGGTGTTCCGCGCTGTTGTGTTGGCCGACACCTCAACGCTGAGTTATGATGAATTCCCGCAGATAGCGGTCCAGGTCGCAGCCCAGGAAGGCATGACTGAATTGCCGTCGCATGGCCTGCAGCCGCAAAGCCCGCCGATGCCGGTCACCCCGCCCGTACGGTCCGAAACGTTTTTGAACGGCGAAGCGGGTCCCGCGATTCCAGTCTACGCACCGGACAACGACCCAGCGCAGATTACCGCACTGGACGATGGTGGTGAAATCCGGGCGCTGGACGCGGTTGAAGCAGACCTGATCAAATTTGCCCTTGATCATTATAAAGGCCATATGTCGGAAGTCGCCCGCAGGCTTGGCATCGGCCGGTCAACTTTGTACCGCAAGGTACGGGAACTTGGCCTGGAAGAACCTGCATAAAACGCCTGTGTAGCCTGTGGATAAACGGTGTAAAACTTTTGTATAATTCTGTGGATTTGTATTGCCACGAAGCAGCCCATTTCGTAATTTAGCTTACCGCCTTTGAGGAGAGTGAATTATGCGTGTCAAATCCAGGAACCTGCTTGCTTCGCTGCTGGGTGCAACGTTTCTGATCAGCACATATTCTTCCGGCACGCCCGCCATGGCTGCTTCGCACTCCAGTTCATCTGCAGCCCAGGGATACTGGAACGAATTTGTCCAGGCGCCGCTGGCCCACACACTCGCCACACCGCCATCCACCACCGACCAGAATGTTCAGCAGGATTACGCCGCTCTGGTTTCGTTTTACGCTGAACGCGACCACCTCCCGGTCTGGATCGAAGACGGTAAACTAACCTCGATTGCCCGACGGGCTATCTTTTTCCTGAGCCGCAGCGACCGCTGGGGCCTCGATCCGGAAGCTTATATTACACCGTCACTGGCCCTTGGTTTTCTGGAACCGGCCTCCGGCAGCGAGATTGCGGATGCTGAAATCCGTATGAGCCTGGCAATGCTTGCCTATGCCAGACAGGCCTATGCCGGCCGCACGATCCCGCGCGAAATTTCATCAAATCTGGACGTCCGCCCCGAACTCCCCGATCCGGTAGCCGCCATCACATCGCTGGCCGAGGGCGGGGACATCGTTGAATCGCTGATCGCGTTCAACCCTACCGATCCCGAATTCGAGATAATGCGCCAAGAACTCGCAAACCTTAAATTGATCGCCGCCGACGGTGGCTGGCGGACCATCGGTTCGGGCCCGACCCTCAAACCCGGCATGCGCGACGATCGTGTCATCCTCCTGAAGCAACGCTTTGGTATCTACATGCCACCGCCAATCATTGCCGACCCGGCGGTGGTATCGCTGTATGAGGGCGAAGTGGTTGAGGCCGTGCGCCAATACCAGGAAGAAAACGGCCTGGAAGCCGATGGCATCATCGGCCCGTCAACTCTTGGTCAATTGAACATGTCGGTGATCGACCGGATTTACCAGATCCTTGCCAATCTCGAGCGCTGGCGCTGGTTGCCGCGCGACCGTGGGGATTTTTATGTCCAGGTCGATGTGCCAGGTTTCCGCGTGAATATCGTCAAAAACGGCGAAATTGTATTTACGACCCGTGCAGTTGTTGGAAAGCCCGATTATCAGACCGCCATTTTCTCGGATCAGATCGAGCACATGGTGGTCAATCCTTTCTGGAACGTGCCGCGCTCAATCGCAACTGCGGAAATGCTCCCCATGCTGCGCAACGATCCCAACTATTACGCCAGCCGCGATTTCGAAACGCTCGATGCGTCAAGTGGCCAGGCAATCAACGCCAGCGCGGTTAACTGGTCGGAGATCAACGCGAACAATTTGCAGTACCGTTTTCGGCAACGCCCGGGGGCCAACAACGCACTCGGCAATATCAAGTTTATGTTCCCGAATCGCCACGCCATCTATTTGCATGATACGCCTGCCAGGAACCTGTTTCAGCGGACCGTGAGGGCCTACAGCCACGGCTGCATCCGACTTCACGAACCCATGGCATTTGCAGCGGCCCTGGTTGCCAATGACCCACGCCTGAACGTGCAGCGCATTCAGGCCGGAATCAATTCGGGCGAGAACCAGACGTTTGTCCTTGCCGACAAAATTCCGATCCACATCACCTATATCACCTCGTGGGTAGAAGACGGCCGGATCAACTACCGGGACGATATTTACGGGCACGACCGGCGGGTCGCTGCAGCCCTCAACTGGCACTAGACCAAACCGGCAGAATCAATCTCTTCTGGGCGTCAATGCACATAAAAATGCCATTGTTTCCCGTCACTTCACGCAGTTGTTAAATGGACGCTAACCTTAAGCGGTAACAATGTCCGGTATTGATTGATACCGTGTTACGCGTTCAAAATGAATGCGGCTGTCGGCAATGCGCAGGCGGTTTGTGTGAGACAGGGAACAGGATGCCGGTTGCGTATCTGAAAAGGGTTCTTGCTATCCAACTGATTTCCGTGTTGGCGTTCATCCTGCTGGCATCGGCCAGCACTGCTTACGCGCAAACCCGGACCATCTCTTTTCGCAATATGCACACCAAGGAAGAGCTGACGGTGCAATATATGCGCAACGGTCGGCACATCCCAGACGCCATGCAGAAAATAAATCAAATCCTGCGCGATTGGCGGCGCAATGAGTCGATCCGCATGAACCCCGATCTGATCGATCTAATTTATGAAGTCCACCAAGCAACTGGGTCCGACGAGCCAGTCAATGTCGTGTCCGGCTATCGTTCTCCAGTAACGAATGCGGCACTGCGCCGCCGCTCGAGCGGGGTTGCGCGCAGTAGTCAACATATTCTCGGGAATGCCGTCGATCTGTTTTTCCCTGACGTCTCGGTCGCGAAAATCCGGGAAGTGGCCCTTAAATTTGAACAGGGCGGGGTTGGCTATTATCCAAATTCCGGCCAGCCCTTTGTCCATATCGATGTCGGCCGGGTTCGCCACTGGCCGCGCATGTCACCGCAGCAATTGGCTCGGGTTTTTCCTGACGGGAATACCCAACACATTCCGTCCAACGGACGGCCCTTGCCGCGCACTGCGCCGTCGACCGAAATCCTGACAGCGTCGGTAGAATCATCAACGCCCGCCAGATCAACCAACCAACAGATCGTAACGCCAACGCCGGCAGCAGATCCAATCGTGGTCGCCAGTTTGCCCGCCTCCGATAGCGATATCGACACGGCCCGCGCTTTGGGGAGCGAGAACGACGTCACCGCGCTGGCCCAGAATACAGGTGCATTCAGGATAGGCTCCGTATTCGGTCGTGATGCCTCGGCCACAAGTCTCGAGGGACCCCCTGCAGGTGAACCCACAGGTCCGGGCGAACCACCTTTCGCAATTAATATCGCCGGGTTGCAAATGCCGGTCGCCCGGCCCAATATTTTGGATGCAGGTACCGGACTCTCGACCGAATTCCAGCTTGCCGGCCTGATACCGCCTGTCTCGCGCCCGGATTACATTCCCAACGCTGCTGGCAATGTCCCAACGGCGGAACAAGCCGACCCGGTCGGCCAAATCATCCTCGCCTCGCTATCAGAAGACAACCATACCAGCAATGCTAGTGGCAACGGGTTTGGCGGTACGCAATATCACGGCGCGCAGCTGGATTATCGCCAACCGGTGGTAAACGACCTGGTAACCACCAATCGTGCCGAGGGAATGAGCTTCGCCTCCTTTACCGCACCCAACCCGGAAAATCTGCGTGATCTGACAACGATTGGAACAGGGGCCATCGCGCTTTCGTTCACGGATGGACGGCTTGGCAACGCCGCAGCGAACCGCGCATTTGAAGGCCCTGCCGTACGCGCCCTGCAGGTCGCTTTCGCGAGCTGACCAATTTTAATGGCTAAAATTATTCGTCCGGCGCGATCATGCCGAGGGCGTGCATATAAGTATCGAGCAATGCCTGCTGTTCGTAGCGTTCCGAATTGTCCTGCTTGCGCAATCGGACCACGGAGCGCAACGTCTTGACGTCGAACCCGGTCCCTTTCGCTTCAGCGTAGACTTCACGGATATCGGCGAGAAGCGCGGCCTTTTCCTCTTCCAACCGCTCGATCCGCTCGATAAATACGCGCAAATGATCGCGCGCTACTCCTTGCACGTCTGTCATATCTGGAACCTTTAATCCTGTGGCTGTTGGTCAGTTGGCAGTTTCAGCGGCTTCAAAAGCCTCTTTCTGCGCCGGCGATGCTTCAGTCTGGTGTCGGGTCTTCCACTCGCTGTATGGCATGCCGTAGACGATCTCCCGGGCATCTTCTTTCGTGAGTTCAATGCCTTTTTCGTCCGCCGCTTCCTGATACCAGCGTGACAGGCAATTGCGGCAGAAGCCGCCAAGGATCATCAAATCGATATTCTGCACATCCGTTCGCTCGCGCAGATGCGAAACGAGCCTGCGAAATGCAGCGGCTTCAAGTTCGGTTTTGTTGTCGACGTCACTCATACCTTGTCCTCAATTTAAATTGTCTCGTATTGAATCCTGTCAGACATCCGACCGGGACCCGAACTTGACCACTTCGTGCAAACCGTCCAGCGTCATAAGTTGCTCCATAATCCCGGCTAGCCGGTCCGCCCATTCCTCGACGCCTCCGGGCGTGGTTATCAGGTCCTGGCGTACCTCGACCAGCGCGTGGGCGATTCCCGCCCTGGTCCCGTGCCGGTTCATGGTATCACCGGCCAGGCTGCCAATGTACGGCTCGTTGTCACCAACCTCCAGATTTTCTTGGGCCCGCAGCGCGTCAATCAAGGGGACCGCAAGACGCGGATCCTTGTCCCACAAAATTCCGATGTGCCATGGCCGGTCGTTGCCGCGCCAAGAATGGGTAAAGCTGTGGATCGACAGAATAAGCGGCATACACCCGGCGGCCGTCATTTCAGCAATCTTTCGTTCGATCGCTGCATGGTAGGGCCGATGATAGGCGTTGAGCCTGTGTTCCCGCTCGCGTTCGTCCAGGCCGGCGTTTCCGTGTACCACCACACGGTCCGATATCCGCATCACCAGGGTCGGGTCGTCCTCGCCCCGGTTGGGATCGATCAGCAATCTTGAAAAACGGGTCAGCAGGGCCGGTGCATTGAGCCTGGCAGCCAGACTACGCGTCAACGGCCCCGCGCCTATATCGCAGGCGATGTGCCGCGCCCTGGCTTCACCACCCACGCCCAGATCACCATATTCTGCTGGGATATCGGCCACTGCGTGATCGCACAAAAGCAGTAATCCGGCAGCGTCATCGCCGGCAATCGCCTCGACCGGATCGACCGCCTCGTCGGCGTGCCCGGAATCGCGCGCGATTGAAACTTGCGTGGCTGTATCCTTCAACATAAAGCTGATTTGCCCGGGTTTATAATTTGCTAGACCAGCCCAAACGGACCGGTCCGTTTTCAAACCATATGTAGGATGTCAGGTAAAGTCACAACCATGCGCAATCCGGCAGATTTTTTAAGAGATTTGTTTGATACAGCCGTTACGGCGGCCCAGCCGGCCAACTGCCTGCCGCCGGCATTGCCCGAATTTCCTGAAAACGGGGATCTGATTGTTTTGGCAGCCGGGAAAGCAGCTGCCGCCATGGCGAGAACAGCTATCAACCATTACCTGCATGGCAATCCTGACAACGTTTCCCGAATCCGGGGATTGGTGACCACACGGCACGGCTACGGGTTGGATACACGCCCGCTCGATCTGATCGAAGCCGGACACCCGGTGCCTGACGATTCCAGTATCCGGGCAGCCCACAAATCGCTGGAGATTGCCCGATCGGCAAAGCCCGGCGATCTGGTTCTGGTGCTCTTGTCGGGCGGTGGGTCGGCGCTCTGGTCGGCCCCCACACCGCCGCTTGATCTTGCCGGCAAACAGGCCATCACAAAGAGCCTGCTCCGGTCCGGCGCGACCATCTCGGAGATCAACATCGTCCGCCGGCACCTCTCCGACATCAAGGGCGGCAGGTTGGCGAGCGCCGTTGCGAATCGAGTGCCTGTCGTGACAATTGCCATTTCAGACGTTCCCGGTGACGATCCCGCCGCTATCGCGTCCGGCCCAACCGTCGCGGATCCCACCACCGGCGCGCAGGCGCTTTCGATATGCGACCGACTCGGCATTGAAATTTCGAACGCGGTCCGGAAGAGCCTCGAAAAAGACACGATTTCGTCAAGAATATCAAAGGACAACGAATTCCGCCTTGCCGCAACCCCGGCGCTCGCGCTTGAAGCTGCCGCGGCAAAAGCCCGTGAAGCAGGATTCATTGTCACCAATATCGGCGATGCGCTGGAGGGAGAGGCCCGAGACCGTGCCCACGAACACGCACAAAAAGCGCTTGAATTGGCCCAATCAAGTAACCCCGCCATGTTGATATCTGGCGGCGAATTGACCGTGACGATCCATGGCAACGGCCAGGGCGGTCCAAATCAGGAATACGCTTTGGCACTCGCAATGGCGCTCAACGGGCACCCGGATATCGAGGCGATTGCGTGCGATACAGACGGCGCCGATGGCGGCTCGGGGGCCGCCAACGACCCTGCCGGGGCGATCATCGGCCCTGATACTTTGCTGCGCGCAAATGCCGCTGGCATCGACCCGGAGGATCACTTGACCCGCAACGATTCCACAAGTTTTTTCAAGGCATTAGGCGACTCGGTCGTCACCGGCCCGACATATACAAATGTTAACGATTTTCGCGCAATCATGGTAAACAGAAAATTGCCGGTTTGATTTACCAGCGCGAATTCCTGTCTTTGGGGTGCAAACGTGTATCTAGCCAGTTCGGATAAACCCAGTTTCTCGAGCCCGCGTAGGCGAGGCAAAGCGG
Organism: Hyphomicrobiales bacterium; assembly: GCA_021775855.1. Taxonomy (GTDB): domain Bacteria; phylum Pseudomonadota; class Alphaproteobacteria; order Rhizobiales; family NORP267; genus NORP267. The sequence continues at coordinate 14,147 of JAJFGZ010000036.1, forward strand.
CTGTCTTGCGCCAGTTGTTGACCTTCGGCCTGCCGATTGCGCTTCTCTCTCTGTCGATCCCAGTGATTGGTGCTGGCACCGCCCGCGCTGATCTGCAGGTTTGCAACCAGACCGACAGCCAGGTCGGTATCGCTGTCGGTTATAAGGGCCAGGACGGCTGGATTACCGAAGGTTGGTGGAACCTCACGCCCAAAGGCTGTGAAGTCCTGCTTTCCGGTCCCCTCGTTGCCCGCTATTATTATATTTACGGTGTCGACTATGACCTCGGCGGAGAATGGACAGGCACCTCCTTCATGTGCACCCGTGATCAGGAATTCACGATTGCCGGGACAGAGAACTGCGTTGCTCAGGGCAACGAATTGACCGGGTTTCTTGAAATCGACACCGGCAGCGAACGCCAATGGACCGTGCAACTGACGGAACCGACCGAACAGGGTATCGGCGGTCGATGACGCGTGTCAGATGCGTAAAAATTGTAGCCACACTCGGTCCCGCCTCTTCCACCCCAGATAAGATCAAGGCCCTGTTTGACGCAGGCGTGGATACATTCCGCATCAACATGAGCCATACCCCCCATGGCGAGCTGAAGCGGCTCGTCCAGGAAATCCGTGCGGTGGAAACGGTCGCGGGCCAGATGATCGCTATTCTGGTGGATCTCCAGGGCCCAAAATTCCGCGTCGGAGAAATTGCTGGCGAGGGAATCGAGTTGGAAAACGGCCATTCTTTTATACTGGATGAAAGCCCCGAACCGGGCGACCAAAGCCGCGTCCACCTGCCCCACTCCAATATTTTCGATGCCGTTCGCGATGGTGACAACCTGCTCCTCGACGACGGCAAGATCAGGTTGATCGTCACCGAGACCGGTAAATCCCAGATCAAAACTGAAATCCTTGTGGGCGGTACCCTGTCGTCCCGCAAGGGCGTCAGTCTGCCTGATACGGTCGTACCGGTTCCGGCACTAACGGAGAAAGACCGCCGCGATCTGGATTACTCGCTCGGACTTGACATCGACTGGATCGCGCTCTCCTTTGTTCAGCGCGCTGACGATGTCTCGGAGACAAAAAAGATCTGTCAGGGCCGGGCCGCCGTCATGGCGAAGATCGAGAAGCCCGCCGCCGTCGACGCACTCGACGAAATTCTCGAAGTGGCCGACGGGATCATGGTGGCGCGCGGCGATCTTGGCGTGGAGTTGCCGGTCGAGCAGGTGCCTGGCCTGCAGAAACAAATGGTGCTGGCGTGCCGCCAGGCCGGCAAACCGGTTGTGATCGCGACCCAGATGCTCGAATCCATGATCTCCTCACCTGTACCCACACGGGCCGAAGTGTCGGACGTGGCGACAGCCATTTTCGATGGCGCCGATGCGATCATGCTGTCGGCCGAATCAGCTGTTGGCGAATTTCCGGAAGAAGCGATCGCCACAATGGGGCGAATCGCGATCGAAGTCGAAAACGACCCCACCTACCGGTCCGCGATCCTGAGCCACAATATCGAACCGCTGGCGACCGGCGCCGACGCCATCAGCGCCGCGCTCCACCAGATTTCCGACACGCTCAATCTGGCGGCGATTGTTTGCTACACGTCGTCCGGCACTACGGGCGTCCGCGCGGCCCGTGAACGCCCCGCCAAGCCCCTGATCGCCCTGACGCCTAGGATCGATACCGGTCGCCGGCTGGCGCTGGTATGGGGGCTGCATTGCGTACTGACAGACGACGCCGACAATCTCGATGATATGGTGGATCGGGCCTGCCGGATTTCTTTCCAGGAAAAGTTCGCCAAGCCGGGCCAGCGGATCATTATTTCGGCCGGCATGCCGTTCGGGACACCGGGCGCTACAAATATCCTGCGCATCGCATTTGTCGGGGATGATGGCCTAGGCGGGTTTTAGGGCCTGCGATAAATCGCAAGTCTAGATCCCCTGCCCTTCTACTTCCAGTTCGAGTTGCTCTACGGATTGGCGGGCATTTTCGAGAAATGGATGGACATCCAGCGCCATGCGAAAGGCCTGCAGCGCGCCAGCCTTGTTGCCGATCTCCAGCAGGATCAATCCGAGCCCGCTCAATGCACCGAAATGACGCGGCTGCAGCTCCAGCGTTCGCTCCACATCTTCGAGAGAGCGGCCATAGTCTTTCAACAGGTAAAGCACGGTCGCGCGTTTGTTCCAGGCTTCCGGATAATCGGGAGCCAGATCTACCATTGCATTACTGAAATCGAGCGCCAGCGGCAGGTCTCCTTGCTGCATCGCCACGACCGTGCGCGCCATCAGCAGGTTGATGGTATCGCTTCCCGAATCCAACCATGCCCGGATGATGGTTTCTTCGAGAAAGCTGGCGGTCGCCTCGTCTTCGGATTGCTGCAACCGGTCGAGCAGCGAATCAACCACCTCTGCGCCGGAGCGAACCTCAGCCTCTTCACCTTTTTCACCGCTATCGCCCGTTTGCCCACGCACAATGCCCGCCGGCGCCAACAGCAGACCAGCTACCAACAGACCAGCGACGAGTTTGGAATGCCCGAAGAAATGCACCATGACGTGATAATGACGCGGCATCCCGGTCAGGTCAAAGCAAACCCGCGATGGGCGCGCGTAAACTTAACGTGAAAAAGGAATCTAACCCTGACGCGCCTTGAAGCGGCGGTTGGTCTTGTTGATCACATAGACGCGGCCACGGCGGCGGACAAGGCGGTTGTCGCGGTGGCGACCACGCAGGGATTTGAGCGAGTTCTTGACTTTCATTTTATATCACCAAATCCTGTCCAGTTCCGTTCATGGAACTCAATCTGTCAGCGGCGCGGACCATAGGTCCGGCACCAATCCGTGTCAATAGCGCAGTCCTGTTTCCAGCCCATCAGACATACACGAATTCCACGCTCCAGGAGTGAAAGTCGACACAGCACACTACGCCATCGCATTCAGGTGAGGATAACAATTTTTCCGCCCGCCCGATTCTCTTCCATACAGGCATGAGCCTCGACAATCTGGTCGAAAGAAAACACCTGACCGATCTGGGGCTGCAGCGCGCCTTTTTCGATTTGCCGGACAAGATCCTGCAGCGGGGTGCGGAGAAAATCATCCGCGCCGCCGCCATAGGTCGTCAGGCTGACACCCGTCGGAATAGTCACCATTGGAATGAATTCCCGCAACGTCCATTGGCCACCGACCATTCCGGTCATGCACACGATTCCCCCGGACCTGGTGCATTGGAGAGAATCGGGAAGCGTGGTGGCCCCAACAAGCTCCAGAACCTTGTCGACACCGGACGGAAAGACTTCTTTGACCTGGCTCGCAATTTCCCCGGTATCGATGAAGACTTGGTCGGCGCCGTTGTCCTGCAAAAGTGTTTCGCGCTCGGGTTTGCGGGTTGTCGCGGCTACAATCGCGCCGAAGTTTTTGGCGATCATCGCCGCCGCCAAACCGACGGATGTTGTCCCTCCGCGGATCAAAATCCGCTCGCCCTTTTCGAGGCGCAGGGACTTGAAGAGCGACCCCCAGGCCGTTTGCAGCATTTGCGGAATTGCGCCGAGAATTTCCCAGGACAAATCGGTTTCGAGTTTGTGCAGAACATTGGCCGGGACGCAGGCGAATTCGGCATAGCTGCCATCGAACGACCGGCCCATGCCGCTCATGGAAGTGGCGACAATATCGCCGATTTCAAATTCCGCGGATGGTACCGCTTCCACAACCCCCACGGCTTCGATGCCAAGGATACGCGGGAACGTTCCGCCAGGCATCGGGGTATTACCCTGCCGGGCAAACATCTCTGACCGGTTGAGACCAAAGGCCTTGATCCGAATCAGCACTTGACCCTCTTCCGGGACGGGAACCGGGCGGTCTTCAATTTTGAGAACCTCCGGTCCACCGGTTTCGTGGATAACGATAGCCTTCATCGAGCGGCCCATTTTCACGCGCCTTTCCGGGCCGCCAGAAATTGATCCACGCTAAAGTCCGGAGCGCCCTCCTTGGCGAGCAGGAGAAACCCGCCGGCCATGGCGACATTTTTCAGGAACGCGAGCAACTGGCTTTGATCGCTGAAATCTGCATGGAAAATTACTGCCGTAACAATCGAGAACACAGCCAGCAAAACGGCAATGTGTTGCGTCTTGAAGCCAACCAGCAAGGCAAGCCCGGAGCCCAGTTCGAAGACAATTACAGGCACCAGCAATATACCGGGCAGACCGAAAGCCTCCATATATCCCAACGTTGCACTATAGGCTCCGATCTTGCCGGCTCCCGACAGAATGAAGATAATGGACATCAATGTCCGCGCCGGGACATCGACCAGTTTCATGAATTGATCACGCATGATGGCACTCCTATCGCCGAGCCGGATTGGTTGTTGAAAAGATGTACCGGGCGATCCGCCAATCTCCATCTTCCTGTTTTTGAAATACAAAAAGCTCCTGGTTGGCCTCCGGTGCCTTGTCGCCTGTCGCATTAATGGTGACGACACCTTCAGACCGGGTCCTGGCCAAAGCCCATTGCGGTGCCAGCTGGAGGACCTCATCGACGGTGAAACTGATGTCGAGCTTGATGGTTTGAAACACCCCGTCATAAGCCGCGCGAATAGCCTCGGCGCCAACAAATGGCGTGCTGTTTTGCGGCATGAAGACCCCGTCATCGGCATAAAGCAACACAACGGAATCGGTATTCGCGGTGTTCAACGCTGTCTCGTATGAGGATAAAATATTCTCGATGCTTGCGCGATCAGTGTCGACATCAGCGGTGGCGATGCTTGTGGAGAGGGCAATGGCGCCCGCGGCAGCAACGATTGGCCTGGTTAGTTTTTTCATGAACTTTCTCACTTGCCATGGTGGATTCAACGACGTCCCGTCAATTTAGAGATTTCCATTTTTGGGATTAGATGCTATTTTTCGAAATTACTTTTCCAAATTTGGAATAATAATTGTCGGATCTGAATGCATTAATGATTTTTGCCCGGGTGGCCGACGCCAATAGCTTCTCGGAAGCAGCACGGCGTCTGGGCATGGCGATATCCACGGTCAGCCGGAAAGTCGCGGAACTGGAAGACCAACTCGGGGTGCGGTTGCTCGAACGCTCGACCAGGCGTTTGCGGCTCACCGATGTAGGAGCGGAAATTCTCGAGCACGCCCAGCGCAGCGTTGAACTGAGCGAAGCCGTTGAAAGTCTGATCTCCAACCAGCTCGTGGAAGTGAAGGGGACACTCCGCCTGTCCGCGCCACCCAGCATCGCCGACACGGTGCTTGTGCCGCTGACAACGGCCTTCCAGGCCTCCTACCCCGAAGTGCGGGTACATATACTTGTAACCGATCGATTCGTGGATCATATCGCCGAGGGGATTGATCTGGTTTTCCGTGTCGGACAGCTTCCGGACTCAAATCTGGTCGCCAAAAAAATATTGCGGTACCGCCATCAATTGGTTGCCAGTCCTCGATATCTCGAGAAGGGCGAAATCCCGACTGATCCCAGCGACCTCTTGGCCCATCGCCTCCTCGCATTCTCGTCCTTGACACCGCAGACCAGCTGGAAATTTATTTGCGACAATCGCCAAAAATCCATCACCTTTTTCCCCTATCTCGCGATGAACGACTATACCGGGCTCGCGAAAGCCCTGGTCTCCGGCGCGGGGATCGGGATCCTGCCGCCGATCGTCAGCCCGGACCTTTTGAAATCCGGGAAACTCGTCGAGGCCATGCCGGACTGGCACTTTGAAAGCGTAGATATATCGGTTGTCCATCTCGGCAACCGGCATATCGCGCGGGCGGTGCGGTTGTTCATGGATTTCGCTGCAAAAATGGCCCCGAACCTGTTTGAAGACCTGCCGGTCTGAAGGGCCTGTTTTCGTGAATGCGGTTGCGAATATGGTGGGCGTGTCAGGCTTGATCGAGCGCCTTCACAAAGCTCCGCGCAGCAAACTCTGCCAGTAAAATCCTAAATCGACCAGCCTTGGCGCACGCGTTCCCGGATATCGGCCAGGCGCCCGAGTGGCTCGTTTGCGAACACGAATCGAAGATATCGTCCCGCAAGATCATCGGCGCCCCACCCTGTCATGGGGGTTGCGGCAACGCGGCCCTTGTCGAAAAGACGCCGTGAAGCTTCACCAGGATCCATCCCCAAAGCATCCGTATCGGTGAGCAGCGACCATCCCCCATCCGGGCGCGCCACTGGAAGATCCGACATTTCGGATAAAATGAAATCACGTCGCTTCTTCCATTCAGCGGTTGCTTCTGCTACGCCGTCATTTTCGGCGCTCAACGCAGCAGCGGCGCCGGGCATGGCGATACCAACCTGGCAAACGACATTAGTGAGACTGACCAGACCGATATCATCCATGATTTTTCTTGGCCCGACGATCCAACCAACCCTCCATCCAATCATCCGGTATTCTTTCGATACGCTACCGATGGTGATTGTCCGATCCGCCAGGCCGTCAAGGCTGGCCGGGTGGATTACGGGTTCTTCCGTGTAAACAATGCGCTCCATCGCTGCGTCATGAACCAGCCACGCATCAGCACGCAGAACAATGTCGGTAATCACCGCCCACTCCGCGACCGAATGCACAATCCCGCTCGGCATTGAGGGGCTCATGGTCAGCACCGCCCGCGTGCGGTTACTTACCGCAGACCGGAGCGCTTCAAGATCAAGCCGCCAAGCTCCGCCAATTACGCGAAGCGGAACCAGCTTGGGAACTCCGCCCGCCAGGCGGATACGGTTTAGCAGCCCCGCATAGGCGGGATCGGTGATGAGAACTTCATCACCGGGCTCAAGGATGGCCAGCAAAACGTTGAGTACGCCCGACAAGCCGCCAGCGGATATAATACATTGCGCTTCGGGATCATACGGAACGCCAGCCGATGCAGAAACCCGAGCGGCGGCGGCGCGGCGTAAATCGTGGATACCGAGAAAGGGAAGGTAGCTGTTGGAAGCGTCTCGCGTAATCGAGGCAACCGTTGCCTCGATAGCTTCCCTGGGCGGTGCAATGTCGGTGTCAAGATTTTCGAGACGCAACATCTCACCGCTACCCATCGCGTCGGCGGCATTGCCCATCTTGTCGACACCAATCCCGGGGATAGAAGCCAATCGTGATACGGACATGTGATTCTCTTAAATTGGATACAATTTATAATTTTGGATACAAAAACATATGCTACATGTCAACGAACCAATAGAAAGGTGATGCATGGCACAGGAATTCGGCGCCAGCGGACGCGATCATTCTCCTCGCACAGGTGACCAGGCCCAACACCTGATCAACGAGCTGCGAGACGCCATTATCTCGGGCACGCTAGCGCCAGGGGAAACGTTGCGCCAAGATGCGATAGCAGAACGATACAAGACCAGCAGGATGCCTGTCCGCGAAGCGCTTCGGGCGCTTGAAGCAGAAGCGTTGATTCAACTCGTACCAAATAAGGGAGCGACGGTCGCGCCACTGGATATCTCCGAGCTGCAAGAAATATACGAGATGCGGGTTTCGGCCGAGACCCTGGCTCTGCGTCTTTCCCTCCCCGAAATTTCAAACGCGCAAATCGATCGGGCTACAAAAATTCAGGACGAAATCGACCGCGTGGATTTGGAAAAATTTGGCAAATTAAACAAGGCTTTTCATTCGGCATTGTACCAGCCTTGCGGGCGCAAGCGTCTGCTTGGGCATATTGCCGGCCTGAATGACGTGGCGGACCGTTATCTCAGCTTCACAGTCAAGGCCCTCAGCTATATGGAGCGATCCAATTCAGACCATAGGGCATTGCTCGACGCATGCCTGCGCCGCGACGAATCCGAAGCAACTGCCATTTTGACCGCCCACATCGAAGATGCAGGTCAGGCCTTGCAAAAATACTTAAGCGATAAATGGCAACATTCGAGCTGATAACCCGCAAGGATATCAAAGAACGAGATGGTGGGCGTGGCTGGGCTTGAACCAGCGACCCCTACGATGTCACCGTAGTGCTCTCCCACTGAGCTACACGCCCATCTCCCAGGAGATATACCGGCACAATGTGCCACGAGAGGCGTATATCGGCAATGGGATTGGCGTGCAAGACCCCGATTTCAAGTCTGATAAGTCAGGCGGCGAGCATCCGCTCCACTTCGTTGACCAGGTCTTTGAGGTGGAACGGCTTGGAGAGGACCTTGGCATCCTTCGGCGCATTTGAATCGGGGTTCAGCGCTACAGCCGCAAAGCCGGTGATGAACATGACCTTCATATCCGGGTCAAGCTCGGTCGCCTTGCGGGCCAATTCAATCCCATCCATTTCCGGCATGACGATATCGGTGAGCAGCAGCGTAAATGGTTCTTCGCGCAAGCGATCGTATGCGCTTTGGCCGTTGTCAAAGGAGATGACGTCGTACCCAGCACTGCTCAAAGCCTTGACGAGAAATTGACGCATATCATTGTCGTCTTCAGCAAGAAGAATGCGCCCTAGGGCCGTTTTTTCCATTTTTTTCCTGTCCTCGAATCAAAACCGGAATTCACTATCATCAGCATTTGTGACGGAAAGAAGTAAATACGCTGTGAAACCCGGCCTTGGCAACTTGATCATGGACAGGAGGGTTAACTCGAGACTAAGCTCAAGCTGCCTGTATCCGGCACATCGACGTCACGCAACAACGCAATTCCAGGAGGCGGATTTTGGGGAAGCCGCGGGAACTTTGGAGACCGGCTTTTGAGCTGATGATGCCGGAAAAATTTACCGGCCCGTTCCTGTTCAGCTCGCCACATAGTGGCCGCAGCTACCCGCGTCCGTTTCTTGAATTATCAAAACTTGATGCTCTGACGCTCAGAAAATCCGAGGATTTTCATGTAGATATCCTGTTCGAGGGTGTGAAGAACATGGGGGCGGCACTGCTCCGGGCAATGTTCCCGCGTGCCTATCTGGACGTCAACCGCGAGCCCTACGAGCTGGATCCGAAAATGTTTGCGCAAGCCCTGCCGCCTTTTGCAAATACCGGATCATTGCGGGTCGCAGGCGGGCTCGGCACGGTTGCGAGGATCGTCGCCGATTCCCACGAAATTTACCACGAACCCCTCAACGTATCCGACGCGATCGGGCGGATCGAGCAATTATACATGCCCTATCACCGCGCCCTGGACCATTGCCTCAAGGCCATGCACCGGGCGTTGGGTGCGGCGATCCTCGTCGATTGCCACTCGATGCCCTCGATGGCGCTTCAGGATGAGGTTCTCATGCGCCCGGATTTTATCGTCGGCGACCGGTACGGAACCTCGTGCGACAGCGCGCTCAGCGACATCGCCCAGTCCCTCCTGGAAGGCATGGGGTACAATGTGCAACGCAACAAACCCTATGCCGGCGGCTTTATTACCGAACGCTATGGCAACCCCGCAAACGGTTACCACGCCTTGCAGATAGAGGTGAACCGCGGCCTCTATATGGACGAGGAGAGGATGGTCCAGACCACAGGGTTTAAACGTATAAAGAAGGATTTGGAGAAATTTGCGGCTGATTTTATGGCTGAAGCAGTCCAGATCATCAAGCCAAGACGCATCGCTGCCGAGTAGCAGATAAAAAAAAGGGCCGCACGCAAAAGCGGCGGCCCAGGTCAAGGGAGGAAACGCCCAATATTTGGGCTGCGGGATCGCGAGGGGTTGCGATACCGCAATGCACAAAATATGTGATGCGCTGCACAAATACAACCCTCGGGTAAAAATAAATTCCGTTCTTCACGATCGTTAATTATTGGGCGCAACAGCAAGTTGTGCTGGCAATAATCTTTAGGCTCCCACCGCCCGCCCCGTTGCCGTCATCTTGCGCCGGGTCAAACAGCGGGCTAAACCCTCAAACGTCTTACGTTATGATTGTCCGGCATCGATATGAACCAAAGCGACCTCTCTACTTTCAGGGATTTTGCGCTCGTTTGCGCCAGCGCCGCAGCGGCGGCAATCATGCCCCATTTTCGTCAACGGATGGATATCGAGGACAAAGGAGGCAGTCACGGATTTGATCCGGTCACAGTCGCCGATCGGACCGCCGAGCAGGCCATCCGTGCCCTGATCGAAACCCACCATGCCGATCACGGCATCGAAGGCGAAGAATTCGGCCTGGTGCGGGCCGATGCCAAATATCGGTGGGTAATCGATCCGATCGATGGCACCAAGTCGTTTATGGCCGGGTTACCCGGATGGGGAATTCTGATCGCCCTGCTTGAGGACGACCTTCCTGTTCTTGGCGTCATGCACCAGCCGTTTATCGGGGAGACGTTCGAAGGCGATGGCCACCACGCCTCCTATGCCGGACGCCTGGGCCGTTACCGGTTGAGGACCAGCGGCTGCACATCTGTCGAAGAAGCTATTCTCACGACGACCAGTCCGCAATTGCTGGGCCCCGCCGAAAACATTGCCCGGTTCCACGCCGTTGAATCGCATGTGAAACTGTCGCGCTATGGCGGCGATTGTTACGGCTATTGCATGTTGGCAGCTGGGCATATCGATCTTGTAATCGAAGCCGGGCTCAACCGGTACGATATCGCCGCGCTGATTCCGATCGTAGAGGGCGCGGGTGGCGTTGTGACCGACTGGTCCGGAGGAAGCGCCCTCAACGGCGCCACCGTAATCGCCGCCGCGACCCCCGCGTTGCACAGTCAGGCAATTGCATTGCTCGAAAACTAATTCCGCTCCGGCATATCGAAGAGCGGGGTGCCGGGGATAAAAACGTCGAAGGCGGCCCAGAATTGTTCGCGGAAGTAATCCCGCTCCATAAGAATTTCGTGGCGCGATCCGGGGATCAGCATGAATGAGCCAGCGCGCATTTCCGACGCCAGTTTTTCGATCGCCACCGGCGACACGATCCGGTCCTGGCCGGCCCCGAACATCAACAGCGGTACGTGTATGCTTTCCGGAAAAGTAGATTCGCCAGGCACCGCCATGGCACGATTGGCGGCGTATAACCACTGGATCGTTGGCGACCCCAACCCCAGTCCCGGATTAGCTTCTATAATTCCACAGGCGCGCGCCAACCGCATTTCGTCGGAAGTCAACCGGTTCCCGGCAAAAGGCCGGCACTCGATGGGTGTATCCCCACCCCCCGGAACATGGTTGCCGCCAAATCCGAGATAGGTCGCGATCTCAACCAATCGACGCCCCAGCGCCATAGCGCCCGACGGGATCATCAATTTGACCATCGGCGACACCAGTACGATCCGGTCGAACCAGCAATCGCGGAGCCGCGCCGCCCGCAGCAAGATGTTGCCGCCCATGGAATGGGCCAGGCCAAAATAGGGCGCCGGGCTGTCCGGTAGAACAATCTCCACCATAAACCGGCGCAGATCATCGTCGTACTGCGCGAAATCGTCCACATACCCTTTACGCGGGTTGGCAAGCTCGCGGTCGGATCCACCCTGCCCGCGCCAATCCATCGCGGCAACCGCGAAACCGCGCGAACGCAACTCTTCGATGACCTCAAAATACTTTTCGATATATTCCCCGCGGCCCGGAAAAACACACACCGTGCCTTTCAGGCGGTTACCCGTTTGCGCCCAACGCGCGAAGCGGATTCGCAACCCTTCGACACCAATGAAATGGCCGACAACGGCGCCGGGTGGAATCGGATTGGATTCGGAGGCATAAAGTTCCATACCGGAACCATCCAGACCAGGGTGAGATCAATATACGGCCGCTCGGAAGCCGCCACGGCTGGCCCGCCTTATACCAGCCTTTCCGCTACACTCAACATCATCATGCGGAAGCCGGTAGAAAAAAGCTGGCCCGCATTGCGGACCAGCTTGAGGAGTTAGACGGTGCAGGGCCTAGAACCGGAAATAAATTCCGCTTCCGCGGTTGCGGTAAGGATTACTGTTGCGGTGAGGCTGGTGGTACCCGCGAACCTGGACCACGCTGCGGGAAAGAATTCTGGGTTGGTACGGGTCAACACGCAGATTTTCCAGACGGCCAAACCGCCAGGCCTGTACAATGTAGGCGCCAGGCACGTACGAAATGCTCTCGATCTGGTTGTAATCGCAACTGCGCAGGAAGTAGCGGATTTCATATTCAGACAACATGGTCGCCTGGTACCTGGTGTGGACCTGGATATATGACGGGTTGACGGTGGGTGTAACGGTACGGAAATCGGATGCATTGGCGGCCGGCGTTGCCGCGATCGCAGCGGCAGCAATGGCACCTGCGGCGAGCAGAACACGAGCACCGCGGCTATTAAATTTTCCGGTAGTCGAATGTGTATTGGTCATGTCGGTCTCCTTGCGGTTTGGCTCTCATTTGCCGCTGGAGGCGATGTCACAACCAGCGATCCTCACCAATATGGTCGACCCGGCATGAACCCGAACGGAAGCCGCCATTCACGATGCATTCAGGAAACTAATTTGCGGAGAAATATTTTAAACTGAATATTTTCAATATCTTAAGGCTCTTGAAACGGAAGAAATATTTCCTACATTTAATGCGTACGCGCCAATGATGGGCGTACCGTTCCTGGTCTGGCTGTATTCCGGCAGACCGACTTCATGTTGCTCCCAAGGAGGATATGCAATGCGTCAATTTGATTTAACCCCCCTCTACCGTTCCACAGTCGGCTACGACCGACTCTTCAACGTCCTGGACAATGTTACCGGTGGCGAGAACCTCAATTCCGGTTACCCGCCCTATAATATTGAACGGCTCGGCGAGAACGAATACCGCATCACCATGGCGGTTGCCGGTTTCTCGGAAGACGATCTTGATATCGAAAGCCGCGAGAATACCATGACCGTCAAAGGCAACAAGATGGGTGACGGAAACGAGGCCACCGAAGATCGCTTCATGCACCAGGGCATCGCCGCCCGGGCGTTCGAGCGGCGTTTTCAGCTAGCTGATCATGTAGAGGCAACCGGTGCGCGGATCGAAAACGGTCTGCTGCATATCGAGCTGAAACGTGAGCTCCCCGAGGCCATGAAGCCCCGCACGATCAAGATTGGGACCTCAGGCCAAAAGAAGATCAGCCGCAAAGCCGCCTGATCCCGACAATCTGGAACAGTGAGGCGTCCCGGGCTTGATGTCCGGGGCGCCTTGTTTGCGTGATAAAAATTTGCGGAAATCTCCCAGGTCAGGAACCGATCAAATAGCGATGACATCGATTTCGGCTGGAATTTCAACAATGATTGCCAGGCTGGAAACCCGGTGCAAATTTTTCATAATGTCGTCTCCGGCGTCGCCACCGTATCCGCGAAGACCTTCTTTCAGAATATTGTCCAACACCAACAAGTGCGCTTCGACCGCCCGCATCAGGCAGTTATTGGATTCTGGCGCCATTTCGATCAGGTCTTTGAGTGAATAGGCAACGTCTGTTCCTAACTGGCAGCCGAAACTCGCCATGACATCCCCCAAATGCTGGGCGAGAGTGTTGATTTCGCTGCTGCAGTTTCTGCGCACTTCAATCGGTGGATGCCTCAAGAGCGTCACAACCGCGAGCCGCGCCCGAAGAGCTTCAATATCCTGGCGCGCATCGCATCGGAATTTCGAAGTTTCTTCAATGACTAGCGTTTCGGCTCTTTGCAGCATGGCCTTCAACTCAGCATCCGCTTCAGGGTCGACGTGCCATTCCACGTCAAATGCAGCTTGTTCCATAACACCACTCGCATTTACTAGACCCCGGAAAGGCCAAATAAAGTTAGGCTCCAGACATTAACAAACAATGTAAAGTTGTATTTACGTAGGGTTACACGTGAGCAGGCAATTATCCGCCGACAATTGCCAAAAATTCATCGACCGATTTTTCAGGCGTCGACGGGGATGTTACCAGGCGGACAAGAATTTCATCCTGGCCGGTCTCGCTCTCCCGGCTTGGACCCGCCGTCATCCATGGATGATAAATTGCACCCGCTGTTTTAAGTTTTTCGTGCCGGTCAACGGGTAAAACCGCAAAAACCTCGTTGGCTGAAACGGGCCAGACGAGGCGGGCATGGGTCGACCGGGATAGTCCGTCCGCCAGTTTCCCGGCCGTGCCGTTGGCCTGTCTCGCAAGATCGAGCCACAAATTATCAGCCAGATAGGCGAGCAATTGCGCCGCGAGAAACCGGCTTTTCGACATCAAAAGACCTCCACGCATGAGCCGTGAACCAAGTCCCTCGTGTGGCTTGCCATCGAAAAACAATAACGCGTCTGCCCCCATCACACCGTTTTTCGTGGCGCCGAACGAAAGCGCGTCGACCCCAGCCTTCCAGGTCATTTCGGCCGGGCTGCATCCGACACTTACGAGTGCGTTTGCAAACCGCGCGCCATCCATATGGGTAGCTAGCCCGTGGTCGCGGGCGATAGACGTTAGCTCTGCGATATGATCGAGCCCGTAAACCTGGCCAAATTCGGTCGCCTGGGTAATGCTCAACATGGCAGGCGTAGAACAATGCCCGGGGTTGGTCATGTGTATGTTGACAACGTCGGCGAACAGGCCAGGTTCGATAATCCCGCCATTTGCTGCAAGCGGCATGAGCTTGGCGCCGCCAGTGTAAAATTCCGACGCACCGCATTCATCGATATAGATATGGCTTTCATCGTGGCAGAAAAGCATACCGTAGGGCGGGCAGTAGGCTGCGGCCGACAGCGCGTTGGCGGCGGTTCCCGTCGGCACCAGGTACATAGTCACATCGCATTCGAAGATTTCGCTGAACCGAGCCTGCAGATCGCTCGTCAGATCATCCCCGCCATACGCCCCGGCAGCACCATCGTTCGCTGCTTGAAGTGCCTCCATAACAGGTTCGGCAACCCCCCAGACATTATCGCTTGCAAAATTCATCAATCATCGTCCCCCATATCGATGCCGAGGCAAACGGCATAAAATTCATATTCCGCCAAGAGTGCCTGGACAATCGTATCTGCGCCCCGGAAGCCATGCCCTTCTCCGGGAAACTCAATCAGTTTGGCGACAACGCCTTTGTCACGCAACACCTCGGCCATCATCCGTGATTGTTCAGGGGGCACTACCTTGTCGTCGAGCCCCTGCAGGAACAATACCGGACTGGTAATCCGGGCCGCCTGATGCAACGGCGAACGGTCGGTAAATTGGGGTTCGAGATTTGCCGGGCTGGTGCCGGTCAGGCCGTAGAGATACCCGGCCTCGAACTTGTGCGTCGTTGCCAGAAGGCGCGACAGGTCGGCGACACCGTAAGATACGCACCCGGCGCGGAATGTCTGGCCGCTGACCAGCGCCATCAGAACGGTAAACCCGCCCGCACTGCCGCCCGAGATAAACAGGCCCTTGGGATCGCATAATCCGGTATCGACCAATTGCGCGGCCACCATGAGCACATCCTCCGCATCCGCAACGCCCCATTGGCCATCGAGCGCGGTCCGATAGTCCCTGCCATAGCCTGTGCTGCCGCGATAATCCACGTCGAGATAGGCAAAACCCCGGCTCGTCCAATATTGAATTTTGAGTTTCAGTCCCCGGTCGGCGCCGCCGGTCGGTCCCCCATGGGCCGACAGTATAACCGGCGTTTTGTCCCCGTCAGGCCCCACATACCGGCTATTGCGGGGAGGATAATAGACCCCGTAAACCTCGCGCCCGTCGCCGGAAAATATCCGGGTTTTGCCGACCGATATATCACCGGGCTCAAGCGGAATGCCGCCTGGGCGATGAACCAGTGTCGAGACCCCATCCATGGTTATACCGACGATTGCTGGCGCTACATGATCGTCAAATGCGATGGCCACTATCGAGCAGCCATCCGGCGCGGCTAATGGATCATGCAGCTGCCGGTGCGGTTGAGGGACCACCCGGACGGTGTCGTTTGCCGGATCGATCTGGACCAGTTCGTGCTCTCCCTCGCGTACGACGACCGCCGCTACCTGCCCATCGCTGAGAAGGGTGTAGCTCCGCGTCCCGAGCCCCCAGAGCGGGCGCAACAATTCACCTTCCAGGTCAGTAATCCGCCGCCCTTCTTTCGTCACGGGATTGTGGACGAAAAGATCGCTCCAATTCCCCTGCTCCATCACGTAATAGAGCTGCCCGTCCGGCCCCCATTCCGGTTGGAACGCCGCTTGCCCGATACCGCCGGCAACTCTGGCGCTTGCACCCGGCACGCCGTCACCATCGAGCGGCGCGACATAGAGTTCCGCCGCCTCCCAGGGCATATGGGGAAGGTCCCATTGCAGCCATGCGAGCCAGTATCCATCCGGGCAAATCCGTGGTGCGGCGTAGAAATCTTTGCCCCTACAAACCGGATTTGCGCCACTCTGGCCGACCCGTACAATAAAATTTTCCGGTGCCGGATCGTGGTCGCCAGTGTGCCGCTCGCCGACGGCATAAACGAAGTCGCGACCGGGATCATGGTCGCCATCGGCAAAGCGGATATCCGGTGCGTTGGAAAACTGTTCTGGACCATTTTCAGTAATCCGGAATATCTCCTGATCCGCTGCGTTGATAAAAAACACATCCCCACCACGCCCGGCAAATAGTGCTCCCCCGCCATATTCGTGGACATTGGACCGGGCGGAATAGCCTTGGTCGAGCAAATCGATAAGTTTGCCCGATTGAGATCGCGTTACGATGGCGCAGCGTCCACCCTCATCAGGCCTTGATTCGATCCAGAAAATACCGGGCGCGCCGTCGCCAGTATTCCCGATAACGGGCGCCCCCAGGCGGATGGACCCACCAGCCACCTGACGGCCACTGATCGGCGATGTCCACGCCCCGTAAGGGTGTAATTTTGCCGCCATGCCTGTCCCCGTCTGGATGTGGATGTTGTCGTATTCCCCATATTGAATGTCCTTGCCCGGCTTGTGCAAGGCCTGCTTTTCTGGCATGTTAACGGTTAATAGGACAGTCAGGCTGTCCAATTTTCAAGGCTGCAATTCCTAACCGTCATTTTGGCAGGAATGAAAGCGGCGATCGCAATATTGTTTGGCGCGGCTTTGGGCCGCGCGGCAATATGGGCTGGTATTTTCAGCACAAAAACTGCGATACAGGCCTTGAACGCATCTCTTTTGGGGGTGCTTTTCTGACATCGGTGGTCCTGGACCCCGCCCTGTACGGCAGCGAGACATGCCAGCAGAGCAACGGGACAGTCGCCCTTGCGGTAACGGGAGAATTTGGGATGAGTGATCGTAGAAAGATTGTCGCGGACGCGGCACGGCACGGCCTTTACCGCCCACAAAAAGAACACGATTCCTGCGGTGTCGGTTTTATTGCCAGTCTTGACGGCAACAAGTCCCATAAAATTGTCAAAGACGGCCTTCAGATGCTGCTCAACCTCACCCACCGGGGTGCAGTGGGTGCCGACCCGACTGCAGGCGACGGCGCTGGAATGCTGGTGCAGATTCCCGACCGGTTTTTCCGAGAGGAGTGCGCCGGGCTAGGCATCGAATTGCCCGAAGCTGGTGATTATGGCATCGGCTATATGTTTATGCCCCGCGATACCGCACTGCGCACGAAGATCGAAAAAATCACCGCCGATGTGGCATCCGAAGAGGGACAGGTCTTTCTTGGATGGCGCGACGTTCCAACCGACAATAGCTGCCTCGGTGATTTGGTCCGCGCCTCTGAACCTGTCCACCGCCAGTTTTTCATCGCCCGCGGCGACGGCATTGAAGGCGACGATGAATTTGAGCGCCGGCTGTATATCCTGCGCAAGGTCATCTCAGCGCGCGCCATTGCGCTCGGCGAAGACGGCGTCAGCGAATTTTACACGGTCTCGCTCTCCAGCCGCACCGTGGTCTACAAGGGCATGTTCCTGTCAGCCCAGCTTGGCGCCTATTACAGTGACCTGAACGACGCGCGGTTCGTGTCCGCACTCGCCCTCGTGCACCAACGCTTTTCAACCAACACCTTCCCGAGTTGGCCGCTCGCGCATCCCTACCGGATGATCGCTCATAACGGCGAGATCAACACCATGCGCGGCAACGTCAACTGGATGGCAGCGCGGCAGGCGAGCGTCACCTCCGAGAAATATGGTGAAAATATATCGAAGCTCTGGCCGGTTTCATACGAAGGCCAGTCGGACACCGCGTGTTTCGACAACGCGCTCGAATTTTTGTTGCGCGGCGGATACCCGCTTGTGCACGCCATGATGATGCTGATCCCCGAAGCCTGGGCTGGCAACCCGCTGATGGACAACGACCGGAGGGCTTTTTACGAGTACCATGCGGCCCTGATGGAACCCTGGGATGGGCCGGCTGCGGTGGCCTTCACTGACGGCAAGCAGATCGGCGCAACGCTCGACCGCAACGGCTTGCGTCCCGCCCGCTACCTGGTCACCAAAGGCGGCCTTGTGGTCATGTCGTCAGAAGCTGGCGTACTCGATATCCCCGAAGAAGAGATCGTCAAGAAATGGCGGCTCCAGCCGGGTAAGATGCTGTTGATCGATCTGGAATCAAACCGCATCATTTCAGATGAGGAAATCAAGGCAACGCTCGCCGAGCGATACCCCTATCAGGAATGGCTGGACAATACCCAGATCATCCTCGAAGACCTGGCACCTGTCATGCGCGAACCGGCGCGCACAAACGTCCCCATTCTCGACCGCCAGCAGGCGTTCGGCTATTCCCGGGAAGATATCCAATTGCTTCTCGCGCCGATGGCCCTGACCGGTCAGGAGGCGATCGGATCCATGGGAACCGACACGCCGATCTCGGCCCTGTCCCGAAAATCGAAGCTGCTTTACACCTATTTCAAGCAGAATTTCGCGCAGGTTACCAACCCACCGATTGACCCGATCCGCGAAGAACTGGTCATGAGCCTGGTTTCTTTTATCGGACCTCGCCCGAACCTTCTCGACCTTAAGGGGTCATCCGGAAGCAAGCGGCTGGAAGTCCGCCAACCGGTCCTCACCAATGACGACCTGGAGAAAATCCGCCAGATCGGCGATATCGGTGACAACCAGTTTATGACCCAAACCCTGGACATTACCTATTCCCTGGCAAAGGGCTCCGAGGGCATGAAGGGTGCGCTCGAAGAATTGTGTCGCCGTTCAGAGCGGGCCGTGGCAAACGGATACAATATTATCATCCTTTCGGACCGGCTCGTTGGCCCGGACCGGATCGCGATCCCTGCCTTGCTGGCGACGGCGGCCGTTCACCACCATCTAATCCGCAAGGGTTTGCGCACCTCGGTCGGCCTGGTTGTCGAGACCGGGGAAGCCCGCGAGGTCCACCATTTTTGTGTCCTCGCCGGCTACGGCGCTGAAGCCATCAACCCCTATCTGGCGTTCGAGACCATGATCAAGATGCGCTCGATCCTGACCGAGCCGGTCCCCGAAGATGAGGTCGTCAAACGCTACATCAAGGGCGTCAACAAAGGCATCCTGAAGGTCATGTCCAAGATGGGCATTTCCACCTACCAGTCTTATTGCGGCGCCCAGATTTTTGACGCCGTTGGCCTCAATTCGCGGTTCGTGGACGAATATTTCTTCGGCACCGCAACAACCATCGAGGGTGCCGGTCTGGATGAAATTGCGTCGGAGACCGTTGCCCGCCACCGGTCCGCTTTTGGCGAAGACCCGGTCCTGCGCTCGGCGCTCGAAATCGGCGGCGAATATGCCTACCGGATGCGCGGCGAAGACCATATCTGGTCGCCGGACGCGATCGCCGATCTGCAGCACGCCGTGCGCGGCAACTCCGCCGACCGGTACAAGGTATTCGCCGAGCGGATCAACAACGAGCTTGGCCGCAACATGACGATCCGGGGCCTGTTCGAGATCAAAGAGACAGACAACAAGCCAGTCCCCATCGAGGAAGTTGAAGCCGCGGTAGACATCGTCAAGCGCTTCTCGACCGGTGCCATGTCGTACGGTTCGATCAGCCACGAAGCCCACACGACGTTGGCGATCGCCATGAACCGGATCGGCGGCAAGTCGAATACCGGTGAAGGCGGCGAGGAAGCTGAGCGCTTCACGCCGCTTGCAAACGGTGATTCCATGCGCTCGGCCATCAAACAGGTCGCTTCGGGGCGGTTCGGCGTCACCACCGAATACCTGACCAACGCCGACATGATCCAGATTAAAATGGCGCAGGGTGCCAAGCCTGGCGAAGGCGGTCAGCTGCCCGGCCATAAGGTCGACGCAGTCATCGCCAAGGTCCGCCATTCGACCCAGGGTGTCGGCCTGATCTCGCCGCCCCCACATCACGATATCTATTCGATCGAGGATCTGGCGCAATTGATTTTCGATCTCAAGAATACCAACCCAAGGGCTGACATCTCGGTCAAACTGGTCTCGGAAGTGGGTGTCGGTACGGTAGCCGCGGGCGTTACCAAGGCACGCGCCGACCATATTACGATTTCAGGTTATGACGGAGGCACAGGCGCCTCGCCGCTGACCTCGATCAAGCATGCTGGCAGCCCATGGGAAATCGGCCTGTCTGAAACCCACCAGACACTAGTCCTGAACGACCTTCGTGGGCGGGTCGCGTTGCAGGTCGATGGTGGATTACGGACTGGCCGGGACGTGGTCATCGGCGCCATGCTTGGCGCAGACGAGTTCGGCTTCGCCACCGCACCGCTGATCGCCGCCGGGTGCATCATGATGCGCAAGTGTCACCTCAACACCTGCCCCGTCGGGGTCGCGACCCAGGACCCGGTATTACGCAAACGCTTCCGGGGACAGCCTGAACACGTCATCAATTACCTGTTCTTTGTCGCCGAAGAAATCCGCGAATTGATGGCCCGGATGGGCATGCGGTCCTTCAACGAATTGATCGGGCGTGTCGACCTGCTCGACAAGCGGGCCGTGATTGAACACGCCAAGTCGCAGGGCCTGGATTTTTCCAGGCTGTTCCACAAGCCTGACGTCGGCCCGGAAATCGCCGCATACAATTCTTCCAAACAGGACCACCCGATCCACGACATTATCGATCGGGAACTGATCAGGCAGGCCGCCCGAGCCCTTGATCACGGGGAACCGGTCAAGATCACCATGCCGATTTCAAATACAGACCGGACGACCGGCGCGATGCTCTCGGGCGAAATCGCAAAACGCTACGGCCATGCCGGATTGCCCGACAACACCATTCAAGTCTGTTTCGAAGGCACGGCCGGGCAGAGCTTCGGCGCCTTTGTTGCCTCCGGTGTCACCCTCGATCTGGTGGGGGAAGGCAACGATTATGTGGGCAAGGGCCTCTCCGGCGGCCGCCTGATCGTGCGACCCAGCGAAAAGTCCGGCATTGTCCCGGAAGATTCGATCATCGTTGGCAACACGGTTCTCTATGGTGCAATCAACGGAGAATGTTATTTCCGCGGCATTGCAGGCGAACGGTTTGCGGTCCGCAATTCGGGCGCGACCGTTGTTGTCGAAGGCACCGGGGACCATGGGTGCGAATACATGACCGGCGGCATCGTCGTGGTAATCGGGCCAACAGGGCGCAATTTCGCTGCCGGCATGTCCGGCGGGATCGCTTATGTACTGGATGAAGCCGGCGACTTCGCGACCCGCTGCAATCTCTCGATGGTCGAACTGGAGCCCGTTGAAGAGGAAGACGTACTGCTTGAGCGCCATCTGCATAGCGGCGGTGATCTGGAATCCAAGGGACGGGTTGATGTCTCGGGTGATATGACCCGGTTTGACGAAGAACGCCTGCGCCAGTTTATCACCAGTCATTTGCGCTATACAGGCTCGGCCAAAGCCAAAACCATTCTTGATAATTGGGACGAATACCGCCCCAAATTCGTTAAAATCATGCCGGTTGAATACCGCCGCGCGCTCCGTGAAATGGCCGAAGCACATCACGGCGTAGCGGCGGAATAAGGATAGTCAGGAGAAATTATGGGAAAAGTCACCGGCTTTCTGGAAATCGATCGACGCGCGCGCAAATACCAGCCCGCGAGTGACCGGATACGGCATTACCGCGAGTTCCTGCTACCGCTCGCCGAACGCGACACCCAGGAGCAGGCCGCCCGCTGTATGGATTGCGGCATCCCTTTTTGCCACGGCCCCACTGGCTGCCCGGTTCACAATCAGATCCCAGACTGGAACGATCTGGTCTATCACGGCGACTGGGAGATCGCGTCCCGCAACCTGCATTCGACGAACAATTTTCCTGAATTTACAGGCCGCATCTGCCCCGCACCGTGCGAAGAAGCGTGCACGTTGAATATCGAGGATTCGCCCGTTGCGATCAAAAACATCGAGCAGGCGATTGCCGACAAGGCATGGGAAAACGGCTGGATTTCGCCGGAACCCCCAACCACCAGGACTGACAAGAAGATCGCAATCATCGGATCCGGTCCGAGCGGCATGGCCGCCGCCCAGCAACTCACCCGCGCCGGGCACGAGGTCCATGTCTTCGAGAAGAATGCCCGCCCCGGCGGTCTGTTGCGGTACGGCATTCCGGATTTCAAGCTGGAGAAACACCAGATCACCCGGCGTGTCGAACAAATGGAAGCCGAGGGCACCATATTCCATTGCGATGTTCACATCGGCGTCGACCGTAAGATTTCAGAGGTTGTTGACGAATTCGACGCCGTGCTGCTGGCAGGTGGATCCGAACAGCCGCGCAACCTCGAGGTCGAAGGCCACGACCTCAACGGTATTCATTTTGCGATGGATTTCCTTCCCCAGCAGAACCGCCGGATCGCCGGCGAGCAACTCGGCGGGATTGAACCCATCCATGCGAGCGGCAAGCATGTGGTCGTGATCGGCGGCGGCGATACCGGATCGGACTGTATCGGAACGTCGATCCGCCAGGGGGCTATCTCGGTCACCCAACTGGAAATTCTGTCCATGCCGCCGGTCAAGGAGGTCAAGGATCTGAGCTGGCCACACTGGCCAATGAGACTGCGTACATCGTCCAGCCAGGCCGAAGGCGCCAACCGGGAGTGGAGCGTTCTCACCGAAAGCTATTCGGGCCGCGGTGGACACGTGGAACGGCTGCATTGCGTGCGTGTTGACGAAAAATTCCAGCCAATCAAGGAGTCCGCTTTTGAAATGCGGGCCGACCTGGTTCTGATCGCCATGGGGTTTGTGCATCCGGTCCATGCCGGCATGATCAGCGATCTGGGGACCAACCTCGACGCGCACAAAAATGTGGCCGCCAACGACCGCGACTATAGAACGTCGGTCGACAAGGTGTTTGCCGCGGGCGACATGCGCAGGGGTCAATCGCTGATAGTCTGGGCAATCCGCGAAGGCCGCCAGGCCGCCCACGCCATCGATAATTGGCTGATGGGCGAGACCATTCTGCCACGCTAGAAATTCAATTTAGAGTGGAGGTGAGTCTACTCCGCCAACATCCATCGCCGGAGGCGGCCAGGAGAAATCGTCCGCCCGCCCGGTAAGTGGTATTGGACTGGTTCCAAGATCCGCCAACCTCGCACCTGAGCCTATCCCACGGCGATCCTCTTGTGGTGAATCGGCTCCGGTCAATACCGGACTGCCAATGCCCGGGACCGGCGAGGTTAGTGAAATTTCCACGCCCAGAAGATCCCGCCGTTCGTCAAACGATACATTTGAATATTCTTCAACTTCGATCGCCGCCACAATCCGACCTTCGCCAAGCCGGGGGCGTAGTTCCTGTTCGACAAAATAGGCGAGCTTGAGATTACCCTGGCGGGTCAAATGGATGCCGTTATCGTTGCGCATCCGCCGTGCCCGCCCGTTCACATCCGGTCCGCTGGAATTGTATCTTCCGTCGGCATCGGCAAACCTATTCCAGGTTTCGACAAATATAGCGCTCACGCGGTTGGATTGTTGTTCATAAAGATCGTTCAGAAACGATATGTCCTGCCCGTAACTGGAGCTGCGCATGATTGGCATGCCAACCCAAATGATGGGGATGTTGCGCGCAGCGACCTGATTGAGAATGTTCTGGACCCTGCCCTCGTAGATTCCCAGCCATTTCTGGGTGCGCAATTCCGCGCCGTCTGATCCCCGGATATCCTGACGGTCGTTGGACCCGATCATGATCACGACAGCAGCCGGATTGTCCTCTGCGAGGATTGCCGGCAATTCCGCGATCCAGTCATAAAAATCGTGCCGCACAATCCCGGATCCGGGCTTTGTCCGGTTTGAAATTACTATATCCGGCGCCTCTGCAAACAGCGTCTCCAGTCCCCTTGAAAGCCCACTTCCCATGGCATCGCCAATCACCACAACATTTCGTGCTGTCTCAACTTTTTCGACGGCCTCAGGAGCCGCTGGCGCGCTGTCGCTGGAACGGCGCGCAGGTGTCGATCGGCGCGTGCGAATGGTGGGCCGGGAACCTTCCGGCCGCGTTCTTGGACGCCCGAATAATAATTCGAAAAGTCCCTGGACCTGAATGATGTTGGAACCAATCAGGGGTTTAGGCGGGACAAAAGGCGTCGCGCTGGAATCTTCCGTTCCAACGACTACGAGAATGGCCAGCGCGGCCAGGCTCAAAACCATACAACGCTTCAGCTTCGTGGCTATTGATTCAAGTGGTGTCATATCCTGACCGGGTAGCAGTTGATGGGCCAATTCAACAGTATAAACTGGGCCGGAATTGGGCGGTTTTTAACATTGCCGGCCTAGTCCGCGCAACCGGGTTCAGGTGCCAATGTTTCTGTCTGATCGTCAAATCCCGATCCCGACGGTACCATGTCACTGATCGTGCATTCCATCTGTTTCCAAGTCACATATTGCCAGTTTTCGACCTGCGCCCGGATCCCGGCGAAAAAATAGTCCAGCTTCAAACCGCTCATCTTCTGGTGCCACTCGCCCGCATAATCGACGACCGTATCTTCGAGTTCACCTGGCGGTAATCCCCGGACTTCCTGGAGGAATAAATTCGACATCAGAGCAGCCATCACGAAAACCGCGAGGCACATGCCGAGAAATAAACCGCGTATAGTACGGCCCGTAATTGCCCGTGTAACGTCACCTTTTCCGGGCGCCGGAAAACCGTCAAAGTCATACCCGTACTTGGTATCCTGATTGTCTGACATTTCTTTTCCCGCGTTAGAATTGGAAATAAATGAACGGCGCAACGCCCTCGGGCGCAATCGCCTTGATGAACACCAGTCCAAGACCAAAAATCAGCATCGCACCGACCATACCAAACCTCGACAAGAACCGGCCAAACTGCTCGGGTAAATTGCGCGGCAGGAAATGTGATAACAGCGACAGACCAACGAGGCCGGCCATGAAAGGCGTTGCGGCATAGGCAGGCTCGCTCCAATCCTGTAGTCCCGACAGATAGGCTCTTGCACTTTCCATGTCTTGCGACCGGAACAATATCCACCCGATGCAGACAAGGTTGAATGTTACGACGACGCCGACCGTACCTGATATGAAGCGGTTCCCCCGATCTCCGAACGACAACAGATTGGCAACAAACCCCGTGCCGAATTCGGTATCGGAATCGCGGCTGGGCCGCACCGCCCGCAACACCCGGTTCACGACTAGCAATACGCCGTGATACAGCCCCCAAAGAAGAAAATTCCAGGCAGCACCGTGCCAGACACCGCCAAGGACCATGGTCAACATTAAATTACGCCAGGTCTTGAGCCAGCCGCCCCGGCTGCCCCCAAGCGGGATAAACAGATAGTCGCGCAGCCAGGTAGACAGCGATATGTGCCAGCGCCGCCAAAAATCAATAATCGACGTGGCACGATAAGGTTGGTCGAAGTTTCTCACAAACCGGAAGCCA
Organism: Hyphomicrobiales bacterium; assembly: GCA_021775855.1. Taxonomy (GTDB): domain Bacteria; phylum Pseudomonadota; class Alphaproteobacteria; order Rhizobiales; family NORP267; genus NORP267. The sequence goes on from JAJFGZ010000036.1 coordinate 39,655, forward strand.
AGAAGCGCCGCGGTTCCGATCGCGATATCGCTGTACCCGGAAAAGTCGCAATATATCTGCACCGCATATGCATAGACGCCGAGCAGCAGATCCGCACCGCTGTACGACCAGGGGTCGGCAAATACCCGATCAACAATTCCTTCAGATAGGTGGTACGCGATCACCATTTTCTTGAACAAGCCGAATAAGATCAGGCTGAGACCAAACCCGGCGGTTTTTGGATCAAGCGAAGGCTCACTGCGTAACTGCGGAAGGAAGTGCGCAGCACGTACGATCGGTCCCGCAACAAGCTGTGGGAAAAACGAGATGAACAGGAACAGGTCGACCGGGTTTGAGACCGGCGGCACGTCGCGCCGGTACACATCCACGATGTAGGAAATCCCCTGAAAGGTAAAAAAGGAAATCCCCACCGGGAGAATAATTTCAAGAAACGGCAGATCGCGCTCGATCCCCAGCTCGAACAGAATATCCGCGAGGCTGTCGAGGAAGAAGCCGTAATATTTGAAGAAACCGAGAACCAGCAGATTGAGCGACACGCCGATCGCAACAATGTGTTTTCGTCGCTTCATCTCATATTCGAGCGAAAGGGCCTGCCCCGCCCAATAGTTGATCAGCGAGCTACCCGCGAGGAGCAGCATAAACCGCCAGTCCCAATAGCCGTAAAAGAAATAACTGGCACCCAGCAAAAACAGCTTGCGACCGTTGATCGAGCGCGCAAGTGACCAGCTCGCGGCGAATATTACGACGAAAAAAAGAGCAAAATCGAGGGTCGGAAAGAGCATACAGCGCCCGGACTCGTATCATTTTAACACAATTGCCAATACGAGGTGCAATTGTCAGGCCGGATTGACCCGTTTCGCCTTGGCGTCAGTCGACCCGGTTTATCTGGGCCAGGCGGTCATAGGCAAAAGTCGCGTCACCGCTCCGGCTGGGCCGTGTGGTCGGAGGGGGCGGGAAAGCGTTACCATTCCCAGCCGGCGCACGCCCCGCTGTGGCGTTGACCAGATCAGCTCGCAATACCCGCTCAACGGTGCTCGCTAGCATACGGTCTCCTGGACCGGTAAAGTGGATCCCGTCATCCATCCGCAGCCGCCGCGTACGCCCCGTAATATCTGGTCCATAGGCATTGTACTGCCCCTGATCGTCGGCGAACTCATTCCAGGTATCGACGAATTTGACGCCATGTTCGATGGCGCTTTCGCGGACAACCGCGTTCACCCGCGCCGCGTGGGTTGAAAAAGATGGCGAGCGCATGATCGGCAACCCGATCCAGTAAACCGCGATACCGCGCTCACTCAGTTGCTCCATAATCCGGTCGACCCTGGCCCGGTATTCCTGCTGCCATTCCGGTGAATTGGTCCTGTAATGACCCCGCTCGGCACGGATCGCCTGCTTGTCATTTGTTCCAAACAGCACTACAGCGATCTGGATGGATTCCGCCCCAAGAATTTTTTCCAACTCCTCTGGCCAGTCGTAATAATCGTTGCGCACCAGTCCCGTTGAGACACGCGATCTACGCTCAATGCGGATCCCCTGTTCGCCACGGAAGGCTTCGTTCAGTCCGCGCCAGACACCGTTCCCGAGGGAATCACCAATCACCACAAGCCGATAACCCGCCTGTCCCGAAGGGGCCGGGAGGTAACGGTCTAGCGCGTTTGGAGAGATATTTTCTACAGCCTGTATAGCCGTGGTTGTCAGCAAAAACATGGCCAACAACATCCCCAGTGACGCGGCGATCCTGGATCCCAGGCGGCGAATCAATTTTGGGGCATTCATACGCAATACCATCTACTCAAACCCTTGCAGGTCGTTTTCGGATCAGCAACCTTGCTGCAAGCGGAATATGCCGATCCGGCGCGACTACCGAAAGGTAAAACCATATATATCGTGAACGCACAACTTTTTCCTGCCGCCCAAGGCGACAAATCAGGCAGGTGCCGCATGCCTTGGTTTGATCAGGATTTAAGCCGGTTGAGCAACGGCAAACTGGCATATCCGTCCGGGACCAGGCCAACGGAGCGCTGATATTGCCTAATCCCGGCCCGGGTTTGCTGTCCGACCACACCATCGGCTGAGCCGACGGGGAACCCTGCCCCGTTGAGCAATTGCTGCAACTCAACTTTCTGACTGCGGGTCAGCGGCAGAGCGTCTTCAGGCCAGGATTGGGTGAAATTGCCGGCTCCACCAATCCTGTCTGACAAATGACCGACCGATAGGGCGTAGGCCGTGGCATTGTTGTAGCGCAGGATCGCACGAAAATTCCGCAGGGTCAGAAACGCCGGGCCGCCCGCCCCTGACGGTAAGATAAAATCTGCCTCGTCGGCTTGATGCAACAACGCCCCACCCCCCGGCAACCGCAACCCGAGCCGCTGCCATTCGGAGACAGCACGCCGGCCGGTACCCATGACAGTAAAGTCAAAATTATCCGGGACCTTGACTTCATAACCCCAGGGTTTTCCTGGCTGCCATCCGGAGACGCGCAGATAATTGGCGGTCGAGCCCAGGGCATCCGCAATCGACTGCCAGATATCCCGGCGGCCATCACCGTCAAAGTCGACCGCATAGGCATTGTAGGTGGTCGGAATAAACTGGGTGTGCCCCATCGCGCCTGCCCACGAGCCGGTCATCAATTCGGGCGTGATGTCCCGGCGTTCGAGAATTTGTAAGGCAGCTAAAACCTGGCGCCTGCCGAACCGCTGACGCCGGCCGCTATAGCCGAGTGTTGCCAAGGCTTCGATAACGTTCTTGTCGCCCAGATGGCCACCGTAATTGGATTCCATGCCCCAGATTGCAAGGACAATGGTCCTGTCGACGCCGTATACTGCCTCGATCGCATCCAGCACGCTGTCAAATTCCCGAATTTTTTCCTGGCCGGTCTCGACCCGCTGATCGGACACCGCACGGCCCATATACTCCCAGATCGGGCGCACAAACTCCGGTTGATTGCCGGCAGATTCGTATATCGATTCGTCCGGCCTGACGTCTTCAAACGCCGCATCAAACGTCGCCCTCGAAACTCCAAGCGCGCGGGCCTCAGGCCAAAGCCGTGTAACCCAGTCGTCGAATGCATCGGCCATTGCCGGACCGGTCGCATCACCGGCAAGCAAAATCGACACAACCCCCAGCACCGCGAGGTGCATTTTCGCAAGCCCCGAAATTCGTGAAGGCAAATTGTTCGCGTGCATGATTATCTCCGCAATCTCAATCCAACGACAAACGAATTCGCCGTGTAATCCGCATTCCCGGCGGTCGTTTCAAAACTGAATCGGCTATAGGACGCGGTCAAGGCAACATTGCGGCTCAAAAGATAGGCAATCCCGAACCGCGAGGTTATTTCGGTTTCAACAGGCCCGGTTGAGACAAATTCGTTCCGCGCATACGTGACACTGCCGTTCAGTTCGATATTTCGCTTCAATGCGTGATTGACCCCAAGCGTTACGCTTCGCCTGACCACCCCGGGCGAACCGGCAAATGTCGTCTCGCCAATATCCGACTGGGCATCGAGCGTGACATTGGTCAATCCTGTTGCGTCCCAGGTCAGATTGGCCGCGTAGACCACATCTTCGATTTTTGAGAAAGATGGATCGTCTGGCGACTGGACCTGGCGCCCGACGGACACCGACCCCCTGAGCGCGCTGGCAATATCCATATTTGCACCGATGGATACGATATACCCGTCGGACCCGCGGAGAAATCCGCCCAGATCAATCTGTTGATCAAATTCCCGGCGGTTGGTCGAAACCTCTCCAAAAACGCTCCAGGCGGGCGATACTTCATAGGTCAGTCGTGCCGCGACTTCTTTTTCGTCATAGTCGGCAACTGCATCTTCGGTCAGCGACCCGAGAGAGACCGTACCCCGGTCGCCAAAATCGAATTCATTGATAGTGCCGCGTACCGACGCGGTCAGCCGATTGAATCTGTGCGAAAGCTCGGCGCCCGCGCGGTATGTTTTGTCATCGATATTGTCTTCCGTATCCAGACCGTATCCGGCAGCGAGCGCAAGTTGGGTATCACTGCGCACATCCAGGGTGAGCGTCACATCCGCATCAAGATTGCTATCGTCCTCGCCTGAGACGTCCTGAAAAGTCGTAAACCCGCCACGCAACAATCCCGTCAGTGAGTGTCTGGCCCAATCCGATTGGGCCGAAACTTGCCCCTGGATCGACGTGAAGGTAGATGATTCCTGCCCTTGCACGGCCCCCGCAGCGTTGTCTGTTATACCCTCTCGAATTTCGAATTCCGGGTACATGATGAAGGTGCCGGCACGAATCCCGAGCGGCGCATACGGATCCTCATCCGCCTGCTGGGCAAATGCTGGCGCAAACGCACATATCGGCAGCACTGCAGCCAGGACCATTGTCCGGGCGACTTTCCAGGAATTGTGGGCTATATGTGTTTTTGCCATCACAAATTGGAACCGGGCAATGCCTCGTCCTTCTGGCCGGATATATCCGGCATTTCTGTTCAGGCAAAATATGTGAATTAGGGTTAATACGGCGTATATCTTCCCCCAAAAGATACATTCGGCAAAATTGTTCCGGCGGAGTAAAATGTCCTCATGGGTTCATCAAAATTGACAAAAATTGAAAAGAACGAAGCAGGTCAGGACGCGGATCTGCTAGGCGAACCAGTGCGCTCGGGAATTCGAACCCTGGAATTCGAAGCCGAAGGTCTGGCAGCCCTGCGCAAAGCGATTGGCGGCGAATTGAGCGGCGTCTTCACCGAAACAGTGGAGAAGATCCGTAACGTTTCGGGACGCGTCATCGTCACCGGTATGGGCAAAAGCGGCCATGTGGGCACCAAGATCACGGCAACGTTCGCATCAACGGGTACCCCATCCTTCTTCGTCCATCCAAGCGAGGCAGGTCACGGCGATCTGGGCATGATTACCCACCGCGATATCGTACTGGCCCTGTCCTGGTCGGGGGAAACCACGGAACTGGCTTCAGTTATTGATTTTTCCAGGCGCCACGGGGTGCCCCTGATCGGGGTCTCGTCAAACGCGGAAAGCACACTCGCCAAGGCCGCCGACATTGCGATCACCCTACCGATCGCGCGCGAAGCCTGCCCGCACAATCTTGCACCAACGACATCATCGCTGATGCAATTGGCGCTCGGCGATGCGTTGGCAATCGCGCTGCTTGAGAGCCGCGGATTTACTGCAAGCGACTTCAAGGCATTTCATCCGGGCGGCAAGCTCGGCGCGCAACTGACCCTAGTCAAAGAGGTGATGCATTCCGGAGACCGGCTGCCTTTGACCCCGGGCGATACCGCTATGTCGGAAGCCCTGCTGATCATGACCGAGCGCAGTTTTGGTTGCCTTGGGATAACCGGCAAAGGCGGCAAGCTTGTCGGGATCATCACCGACGGCGATCTGCGCCGGAACATGGACGCGAATCTCCTCAAACAAACCGCCCAAAACGTCATGACCAAAGACCCCAAGACCGTTGCCCCGGACACGCTGGTCGGCGTCACTTTGGAAATCCTCACAAGCCGGTCGATTACAGCATTGTTTGTGGTAGAAGACGGCCTACCGGTTGGCATAGTCCATATTCATGATCTATTGAGGATCGGCGCCGCCTGAACCTTGCCCGGTCAGGCGGTTGGGTGACTTTGACAAGGCAGGTGTGATGGCAAATCCAGGCCTTGAAAACCGGTCTGATTCCGATTTCGATCTGGTAGTAATCGGCGGCGGGATAAACGGCGCAGCGGTCGCCCGTGACGCGGTCGGTCGGGGATTACGGGTCGCCCTGTATGAACGCGGCGACTATGCCGGCCAGACCTCGTCCGCATCTTCCAAGCTTATCCATGGCGGCCTCAGGTACCTGGAAAATTATGAGTTTTCCCTCGTCCGGGAGGCGTTGCACGAGCGCGATGTGATGATGGCCAATGCACCGCACCTGGTGCACCCGGTCCGGTTCCTGATACCTATTTATAAATCAAGCAAGCGGCCCGCATGGTTTCTGCGGCTCGGGCTTTTTATCTATGATTTCCTGGCATCCAGCGACCGGATCGGGCGCAGCGGTTCATTGTCGCGTGACGAAATCGATGCCGTACCGCATCTCAAGAAATCCGATCTGGCGGCCATCTTGCATTACATAGATTGCCAGGTTGACGACGCCCGGCTTGTGATCTCAACCCTGCTCGATGCCCGCATGCGCGGGGCTGAAATCAACAACTACAACGACGTCACTGCGATCAAACCCTGCGACAACGGATACCGGATATCGATCCGCAATCAGCAGCGCAATTACGACGTAACGGCCCGATTTGTGGTCAATACGGCGGGACCCTTTGCCAACCGGTTGCTGGACCGCGTCGACGGGGACATGCCCCGTATGGGCTTGCGCCTGGTGCGTGGGTCGCACCTCTTATTCAAAATGCCGGACCCGGCCCTGACCACTGCATTCACGTTGCAGAATGACGATGGCCGGGTGATCTTTGTTATTCCATGGCAGGGCGGGCGGTTCATCATGGTCGGGACCACCGATGCCCTGCAGGCGGACGTATCCACCAACCCGGCATGTTCGGTCCACGAGCGCGATTACCTTCTCGCGGCCTTCAACGAATATTTCGATTACGAGGACCGACCCGCCGGCGTGGCAGATATCGTCTGGTCCTGGGCCGGCGTCAGGCCGCTTGTGGATGATGGAGCGGACAATCCAAGCAAAGTCACGCGTGGTGTCCGGATCCTGAAAAAACAGCAGGGCCGGGGCGGGTTCGTCACCGTCTATGGCGGTAAACTGACGACCCACCGCCTGCTTGGTCTCAAGGTGATGAAAAAACTGAAGTCTCTCGGCGCTAAAATCGGCCTCCCCTGGACCGATACCGCTCCCGTTACCGGCGGAGCGCTAAGCCGGGATGCACTGCAAAACCTGGCAAATGGCGGGCCAAATGTCATCCCCCTCGTCACCCGCCAACGGCTTGTCTTTACTTACGGTGATGTGGCCGGAGAGATGTTCGAAGTTACCCGCAAAAAACCTGACCTTGCCAGGGAGATCGCGCCCGGCATCCCCGAAATCGAATTGCGCCATGCCCGCGACAACGAGGACGCCCGCACGGCTGAAGATTTCCTGTACCGGCGCACCAAGCTGTTTCTGACCCTCGACGCAGTTTCCACGAAAAAAATCGAGAAATGGTTCGCATCGAATAGCGAAAATTGAGCAAGTCCGGATCGACGCGGAAATATCCTCAAGGGTTTGTTAACCCTGTTACTTAGCGAACAATTATAAAAGCTTCGCTAGATTCCCCTTGTAACAATTTGCCGTACCGGCGGGTGTGGGCCCGTTGGATCGGAGCAAAGCTTCAAGTAGGGACGTCATGGATATTGCAACAATTGCAGGAATTATAGCCGGGTCAGCGGTTGTCCTCGCCGCTATTTTGGTTAGTGGCGACATCACCACCTTTGCCGATACACCATCAGCATTGATTGTGCTTGGTGGCGGTTTCGCCGCGACTTTTATCCGTTTTCCCCTTTCCAGTATTTTTTCCGCATTGATCCTCGGCGCCAAAACCGCTTTTACCCACAGAAAGACCAACCCGCGGGAAACCATCGAGGAAATTACCAGTCTTGCCGAAACAGTGCGTAAAAACGGTCCCCTCGGGCTCGAAGGTATCGATATCAGTGACCCGTTTCTCTCCAAGGGCGTACAGTATATCGCCGACGGCTATGACGGTCCTTTCATCCTGGAAAGCATGGAACGGGAACGGGACCTCAATCTGGAGCGTCTCGATGACGGCCAGCGGGTATTCAAGGCCATCGGAGACGCAGCCCCTGCCTTCGGTATGATCGGAACCCTGGTCGGTCTGGTGCAGATGCTTGCCACCATGGATGACCCCTCGACCATCGGCCCCTCAATGGCCATCGCCCTCCTGACGACGCTCTATGGCGCCTTGCTTGCCAACCTTGTTGCCCTGCCGATCGCCGACAAGCTTGGTCTCAAAATGAAATTTATGGAAATCAACAGCACGCTCGCCATCGACGGGATCATGCAGATCCGTGAAAACAAGAGCCCCAACCTGATCCGGGAATTGCTGGTTGCCTATCTTCCAGAAAAGATGCGGGCGGAACTGGAAGCGGCCGCTTAAGGAGCGTTCCATGGCAAAGAAAAAGGCAGCCGGTGGATCAAATATTCCAGAATGGCTGGTCACGTTCGCCGACCTGATGTCCATTCTGGTGGCGTTCTTCGTGCTGCTGATTTCCTTTTCGGTCCAGGACGATGAACAACTGCAGGTTGTTGCCGGCTCTGTCCGCGAGGCCTTTGGTATCCGCGATGAATCCCGAAAAGCCGGGATGATCGAGATCGAGGGCGCGCCGGTCCGCAATTTTGCCCGCCAGGTTGAAGTTGACTCCCGCCCTGAGGATACGGACTACGCCGACGTGCGAAACGATGAAGCGCGCCAGCAAGGTCCGGAGGCAAATACTCACGATTTCGAACTTTCCGAAGTCACGGAAATGCGACAGTTTGCATCCACGGCCGCCTCGCTTCGTCAGGCCTGGGGCGAAATGCCAGATGTGGCCGACGCCACCGACCAAATACTGATGGAGGAAACGCCGGAAGGGTTAAACATCCAGCTGCTCGATCAGGAAGGCCGCTCGATGTTCGAACCCGGGCAGGTTTCCCTGCGTGCCCGCACCCGGCGTATCCTTGAAGGCATGGCGCCGGTTCTACGCGCCCTGCCAAACCGAATCGAGATTGCCGGCCATACGGATTCGTCCAGGCTCTACGACCGGCCAGGATTCACCCAGTGGGAATTATCGGCCGCTCGCGCCAACGCTGCGCGCGCAGTCCTGGCTGAAAACGGATTGAGCCACGACCGGTTTTTCTCAGTCGTCGGCAAGGCCGATACCGAGCCATTATTTCCGGACAATACAACCCTGGCGGCCAACCGCCGGATTTCGATCCTGATCATGACGGAAGCACCGCCAATCGCGTTGACCCACCGCCCCTGATCGCAAGAACAGGAATTTTGAGTTAACCGGCCGGCTCAACCAGGAGTGCGGTGCCTTCCGAGCCAACGACTTTTACCGCTTTGCCCTTGGGCAGGTCACTCCCGCGTACAAGCCAAACCGTGTCACCAACTTTGATCTTGCCGCTGCCATTGGCGATCGGCTCTTCAAGGTCGTAGACACGCCCCACCAGGCGCCCTGCCCGGCGGTTCAATTGACGATCACTGGTCCCTCCGCCGGGCTTCAACCAAAGCCTGGAGGCGACCAACAAAAGTACTGCGAGCACAGCGAAGATCGAAATCTGCACCTGCCAGGACCAATCGAAGAAAAACATGATCACCCCGACGATGGCTGCGGCTGCCCCCAACCAGAGGAAGAAGAAGGACGCCGTCAGCAACTCCAGAACCAGCATGATGCCGGCCAGCACCCACCAGTTCCAGACCCCCAGACCGTCGATAACCGACGCAATCATGCCCATTGTACAGCTCCTAGTTGCCCGGCCACGGGCTTGCACCGTTCGAGCCGCTCGACGACCCGCTCGCTGGAACCGCCGATTTGCTCGCGGTTTTTGTGCTCGCCCTTGTCGCTCCGCCCGACGATCGCGAACCGCGACCGCCCGACGGCCGGCTCCCGCCGTCACCGCTCGAACCACCATCTGAGCCGCCGCCAAACGCCTCCTTGGCCAAATCTGTAATACCTCCGATTGCGCCAATAACGGATGCTGCTTCAATCGGCATCATCAGAACTTTCTGATTGGGCGCCGAGGCCAGGTCTCCCAGCGCTTCAATGTACTTCTGGGCGACAAAATAATTGAGCGCCTGCGGGCTTCCGCCGGCAACCGCTTCGCTGACCATTTTGGTTGCATTGGCCTCGGCTTCGGCTTCCCGTTCGCGGGCTTCGGCATCCCTGAATGCAGCTTCCTTGCGGCCTTCCGCTTCCAGCATGATGGCCTGTTTCTGGCCTTCGGCCTTCAGAATATCGGATTGCCGCATTCCTTCGGATTCAAGGATCGACGCTCGTTTTTCACGCTCCGCCTTCATTTGTCGCGCCATCGCGTCTACGAGGTCGCGGGGCGGATTGATATCCTTGATCTCGATACGGGTCACCTTCACGCCCCACGGCTCGGTTGCGTTGTCAACAACTGTCAACAGCCGGTGGTTAATCTCGTCGCGCTGGGACAGTAGCTGGTCCAGATCAAGCGACCCCATCACGGTACGGATATTGGTCATGGTCAGGTTGAGAATAGCATTTTCAAGATTGTTGACCTCGTAGGCCGCAAGCGGCGCATCAAGGATTTGAAAGAAGGTCACGCCATCCGCCGTCACGGTGGCATTGTCTTTTGTGATGACTTCCTGGCTCGGTACATTGAGGACTCGTTCCATCATGTTGAGCTTTCGCCCGATCCGATCCACGAGCGGAACGATAAAGTGGAGTCCCGGCCCAAGGGTACGGGTGTAGCGGCCAAACCGCTCGATCGTATAGTTGAAACCCTGCGGTACCGTCTTCACCGCCGAAATTACGATGATGATTGCGAGTACGATCAGCACAAGCGCGAAAATATCGAAACCGCCAACCATGGCCTTTCTCCCTATTTCAATTGTTCTGCATGCAGACTAGAGCAACTGCTGATTCTAACAAAGTGGAATAGCGTCAAATTGTGATGCGAACTATGGTATCCAGCCGGACAATTCCCGCGCTGCAATATGCCTGATCACCGCCATCCCATCCGGGCCGTCATTCAGGCAAGGTAAAAAAGCAAAATTTTCGCCGCCACAGGCTTTGAATATCTCGGCATTTTCGATCGCCAGTTCGTGCAACGTTTCCAGGCAATCGGCAGCAAATCCCGGTGCAATTATGGCCAGGTTTTTCGTACCCGCTCGGGCCAGTTCTTCGATTGTCTTGTCGGTATAGGGCTGGAGCCATTCCTCCCTGCCAAAGCGCGACTGAAATGTTATCCGGAGTTTGTCGCCGAGCCCTGTTTTTTTACGAAGCGCCTCGGTGGTCTCCGCGCAATGACGTTGGTAGGGATCACCTTTCGCGACATAGGATTGCGGTAATCCGTGAAAAGACGCGAGGATCATTTCAGGCTCAAAATCGAGTGTGCCGAGAGACGTTGATAGAGAGTTTGCAAGCGCCTCGATATAAACCGGATCGTCTGGGTAGGCTGGAACCGTGCGGATTGCGGGCTGCCAGCGCATCGCCTTTAGCGCATCAAAAACCTTGTCATTGACGCTCGCTGTCGTAGACGCACTATATTGCGGGTAGAGCGGGTAAATCAAAACCCGCGAACAGGATTGCCTCTGTAAATTTTCGAGCCGGCTGGCGATCGAAGGGTTGCCGTAGCGCATAGCCCAATCGACAATCAGATGCCCATCGGCACCTGCCATATCCGTGCGCAACTTGTCGGCTTGGGACCGGGTAATGGTCCGCAAGGGAGATTCGTCCAGCTCCTGGTTCCAGATCTCCTGGTAGGTTTTTCCGCTGCGCCCCGGTCGGAAGGTCAAAACCAGGCCGTTGAGAATAAACCACCACAGCACCGGGTTGATCTCAATGACCCGGCGGTCGGTCAGGAATTCCTTCAGGTAGCGCCGCACCGCCCAATAGCCGGTGCCATCAGGCGTGCCCAGATTAACCAGGAGAAGTCCGGTTTTTTGCGGTTTAGTCGTAGCTGCGTTCATCGGCAATGACCTTGCCGTCACACGGCAAACTGCCCGTTTGCACCAACTCGATCTGGCCACGCACCTTGCAAACGGACTGCACGGTTGCAGCCAGCGCCTCGGAAAGCGCGTCGTTCGGCTGGTTGCATTCGGCTCTGACTACCATGGTATCCTGTTCGCCCGCCCGGCCGACAATCAACCGTAGCTTGGCGATGTCCGGATGGCGTTTCAAAATTTCTGCGACCTGTGCCGGGTCAATGAACATTCCCTTGACCTTGGTGCGCTGATCGGCCCGTCCCATCCAGCCCTTGATCCGCATATTCGTGCGCCCGCACGGACTGTCGCCGGGCAGAACAGCTGTAAGGTCTCCGGTCGCGAACCGGATCAACGGGTACGCTCGGTCGAGAATGGTAACCACCATCTCGCCGACCTCGCCGCTGGCAGCCAGTTCACCTGTCCCCGGTTTGACAATTTCAACAATGTAGTCCTCGTTGATTATCATCCCTTCCACGGCCTCGGATTCGTAGGCGACCACCCCGAGTTCCGCGGTGGCGTAGGTCTGGGTTACAAAAATTCCTCGCTCGCCGTACCATTCACGAAGTGATTCCGGCAGCGCACCGCCACCAACCGAGGCGCGCTTTAGCGATGATATATCGAGGCTTTCTTCGTTGGCATGGTCTAGAATAACCTTCAGATAATCTGGCGTACCGGTATACCCGGAAGGCTTCAGTTCGGAAATTGCGGCAACCTGCATCCCGGTATTTCCAACGCCAGCGGGAAACACCGCGCACCCCATCTGGACGAGCGCCGAATCGAAAATAAACCCGCCGGGGGTCATGTGGTAGGACAGCGAATTGTGAACAATATCGCCTTTCCGGAATCCAGCCGCATACAAGGGCCGGTGTGCATTCCATGGGTCACCGCCCTGGCGCTGAGGCTCCCAAATGGGCCCTGGCGACATGAAAATCCGGGTAAATTCTCCAGGCTCGACCGAAGCGAATCCGCCAAACGGAGGGTTGGATTTCTGCAACTCGCCGACCATGGATTTTCTAAATACAGGAAGCTTCGCCAGCCCATCCCGATCCGTAACGGATTTCGGGTCGATGCCGTCAAGCTGCTTCGCCCACCCGCTTGATTTAGCCTTGGCATGGGCAATCAAGTCAGGCATGCCGGAAAACAGCGCCGCCTCTCGCTTGTCAGCGGAGCGGGTTTCAAGATCGTCAAAAAATTCGGTCATTAACCGCTCCTGACCGGGCCAAAGTGACCTGCCTGATAATCAGGCAAGCCAGCGTTTGCGCCGCTTATAATGTTTGGTGTTTTTGAACGAGCGCCGGTCACCGCCGCCGGTTCCAAGATAAAATTCTTTTACGTCCTCGTTTTCGCGCAGATCGCTGGATTTGCCATCAAGTACAACCCGGCCGCTTTCGATGATGTAACCGTAGTTTGAATATTTCAACGCCATATTGGTATTCTGCTCGGCGAGCAGGAAACTCACACCTTCATTCGAGTTGAGCTTCTTTACGATTTCAAAAATCTCTTCCACCAACTGCGGCGCAAGACCCATTGAGGGTTCATCCAACAAGATCATATCGGGTCGCGACATCAGGGCCCGTCCGATCGCTGTCATCTGCTGTTCGCCGCCGGAAATATAGCCAGCCAGAGCAGATTTCCTTTCGCGAAGCCGCGGAAAATAATTATAGACCATTTCCATATCAGCAGCGATTGCCGCGCGGCCGTCGCGTCTCGTAAAGGCGCCAGTCAGAAGATTTTCTTCAACGGTCAAATGTTCAAAACAATGACGGCCTTCCATTACCTGGATACAGCCGCGTTTAACAAGCTCGTTGGCGCTCATTGTATCGACGCGGGTTTGCTTGAATTCGATGGTTCCCTTGGTGACTTCGCCGCGTTCCGCCTTGAGAAGATTTGAAATCGCCTTCAACGTCGTCGTCTTGCCAGCGCCATTGGCGCCGAGAATTGCCACGATACCGCCCTTTGGGACCTCAACCGATACGCCACGCAACACGAGAATCACGTGATTGTAGATCACTTCGATATTGTTGACCGAGAGGATCAGGTCGTCCGATTTTTCCACGCCGTTACCGCTCACTGACTTAGCTCCCTGCCAAATTTCTGAATTGTCGGAAAATCTTTGTTTACCGGATTTTCCGGCCTTGCAGTTTGGAAAGGGGGTGCCAAAAAGACACCCCCCAATCAATTAGTGATCCAGGCCGGATATCGGCCCGAACGGAACGACTAGTTGCATTCCTGCGTCTGCCACTCGGGCTTATCGGACAAATATTCTTCCGCAGCTGCAATCAGCATCGGACGAACACGGTCACTCATAGGCTCGATCCAGTCGGACACACGGTTCCAGGCGGAACCATCCCACTGCTGGATGTAGACAGGATGCGCACCAGCGTGATCTTCACATGTGATCTGCATCGGGTTCATGAAGCCTTCAAGGCCGATCTCAGCAAGACGTTCTGCTGTCAGATTGAAGTTTTCAAGACCTTCACGCATTTCCACACCTGTCACCACGCTTACGCCGGTAACTTGCTGGGCGGTACGAATGGCTTCAGCAACCGCAACAGCGTTTGAGACGCCGCGATTATAGAAGTTGTCGCCAACCACATCCGGATCGGACAGGCTCAAGCCGGGTTCAACAACATATTTGATGATGTCCTGAATCGCCGGAAAGTCGGTACCGGTGCCGTGGAAATTCACGGACAGATAACCAATTGCGCCGTCGCCAGCAGGACGAACATCAACGTTGCCGCCGGACCACCAAACGCCGATGAAGCGATCCATCGGGAAGTTGACCTTGGCTGCTTCCTTGATCGCGGTCGGGTTCATAGCACCCCAACCCCACATGATCATCCAGTCCGGTTGCTCACGGCGGACCTGCAGCCAATGCGACGACTGGTTCTGCATGTCGCTGACACCAACAGGAATCTTCACGACTTCAAAGCCCATATCGGTACCAAGCTGATCAAGAAGCGGGATCGGCTCGCGGCCATAACCCACGTCTAGATAGATGAAGCCAACCGTCTGACCGGAAATGCCTTCGCCCTGGGAATCAATATACTTGATGATCGCGGACATCTGCGACCAATAGGTTGCAGGTGCATTGAAAGTCCAAGGGAAAGCTTCGCCAACAGCCGTTGCCGAAAGACCATAACCCATCGAGAGAATTGGAATCTGATCGACAGGGGCTTTCGGGATCAACTGCAGCGTAATGCCGGTTGAATATGGATTGATGACGACCGGATTGCGGTCTTTAACGCCTTCGTAGCACTCAACGCCCTTCTGCGCGTTGTAGGCGGTTTCACACTCTTCAATTTCGAGCATTACGCCACCAATGCCGCCATCACGTTCGTTCAGCATGGTCAAATAGTCATGCATACCGTCCATGATCGGCGTACCGCTACCGGCGAACGGGCCGGTGCGATAAGTCAGCATCGGGATAAAGATCGATTCTTGAGCCCCTGCTGGTGTCGGCGCCACAAAGTTGGAACCGGCGAGCATTGCCACACCGGCAAGGCCCATAAGTAACTTTCTAGTTCGCATTTCACACTCCCTCTCTCATAAAGTGACTGTCCTACAAACAATCACAACTAACGCCATTTGCCCGTTTGTATCGGCCAACAGATCGTTTCGATTTCGATCTTAACCACCCCCCGGCAAAATGACAAATCGCCTTCGTTGTCATCCCTAACAACGACAACCCCAGAGTGGCCTGCCCCTTAATAGGGGAATGGCCAGCGCCGCAATTTTTCCTTCCCGATTTGCCACAAGCGGGCAATTCCATTCGGTTCAACTATCAGGAAGAAAATGATCAGCGCGCCAACAACCATGAAATTGATATGCTCGACAGTCGCGGCCCCGATTTCCAACCCTATATAATCTGGTGCACTGCGTAAAAATATCGGCAACACCCATATAAATGCAGCACCCATGAACGACCCGATCAAGCTGCCGGAGCCGCCAATGACCACCATGAACAGAATCAGGAACGAGTGATTGATGTCGAAACTCTCAACCTCGGCCGCGCCAAGCCACATAAATACCATCAACGCGCCGGCAACACCGGCATAATAGGAACTGATCGCGAATGCAGTTAGTTTTGTCTGAAGCAGTTTAATGCCAATCAGCTCGGCTGCGATATCCATATCGCGGATAGCCATCCATGCCCGTCCAATCCGGCCGCGAACAAGGTTCGACGCGACCCAGGTCAGAACCACGACAATCGAGAGAATGATCAAATACCGGGTCATCGATGTTGCGTGCGGACCGGTCACGGCGATGTCGAAGATCCGCCGGGTCGGGACCTCAATGGCGCCAGACGGATTGTAATTGTAGAGCCATTCGATCCGCCCGAACGCCCAGACAAGAAAGAATTGCGAGGCGAGCGTCGCGATCGCCAAATAAAACCCCTTGATGCGCAGGCTCGGAATGCCGAAGAGCACCCCGACCGCTGCGGCAACAAATCCAGATAGCAGAATAGGAATAAGAATATTCACATCGGGAAAAATGGTCGTAAGCTTGTAACAAGAATAGGCGCCAACCCCCATGAACCCACCGGTTCCGAGCGATATCTGCCCGGCATATCCAAGCAGCAGGTTGAGACCGATCGCCGCCAGCGAAAATATCAACGTCGGGATCATGATCGAATTCAACCAGAAGTCGTTGAACGTCAGCGGTACGACGATAAAGAGGATCGCCAGCAGGACCCAGATACCGATCGCATCCTGCTTGATCGGAAAAACCGCCTGATCGGTGCGGTAGCTTGTCTTGAACTGCCCTGTTTCGCGATAAAACATCCCGAACGTCCTCCTATATCCGATCTATGATTTTCTCACCAAACAGCCCTTGCGGCCGGAACCACAGGAATCCGAGTGCGATAAAATAGGGAACCCAGCTCTCAATCGAACCACCAACCAGAGGACCCCAATAAAATTCGGCCAGTTTTTCTGAAATACCGATAATCAGGCCGCCAATGATGGCGCCGGGGATTGAAGTTAGCCCACCCAGGATAATCACGGGTAATGCCTTCAACGCAACAATCTGCAAGGCGAAACTGACATCCGAGCGCGCGCCCCACATGATCCCCGTGGTAAGCGCAACGATGCCTGCCGCAAACCATACAATCACCCAGATCTGGCGGAGCGTGATACCTACGGAGAGTGCCGCCTGGTGGTCGTCGGCGACCGCGCGCAGGGCCCGGCCAACCTTGGTCTTGTTGAAAAAGACCGCAAGACACCCGACCAGAATTGCTGCAATGACGGCCGCCGCTATATCAAGTTTTTGCAGGCTGACGAATCCACCCATGAAATCAAAACTATAGGAACCGGACGGCAATCCGATCTCCTCGGTAATCATGGTTTTTGGCTCGCCGCCAAAAATAAACTCGCCAAACCCGATCAGGAAATAGGTCAAGCCGATGGTCGCCATGAACAGGATCAGCGGATCCTGATTGACGAGCGGCCGCAGCACGACCCGCTCAACCGTCCATGCCAGCACATACATCATCGCGATACTGAGCAGCAGTGATAAAATCGCCGGAATGCCGGCGGCGTAAAACCCAACCAGCGACAAGGCCCCGAACACAACCATGATACCCTGGGCAAAGTTGAAAACGCCGGATGCCTTGAAAATCAGTACAAACCCAAGCCCCAAAAGGGCATAGAGAGTTCCGGCGACCAGACCCTCCCAAATCACCTGAACGAACAGGTCGGGGGCTTCAACCACGAACAGGAAGGGGCTGACGAAAATCTCGTAAACGAGACTACCCTCGCCAACCACGAGCGATCCCACAACAGCTGCCGCAAAAAGGGCTGCAGTGACCAGCCAGTTGCGTTTTCCGGCGCTCATCGAAGCGCGAGACGGTTTTAACGTTGTATCCGACATGATCGATTTCCCCGCCTAATGCGCGACGCCAAGATAGGCGTCGATCACATTCTGGTTGTTCTTGACTTCGTCCGGTGTGCCGTCTGCGATTTTTTGTCCGTAGTCCAAAACAATCACCCGGTCCGAGATATCCATGACAACGCCCATATCGTGCTCGATCAGCGCAATTGTCGTACCAAACTGGTCGTTCACATCGAGAACAAACCGCGACATATCTTCTTTTTCTTCGAGGTTCATTCCGGCCATCGGTTCATCAAGGAGCAGTAATTCCGGCTCCATTGCGAGCGCCCGGCCAAGCTCGACCCGCTTTTGCAGGCCGTAAGGCAACCGCCCGACCGGCGTACGCCGGATCGCCTGGATTTCCAGAAAGTCGATGATCTGTTCAACAAACTCGCGGTGCTCGATCTCTTCGCGCTCGGCAGGACCAAACCGGATAATGTGCCACGGCAGGGCGACCTTCATCTTGAGCATGCGCCCGCTCATGATGTTATCAAGGGTCGACATGCCGGCAAAAAGCGCAACGTTCTGAAAAGTGCGCGCAATTCCTTGGGATGCCGCAACATAAGGTTTCATGTCGTTACGCTTGGCACCCTTGTAATTTATGATCCCTTCCTGGGGATGATAAAACCCGTTTATGACATTCAGCAATGACGTTTTACCGGCGCCGTTCGGACCTATGATCGCGCGGATTTCGCCTTTTCTGATGTCAAAACTAACATCGCGAATGGCCTTCACGCCGCCAAATGACAGCGAAATATGATCCATCGCCAGGATTGGTTTCCCGGGCTGGATTTCCGCAATTGCCGTGTTCATTCGGCGGCCTCCTGCATGTGGGCTTCGGGAACGTCAACTGATTGCACGTCACGAATTTCAACATCGGCTTCGAGCTTGCCTTTGCGGCCATCCTCGAAAGTTACTTCCGTGCTGATATGTTGTTTGTAATTCTTCGGATCATAAAGTGCATCCACCAGCGGCTTGTAGCGTTCGCCGACAAACCCCCGCCGGACTTTAGCGGTCCGTGTGATTTCACCGTCGTCTGGATCGAGCTCCTTGTGCAGAACAAGGAAGCGTTTGATCTGCGCACCTGCAAGATCGCCCTCACCGGCAAGCTGTAGGTTCACCTCGCGGACATGCTCTTCGATCATCGAATAGACTTCCGGATGGGCCGCCAGTTCCTGATAAGAACCATAAATAATGTTGTTCTTTTCCGCCCAGTTCGAAACCGATGTCAGATCGATATTGATGAACATCGCACAAAAATCGCGCCCATCACCAAACGCCACCGCTTCCTGGATATTGGGGAAGAATTTCAGCTTGTTTTCGATATATTTGGGCGGGAACAGAGTTCCATCCTTCAATTTGCCCACGTCCTTTGCCCGGTCGATCACGTGCAAATGTCCGGTATCGTCGAAGAACCCGGCATCCCCCGAATGCACCCACCCGTCCTTGGTTTTGGCTTCGCGGGTCGCGGCCTTGTTTTTATAATATTCGAGGAAGACGCCTGGCGAGCGGTAAAGCACCTCGCCGCTCTTGTCGATCTTGATTTCGACGTCCGGCGCGGGCTTGCCAACCGTATCTGCCCGGATTTCACCATCCGGTTGCACGGTGACGTAAACCCCGGCTTCGGTCTGGCCGTATAGTTGCTTGAGGTTCAGACCAAGCGAGCGGTAAAAACTGAAAATTTCCGGTCCAATCGCTTCACCTGCCGTATACCCGACTTTGAGGCGTGAAAATCCCATCTGGTTTTTAAGGGGTCCGTAGACAAACAACTCGCCAAGCCAGTATTTCACGCGCTCCATAAAGGGTACTGGTTCTCCATTGAGAATTTTTTCGCCAGACTTTTTAGCGACGTCCATGAAATAGTTGTACAACCACCGATTTACAGTGCTGGCATCTTCCATATTGACCGTAATCTGGGTCAGCATGATCTCAAACGGGCGCGGCGGCGCAAAGAAATAAGTCGGACCAATTTCGCGCCGGTCTTCATTTATTGTTTCCCGGCTCTCGGGACAGGATACGCAGAATCCGGCCGTGTAAGACTGACCGTATGAAAAAATATGATCGCCCACCCATGCCATCGGCAAGTAGGCCAACACTTCTTCCATCTCGTCCAGTCCATCGAACGCGTTGCCGTTGCGGGCGCTGATCAGAATATTGTCGTATGACAGGACAACACCCTTGGGGCGACCTGTGGTGCCTGACGTATACAGGAATACGGCAATATCCGACCCATTGTATTTATCGAATCCTGCTTCCCATCGCTCCACCAGTTTCGGATTTTTCTCAATTTCCTTGCGACCGATTTCGATCACACGCTCAAAGCTATGGAGATCCTTGGGGTCGTAATCCTGTAGACCGCGGTCGTCGTCATAGACGATTTTCCGCAGCTTCGGCAGTTGATCCGCGACAGAGAGCACCTTATCAACCTGCTCCTGATTTTCGACAATGGCGAAGGTAACCTCGGCATGTTTCAGGACGAAGACCATCTCGTCTGCAACGGAATCCTGATAATTGGGGACAGGAGTTGCACCGAGGCTCTGCACGGCCGCAAAGGTCCAATATAATCTCGGACGATTGTCACCCACGATCGCGACCTTGTCGCCGGCTTTGAGGCCCAGCTTCTTGAGCCCGTGGGCATAATTTTTGACAATTTCGTGTACTTCTTTCCAGGTCCAGCTCTGCCAGATCCCCAAATCCTTCTCGCGCATCGCCGGCCTGTCACCGAAAATGTCCGCGTTGCGAAGGAGGAGTTTTGGAAAGGTATCGTATTCAGTCTTATCGGTTGCGCCAGCAGCCGCCATGAGGTTCCCTCTCGTAATCTGCCCATTATGCGGAATAGCATCAAACCATTTCCGGGCACTTCATCTTCCAGGCCACTTGTCGTGGCTTATTGTTTTTAGATTGCCGGCGCACATTATACATCTGCGCCCACGATTGTAAGCCCAAATCTGTATCACATTTTTGCAATCGATAAAGGCTCTATCAATGTAGTTGACCTGACAATTGGTCGCAACGGGATTTGAGAGGACCAGCTATTCAGCGGCGCGCGAAAGCGCCGGTTTTGCCTTTTCGAATTGGTCAAACAACCGTTTCTTTTCAACCTTATAGGCCTCAACGGCTGTATGCTTGACGTGCCCGAAACCTCGGATCGTCTGCGGCAGACCGGCCAGCGTGATTGCGACGCTGTAGCGATTCTTGCTCAGCTTGTTGTCAAGCTCCTGCAAAAACGCTTCATAATCGGCCAGCAACGCACGCTCGCCCCGGCGTTCGCTGGTATACCCGAAGGGATCAAACGCCGTCCCGCGAAGTCCCTTGAAAGCCGCAAGCATGTTGAACGCCTTGCGCATCCAGGGACCGAATGATTGCTTGACCAAATGTCCCGTATCGGGGTCGCGTTTGGCGAACAGGGGTGGTGCCAGATGGTAATTGAGTTTGAAGTCGCCTTCAAAATTCTGCGCGACTTTCTTCTCAAACGTACCATCGGTATAAAGCCGCGCCACTTCGTATTCGTCCTTGATCGCCATCAGCTTGAACAGTCCGCGTGCGACCGTTTTGGCAAGTTCGGTCTTGCCGGGCGCGACACTATTCTCTCGTCCACGGATTTTCTCGACCGCTGCTTCATAGCGAGTGGCATAGTCAGCGTTCTGATAGGCGTTCAGGAACTGGCTGCGCACCTTGACAATGTCTTCCAGGGTATCGGCAAAGGTTTGTGCTGGAACTTTTGCAGGGGCGATCAGTTTCTCGACCGCCGCCAGATTCTGGATAGCCCGCCGACCCCAGAGAAAGGCCTGCTGGTTCATCTCGATGGCAATGCCGTTTAGCGCGATCGCCTTATTGATCGCCTCAGCTGATACCGGGATCATACCCGACTGGTACGCGGCCCCGAGGGTGAACAGGTTGGCTGCAATGGAATCACCGAGCAGTGCCGTCGCGATCCGAGTCGCATCGAGAAACGCCGCCCCACCCTTCTTCACCCGCGCTTCGATCGCGACCTTCAGACTGTCGCCCGCAAGATCGAAATCCGGCAGATGGGTAAATTGCGCAGGCATGGTTTCTTGGGCATTGACGATCGCCCTTGTCTTGGACCGGCTGGCGGCGTTCAGGTTCTCTTCAGCGGCCGTCGTGACCAGATCGCACCCGATCATAACGTCTGCACCGGCTTCGGCGATCCTGATTGTCGGGATATCGTCCGGCGATGAGGCGATCTTCATGTGGGTGACCACCGCGCCGTTTTTCTGGGACAGGCCGGCCATGTCGATGATCCCGACACCCTTGCCTTCCATATGCGCGGCCATACCGAGGATCTGACCGACGGTTACGACCCCGGTGCCGCCGATCCCGGTAATCAACGCGCTCCAGGGTGACGCCAGACCGGTAAGGTTTGGTTCGGGAACGACTTCAAAAATGTCTGGAATATCCTGTTTGATACTGCTGGAACCCCTGCGTAATTGACCGCCTTCGACAGTCACGAAGCTCGGACAGAACCCGTTCAGGCAGGAAAAGTCCTTGTTACAGGCCGATTGGTCGATCTTGCGCTTGCGGCCAAATTCGGTTTCCAACGGCGCGATTGCAACGCAGTTGGATTTGACGCCGCAATCGCCGCATCCTTCGCAAACCAGGTCGTTGATAAAGACCCGCCGGTTCGGATTGGGGAAGGTGCCGCGCTTGCGTCGCCGGCGTTTTTCGGCGGCGCATGTCTGGTCATAGATCAGCGCAGTAACGCCCTTGATCTCCATCAGCTCTTTTTGGACCGCATTCAGTTCGCTGCGATGGTGCACGGTCGTGTAGGCTGGCAATCCAGAACCGGAACCGTATTTTTCAGGTTCATCGGAGACCACCACCAACCGCTCGACGCCTTCGGCGACAACCTGCTGGGCGATCATCTGTACCGTCAGCCCGCCTTCATGGGTCTGCCCGCCTGTCATGGCGACTGCATCGTTGTAGAGAATTTTGTAGGTTATATTCACGCCGGACGCGATTGCCGCGCGCAGCGCCAGGACGCCAGAGTGATTGTACGTCCCGTCCCCCAAATTCTGGAAGACATGGTCGCGGGTCGAGAACGGCGCCTCGCCAATCCAGTTGGCGCCCTCGCCGCCCATATGCGTGGCACCCTGGGTCTTGCGGTCGGGCACATATTGCGCCATCCAGTGGCAACCGATCCCGGCATAACCACGTCCACCTTCAGGTACAACCGTCGATGAATTGTGCGGGCACCCGGCGCAAAAATACGGTATGCGGGTGGTAATATCGCCGGAGTTGCGGACCCGGCGCTGGACGTTTTTCAGCGCGGCAACCTTTTCATCGATTGCCTTGTTGGGTTTCAGCCGTGTCAACCGATCGCCTAGGGCGATGGCAATCTGATTCGGGTTCAGCGCTCCATAGGCCTGGAATAACGGATCTCCCGCCTCGCCTTTTTTTCCGACAATTGTCGGCGAGGTTTTGCGGCCATACAGCTGTTCCCTGATCTGGGTTTCCAGAAGCGAGCGTTTCTCTTCGACGACCACAATATAATCGAGGTCTTTGGAAAACTCCTCGATAATCTTGGGGTCGAGCGGCCACACCATTCCAACCTTGAGAAGTCGGATCCCCAGTTTGGCGGATTCCACCTCGTCGATCCCCAGTTGATCCAGTGCCTGGCGGGTATCGAGATAGCTCTTGCCGGTCGTCAGGATTCCCATCTTCGGTTTTGCGCCACCTCGCAGGACTATCTTGTCGATATTGTTGGCGTACGCGAAGGCGACGGCGGCAAACCGTTTGTGGGTATGCAGGCGGACTTCCGCCTCGTGACGGTCTTCCCAGGCACGGATATTCAGCCCGCCTTCCGGCATTTTGAACACCTTGGGGTACTTGATCTTGATGCGCTCGATCCGGCTATCCACGATGGCTGTCGATTCGATATTGTCGTGGACGCATTTGAGCCCCACCCAGCACCCCGAATAGCGCGACAGGGCGATGCCCAGTTGGCCATAATCGAGGATTTCCTGAACCCCGGCCGGGTGAAGAACGGGGATCATGGCATCCATCATAGCGAATTCGCTTTGATGGGGAATGGTCGAAGATTCCGCCGTTGGATCGTCCCCCAACAAGACAAGAACGCCACCATGTTTTGACGACCCGGCGGTATTGGCGTGCCGGAACGCATCTCCCGTCCTATCGACACCAGGGCCCTTACCGTACCATACGCCGAACACGCCATCGTAAGCGCCTTCGCCGCGCAACTCGGCCTGTTGCGATCCCCACAGCGCGGTCGCCGCCAGATCCTCGTTCAGACCGGGTTCGAATTTCACATCGTAGGATTCCAGAACCTGCTTAGCCTTCCAGAACTGCTGGTCGACGCCACCCAATGGCGAGCCGCGATACCCGGTCACATAACCGGCCGTATTCAGGCCTTCATCCTTGTCGCGAATTTTCTGCATCAACGTGAGGCGCACAAGAGCCTGCACACCTGAAAGCAAAACCCGATCCTTGCTCAGATCGAATTTATCCCCGAGAGAGACATTCTTGAGAGTCATGTTCCTCACCCAAATGTTTCGACTTTTATCGGCTCACACAGCGATTCGAATTCAGGGAGCCCTTTATGTGGAACCATTATAGGGCAGTAATACTTACCTATCAAAGCAAAAATTTGTGATCCTGCCCAATAGGATATTGGCTCCTTTTGGGTTACCCGCTAAAATCCTGTCTCCAGGCAATCAAACGTCCCACGACCAGAATCCATCCCCTTCCTTGACGTAGAACCGCGCGAGCACCATCTTGTGAACTTCCGACGCGCCATCGACGATGCGTGCGCAACGGGCATAGCGGTAAATCCACTCTGCTAATGTGTCTTTCGAATACCCGCGCGCGCCGTTCAACTGGATCGCCGTATCGGCCGCTTTGTGTAGGGTATCAGCTACGTGGATTTTCGCCATGGAAACTTCCTTGCGGGCGTAATCTCCCTGATCCAGCTTCCACGCTGCATGCGCGGTCAGGTGCCGCCCGACGGCTATATCGTGGGCCAATTCACCCATTTTGAGTTGCACAGATTCGCGGTCTGCCAGCCGGATACCGAAGCCTTCGCGTCGCGATGTGTACTCGGCGGCGATTTCCATGCACCGTTTTGAAAGCCCGAGCCAGCGCATGCAATGGGTAAGCCTCGCCGGGCCAAGCCTGATCTGGGTGAGGCGCAACCCGTCGCCGATTTCCATCAACCGGTCGTCATCGTCGATCTCAAGCCCGTCAAATTCCAACTCGCACACGCCACCATGTTCGTCAGGCCCCATATTTTCGATCCGCCGGGTAATTCGCCAGCCCGGCTGGTCGCGGTGAAACATGAAGGCACTCAAATGCCGGCGCTTTTCATCCTGGTTCTGATCTGTCCGCGCCATCAGGATAAAATGGTCGGCGGTGTCGGCCCCGGAGACAAACCATTTCTGACCGCGGATTTTCCATTTTTTATTCCCGACCCTCTCGGCGCTGGTCTGGATCATGCCGGGATCAGAACCCCCGCCCGGATGGGGTTCGGTCATGGCAAACGAGGAATTGACTTTTCCGGCGACAATTGGATCGAGCCAGCGGTCTTTCTGGTCCTCGGTCGCGACCGCTTCCAGCACCCGCATATTGCCATCATCGGGGGCAGCGCAGTTAAACGAACAGGGTCCGAAAATCGATCGGTTGGCGGTCTCATACAGCGCCGACTGTTCCAGTATGGTCAGCCCCATACCGCCTCGGGTTTTCGATATCTGCGGGGCCCAGATGCCGGCTTCCCGCGCCTTCACCCGCAGCTGGTCGCGCACCTCGAGTTTGATATTTTCATATTCGTTGTAATTGCCGCGATCCGCTTCCACCGGGATCACGTGTTCATCCAGGAATTCTGTTACCTTGCTGCACAATTCACGAACATGACCTGGTACCGCATAATCCATTTAGCAACTCCCTCGCGTAAATTTTCGCAAAGAGTAACCGCTTAATGGGCAAGCCAACAGACCCTCAGACGCATGGCTGTCATGCCTGGGGATAAAACGCATCTGTAAAAAGTCTAGCGGGGAAAGGCGAGCACGTGGCCGCCATCCACCGTGATCGTTGTCCCGGTCATGAACCCGGAGGCGGCATCGGACGCCAGCAGCAACAATGTTCCATCCAGATCGGATGGTGCCCCGATACGCCGCTGGGGTATCCGTTCGATCATCGCCTGTCCTTGCTCGGTTTCGAAAAATTCGGCGTTGATTTCGGTCAGGATGTAACCCGGTGCGATGGCGTTGACGCGGATATTGTTCTGCGCCAACTCGACGGCCATTGATCGGGTCAGCTGGATCACGGCGGCTTTGGTGACCGCGTAACCGGCCATGGTAGCTGCGACACGCCTGCCTAGAATCGACGCCGTGTTGATAATCGACCCCGGGACATCTGCCGCGATCATCCGCTTGGCGGCTTCCTGCGCTACAAACCAGACGCCATCGAGGTTGACGCTCATGACATCGCGCCAGTCCTCGGGGGAGAAATCGACGACCAGACCACGCTTGGCCATGCCGGCATTGTTGACCAGAATATTGGGAACGCCGAATGCCTTTTCGACCGCGTCAAAACTCCCCGAGATGGTTTCCTGGGCTGCAACATCCATCTCGACGGCGGCGGCCACGCCACCCTCCTTCTCAATTTCACGGACAAGGTCTTCCAGCCGGTCGGCACGCCGCGCGGCGACCACAACTTTGGCCCCGTGCGCAGCAAGCACGCGAGCGAACCTGTGGCCGAGCCCGCTTGAGGCACCTGTCACGAGGGCAATCTTCCCGTTGAGCGAGAACAGGTCTTCTATTTTTGAAACCATTTTAGGGCCATTCTCCAAAGAGTGATTTTTATCCGAATTTTTCGGCAGGGAGGTAGTAGAAGGTCACCCGCGACTTGGTCGTGTTGGAGCTTCCCGTCTTTTCGCATACGTCCTGGATGACATCTTTCAATGATTTGTCGCTTTAGCGCAATGCCGCAATGATTGCCGATTCCGTCTATAACCGCTCAATCAACGCTTGAGGCATATTGGCAATATCGGCGGCATAATTAGTCATGAATTTCGTTCCCTTGAGTTTGACCTAAACACTATCACCGGTAACAGGACTAAGGTCCATTGAACCTCACCGGCCGCCAGGTCGATTTGACCAGTTGGACCCAAACAAATTGTCCGCTGGATTCAAGAGACGGTTTTGGGAGCGCAAAAACAAGTTGCTGATCCGAAATCCAAATTCTAGATTTGGACAACCTGATATTGGAGACGGACATGTCTGACCATAGCCACGATCACGACCATTCCCACCTCACGAACACCGAGTTGCGGGTCCGCGCGCTAGAATCAATCCTGGTCGAAAAGGGTTATGTGGACCCCGAAGCACTGAACCTCCTGGTGGATACCTATGAAAAGAAAGTCGGCCCCAAAAACGGTGCCCGGGTAGTTGCCAAGGCATGGTCCGATTCTGAATTTCTCGATTGGTTGCGGCGCGACGCGTCTGCGGCCATTGGTTCGCTCGGCTATACCGGACGCCAGGGCGAAGACATGATCGTCAAGGAAAACACCCCCGCCATCCACAACATGGTCGTTTGCACATTATGCTCCTGCTACCCTTGGCCGGTGCTCGGTCTCCCCCCCGTCTGGTACAAATCTGCGCCCTACAGGTCCCGCGCCGTCAATGACCCGCGCGGCGTGTTAAGCGAATTCGGCGTGACATTGCCGGAGGACACCGAAATCCGGGTATGGGATTCAACCGCTGAATTGCGCTATTTGGTTATCCCCATGCGGCTAGAAGGAACCGATGGCATGAACGAAGACGATCTGGCGGCCCTGGTGACCAGGGATTCGATGATCGGCACCGGTCTGGCGCTCGACCCCGGTGAGGCCCGCAAACAGGGGTTACTCGCATGAATAGCGGACACGATCTGGGCGGCATGCACGGTTTTGGACCCATTGGTTTTGAGGCCAATGAACCCGCGTTCCATTTTGATTGGGAACGGAAAGCATTTTCACTAACCCTCGCCATAGGCGCGACCGGGATCTGGAACATCGACGCCTCGCGCTACGCCCGCGAAAGCCTGAATCCGGCTGAATATTTATCGAGCTCCTATTACCAGATCTGGCTCGCCGGGCTGATCAAACTCCTTGAAGAGCGCGACATTGTCTCCGGCGACGAAATGGCGGGCGCGGCGCCAGAACGACGGGTTGAGTTGACCCGCATTTTGGAAGCGAAAGACGTCGCCAAGGTTTTGTCGAGCGGCGGTTCCACAAAGCGCGAAACCAGCTCCGAACCCGCCTTTGCTATCGGCGACAAGGTCCGGGTCAAGAACCGGCACCCGCAATCCCATACCCGCATGCCGCGTTACCTGCGCGGCCATACCGGCACCATTGCTGCCAGCCACGGTGCATTCGTCCTGCCTGACACCAACGCCCGGGGCGAAGGCGAACAGCCCGAACCCTGTTACGGAGTGCGCTTTGAAGCGACCGAGTTATGGGGCGAGGACGGCGATCCGAAACAGGCCGTTTATGCCGATCTCTGGGAGAGCTACCTTGAACGCGTCTGACGGCGTATCCAGCGCACTTGCCGCCCTGCCGACCCTACCCCGCGATGACGAGGGTCCGGTCTTTGCCGAACCTTGGCAGGCGCAAGCCTTTGCGATTGTACTCCGGCTGCACGAGAAAGGCGCATTCACCTGGCCCGAATGGGCAGAGACCCTGAGCCGTGAGATTACCCGCGCTCAACAGGCCGGCGACCCGGATACCGGCGAGACCTATTACCTGCACTGGCTGGCGGCGCTGGAGCAGATCGTGGCGGAGAAGGGTCTGACAAGCATACCCGATCTTCATGCACGGCGCGACGCCTGGGAGCGTGCCGCTTTGGCGACGCCCCACGGCGAACTGATAGTGCTCGGGAACTAAATAACCCGATTCTCTATGGCTTCTCTTCTTCATACGGTGGAATTCATCCGGCTGTTCTTTGTTCGGATAACGGTAGTTATCGATGTAAAATACACGCTTTAATCCGATATTAAATTTTGGGACCTACACTGAAAAGTCAGGATAAAGCGGACATTTTTCGCAGTCCGGGGGCGATCAGGCAATTCCCGGTTGGATTTATCGTCCCGGATCTTAGCAGCATTCGGGTCGGAAATATTTAGGGGGAAACCACATGCTTGATAGACTCTCTGGAATAGCGAGGGAAAAATGCAGCGATGCACGCCGGCAACTAATGGGCGAGATCGCTGACCTGTTTGTCGCCGACGCGGAAAACTACAATGACCGGGAGTTATTCCTGTTTGGAGAAATTCTCACGGAACTACTCGACAATGTCGAATTTGAAGCAAAGATCCAGCTGTCCAAAACCGTAGCGCCGATCGATAATATACCCCACGATCTTGCCTTGCTACTTGCGACCCAGGAAGCCGAAGTGGCGACGCCGGTCCTCGAACATTCACTGGTCTTGACCGACAATGACCTGGTTGAAATTGCGCGCACAAAATCCACGGAACACCGG
>JAJFGZ010000037.1 GCA_021775855.1 Hyphomicrobiales bacterium
ATACGGGACCGCCGGACCATGCTGACGCAAAAACAGCTCGATTTACTTGTTTTCATCAACGACCGCCTGCAGGAAGCGGGCGTGCCACCTTCCTTTGAAGAAATGAAGGACGCGCTTGATCTTCGCTCCAAATCCGGCATCCACCGCCTGATCACGGCGCTTGAGGAACGCGGGTTTATCCGCCGCCTGCCGCACCGGGCGCGGGCGCTTGAGGTTCTCAAACTCCCCGATGCGCTTGAAAATCAGGCGCGGCGCGAGCGCGGGTTTTCACCAGCCGTTATCGAGGGCAGTCTTGGCAAAGTGGCCGTCAGGACCGTTCCGAAGGAGGATCTCCGGGATGTCGTTTCCATCCCAGTCATGGGGCGGATCGCGGCTGGCACGCCCATCTCTGCCATCCAGAACCAGAGCCGCACCATTTCAATCCCCGCCGACATGCTGCCGACAGGTGAACATTTTGCCCTTGAGGTGCGCGGCGATTCGATGATCGAGGCCGGCATCCTCGACGGCGACACCGTTCTGATCCGCAAGCAGGTTACGGGCAGCACCGGGGAAATTGTCGTTGCATTGATCGATGACGAAGAAGCGACGCTGAAACGGCTCCACCGCAAAGGAGATTCGATCGCGCTGGAAGCTGCCAATCCCGCCTACGAGACCCGAATTTTCGGCCCGGACCGTGTCACAATCCAGGGTAAACTCGTCGGCCTTTATCGCAATTATTGAGGCGGTCGAATTCCGTGCTGCTGTGCGGGCGGGATCGCCCCGCGTATCAGGTGCTCCGACCGGTTGGGAGCGGTGCCTGACTTGAATCGACAGGGTTGTTGGAATTTTGCTCAGGCGTGAGGTCCTTGTTCCAGGGTCTCGCCGATTGTCTGGGGATTGCGCGGTCGAGTTCAAAACCGCCACCTCTGGCCCAGATTGCAGCGGCACCCTCGTCTTCAAGATCCTGTTCGTCGATCACCAGTTCGGGTCCGGGGCACGGGCCTTGGCGCTTGAACGTCATGATAACGATCCGGGCGGAGCCGCATTCCTCGGCCAGTGCGGCGCGGTGGTTGACGATCGCCATGGTCCCACCGCTTGGCAGGTTTACGGTGCAAGCCAGAGAATCGCAGACAAATTGGTCGCTACCGATCTGCTCGACGGCCCGCAAATCGCCATCGCGCTCGAGCCATTGCTCGATTGCAAAGGTCGAGCGGGTTCGAACTAGCATCTGAAACTGGCCGTCATCGCCGCGCACCGCGAATGACCGCGCGCGCGCATCGATCAGGATATCCGGAGGGGACGGGTTGAGCGCGAGTAATAGTCCTGCTGCCAGTCCACCAATTCCTGCGTAGCGCCATCGCTGTCGCCACAGCATCAGCCACAATCCACCCAGGATCACGAGGAACAATGCACCATCCGGCATGGCGGCCACCGGTTGCTCGGCACCGGGCCAGCTCGAGACCCATCCGGAAAGATCGAGGACCAGATCAATCCCCTGCCCCATCGCCGTCAGAGGCCACACCTCGACGCCAAACCCCATGGCGATCACGGCGACAAGCGCCAACGGCATGACGGCAAGTGCAATGACTGGCATTGCCAGAAGGTTGCCAGCAAGCGAAAACGGTACAACCCGGTGAAAATGATAGGCAGCGAAGGGCGCGGTAGCAGCGGACGCCACCAGCGTAGTGAGCATAACCCCGCCAAAATACAACAATATGATTCTGGCGATCCTCATCAGCAAGCTGGACGGCAAAGTCCGCGACATCGTCTGTCGTCGCGCCTCCAACTGTTCGAACGCCGCAACCAACGCAGTAACCGCCGCGAACGACATTTGAAAGCTTGCCGAGATCACGCTTTCGGGCCGCCACAAAATAATAAATGTCGCGGCCAAAGCGACGTTCCGCAATGTAATTGCCGGGCGCTCCAGTAGGATCGCGACCAGCATGATGGCGACCATGATAAAGGCGCGTTGGGTGGCGATACTGGCGCCCGACAATGCGAGATAGAAAGCGCCCGCAAGAATAGCCAAGAAGGCCGCTATTTTTTTGACTGGAAATCTCAGTAAAAGTGGCGGGAAGAGCGCCAGAAAGGCGCGCAGACCGGTAAACAATGTGCCAGCCACGAGCGACATGTGCAGGCCGGAAATTGCCAGCACATGGGCTAACCCAGATACGCGCAGGATCTCGACGTTTTCGCGCGACAATCCACTCCGGTCGCCGGTTATCAGCGCAACCGCGATGCCACCGGATTCACCCGGCAGGGCTTGGCGAATACGTTCGGAAATCGCCGCCCGGATGCGGTCAATCCCGATCCCCAGATTGTCGATGAAACTTTGCCGACCAGCGCCCTCCTGCCAGACCTCAAGGGAATGAGCAACGCCGATCGCGCCAATCCGTGCGTACCAGGCGGTGCGCGCGAAATTGTACCCACCGGGTGTTGCGGGCCCTGGCGGTGGGGCAATCCAGGCACGAACCCGCAGGCTGGTTCCGGGCGACAAACCAGCCAGTTTCTCCGGATCCCGCAGGTTCAGGCGAACCCTGTACGGCGTATCTGCGTCATCCAGCCGGTCGATTGATGAGACCCGCAGGATAATATTTATTCCCCCGTCCCGGCGCGGACGCGTACCGTCCAGCCACCCTTCAATCGTGACACCGGCATGTTGACCAGTCAGCACCGGCGCACGCAACAATTCGGTTCGGACCTTCGCTGCCGTCAGACCGCATATATAAGCCGCCGCCAATACGATCAGGAATCCGCCCGGGAGCCAGTTCCGGCAACGAAAACCGAGAAATACCAAAACAAGTGCAAAACCCGCAATCACCGGCAGAACCGGCTCCGCCGGCAGACCGAAATAGCTCGCGCTGCCCATCCCCAAGGCCACCGGTACCCAGAGAAACCAGCGATCCCGCTCGCTGTTCAACAGAGTTTCCAACCAGGCTTTCAAAAATTGTCCCGCCGTTTCTCACCCAAGCGCTTACCCAATGGGTAGGGCTATGCTACAGGGATCGCAAAACAACACAAACGCGCCCTCCTCAATCACGGGTATTTCAGGATTGTCATGGCCTCTAAAATTGTCACCCGTTTCCCCCCTTCACCGACCGGGTACCTGCATATCGGCGGCGCCCGCACCGCCCTTTTCAACTGGCTGTTCGCGCGGGCTAATGGCGGCAGGATGTTACTCCGCATCGAGGATACCGACCGATCGCGCTATAGCGAGGACGCAGTTGATAAAATCCGCGAAGGGCTGACCTGGCTTGGGCTCGATTGGGACGGCGACGTGGTTTCACAGTTTTCGCGCCTGGATCGCCACCACGAAGTTGCCGAGGGTCTTCTCGCCACCGGCAAGGCGTATCGGTGTTATGCGTCCCCGGAGGAATTAGCGGAAATGCGAGAAAAGGCCCGCGCCGAGGGCCGGACCGCCAACTACGATGGCCGCTGGCGTGACCGGGACCCGTCCGACGCCCCTGCCGGGATCAAGCCTGTGATCAGGCTAAAAACCCCGCTTGATGGCGAGACCATTGTTGACGACAAGGTGCAGGGCCAGGTGACCTGGAAAAACCAGGATATGGACGATTTTATCATTGTCCGCTCTGACGGCACACCGACCTATATGCTGGCCGTCGTGGTTGACGATCATGATATGGGCGTCACCCACATCATTCGCGGCGACGACCATCTGACAAACGCCGCGCGGCAGATACAGATATTCCGCGCGCTCGATTGGGACGTGCCGGTGATGGCACACATCCCTCTCATCCACGGAGCTGATGGCGCCAAACTTTCAAAGCGCCATGGTGCCCTCGGCGTCGAATCCTACCGGGATATGGGGTACCTGCCCGAAGCCATGCGGAACTATCTGGTGCGGCTCGGTTGGAGCCATGGCAACGATGAAATCATTTCCGATGAGCAATTGATCGAGTGGTTCACATTAGACGGGATCGGTAAAAGCGCGGCGCGGTTTGATTTTACGAAACTGGAAAATCTCAACGGACATTATATCCGCCAATCCGACAACGCGCATCTGTTGGCCGCGCTTGAGGAGGCCCTCCCTGGTATCGACCCTGCACGTAGGAATTCTGACGCGGCATTGAGCAACCAGGAAAAGACCAAGTTGTTGGCGGCCATGCCCGGCCTGAAAGAGCGGGCAAAAACACTAAGTGATATCTGGCAGGGAGCTGCTTTCCTGTTTGCCGTCCGGCCTTTTGATCTCGATGACAAGGCGCGCGGTATTCTTGAGAAATCTGGCGATATTCTAGAACGAGTTGCCCGGGAGTTGAGTACACAGGACGAATGGTCGGTTGATACAGTCGAAACCGTTATTCGCGAATTTGCCGAGAAACACGAGATCGGACTTGGCAAGATCGCCCAACCGCTCCGGGTCGCGCTGACGGGCACCACGGTATCGCCAGGCATATTTGACGTTCTAGCCGTGCTTGGAAAAGATGAATGTCTCGCTAGAATTTCAGATCAAACGGGCTAAATTTGCCGCAGGCATAGTTCCTGTTTCTGGCCGAATATCTTGCGAGACGGGGACAAATCCTTTACTCAAACATATTGGATCCGTACTGATTTCAAGCAAAAGCGTCTTGCGCGCGGGAGTTGCGAGGTTTCGCAATCCCTGGGCGGGCGGTGTACGTACGTAAATGGAGGTAATTGAATGACGAAAAAAGCAACACTCACAATCGGCAAAGATAGTTGGGATTTTCCGGTCAAAAGCGGTACGGCCGGTCCGGATGTTGTTGACGTTTCAACATTGTACAAAGATACGGAGAAATTCACGCTTGATCCTGGATTTACGTCAACGGCGAGCTGCGAATCCGAAATTACCTATATCGACGGCGACAAGGGTGTTTTGCTTTATCGGGGTTATCCGATCGATCAGGTCGCCGAACACGGTGACTTTCTGGAGACCTGCTACCTCCTGCTTTATGGACATTTGCCAACAAAATCGCAGAAGAAAGATTTCGATTCCCGTGTGACTTATCACACCATGATCCATGAACAGATGACCAAGCTGTATTCGGGTTTCCGGCGCGATGCCCATCCGATGGCGATCATGGTTGGCGTGGTTGGTGCCCTGTCTGCTTTCTACCATGATTCAACGGACATTAATGACGAACGCCAGCGCATGATTGCAAGCCTGCGGATGATTGCCAAAATGCCTACGATTGCAGCGATGGCGTATAAATATTCCATCGGTCAGCCATTGGTTTATCCGCTGAATAGCCTCGATTATTCATCTAATTTCCTGAATATGTGTTTTGCCGTACCGTGCGAGGATTACAAGGCCAACCCGGTCCTGTCCCGCGCAATGGACCGGATATTTATCCTGCACGCAGATCACGAACAGAACGCTTCCACATCAACCGTCAGGTTGGCTGGATCCTCCGGCGCTAACCCGTTTGCCTGTATCGCGGCCGGCATTGCATGCCTTTGGGGCCCCGCCCATGGCGGTGCCAACGAAGCCGCGCTTGCCATGCTCGCGGAAATTGGTTCGGTTGAGCGGATCCCCGAATTTATTGCCCGGGCAAAAGACAAGAACGATCCTTTTCGCCTGATGGGTTTTGGCCACCGGGTCTATAAAAATTACGACCCGCGCGCGAAGATCATGCAGCAGACCACCCACGAAGTGCTGAATGAGCTCGGAATCAAGGATGATCCGCTCCTGGATGTTGCTTTGGAACTCGAGAGAATTGCCTTAACTGACGAATATTTCATCGAAAAGCGGCTCTATCCGAATATCGATTTCTATTCCGGAATTACCCTGAATGCGCTTGGGTTCCCCACCACCATGTTCACCGTGTTGTTTGCTGTCGCCCGCACGGTCGGGTGGATCGCCCAGTGGAAGGAAATGATCGAGGACCCGCTGCAGCGCATCGGTCGGCCGCGTCAACTCTATACAGGCGCGAGCGAACGGAATTACGTCCCGATTTCGCTGAGAAAATAAACGCTATCTGCGGTTTACCGAGATTATATCAAGAACTTCAACGGCCGCCAGGGCGCTTGGATTCGATTCCGCGACCGACATTTTCTGGATGACGTCTTCGAACCCATCAAGTTGTATCTGACGGGCGTTGGCATCGGTCAGGAGCGGGACGGCCTCATTTGCCAAACCCTCCGCGGTGCAGTCTTGCTGCATCAATTCAGGGACGATTATTCTGCCGGCGATCAGGTTCGGCAGCAAAAAAGTCTTGGTGACCACCAGCCAGCGGAGAAGCGCGGCCAACCGGTCCACGCGGTAGCAAGCAACCATCGGAACGCGCGCGAGCGCCAATTCGAGAGAGGCCGTGCCAGATGCCGTAATGGCTGCGGTTGCGCGGCGAAACGCTGCAAATTTCTGCGCTTCACCGTCCAGGATTACCGGTTTCACTGGCCAATCGCGAATGCTGGTTTCGATCAGTGGCCTTACGTTGGCTACTGCGGGCACGAGGACCTCCAGATTGGGCACCTGTTCTGAGACGCGTCCAACTGCTTCGCCCATGATATCGACCAGACGTTTGACTTCGCTGGCCCGGCTGCCGGGAAGGACGAGCAAACATGGCTTTTCTTTGAAATTCCGACGGCGTTCCACATCTGGTTCAAACTTGTCCATCCGGGTCACCAGCGGATGCCCAACATAGACGCTGGGTGGCCCTGACAGGCGTTCGTGGACCTCGGTTTCAAAGGGCAAAATAGCTAACACACGGTCGATATACCTGCGCATACGTTTGGCCCGCCCCGGGCGCCATGCCCAAACCGTGGGAGATACATAATTGACGATCGGAATTTCTGGCGCGCGGCGGCGGACCCGTTTCGCGACGGCCTGCGTAAACTCAGGGCTATCTATGATAACCAGGCAATCTGGAGCGGTCGTCACAATGGCGTCGACTGTTTTGTTCACCAGCCGGATAAATTTAGGCAACTTGGCCAGGATTTCCGCCGGTGACATGATGGCCAATTCCGACATGGGGAACAGGCTGTCGATACCTTCTGCGGTCATGAACTCACCGCCGATCCCTTCAAAGGTTACCGGGATTTTGGCCGCTTTACTGATTTCCGTCATTAACGGCGCACCAAGTGCATCGCCCGATGGTTCGCCTGTGATTAGAAAAATTTTCAGGTCAGACACGGGCAGGCTCGATCAGTTTTTTTCGGGCGGGACGGTGGATATGAATATACCGGCTTCGTTCGCTGCGGCTGTCACCCGCGCTCTGTCGACAATAAGCGTGTGGCCCTGCTCTACGGCAATTCCGGCAAGACCTGCGTCGGCCACCCGCAATACAGTTTCAACGCCAATGGTCGGCATGTCGATCCGCAGGTCCTGCCCCGGTTTTGGAACTTTTACGAGGACGCCTGAGCGGCCCTTCCCGGTTTCTGACCGCAAGTCGTTGCAGCGCGACAACATCGTGTCCGTACCTTCCGCAGCTTCGACCGCAAGGATCCGACCCTTGTCCACCACGACACCCTGCCCCACATCGTGAAGCCCCATGATGCGGGCCATCTTGGCACCGAATACGATGTCATTTCTCAGGGTTTTATCAGGCCTGGTTTTCCCCAAATTCTTTTCAGTTAAGCAGAGTTCTCCCGCAACTTCGTGCGCACCCTTCACGTTTATGCCCTCCGATTCGAAAAAGGCCACGACTTTATCCAATACCGATCCATCTCCCCCAATCAATATCTTCATAAGCCTGGGAGCTAAACGCAATCCGCCTGCATCCAGATGCAGGTCGCGAAATTGAGGCCTCGGTACCTTGCCGATCATGACCAATTCAGTGCAATTATTTTCGCGCAGGGATGAGAACAGATGCCCAGCTGCCCCGAGCTTCCATATAATATGCGGCCATTTGTGTAAAACTGGATCAGCCAACCCATCAATTGCAACCACAAATATCGCTCGTCCAGATTCGGTGACGTTCTCGGACACCCTCACTGGTAACTCGCCGCCACCTGCGATGATCGCGACCGCACCCTCAAATTCTGTTTTCTGATCAATCATGGCGGTCACAAATTGTCGACTCATGACGCATCAGGGAAAACCAATTGTGCGGAAATTGCCGACGCATCAAACAGTCCAAAATCCAAATCACGATCCAGCTTTCCGTGTTTCACGCTTTGATGGGATAGGTTGCGTAGCCCTGATTGAGATCATGGCGCGTCGACCCAGAACTGTTGGCAATTGGTAGACGGGTTCCGGGGCAATTGCTGTCATAGCCAATTGGCTGTGCCGCCCATCGTTGAAACTAATTATCTTCCGGAACTCCGGTCATGGCGATCAACTCTGCCTCGGCCACGAGTTGGCCGTCGACGAGCGCTCGACAGCCGACTTTCCAGACCGAACGGCGTTGATGGATTTTCTTGACGTAAAGCTCAACCTGATCGCCGGGAACAACCGGTTTACGAAACCGCGCTCTGTCGATGGACATGAAATACACGACGGGCGCTGTACCATGTTTCGGCAATGGATAGCTGCACATCACCGCTGCGGTTTGCGCCATGCTCTCAATGAGGAGCACGCCGGGCATGATCGGAGCGGTTGGAAAATGACCGGCAAAAAACGGTTCGTTTATCGTAACGTTTTTAATGCCGACGCAGGATTCTGCATCCCGGATATCGCGAATTCTATCAACCAGGAGAAACGGATATCTATGCGGCAACAATTCCAGGATTTTCAGGATATCTGCCGTGTCGAGCTGATCATCTTTTTTTGCAGACATGGTTCAGTCCCAACGCCAGAGTTGTTTATGATTTTAACACTCAAATCGATTCAAGGGAAAGCAACTTGTCAGGCTGCG
Organism: Hyphomicrobiales bacterium; assembly: GCA_021775855.1. Lineage (GTDB taxonomy): Bacteria > Pseudomonadota > Alphaproteobacteria > Rhizobiales > NORP267 > NORP267. The sequence continues at coordinate 8,751 of JAJFGZ010000037.1, forward strand.
GAAACACGCAAGCGAATAGGGAAACCATTTTTGAATAACAGGAACTTCCATAATGTCCCTATGCCAGGCTGATCGCCATCGATACCCGCCTATAATTTGCATTGACGCCCGCTCCCTCCCCATATGATTTTCTCAACGCCCATTCGAATGCCCGGACATCCTGCAACTTCAAACAATTTGAAGACGCGGGGTCTGACCCAGGTGGAATATACAGATTTGCGCTTTATGGCGGGTATCAGTTCGCTAAATTTATGCGAACCGCATATCGGGTGCAAATGACTGTCTCTAGAATTGGGTACCGCCGCCAAACCTGAAGACCTGTTCGTCATCAAATGTGGAACTGGACAGCACGTGGGCCAGATCCGCCCGCAGGGGTCCAAATGGCGAATTCCAGATAATCGATACCCCGACGGATGACCGGATCGAACTTGAATCCTGGACTACAAGTGTCTCGTTTGCGAGATCGATTGCGCCACTGCCATCGCGGTCAAATGTTGTACCGGTTACAAGATCGGTATCGTATACCGAACCTGCGTCAACAAACACAGCACCCTTGAAGCCGAGACCTTCCGGCAGGAACGGAACCGGAAACTGAACTTCAGCAGTCGCTGCAAAATATATATTTCCGCCTAGAGCATCACCAGAGACCATATCGCGCGGGCCCAAACCGGACCGGTCGAAACCACGGATTGTCTCGCCGCCCTTGAAGAAAGCATCGAGAAGCCGGACATTATCGCTTCCCAAACCGGTGATATGACCGCCCTGCAATTTTACGACGCCAATAATGCCAGGACGGAATTGATAATAAGCGCGGGCTTCTGCAGTGGTGCGGAGATAATTTACGTCACCGCCCAGCCCTGCAACATCCTGGGTGAAGGTAAAATACAGACCCGTGGTCGGGTTACGCGAACTGTCCAATGTATCGAACCGGATTGTATAGCCAATGGTCGAAGCGTTTGAATCGCCCTGAGCCTGGAACACGGCGATAGACGACGACGCCTGCACATCGGTAATTTTTTCCAGCGAGAATTGATACCTGGTTGTGATAGACCAGTTTTCGGTAATCGGGAAACCAAAGCGCAGGCCCGCACCGTGGCGCTCAAGATTAAAGGACGATTCGTCCTCCAGATCGACCCGGCGGGAGAAGATATCAATCCCGGCCGAGATACGGCGATCCATGAAATAAGGGTCGGTAAACGAGAAATCGACATCCTGTCGCTTCCCGGAAATGCTTGCAGCGAGCCTTACAAAGTTGCCGCGGCCAAGAAAATTACGCTCGGTAACGCTGATATCACCGAGGACGCCGTCCTGGGTTGAGAAACCGGCACCGACAGACAGACTCCCGGTCGATTTATCGACAACATCAACGTTGACAATAACCCGGTCCGGGGCGCTGCCCGGGCTACGCGAAATTGTGACCCTTTCAAAATAATCCAGAGCATTCAAACGTCTTTCAGCGCGATCGATCAGAACCCGGTTATATGCGTCGCCTTCGTCTACATCGAATTCCCGGCGCACAACTCCGTCGTGGGTGCGTGTATTGCCGGTAATGTCGATTCGTTCGATGTAAATTGCTGAGGCTTCATCGATTACGTATACGATTGAGATTAGTTTGGTTTCCGGGTCACGCCGTCCCTGCGGCCGAACCTGGGCGAATGCAAACCCGAGCTTGCTGACTTCCAGTGTCAGATCCTCGAGGGTTTTGTCGATATTCTCCAGGCTATAATTGTCACCGGGACGCGTAATTACAACCGGCCTCAACTCATCTGGGTTGAGACCATTGATGTTTGATTCCACGACCACTTCGCCAAAGAAATAGAGCTCTCCTTCATCGACCGTGATGGTGATGAAAAACGAATTATTATCACGGTCCAGATCAGCTACCGCAGATACGACACGGAAATCGGCATAGCCCTGATTGAGGTAGAACCGGCGCAACAATTCCTGGTCGGCCGCCAGGCGATCCGGATCGTAAATATCGTCAGACCGCAAGAAGCTCAGCAGACCAGACTCAGAAGTCGTGATTTCTTCCTGAAGCTCGCTATCCGAGAAAGCGCGGTTGCCGACAAAATTTATCCGCGAAACCTTCGTTTTATCACCCTCTATGATCTCAAAAACCAGATCGACACGGTTTTGCGGAAGCTGAATGATCTTCGGCTCAACACGCGCATCAAATCTGCCGGATCGGCGATAAATTGTTAAAATGCGTTGCACGTCTGCGGTCACCCTGGATCGGGTAAACACGATCCGTGGTCGCAACTGCACCTCGGCTTCCAATGTGTCGTTAGTGACCTTGCGGTTTCCTTCAAACGCTACCCGGTTAATGATCGGGTTTTCAACCAGTTCGACAAGAAGCGTCGACCCCTGGAGTGAAATCTTTACGTCTGAAAACAGACCTGTTGCAAAAAGTGCCTTGAACGAATCATCGGCGCGAACTGAGTCATAGCGATCGCCGACACCGAGGCGCAAATAGCCAACAACGGTTTGGGTTTCGACGCGCCGATTGCCCTCCACGTCAATATTTTGAATGGTCCTGCTGGACTGAGCGTAAGCGTCTGACGAGACGGCGGAAACAGCGAGAATTGCTGCACCCGGAACCGCAACGAGAAAGGCTAGAACCGTCAGCAACTTTAGCAAAAACCGAGTGGAATTACGCATACGGATTGAATTCCCCGAAATTCAAGCTGCCAGTACAGCCGCAAATTAAAACTACCCAGCGACTCACCAATTCGTGATCACCGGTCATTCTCAAACCACTTGTAACGGTTTTTTCACACAAAGAAAACATTTAACCCACGGAAACATCATACTTTTTGTTACAATCGTGACAAGTTTGCAACGTCATTCCATGTTGCAAAAATCATCAGCATCAGCAAGAGCGCCATACCCATGCGAAAACCAAATTCTTTGGCCCTATCGCTGAGCGGTCGGCCCCTCAAAGCTTCGATTCCATAAAACAGAAGGTGGCCACCGTCCAGCATCGGAACCGGAAACAGGTTAATGAGGCCGATACTGACGGAAAGGACCGCGGCAAGCTGAATTAGCGCCGCAAATCCGAGGGTTGCAACCTGGCCTGAAACTTGGGCGATTCGTATCGGTCCACCAAGCTGGCTAGCATCCTCGCGCCCGGTAATGACGTCATACAGATACCCCATGGTTCTGGCGATCACGAACCAGGTTTCCTGGGTTCCGCGCCAGACGGCTTCCGGCAGCGGGTACTTTATGAGATTGAAATCTTCGGCCCTGGCGCTACGCGTGATCCCGATCAAGCCAACGTTCTGGACATTGCCAAACCGGTCGGTAATTTCACGCCGCTTGGGGGTTGCCGAAATCTCTATTTCCTGGTCGCCCCGCTCCAACACAAATACCAATTCCTCGTCTGCACTGACACTAACGATTCGCTGCATATCAGCGAAAGATTCGATGTCTACGCCATCAATCTCCAAAACCAGATCACCAGGCTGGAAGCCCGCTTCTTCAGCTGCGCTGTCTTCCGCAACGCTATCAACCCGGGCGGTTGTGACTTGGCGTCCAACAAACGCGAACATCACCGCGAAAATGACGATGGCGAGGATAAAATTCGCGATCGGGCCGGCAGCAACAACTGCGGCCCGGGCGCCGAGCGGTTTCAGGTGAAACGCGCCTTTTCGCTCCTCTTCGCTCAGCCCATCAATTTTTTCGAGATCTGGTGTACTGGCCGCACTTTCATCGTCGAGGAATTTTACATAGCCACCGAGCGGCAGCCAGGAAATCCGCCACCGCGTACCGTGTTTGTCGTGCCAACCGATTATTTCTCTGCCGAAGCCAACCGAAAACGTGGTGACGGTTACGCCGTTCCAGCGTGCAACGAGGAAATGACCCAATTCGTGGAAAAACACAACGATCGTCAGCACGAACAAAAACGGCAGGATATAGCCGGTCAGAAACCCGGCAAAATCAGTCAAAGTTGAAACCAAATCCATCCAGTCCACCGTTCCAGAGGTGCCGATAAAAGCGACCTATCGCAACCTATTGAGAATTCGGGCATTAAGAAGGCAGATAGCGATATCCGCCGATCTTTCAAAAGGCTTTGTCAGAGGGTCCTGGCCCGAATCTCCTCGCCCGTTAAATGCCGTGTTTCGCGGTCAAGAACAAGAAGCGATTCAATTTCAGAACCAGTTTCTCCGGCACGCCCAAAATTCGCCCGGTCCAGACGGTCACCGACCAACGCCGCGATATCCAGAAATTCAATTTTATTATCCAGAAATGCCGACACGGCAATTTCGTTCGCGGCATTCAATATGGTCGCCGCCCGGTCACCTTCGCAAAGCGCATTCCGGGCCAGACTGATGGCCGGAAATTTTTCCAAATCCGGGTTTTCAAATGTCAGGCTGGAAATCTCGGCCAAGTCCAGTTTGGCGACTGGGGCCGCCATCCTCTTGGGCCAGGCCAAGGATACAGCGATGGGGGTGCGCATGTCGGGCATTCCGAGCTGGGCAATCACCGACCCATCGGCATAGGTTGCCATGCCGTGGACAATCGATTCCGGGTGCACAAGGATGTCGATCCGTTCATTGTCGAGGCCGAACAGATGATGGGCTTCAATCAATTCCAGGCCCTTGTTCATCATTGTCGCGGAATCGATCGTGACCTTGGCCCCCATATTCCAGTTCGGATGTTTCAAGGCATCTTCGAGCCGGGCATTGGCAATTTTTTCCAGAGACCAGGTTCTAAACGGCCCGCCGGACGCTGTCAGGGTGATCGTCTCCAATCCACCGCGGTCTGGATTGTCGAGCGATTGGAAAATCGCGCTATGCTCAGAATCAACCGGCAATATTGTCGTGCCGAATTTTGCCGCCCGCGCCATGAATGCGGCTCCCGCGCAAACCAGGCATTCCTTGTTGGCGAGCGCCAGAATTGTCCCCTGTTCAAGGGCCGCTAATGTAGGCCGTAGTCCGGCAGCGCCAACAATCGCCGCCATGATCCAGTCGGCTGACAAATTCGCGGCGGCGATCACGGCGTCCGGACCTGCAGCGGTTTCGATCCCTGAACCCGCCAAAAACTCTTTCAGTTTCGAATACGCGTCATCATCGGCAACCACCGCCAGCTTGGCGCCCAGAGCAATCGCCTGCTCTGCCAGGACTTTGGCGTTATTGTTCGCGACTAGCGCCTGCACCGCATACCGATCGCGATTGGCCAACAGCAAATCGACTGTATTCCGCCCCACTGACCCCGTTGATCCGAGGATGCTCACACTGCGGATATCCGAAGCACCGCGAGCAGTCGCGCCTGAATTCTGTGGAGCGGATGTCCGCATAGTCCGGTCTTCCTCTAACGCCATTCCAGAATACCCGCGGCGACGTTATCGAAACCTGATCGGGAGATGCCCATCATAGCGGCAAACAGCACCGCCGCCACCATCCCGTCGACGCGGTCCATTATGCCGCCATGGCCGGGGATGAGGTTACCGGAATCTTTTACGCCGAAGCGGCGCTTGACGGAGGACTCAAACAAATCTCCGCCCTGGGAAACAAATGCCAGAATGGCTCCGAGTATCGCGAGCCATGCCAAATTTGAAGGGCTGGATGTTAGCGCGAATATGGCGCCAAATATCGACGCGCCTGCCATGCCGCCGATAAGCCCGGCCCAGGTTTTATTCGGCGAAACGGCCGGCCAGAGTTTCGGTCCCCCGATTGCGCGCCCTGAAAGGTAAGCTGCTGAATCCGTTACCCAAACGGCTGCAAATATAAACACGATCGCCGCTAGAGCCGGTCCCACGCTGCTGCGTATCATGATTACCGCGACCAACGGTAAGCCGGTATAGACTAATCCGCCGGCAATCCAGCCGGCATTCGCCTTGCGGATCAGGCCGATCAGCCAAAGGACTGCTGATACAATCAGGACTGTTGAAAGCGCAATTCCACCCATGCCGAGATTTGTCAGAATGGCGGCGGCGACAATCGCCGCTGCTCCCAGTGGGAATAGAACAGGTGCAACGCCTGTCATTGTATTCCATTCGTGCAGGAGGATTAGTCCGACCACGAGAACAAGCGCGGTGAACCACCATGCGCCCAACCAGACAAGCAGTAATACGACTGGAATTAGAATCCCGGCAGACAGGATACGGAGGGTACGATTGTTCAGTGTCCGGCCCCCGGTAGCACATCAGAATTCAGGACATTGGCCATTTTCTAGGTGCCGACCGATTGGACAATGCCGCCATACCTGCGATCGCGTTGGCCATATTCGGTGATTGCTTCGTCCAGCATCTGGCTATCGAAATCCGGCCAATAGCTTTCCGTGAATACAAATTCGGTATAGGCGCATTGCCATAGAAGGAAATTCGAAAGCCGTTTTTCACCGCTGGTTCGGATGAGCAGATCCGGATCCGGAATCCCCTCGGTATCGAGACGGTCCGATATCAGGCTTTCCGTAATCTCGCTTTCTGATACTTCGCCACGCGCCGCTGATGCGACAAGACCCCGGACGACGCCGATGATCTCGCTCCTGGCTCCGTAGTTGAAGGCGACGACCAGTACCATGCCATCGTTGTCCTTCGTCAACTCTTCGGCTTCGGTGATCTGGCGGAGGATATCCTGTTCAAGATTTTCCCGGTTGCCGATCATCCTCACACGGACTCCGTTCCGGTGCAGTTTTTTGAGATCGCGGCGAATAAACGTGTTCAGCAATTTGAACAAGTCGTCGATCTCGGATTTAGGCCGCGACCAGTTTTCACTGGAAAAGGCAAATATTGTCAGGTAGCGGATTTTGCGCTCGTCTGCTCTTGTAATGCACCGGCGGAGCGCATCAAGACCGGCACGGTGACCACGCGTCCGGGACATCCCGCGTTCTTCTGCCCAGCGTCCATTGCCATCCATGATAATCGCAATATGTTCCGGCAGCCGCCCAACGTGTTCTATAGCAGCCGATTTGCTGCCGGCATCTTTTGCAAGATCCCCCGCGGCCCGCGCCGTAAGCGTTGCGTCCATCTGCACTAAACCTGCATGACTTCTGTTTCTTTGGTCTCGAGCGCTTCGTCTATGCCCTTGATGACGGCGTCAGTCATATTTTGCACCTCGTCACCCCATAGACGCTGTTCGTCTTCGCTCATATGCCCATCGCGTTCAAATTTTTTGAGTTGATCCATGCCGTCCCGTCTAACATTGCGAACTGCGACACGGGCCTGTTCTGCATATTTATGGGCAACTTTGACGATTTCCTGACGGCGTTCTTCGTTGAGTTCCGGGATCGGCAGGCGCATTAACTGGCCTTCGACGACCGGGTTGAGGCCGAGATCGGATTCGCGAATTGCTTTCTCGACGGCCTGAATCAAGGATCTATCCCAAACCTGGACCGAGATCATGCGCGGCTCGGGCACCGATATTGTCGATAACTGGCTTAATGGCATCGGTGCACCATAGGCCTCCACGGGCAGGTTTTCGACCAGACCGGATGATGCGCGGCCGGTCCGCAATCCGCCAAATTCGTTTTTCAAATTGTTCAGGGCGCCATCCATGCGACGCTGGATGTCGTCAGAGTCAAACTCTTCGTCAGCCATAATTTGTTACTCCTGCACCTCTCAAAGGATATCCCGCCAGGCGCATTGTGCCAAACGTTTGGGAAAACTAATCCACAATCGCTGTAAAGCGTCCCTGCCCCTGAAGAACCTTCGCCAAGTTTCCCGGCTCGCCAATCGAACATACAATGATGGGCAGATTGTTCTCGCGCGCAAGCGCAATTGCGGCTGCATCCATGACGCGCAGATCCCTGGTGATTACTTCGCTATAGCTGAGACTGTCGTAGCGGGTAGCATCGGGATTTGTTTTCGGGTCGGCTGAATAGACCCCGTCGACCTGCGTCGCCTTCACCAGCGCATCACAATCCAATTCAACTGCGCGCAAGGCGGCGGCCGTATCAGTCGTGAAAAATGGATTTCCCGTACCTCCGGCGCAAATAACCGCGCGGCCCGCCGCCAGATGGGCCAATGCGGGCTTGCGGGCAAACGTCTCACAAACGCCGTTGATCGGGACAGCAGACATGGCGCGCGCCTCAAGACCCTTTCGGGTCAGCAAGTCTTCCATGGCAAGGGCATTCATGACGGTTGCCAGCATACCCATCTGGTCTGCCTGCGCCCGGGCCATGCCAGAAGCCGCACCGGAAACGCCCCGGAAAATGTTCCCGGCACCAATGACCAGCCCGATTGAGATGCCAGCATTGGCCAGATCGACAATATCGTCAGCGATCCGGTTGATTGTGTCCTGATGCAGCCCGAAATCCGCAGGCCCCATTAGAGCTTCGCCCGATAATTTCAGCAGTACGCGGTTGTATCGAAACTTCGCGTTCAAATGTAATTCTCCCGGATGGCTGCAATTGTCCGAAACACTCAACGGAATGAATAGTCCGTTGGGAAATCAAGACCTGGCATCGATTACCATCCATTAGGATGATTCTTGCCCCTCACGGCAAGATAACAATCGCCAGAGACTGCGCCGATTGATGCCGCGAGAAACCTTATGACAGGATTTCCCTAGTTTCCCGACGCAGCGGCTGCAACCTCGGCAGCGAAGTCTTCTTCTTTTTTCTCAACGCCTTCACCGAGCGCGAAACGTTCAAACCCGGTGAGTTTGATCTGTGTGCCGAATTCCTTGGCTGCGGCCTCGATCGCCTGTTCCACCCGACTTTCGCCATCAATCACATATGTCTGGGACAGGAGAACTACATCCGCGTAATATTTTTGCATGCGGCCTTCGACCATCTTTTCGATGATCTCTTCAGGCTTTCCAGATTCCCGTGCCTGCTCCATCTGGACGCTGCGTTCGCGGGCAATGGTTTCAGGATCAAGCTCTTCGACGGACAAGGCGAGCGGACTGGTGGCCGCGATATGCATGGCAAGCTGCTTGCCAAGCGTCATCAACTGGTCTTTGTCGCCGCCTGATTCGAGCGCGACCAGCACGCCGATTTTGCCAAGACCGGGCACGACGGCATTGTGCACGTATGATGCAACAACACCATTCTCGACCATGAGACCCGCGGTCCGGCGCAGGTTCATATTCTCACCGATGGATGCCACCATTTCCGCGATATGGGCGGTCACATCAACTGAACCTCCGGGGAATGTTGTTGCCGCCAACTTTTCCAGATTACCCTCGGTCGAGATTGCCTGATTGGCAATTTCGCGCACCATTTCCTGAAACTGCTCGTTGCGCGCGACAAAATCTGTTTCGGAATTGACCTCGACAAGAGCTGCTTTATTGTCCTCGACGGCAACCCCGACCAGGCCCTCGGCGGCTACCCGGTCCGCTTTTTTTGCAGCCTTGGACAAACCCTTGGCACGAAGCCAGTCGGTGGCGGCTTCGATATCGCCGTTGGTTTCTGTCAGCGCGGCTTTGCAATCCATCATGCCAACGCCTGTTTTATCGCGCAGTTCCTTGACCAACGCACTGGTGATATTCGCCACGACAAGTTTCTCCTGTCACATAGTGTGAATAATTGAATTTCGACCCGAATACAGAAATCTGATGCGATATTTAACCGATCAGGTCCTTTGCCTGTTTGAGCCAGTCATCGCGCTCAATCCGGCCCTTGAAATTCAACCCATCATCGACTTCCGTAATATCTTCGGGCGAGAAAGCAGCGATCTGCCAATAATGGTAGATCCCCATATCGTTGAGTTTCTGTTCGAGCACGGGGCCGACACCAGAAATCTTCTTCAGATCGTCCTGCTCGCCGCGGGGGCCTTCCAGTTTAACAAACTTGTCCTCGGTCAGCGTAACTTCGGGCAGTGCGTCAGGGGAAGCTTCCGGTTCTGCTGCGGGCGCTGGAGCGGCATCAGGCTCGGGCACAGCTTCCGCAGCCGCTTCGGGCGCCGGTGGTTCTGCAACGGGCTCCGGTGCCGCTACGACAGCTTCGGCAACCGGCTCGACAGCTGCACCGGGGTCAATGCCCATATCGGATTGCGACTGTGACAATCCGTCGACCGCGGCGCGTGCCACGAGATCGCAATAAAAGCTGATCGCGCGTGCGGCGTCATCGTTGCCGGGGATGGGATAGGTGATGCCGGCGGGATCCGAATTAGAATCGAGGATCGCCGCGACAGGGATATTCAGCCGGTTGGCTTCGGCAATCGCAATCGCTTCCTTGTTGGTATCGATCACGAAAAGCATGCTGGGCAGCCCGCCCATATCCTTGATCCCGCCAAGCGAGCGTTCCAGTTTGTCGCGCTCGCGGGTAAGCTGCAGCAATTCCTTTTTCACGAACCCGGAGGCATCGCCGTCCAGAATTTCGTCGACCTTGCGCAGGCGCTGGATCGATTTTGAAATGGTCTGCCAGTTGGTCAGGGTGCCGCCGAGCCAGCGCTCGTTGATGTAATATTGAGCACATCGTTTTGCAGCTTCGGCGACCGGCTGGGATGCCTGGCGCTTGGTGCCGACAAAGAGAACACGACCGCCAGCGGTTACAGAATCGCTAACAGCTTTCAGCGCTTGGTGCAAAAGCGGCACCGTCTGAGCCAAATCGAGAATGTGGATATCGTTGCGATCGCCAAAGATGTACGACCCCATCTTCGGATTCCAGCGATGTTTTTGATGTCCGAAATGAACGCCCGCTTCCAGAAGCTGACGCATGTTGAATTCTGGCAGAGCCATTATCTATTTCCTTTTTCCGGTTTGACCTCCGCAGGATTGGTCCATGTCACAATCGTTGTGATGGACACCGGATGGCAATAACGGCGCAGTTCTGTCCGCTAAGCCTGTTCCTGCGTGTGGAATGGCGCGGTTTATAGGCGTTTGTAACGCACAATACAACCCCTAGAGAACCTCCCCTGCCCCGACGGTGGGAATTCAATTCATGGCGACATCAAGTACGCCTGGAAATGCCTTCAAAGCGCCAGCAGATGCAGGCGTGACGTCGTATCCACCTGGGAGCCGAATATCGATTTCTCTGCGGCGCTCCTGACAGAAAACCACCAGTGTGACCTGACCCCTGCCCTGACCCGGCAGACGCCTGGTCAAGCCATCGATATCGGTCGATTCTTCCAGGTAGAGCGTAAGGGTTTCGACCTGTGCGACGCTCGACTGATCGATCGGTGCGGCGGTGTTGATCCGCGCTTTGATCTCCCCGCCATCGCGCACCTCGGCTTCGACGGTGATCTGGATCATTTTCCCGGCTTCCAGGTTTGCCCGGTAGTCTGCGAGTGCTTCGGAAAATATCACAACTTCGTACTGCCCAGAGGGATCGGACATGCCGATAAATGCGTATTGCGATCCCTTCTGGCTTCGTCGCTCCTTTTTGTAGAGGACGATGCCGGCGAGCTTACCTGCGGTTTTTCCGGCGGCGACAGATATACAAAATTCCCGCCAGGTTTCGATATTCCTGGTTTTGAATGTTGCCAAGTAGTCCTGCAACGGGTGGCCAGACAGGAACAGCCCGAGGGACTGGAACTCCTGGTTCAATTGTTGCACCGGCAACCATGGCTCCGCAGACGGGAGATCCAGGCTGATTTCGGAACTTGTACCGGCGAACAGATCGTTTTGACCGCTGATCTGGTTTTCAAAATTCCGGGCCGCCGTCGCCAGGACGATATCAGCGCCCTCGAACACGGCGGCCCTATTTGGCGCAAGATCGTCGAAGGCACCCGCAGCGGCCAGGTGCTCAAGTGCCCGCCGATTGACCTGCCGCGGGTTGATGCGCGATGCGAAGTCGGCAAGGTTTTTGAAGGCTCCCCCTTCGTCACGGCATTCTGAGATATGGGCAACGGCCTGGCGACCAACATTGCGGATGGCTGCTAGAGAATACCGGATGGCACCTTTTTCGGGCAAAAAATCCACGCTTGAGGCGTTGACAGCGGGGGGGAGTATTTCGATCCCCAGCCGCTCGGCGTCACCCCGAAAATCGTTGAGTTTGTCCGTATTGTTGAGGTCCAGCGTCATCGAGGCGGCTATAAATTCAACCGGATAGTTCGCCTTCAGGTAGGCCGTTTGGTAGGCGACCAACGCGTAGCAGGCCGAATGGCTCTTGTTGAACCCGTAGCCTGCAAACCGGTCGACCAGTTCGAAGACGTATTCCGCCCGCGCCCGATCCACGCCGCGCTCGATGGCTCCGTCGACAAACCGGGCCTTCTGGGCCGTCATTTCGGCCTGGTCTTTTTTGCCCATGGCGCGGCGCAGCAGGTCGGCTTCGCCGAGTGTAAACCCGGAAAAGACCTGGGCGATCTTCATTACCTGTTCCTGGTAGATGATGACGCCGTAGGTGTCCTCGACCACCGGGTCGATTGTCTCGTGCAGGAATTCGGGTTTTTCCTCACCCAATTTGCTGGCCCGGTATTTGGGAATATTCTGCATCGGGCCCGGCCTGAACAAGGCCACCAGCGCGATAATATCCTCGAAAACACTTGGCATTGTGCCGCGCAACAGGTCGCGCATGCCGGCGCTTTCAAGCTGGAATATGCCAACCGTATCGCCTTCAGCGAGCATCTTGTAGGTCGCTTCGTCGTCGAGCGGCAGAGCGGCAATATCGAGATTGATGTCCCTCTTGTGGAGCGCCTTAACAGTTTTGTCGATGACGGTGAGGGTTTTCAGCCCGAGGAAGTCAAATTTGACAAGCCCTGCCGCCTCGACCCATTTCATGCTGAACTGGGTGGCGGGAATATCGGACCTGGGGTCAAGATAGAGCGGGACTATATCGACCAACGGCCTGTCGCCGATCACAAGCCCGGCCGCATGGGTTGATGCGTGGCGATAAAGACCTTCAAGGCGAAGCGAGATTTCCAACAGTTTCGCGACCTGCGGGTTGTTGGCGCGGGCTTCCTGCAGACGGGTTTCACCGGCAATTGCCTGAGAAAGATTTACCGGGTTTGCCGGATTATTGGGGATCATTTTGCACAAAGCATCGACATCGCTGTAGCGCATCTGGAGGACCCGGCCTACGTCGCGAAGCACGATGCGGGACTGCAGGGTGCCGAAGGTGATAATCTGCGCCACCTGCCCGGCGCCATAGCGTTCGCGGACATAGTCAATCACTTCGTCGCGTCGATCCTGGCAAAAATCGATATCGAAATCCGGCATCGACACGCGCTCGGGATTGAGAAAACGTTCGAACAGCAAATCGAAACGGATCGGGTCCAAATCGGTAATCGTCAACGCCCAGGCGACCAGCGACCCCGCCCCGGACCCGCGTCCCGGACCGACCGGGATATCACGGTCCTTGGCCCATTTGATGAAATCAGCGACGATCAGGAAATAGCCGGAATAATGCATGCCGACGATCACATCGAGCTCGAACTTCAATCGCTCAAGATATTCTTCGAGCCCGTGACCGGGCGCCGCTGGTTGGGATTTCAACCGGGCGCGTAATCCTTCTTCGGCGTTTTTGCGCAATTCGCCGTCTTCGTCACCTTCAGAAAAACTTGGCAGAACCGGATCGGAGGGTTCGGGCCAAAAATGGCAACGCCTGGCGATTTCTACAGTGTTTTCGGTTGCTTCGGGCAGGTCGGAAAAGAGATGACGCATGTCTGCGCGGCTCTTGAAATAATGGTCCGGGGTCAGTCGCGGTCGATTGGTATCGTCGACCACGGTTCCCTGGGCGATGCATTGCAGGGCATCGTGGGCTTCAAAATCTTCGCCTGTGGGAAACTGACAGTCGTTGGTGGCGACCAGGGGCAGGGATAATTCGTACGCCAAATCGATCAAAATGGGTTCGGTTTTGCGCTCCGAATCCATGGCGTGGCGCTGCAATTCCACGTACAGCCGGTCCGGAAAAATTTCTCCCAGGTTGACGAGTGCCGCACGGGCGCCTGCCTCGTCGCCGGCGAGTATATACTGCCCGACCAAACCCTGCGCACCCCCTGTCAGGGCGATTACGCCGTCGGACAAAGCTTCAAGATCGCCCTTTGTGATATGCGCCATGCCGGCACCGTCGGAGCCGAGAAACGCCCGGCTCGAGAGCTGCAGCAGGTTCTTGTATCCCGCCTTGTCCATCGCGATCAGAGCTATTTCGGGAAAATTACGACTGATCGATCTGTTGTTCAGTAAAGGACCCGACTGGCGGTCCTGCAGTGTATCGGTCACATCAGGATTGTCGAAATCGATTTGAATCGAACAACCGATGATCGGTTGGACGCTGCCTTTGGACAATTTGACCGCAAATTCCAGCGCCCCGAACAGATTACCCGTGTCGGTAATTGCAAGGGCCGGCATCTGATCGGCGGTTGCCAGATCAAGCAGACGGTCTACCGGCAATGCACCCTGCAACAGGGAATAGGCCGAACGTACGCGCAGGTGGATAAATCCCGGCCCCTGTTCGTTTGTCTCGTGGTCCGCCAACGGTATCAACACCTCCGCATGAAAATCGAAAGTGGACCAATCTGATCATTTTGTCACGGATCGATTTTCCGCATCCACAAGCTGACAGACAGGGTCGACCGCAGATGACCCGAAATCAACAAATTTGGCCGCTTAGGCACAAGAACCGCTAGAGAATTGTCTGAAGAAGCCCGGTCAGCTTGACCGCACCGACTGCAAATATAATCAGCGAACCGGCCGCAGCGGATTCGCGAAAAATTGAAATCAGCATTATCTAACTCCTGCATTCTGACAATTCAGATTATAATGTTCCCTTTTTGTTCTTTTGTCAAGACGTTGTTTGAATACACAATTTCGTTTTAAATCAGCGACTTACTCATTTACATCAAAAAAAGTGCATCACGTGCAGACCACGCGCAAGACGCGAGTAATTGTTAACCTTTATATATGTATAAAGACAGAGGAATGCGTGGGACAGGAATGGTCCCGCGGATCGGACGCTGAATTCATGAGCGTAGCAATATGTCTACAAGGAGAAATTGAATGTCGGGGGAAACTTCACTTACTGGCAACGAACAGTTTTTTGGCGAAGATGAAATCATCGTCAGTAAAACCAACCTCAAGGGCCACCTCGTCTACTGCAATGACGTGTTTCTACGCATGGCGGGGTATACGGAGCAAGAATGCCTCGGGCAGCCACATAGCATGATCCGGCATCCGGAAATGCCACGTTGCATATTCGGTCTCTTGTGGGAAACGATCCAGGACGACCGTGAGATTTTCGCCTACGTGGTGAACCGATGCAAGAACGGCGACCATTATTGGGTCAACGCCCATGTTACACCAAGCCGCGACGGAGCAGGTAATATCGTCGGCTATCATTCCAATCGCCGTGTGCCCGACCGGCAAATCCTCGAAGGCACCATCATTCCGCTCTACAAAGATCTACTCGAGGAGGAGCAGCGTCATTCCAACCGCAAATCCGGCCTGGAAGCCTCAAGCGGAATGGTGGCAGGCATGTTGAAAGAGAAAAACATCGAATATGACGAGTTTATCGCGACGCTTCAGTCTTAGAGCTGAAACCGCACTCTCAGCATTTTCCAAAACAACGAAAATGGACTCCCTGAATCATGTTTAGCAACGACCACAAATCCGCGGTCCTGAAGGCCCTCGAGATCTGCGAAAAGGTTTCTGAAGGAGATTTCGAAGCCCGCATAGTCAATATTACAGAAAAAGGTGAGGCCGCGAGTATGCTGCACGCGGTCAACCGATTAATCGACCGTTCAGACGCCTATATCCGGGAATCACGCGCGTCTCTTGAATATGTCTCGGCCAACAAATACTTCCGGCGCATTTCCGAGCGCGGCATGACCGGCGCCTTCGGCGAAGCCAGCCGCACAGTCAATGGCGCTATGACCGCCATGGAACAGCGGGTCACCGAATTCACCGGTGTGGTTAGCGGGTTCGAAGCCCAGATGGGGGAAGTTGTTGAATCCGTCGCATCGGCTGCTACCGAACTCCAAGCATCTGCGGAAACCTTGTCCTCGAGATCGACATCAGCCAGCGAACAATCCAACGTCGTTGCCACGGCCGCCGAACAGGCATCAGCAAATGTGGGTTCCGTCGCCGCCGCCACCGAGGAATTGACCAATTCGGTCGATGAGATCAACGAGCAGGTGACCCAATCGACGGAAGCCACGCTCAGCGCGGTCAAGGAGGTTGAACAGACCAGCAACGATATCAGTTCGCTGTCTGAAGCATCCGATAAAATCGGCCAGGTTGTGTCCCTAATCGCCGATATCGCTGCGCAGACCAACCTCCTTGCGTTGAATGCGACCATCGAAGCCGCCCGCGCCGGGGAAGCCGGCAAAGGGTTTGCCGTCGTTGCCTCGGAAGTCAAGGAACTTGCCGATCAGACGGCAAAAGCGACTGATGAAATCGGTTCCCAGATTACCGGCATTCAAACAGCGAGTGAACAGGCCGTGGGCTCGATCGAAATGATCGGCGGCACGATCTCAAAACTCAATGAAATTGCCTCGGCAATTGCAGCTGCCGTTGAAGAGCAAAGCGCTGCGACCCGGGAAATTGCCCGGAATATCGAACAGGCGTCTTCGGGTACAATCGAAGTCAGCACCAATATCCAGGAAGTCAATTCAGCAATTAATGAATCCGGTCAGGCTGCCGGACAGGTACTCGAAGCTTCCAACGAACTGGCTGAAAAAGGCGAATTGATGCGCAGCGGTGTTGCCGGCTTTATCGAGCAGGTCCGCAAAGTCGTCTGACAAGTATATAAAAACCCTGATCGGGTTGAAGAGCGCTATCCGCGTTTCGATAAAAATCCGGTCAGGAATGCTTCCAGATTGTCCGCCAGTTCGTCCTGTAGATACCCGCCTTCCTGGACCAGCAAAGTCGGCAATCCGAGTTCCGAAATCTTTTCCGCCATTTGCGCAAAGCCTGACTTGGTAACGGCCCCTCCCATGAGCGGGTCTTTCTCGTACGCGTCCAATCCAAGCGCGACGACAAGTGCACCGGGCGTGAACGTCCGGATCGTGCCCAGCGCCCGGTCCAGGGCGCGCAACCACACCTCGTCTCTGCTTTTGACCGGCAAGGGTATATTGAAATTGAACCCCTCGCCCGACCCTTCGCCGCGTTCGTGGGCATGGCCGTAAAAGAACGGGTAATAGTCCATCGGATCGCCATGAATTGACACTGTCAGGACATCGGTGCGGTTATAAAAAATCCCTTGTGTGCCGTTGCCGTGGTGCACGTCGATATCGAGGATCGCAACCCGGTGGTGGGCCTGTCTGAGATGCTGGCTGGCAATCGCCACATTGTTGAGAAAGCAGAAACCGCCGCAATGGCCGGTATAGGCGTGGTGTCCGGGCGGTCGGCATAGCGCATAAGCATGGCTAGCACCGTCGAGCAACATCGCAGCCCCGGTTACTGCTGTGTTTGCCGAAGCCGCGACCGACACCCAGGTATCCCCGTTCAGGGGACAGGACGTATCCATCATATGCCAGCCGATGCGGCCAATAACGTGCTCGGGATAGGCCGCGGGTTTGTGCACCGGTCGGATTGTACCAACGACTTCTTCGGATACATCGCCGAGTGCCAGCCATTGCTCGTGAACGTTTTCCAGAAAATCAAGGAAGCGTGGTTCGTGGATCGCGGCCCGCGGGCCAGATCCAAAATCTTCAGGCTTGACCAGCTCAAGCCCGGCGGATTTTGCCCCCTTGAGCAGCATCTCCGCGCGGGCGGGTTGTTCAGCAGCTTCCCGGTATTTCCCGCGAACCAGATAGAAGCTCGGGGAGTGGCGTTTCTGCACCTCGTCAAAAATGACTTTCATTTCTTCAGGCCTCCGTCAACACGCCATCAACGAGTTTCACGACGCGGTCCATTTTGCCGGCCAACTCCAGGTTGTGGGTCGCGATAAGTGTGGCAAGCTTGGTTTCGCGGACGATGCCAAGCAGGGTTTTGAACACCCGCTCGCCAGTTTCCAGGTCGAGATTTCCGGTGGGCTCGTCTGCGAGTAAAATCTCCGGTCCATTGGCAATTGCGCGCGCAAACGCGGTTCTCTGTTGTTCGCCGCCAGACATTTCGCTTGGGCGGTGATCTGCCCTGTTGCCAAGCCCAAGCAGAGCCAGTAGTTCATTTGCCCGGTCCCGGGAATCTGACAGTCCCCGCCCGGCAATCCGTTGCGGCAGAACGACATTCTCGAGCGCCGAAAATTCCGGCAGCAGTCGGTGGGATTGGTAGATGAAACCGATGTTATGGCGGCGCACCACTGTCCGCTCGGTATCGGACATCTGGCTGCAATCGCGGTCGTCAACCAGGACGGTTCCCGATGTCGGGTTTTCCAGCAAACCGGCAATTTGCAATAGGGTTGATTTCCCCGCCCCCGACGGTCCGACCAGAGCAACTGTTTCGCCCTGGCGAAGGTCAAGATTGGTTCCCCTCAACACGTCGATTGTGCGGCTGCCCTGGACGAAGGATCGCCGGACATTGTCGAGTTTCAGGACGATGGCCGGGGCCTCGTTATTCATAACGTAGCGCCTCAACCGGATCGAGCCGGGCCGCGCGCCATGCGGGATAAAGCGTCGCGAAGAATGCAAGAACGAGGGACATCATCACCACCATCGTCACTTCGCCCTGATCAATCACCGCCGGTAATTTACTCAGGTAATAGAGTTCCGGCGAAAAGACGTCGGTGCCGGTGAGACTGGAGATAAAAGTCTGTATGTCGTTGATATTCCAGCAAATCACGAGTCCCAGGAGAAAGCCCGCGAACGTACCGGCCGCCCCGATACTGGCACCGGTGATGAAAAACACCCGCATGACAGCGCCGCGCGTTGCCCCCATTGTTCGCAGGATCGCGATATCCTGCCCCTTGTCCTTGACCAGCATGATCAGTCCGGAAATAATATTGAGCGCGGCGACCAGGACGATCAGGGTGAGGATCAGGAACATGACGTTTTTCTCGACCTCAAGTGCCGAGAAAAAGGTCTGGTTGCGTTGGCGCCAGTCAATGAGGAATACCGGTCGACCAGCAGCTTCTTCGACTTGGGCGCGGTAATAATCCATCCGGTCGGGGTCATCCACCATCAGCTCAATTGCGCTGACCCCACTACCCTTGTTGAAGAAGAGCTGGGCTTCGGCGAGCGGCATGAAAACAAAGGTGGCGTCGTATTCCGACATCCCAACCTCAAAAATCGCATCTACACGGTAACTCTTGATCCGGGGGGTTACGCCAAACGGCGTGATCGCGCCGCGCGGGGAAATCAACGAGACCTCCTCGCCGGTAATCACGCCAAGGGTCTGGGCTAGCCGTGATCCGAGAATGATCCCGCCGTTTGTGTCGAAATCGACGATAGAGCCGTAGCGCAAATTCTGGGAAATACTGACCAGGCTCTGCAGGTCTTTCTCCCGCAATCCTCGCACCAAAGCTCCGGTCGTCCCATAATTTGTCGACGTGAGGACCTGACCCTCGACGAGCGGCATCGCAACATTCACACCATCGATCGCTATCAGGCGGCTCGACAATTCCTCAAAATCGTCGAACGATGAATCCGAAACCTGGACCACCATATGCCCATTCAGGCCTAGAATTTTATCGAGCAACTCGACCCGGAACCCGTTCATTACCGCCATGACGATAATCAGGGTCGCGACGCCGAGTGTAATTCCAAGGAACGAAAACCCGGCAATGACCGAGATAAATCCAGTGCGGCGGCGAGCACGCAAATAGCGAAGTGCGAGCATCCACTCAAATCCGGTGAAAGGCATGGTACTTCCAGTTTTCATAGTGCCTCAGTTCTTCGCCGTGAGCATGTTGATGGCGGCATCCGGGCTAAGGGTTTCGCGTTCGCCACTGGCCCTGTTTTTGATCTCGACCTCGCCCGCCTTGAGCCCGCGTGGGCCGACAATCAATTGCCACGGCAGTCCGATCAGATCCATATTCTTGAACTTGCCGCCGGCGCGCTCGTCGGTATCGTCATACAAAGTTTCGACGCCAGCATTCTCGAGTTGCTGGTAAAGCGAATTGCAGGCTTCGTCGGTTTCCTGATCGCCCGCCTTCAAATTGATCAGTCCGATGTCGAATGGCGCCACGGATGCGGGCCAGATGATACCAGCCTCGTCGTGGCTTGCTTCGATGATGCCGGCGACAAGGCGTGATACACCGATGCCATATGACCCCATCTCAAGCGCCACGGATTCACCGCTCGAATTTTGAACGGTCGCGCCCATGGACGCCGAATATTTGGTGCCGAAATAGAAGATATGTCCGACCTCGATACCGCGCGCGGTGACGCGGCGTTCTTCGGGTACCTCGGCTGCAAATTTTTCCTCGTCGTGTTTTTCATCAGTTGCGGCGTATCTAGACGTCCATTCGGATGCGATTTTCTCGAGATCGTCGTCGTACCCCACATCGTTGCCGGGGATCGCCATGTCGACCAATTCACGATCACAAAAGACGGCGCTCTCGCCGGTATCTGCCAAGACAACGAACTCGTGGCTCATATCCCCGCCAATCGGGCCGCTATCGGCGGCCATGGGGATGGCTTTCAGACCCATCCGCTCGAAAGTCCGCAGATAGGCAACAAACTGGCGGTAATAGGATTTCCGCGCTTCTTCTTTGTCGATATCGATGGAATAGGCATCTTTCATCAGGAATTCGCGACCACGCATGACACCAAAACGGGGGCGTACTTCGTCGCGGAATTTCCATTGAACATGATACAACCGGACCGGCATGTCCCGATAAGACCGTATACCCATCTTGCAGATATCGGTGATCATCTCTTCGTTGGTCGGACCGTACAGCATTTCCCGGTCGTGGCGGTCGCTGATGCGCAGCATTTCCTTACCGTAATCGTCGTACCGCCCGCTGGCCTTCCAGAGGTCGGCCGGTTGGATGGTTGGCATCAGCATCTCGACAAAGCCTGCCCGGTTCTGCTCTTCGCGGACAATCTGTTCGATTTTTTTCATGACGCTGAAGCCAAGAGGCAGCCAAGAATAGATTCCGGATGTTTCCTGGCGAACCATCCCCGCGCGCAGCATTAGGCGATGGGATACGATTTCGGCTTCCTTCGGGGTCTCCCGCAAGGTCGGCATAAAATAGTTGGACAATTTCATCTGGCTGGTAGCGCTTTCCGCTCAGAGGCGTCGATCATGAATCAGGGCGAAGTGAAGCCCGCAACCGGTCTTATGACAAGGTTTTCCGGCAGTGCCAATGCTGAATAAATCCATGAAAGATGATCTCCGTAAATCTTGTTCAGGTAAATGATGACAAGATCGTGGCATTGGTTTAGGTTGCGCGCATAATCTGGTGGCACCGATCACCAGTGGATACGCGCGCATCAAGCGCGACGGCTCAGGTTTTGGGAGGACCTGCCGGAATTCGAACAGACTTCCGGTTACTTGATTAGGCGAGACTTTCGGGTCTCCCTTTTTTTTGTTCTCAAATCAGTGTGATCCAAACCTGTTTTATCAATCAAATTTCGGCAAAAACGGTATGGAATCTATCGTTAGCAAGCCGTTTGACCGTGCAAGATAAAATAGCGTGAAGACAATCGTCGCGATAATCGTTGTTGCAACGACTTTTCGAAGCATGCGCGGTTGGGCCGGTGCGCTGGGCGCTGTACCAGGTATGACTTCGCCGTCTTCTTCCTGGGTTCTCACCCCCCAGGGTAGGACTGTAAACAGAACAACCCACCAGATTATAAAATAAATTGCGAGGATGCTGAGTACAGACATGGATTAGGCCTGTTCCAGTTCGACAAGGGTGCCGCAGAAATCTTTTGGGTGCAGGAACAACACAGGTTTACCGTGCGCACCGGTTTTCGGTTCGCCGTCCCCGAGGACCCGCGCACCACCGGCAACAAGTTTGTCACGGGCGGCCAGGATGTCTTCCACTTCGTAACAAAGATGGTGGATGCCGCCATCGGTGTTGCGCTCCAGAAATTTGTTGATGGGGGAATCATCTCCAAGCGGTTCGAGTAACTCGATCTTGGTATTGGGCAACTCGACGAAAACAGTCGTGACCCCGTGCGCCGGCTGCTCCACGGCGCTCGTCACTTTCGCACCGAGTGTGTCCCGATACACCGCCGTTGCGGCGCCGATATCACGTACAGCAATTGCGATATGATTTAGGCGGCCAATCATTCTTCTCTCCAAAGCGCCGAATGTCAGGGAACGAGATTGACAATGACCTCGCATACCGTCCGTTTGCCCCAAGCGCCAGTGACGGCCGACCGAACCCCGCCGCGTATCGCCTTTGCGACGACGTCGGGACTCCTTCGGCGTTTCTTCGGCAAAGTCCGCCAAGTCTCGTCGATCGCGTCAAAAACAATATCTTCGATAAAAATTCCAGGCCCTAGTTCTTCCGGGATACCATAAATAACCGCATCCGGGTCTGCGGCTAATTGGCCCTTTTCCGACAGCGCCAAGGAGACCACAACGATGCCGGCGTAGGATAATTTTCTCCGCTCCCCCAGTGCGTCGTCCGATTCACGGATATGGATCCGGCCGTCGCGGTAAATCCGGCCAGCCGGTACTTCGTCGACCAACATCGCAGGCCCCGGGGCAAGCTTGGCCATATCACCGTTGTGGACAATCTGCGTCTCCGGCACGCCGAGCGATTTTGCGAACCGGGCGTGCTCGTGAAGGTGCCGGGTTTCGCCGTGTACAGGAATCGCCAATTCGGGCTTCACCCATTTGTACATTTGTTCCAGTTCGCCGCGGCGCGGGTGTCCTGAGACATGCACCAAACCGTCAGCATCAGTAATGATTTCAACACCTTGGCGGATCAGAGCATTTTGCAATGCGGATACCGAACGTTCGTTGCCGGGGATGGTTCGCGACGAAAAAATCACCTGATCGCCCGGGCTGAGCTTGATATCGGGGTGGTTTTCGTTGGCGATGCGCGCCAATGCTGCCCGGGGTTCGCCCTGGCTCCCCGTCATCAGAACAAGCACCTTGCTGCGGGGTAGATCAGAGAAATCGCTCAACGGGGTCAAAGGCGGGATATCGCCAAGATAGCCGGTTTCGACCGCGACCCCGATCATCCGGTACATGGAGCGTCCGGCGAGCACCGTGCTGCGCCCGGCCTTGTCTGCGGCGAGGATGGCCGAACGGAGCCGCGCCACGTTTGACGCAAACGATGTTACGCAAACCCGCTTCGGCGCTTCCGCTACCAGGCGCGCAAGTTCGGCAGCGACCTCGCCTTCCGTTGGCGAGACGCCGTCGCGGAAAACATTGGTGGAATCGCAGATGACCGCCCGGCATCCGCGTTTACCCAACCGCTCCAGCGCTGTTTTATCGAATCCGGTGCCGATCAGCGGGTCATCATCGATTTTCCAGTCCCCGGTATGGAATACCGATCCTTCGGATGTGTTGATAATCAAACCATTCGGTTCAGGTATTGAATGGGTCAGCGACACAAATTCGATTTCGAATGGGCCAAGATCGATGGTACCGCCAAGCGGTACTTCTTTGATGGGTACGTCTGGCGCGCCGCGCTCGTCAATCATCTTGGCCCGCAACAGGGCAGCGGAAAACGGTGTCGCGAAGACGGGCGCCCGTAATCGGGGCCATAAATCCAGCACCGCGCCAAAGTGATCCTCGTGGGCGTGGGTCAACAAAATTCCAAGCAGATTGTCGCGCTGTTCCTCGATAAAGCTGATATCAGGAAGGATGACGTCGATGCCAGGCAATGTCGCGTCGGCAAACGTAACACCTAGATCGACCATGATCCATTTGCGCGACTGTTTGGGCCCAAATCCATAGAGCCCCAAATTCATGCC
Organism: Hyphomicrobiales bacterium; assembly: GCA_021775855.1. Taxonomy (GTDB): domain Bacteria; phylum Pseudomonadota; class Alphaproteobacteria; order Rhizobiales; family NORP267; genus NORP267. The sequence goes on from JAJFGZ010000037.1 coordinate 32,329, forward strand.
GATTTCACCCGCGCCGCCCAAGGGGCAAAATACCAGTTCGTCTTTGTTGCGAGCCATATTCAGGATGCCTGGTTGTTGTCGTGGGCCGGGACGCTATTTCGGGAAAAGAAGACGTCTCCGGCAGTTACGATGGTTTTCTTATTGTTTGATTCAAGCAGGATCAACTGACCATTGGCATCAAGCGATTCAAAAACCCCTTGAATTTCGCGATCCCCCAGTCTGACAGTGATCGGTTTGCCGATCCCGGCGGCAGATTTTAACCAGTGGTCCCGGATGTCGGTAAAGCCATTTTTCTGCATCCAAATTTCGTAGAATTCATTGAATTTGATTGCAATCCGGTTGAACAGCTCGGATGGATTGATATCTATGCCAGCACTTGCGAGATTTGTCGCCGGAAATTCCGTATCGTTCGGCGAATGGGCGCAGTTGACCCCGACACCGATGACAATTGCTGGATTATCTGCGCCTTGTTCCAGGCTGCTCTCGAGGAGAATGCCTGCGATCTTTTTCCCGTCAACCAGAAGATCATTGGGCCATTTGAGGTTTATACGCTCACCTGCTGGCTGGGCCAGATCGACAATCGCCTGACGGATGGCTACGCCCGCCACGAAAGAAAGGGTCGCCGCTTCGGTCAGCGATTTTTTCGGATAGAGGAGAAGGCTGGCGTAGAGATTTCCGGGTTTCGACGTCCATTCGCGCCCGCGCCGGCCACGGCCCATAGTCTGGCGCCCGGCGACAACCCAATGTTTTTCGCCACGGGCCGACGTTGTCAGTCGCAACGCTTCTGAATTGGTCGAATCCACTTCCTCCAGATAATGCAGGGCGTAGCTGGCTGGAACCGAGAGCGAAGCAGTCATCTGCTAAAAAAGCGATGATGCGGCGGTTTCAGCCGCTGTTATCAGCGGTCCCGGATAGATGATGAACAGAATGACGAACAACGCAGCCACCCCGACAATCACCCGCAATTCCCCGAGCATCGGTTCAAACCGCTCGACCGGCTCGTCGAAATAGATGATCTTGATCACCCGCAGGTAATAGAATGCGCCAACCACGCTTGCCAGAACACCAATGATTGCAAGAGCATACAGCTCCGCTTCGATAGCGGCGAGGAAAACATAGAACTTGCCGAAGAAGCCCGCGAGAGGCGGGATCCCGGCCAGCGAGAACATCAGCATCGCCAGCAGAAATGCCAGCATCGGGTTGTTTTTGCCCAGCCCCGCCAATTCGTCGATATCCTCAACCATGCGGTTCCCCCTGCGCATGGAGAGAATGCAGGCAAAGGTTCCCACTGTCATTGCCAGATAAATGGCGAGATAGATGATCACACCCCTGACACCGGCCTGACTACCGGCCGCCAAACCAACCAGCGCGAAGCCCATATGGCCGATTGATGAATAGGCCATCAGACGCTTGATATTGCGCTGGCCGATTGCAGCGAACGCGCCGAGTACCATGGAGGCGATCGCGATAAAGACGACGATCTGCTGCCATTCCTGGGCAATTGTTGGAAACGCGGTGACCATCGTGCGGACAAAAATTGACATCGCCGCGATTTTTGGCGCGGCCGCGAAAAACGCCGTCACGGGCGTCGGCGCGCCTTCATAAACGTCCGGCGTCCACATGTGGAACGGCACGGCGGAAACCTTGAACGCCAATCCCGCGAGCAGGAACACAAGCCCGAATACAAGGCCGATCTTGTTCTCGCTCAGGCTGGCTGCATCGGCGATTTCGTTGAAGTCCATGGATCCGGTAAAACCGTAGATCAGCGACATTCCGTATAGCAGCATCCCTGACGCGAGTGCACCGAGAACGAAATATTTCAAGCCCGCTTCGGTGGCGCGCCCAGAATCACGCTGGATCGCGGCGACCACGTAGAGTGCCAGGCTTTGCAGTTCGAGACCCATATAGAGCGACATAAGGCTGCCGGCCGATATCATCATCATCATCCCGACAGTCGCCAGCACGACGAGGATCGGGTATTCGAACCGGGAGAATTTCTCCAGCCGGAAGAACCCGCGTGACATGATTATGGCCAGGGCAGAGGCGCCGAGGGTCAGGATTTTCATGAAACGGGAAAATTCGTCGAAGACAAATGCGCCGCCGAAGGTTGTCTGGCCGCCCGGTATCACTAGGACAACGACACCCACTGCAACGAGCAGCAAAACACAAAGACTGTATATGCTGTCGGTGCTGTCCTTGGACCTGAAAGCGCCCAGCATCAACAACGCCATGGCACCGCAGCTTAGTAAGATTTCAGGGATCGCGGGAACGAGATCCGGCAATGGATATGTCACTGTCTCGCCTCCACCTGTTATTCCACCAGCACGGATTGTGCGGCTTCAATCGCAGCCTGATAATTGTCGATCAGATTATCAACCGAAGCCGCTGTCACATCGAGTATCGGCACCGGATAAATCCCGAACAGGATCGTCAGGACGATCAGCGGGGCAAAAATTGCGATCTCCCGCCAGTTCATATCTTTGATCAATTTGAGGTCTTCTTTCTCGAGCGCCCCGAATACCATTTTCCGGTACAGCCAAAGCGCGTACCCGGCCGACAGGATAACGCCGGTCGTTGCCAAAAAGGCGACCCAGCCATTGACCTGAAAGGCACCAATCAGGGTCAGGAACTCACCGACAAACCCGCTTGTACCCGGTAACCCTACATTGGCCATCGTGAAGATCATGAACGTGAATGCAAAAATCGGCATTCGGTGCACGAGCCCCCCATAGGCCGCAATTTCCCTTGTATGCATCCGGTCATAGACGACGCCGACGCAGAGAAACAATGCCGCCGACACGATACCGTGGGACAGCATCACGAATATTCCGCCCTGCACACCTTGCATGGTCACCGTGAATATCCCCATGGTTACGAACCCCATATGGGCGACCGACGAATAGGCGATCAACTTCTTCACGTCCTCCTGCATGAGCGCGACCAGCGACGTATAGATAATCGCGATCACCGACAGGCCATAAATCAATGGCGTGAACATATCGGAGGCCAGCGGGAACATGGGCAGCGAAAAGCGCAGGAACCCGTAGCCCCCCATTTTCAGCAATATCCCGGCCAGTATCACCGAGCCCGCCGTCGGCGCCTCGACATGGGCGTCTGGCAGCCAGGTATGGACCGGCCACATTGGCATCTTGACCGCGAAGGAAGCGAAAAACGCGAGCCATAACCAGGTTTGCATTGCCGCCGGGAAATCAGATTTATCAAGTAATTCAACAATATCGGTCGTACCTGCTTGCCAATACATCGCCATGATGGCGAGCAGCATCAGGACCGAACCGAGCAGCGTATAGAGGAAGAATTTGAAGCTGGCATAGACCCGGTTTCCACCACCCCAGATCCCGATAATCAGGAACATCGGGATCAGGCCGCCTTCAAAGAAGAGGTAGAACAGCACCAGATCGAGGGCGCCGAACACGCCGATCATGAGCGTTTCCAGCAGCAGAAACGCGATCATATATTCCTTCACGCGGTCCTGGATTGTGGTCCAGCTGGCCAAAATACAGGCCGGCATCAGGAAGGTGGTCAGGACAATGAACAGCATCGAAATGCCATCCACGCCCATATGATAAGAAATCGATCCGCCAAGCCATTCGACGCGTTCGACGAACTGAAACCCGGCGCTGCTGGTATCGAACTCGGTCCACAGCAGAAGCGATAAAGCGAAGGTGATGGTCGTGGTCCAAAGCGCGACCCGGCGGGCGTTTTGCGCCGCAAATTCGCTGTCCCCACGGATAGACAATACAAACAGCGCGCCAAGCACCGGCAACCAGGTCACAATGGAAAGGATGGGCATTCCACTCATCAGTGCGCGCTCCCCCAGAACATGTACCAGGTGATCAGGGCAGCTACTCCAATCATCATCGCAAAGGCATAGTGATATAGAAACCCGGACTGAAGGCGGACAACGTTGCGGGTTACATCGAGCACACGGGCTGAAATACCGTCCGGACCAAAGCCGTCAATCACCCACCCGTCGCCGCGTTTCCAAAGGAAGTATCCGAGCCGTTTGGCAGGCCGGACAAACAGGAAATCGTACAATTCGTCGAAATACCATTTGTTGAGCAGGAACTGGTAAAGCGGCTGGTGCTGAGCGGCGAGCGCCGCCGGGATAGACGGATTACGGATGTAGAACAGCCAGGCAAGAAACGCACCTGCGGCCATCATGACCGTCGGCATCCAGGGCACCCAGGCAGGCAGGCCATGCATCTTTTCGAGAATGAATTCGCCGCCAAAATCAGCGAGTGAACCGCGCCAGAAATCCTCGATCCCCGCACCGATGAACTGGTTGTAGAAAATGTACCCCGCAAACAACGCGCCGCCCGCAAGGATGAATAAGGGGACAAGCATCGTGAGCGGGGATTCATGGACGTGGCTGAGGGTTTCTGCCTCCGCCCGCGGTCGCCCGTGGAAGGTCATGAATATTAAACGCCATGAATAGAATGACGTGAACAGAGCGGCAATGACTGTCATGTAAAAGGCGTACGTGCCTACACCCGAATTTCCTGCAAAGGCAGATTCGATGATCGCGTCCTTGGAGAAATACCCTGCCGTGAAAGGGAACCCGGTCAGGGCCAGGGTCCCGATTACCATCATCAGGTAGGTGACGGGTATCAATTTACGCAGCCCCCCCATATGCCGCATATCCTGTTCATCCGACATGGCGTGGATCACCGAACCGGACCCGAGGAACAGCAGCGCCTTGAAGAAGGCGTGGGTAAAGAGGTGGAATATCCCAGCGCCGAACGCGCCCATGCCGAGTGCAACGAACATGTATCCGAGTTGCGAGCATGTGGAATAGGCAATCACCCGCTTGATGTCGTTCTGCACCAACCCGACGGTCGCCGCGAAAAATGCCGTTGTTGCGCCGACAATGGCAACGACGTCCATGGCGATCGGGGCCTGCTCGAAGACTGGTGACAGGCGGGCAACCATGAACACGCCGGCTGTCACCATGGTCGCCGCATGGATCAGGGCGGATACCGGGGTTGGTCCCTCCATCGCGTCGGGCAGCCAGGTATGCAGCAGGAATTGTGCCGATTTGCCCATCGCGCCCATGAACAATAGCAGGCAGATCGTGGTCAGGATATCGACCTCCCACGACAGGAACATGAACGTCTGGCCAGCGACTTCTTCGGTATTGGCGAAGATCGTTTCCAGATCGATCGAGCCAAAAATCATGAACACCGCGAAGATCCCGATCGCAAACCCGAAATCACCGATGCGGTTGACGATAAAGGCTTTGATGGCCGCCGCGTTCGCCGCCGGGCGGGTGTACCAGAAGCCTATCAACAGGTAGGAGGCCAGCCCGACGCCTTCCCAGCCAAAGAACATTTGAAGCAGGTTGTTCGCGGTCACCAGCATCAGCATCGCGAAGGTGAAAAACGACAGATAGGCAAAGAATCTTGGGCGATGGGGATCGTGGCTCATATAGCCAATCGAATACCAGTGAACGAGGCAGGATACCGTGTTCACAACAACCAGCATGACCACCGTCAGGGTATCTATTTTAAACGCCCAGTCGATTTGCAGCATGCCCGAATTTAACCAGGTCAGCACATGGATATCGCCCGGGGCATCGCCGCCCAGCCCGACCTGGTAAAATGCAACCCAGGACAAGATGGCGGAAATGGTCAACAGGCCGCACGTGACTAATTCGGACGCTCGTGCGCCGATAGCCCGGCCCAAAAAGCCTGCAATGAGCGCGCCGAAGAGCGGCAGGAAAACAATTGCGCTATACATGGCCGCTTACCCCCGCATCCTGGATATGTCTTCGACCTCAATTGACCCGCGGTTGCGGAAATAAACCACAAGGATGGCAAGCCCGATGGAGGCTTCGCCGGCGGCAACTGTCAACACCAGGAGCGCGAAAATCTGACCGGTCAGATCGCCAAGGAATGATGAGAAGGCAACCAGATTGATGTTCACTGCCAGCAGCATCAATTCGATCGACATCAGGATGACGATGACATTCCGGCGGTTCAGGAATATTCCGAAAATTCCCAGCGTAAACAGCAGGGCGGCGACCGTCAGGTAATGTCCGAGACCAATTGCCATCATCAGACCCCCTGCCCCGGTTTGATATCTTTCAGCTCAACCGCCGTCTTTGGATCCCGCGCCACCTGGTCTGAAATATTCTGTCGCTTGACATTCGGCTTGTGGTGCAGGGTCAAAACGATCGCGCCGATCATGGCGACCAACAGCACCATGCCCGCAGCCTGGAACAGGTAGACATATTTCGTGTACATCAACCGCCCGATGGCCTCGGTATTCTCGATGCCCGCGATCACCGGTGCATCGACGACCCTGACGATCTCAGGTGCGATGGTCCAGGCGCCAAGCACCATCACCAGTTCGATAAAGAGCAGGATGCCGATCAACCCACCGATCGGCAGATATTGCAGAAAGCCTTGTTTTAATTCAGTAAAATCAACGTCCAACATCATTACGACAAACAGGAATAACACCGCGACCGCGCCCACATAGACGATCACCAGGATCATGGCGAGAAATTCGGCCCCCAATAACAGGAACAGCCCAGCGGCATTGAAAAAGGCGAGGATCAGGAACAGAACCGCGTGCACCGGATTGCGCGCCGAAATCACCATGAAAGCGGCGCCTACCAGGACCACGGAAAACAGATAGAAAAACAGCGAGGCTACTGTCATCTTGCAGCCCCTGTGTTCAACCGGTCAAACATGTTCCAAACTCTCGAATTTGTGCACCCGGGCCAGAACGTCGCCTGTCGTTACAATTGTCGCGAATTCGCCATGCAAATTGGCGAGCGTCATTGAATGCACTTCCTCCGCGCTGTGGGATACGCCGTCAGGCCCTGTCTCGCCATATGCCCAGACGCCGTCGGACAGGAAATAGGTATCGAAGCCGAGGTTGCCTGCCATGCGGGTTGATGTTTCAACGCAATGATTTGCGGTCGCGCCGCACATGACCAAATGGCAGATGCCCTGTCTGCGCAGGTCTGCTTCCAGGCTGGTTTCAATGAATGCGCTGTTTTCATGTTTGATGTAAACGGCTTCGCCCCCGCGCGGTGCGACAAACCCCTGCACCACGGCACCCGGCAATCCCGCAATAAAGGGCGATCCCTCAACGCGAGAGTGATGATGGACATGGCAGATTTTCAGATCAGCAGCGCGAAATGCGGCCAGGATCTCTGCGATATTTTCTTCCGCATCCGGTGTTGAACGGGCAACGCCCCCGGCAGCGCGATGAACAAACGCCATCTGCACGTCGATGATCAACAATGCGGTTTTCGACAAATCCAATGTTCCGTCACCTTTACAATTTATCCGCCGCCAGGCACCGCCTAGCGATAGGGTCCGTCCGCTGCAATATTCTGCGCCAATTCCCGCTCCCACCTGTCTCCGTTGTCGAGCAGACGGGATTTGTCGTAATAAAGTTCCTCGCGGGTCTCGACCGCGAATTCGAAATTCGGTCCTTCCACAATGGCATCGACGGGACAGGCCTCCTGACAAAATCCGCAATAGATGCATTTGACCATGTCGATGTCGTATCGGGTGGTGCGCCGGGTCCCGTCATTGCCGCGCGGTCCGGCCTCGATCGTGATGGCCTGGGCCGGGCAGATCGCCTCACACAGCTTGCAGGCGATGCACCGTTCTTCGCCATTGGGGTAACGGCGAAGGGCATGCTCGCCCCGGAAACGCGGACTGATCGGGCCCTTCTCGAAGGGGTAATTGATGGTCGCCTTGGGTGCAAAGAAATAGCGCATCGCGAGGAAGAACGCGGAGACGAACTCTTTGAGAAACAAAGCATTGATTGCCTGACCAAATCTCATGATCGCCTCCTATAAGCCGAGCGCGGGCAGCAATTGCGGCCCAAGCCAGTACCCAACAAAGGGAAAAACAATGAAGCACATCACCATCAGAATAAGACGGATTGTCTCGATCGAGTTCATATTTGCTAATTCAGTATCGCCGGCATCGATGCGTGCCTGTTTGGCGGCCTCGATCCGCGGGAACATGAAGTACACCACCAGCGCATAATCAACGATCCCGAGGATCAGGAAGATCGTCCCCCCGGCAAAAGCGTAGCTTCCGAACAATTGCTGCATCATGGAGCCCACCCCATTATTTGCAATACAAAAGCAACGGCGGCCACCATGAATAATGAAAGCGGCAGAAACACTTTCCACCCCAGGCGCATCAGTTGATCGTAGCGGTAGCGTGGCACCATCGCCTTCACCATTGAGATCATGAAGAAGACAAAACAGACTTTGAGGATGAACCAGAACAGGCCGGGCACCCAGGTGAATGGCGGGATATCGAGTGGTGCCATCCAGCCACCCAAAAAGAGTGTTGTGATCAAGGCGCACATCAGCACGATGGCGACATATTCACCGAGCATGAACAAGAGATACGGGGTCGAGGAATATTCAACCATGAAGCCTGCCACCAGTTCCGATTCCGCTTCAGGCAGATCGAATGGCGGACGGTTGGTCTCGGCCAGCGCCGAGATAAAAAACACGACGAACATCGGAAAAAGCGGCAGCCAGAACCAGTTCAGAAAACTCGCCCAGGGGATCCCGAGCCGGCTTGCAAGGCCGGATTCCTGGGCGGCGACAATATCGGTCAGATTGAGCGACCCAACGCATAGGAGAACTGTGATAATCACGAAGCCAATCGAAACCTCGTATGAAACCATTTGCGCCGCCGAGCGGAGCGCGCCGAGAAAGGCGTATTTCGAATTGGACGCCCATCCACCCATAATCACGCCGTACACGCCGAGCGACGAAATCGCAAATATATAGAGGATGCCGACATTTATATCGGCGACAACGAGCGTGGTCCCGTCGATCCATTTGCCCAGCGGCATCACGGCCCAGGCCGACAAGGCAAGCAGTGTTGTAACGATCGGCGCCAGCAGGAACACGCCTTTGTTGGCGGCGGACGGGATCACAGGTTCCTTGCAGATAAATTTGATGAAATCGGCGAACGATTGCAGAAGGCCGAAGGGGCCAACCACATTCGGGCCCCGGCGCATCTGGACAGCGGCCCAGATTTTACGGTCGGCATAGAGCAGGAACGCGATGATGACCAGCAATACCGCCATCAGCAGAACGCTTTGCCCTGCAATGATCAGGGCCGGCCAAACGTAAATGGCGAAGAACTCAGCCATCGGTTCCGGTAGCCTCCCCAAGGTGCGATTTGGCGGCCTGACTTTGCCCGGCCATAATCCTGCTCGCCCGCGCGATCGGATTGGTGAGGTAATAATCTTTAACCGCACCTTCAAACGGATCCTTACCCAACCTGCCGCCGACTTTGGCGACCCGCCCGATATCCTCGGGCAAGCCGGCTTCGATCCCGTTGATATTGGCAAAATGGGGCACCGCTTCAAACATCGCAGCGCGTAATTGATCGAGGCTATCGAACGGTAATTTCGCGCCCAGGACGTCTGATAGAGCGCGCAGGATGGCCCAATCTTCGCGTGCATCGCCTGGCGGGAATGCACCACGATAGGCCATTTGAGCACGGCCTTCGGTATTCACATAGATGCCGCTTTTCTCGGAATAGGCCGCCCCGGGCAGGATAACGTCGGCGCGGTGCGCGCCCTGATCGCCGTGGGTGCCCTGGTAAACGACAAAAGCCTTGCCGAATTGCTCGCCTGGTATTTCGTCGGCACCGAGCAGATAGACGAAATCGACTTCACTGGCCTTGGCGCCTCTAACAATCGATTCCACGTCGCGCCCGGTCGGCCCCGGCACAAAGCCTAGATCAAGACCGGCCACGCGGCTTGCTGCTGTATGCAACACGTTGAACCCGTTCCAGTCCGCAGTCACCGCCTTGCAGGTAACCGCCAAGGTGGCAGCGGCACTTAGAACCGTAGCACCATCTTTTCGTGCCAACGCGCCCTGCCCGACAATGATCAACGGCTTGGTGGCGGACTTCAACTGCTTGAAGAAGGAATGCTTGCCGGACCTGACTTCCGACAGGGTTTCGGGACCGGCACCCAGATATTCGTATTCATACGTCAAATCTGTGTTGGCGCCATCTTTCAGACCACCAATCGCGCCAATGGGGAAATTCCCGCGCCTCCAGCGCTTACGGATCCGCGCGTTGATAATAGCGGCTTCCTCGCGCGGGTTGCATCCGATCAGCAGCAGCGCATCGGCATCTTCGATTCCGGCAATCGTGGAATTGAAAATATAGCTCCCGCGTCCCAATGCCGGGTCAAGTTGTGCGCCATCCTGACGGCAATCGATATGAGCAACGCCGAGACTGTCCATCAGGCATTTAAGCGCGAACATTTCTTCGGCGGCAGCCAGATCGCCTGCAATGGCCGCCATTTTCTGCGGGCTTGATTTTGCGGCAGCGGAGGCAATTGCGGCGAACGCCGCGCTCCAGGAGGCCGGTTCCAGCTTGCCGTCCTTGCGGATATACGGCTGATCGAGCCGTTGGGTGCGCAGCCCGTCCCAGATGAACCGGCTTTTGTCGGAAATCCATTCCTCATTCACGTCTTCATGCAGACACGGCATGACCCGCATCACTTCGCGGCCGCGTGTATCGATACGGATATTGCTGCCGACCGCGTCCATCACGTCGATGGTCTCGGTTTTGTGCAACTCCCACGGTCGGGCGCTGAAGGCGTAGGGTTTTGACGTCAGTGCACCCACGGGACAAAGATCAATGACGTTGCCCTGCAATTCGGACGACATGGCTTTTTCCAGATACGTCGTGATTTCCATATCCTCGCCACGCCCGGTTGCGCCAAGTTCGGGAACGCCTGCCACTTCGGTCACAAACCGGATGCAGCGGGTGCAGTGGATACAACGTGTCATGGTGGTCTGGACCAGCGCGCCGATATCCTTTTCATCCACCGCACGCTTGTTCTCGGCATAGCGCGACGCGTCGACACCGTACGACATAGCCTGGTCTTGCAAATCGCATTCGCCGCCCTGATCGCAGATCGGGCAGTCGAGCGGGTGATTGATCAGCAGGAATTCTATGACCCCTTCGCGGGCCTTGCGGACAATTTCGGAATTGGTCTGGATTTCGGCAGGCGAGCCATCACGGTTCGGGCGCAGGTCATTGACAGACAGTGCACAGGAGGCCTGTGGCTTCGGCGCTCCGACCCATTCCACCAGACACATCCGGCAATTGCCCGCGATCGACAGGCGTTCGTGATAGCAGAATCGCGGGATTTCCGCGCCCGCCATCTCACACGCCTGCAGCAGCGTGATGCCGTCCGGCACCTCGATGACATTACCGTTTACATTCAGTGTCGGCATTGAGCCCTCACCCCGTTAATTCCCCGTTCCACGGTCTTATGCGCAGCGGGCCTCTTTCCACATCTGGACCTGCGGCAGGCTCTCCCAGCCAAAGGCATATTCAGATGGTCCGTTCTCGTTCAAATGATCTAGCCGGGCCGACGCCTCCGCGACGCTCGGTTCGCAACCCGGATCGACCCACCACATTGCAAAATACATTCCGTCCAACAATTCCATCCATTCGTGCTTGCGCTGGTAGACCTTTTTGTGAACCGTCTGCCAGACAAATTTCTCCAACTGCTCAGGGCTTTCCCAGACGCTTATATTTACGATCATACGCGGATCGTCGTATGCGTGGATCCCGGTTGCATTGCCCGATTCATCCTTGAGGCGCCAGACAAAACCATCCGAGCGCTCAGCAACCGCGTTTATCCGGTCGAGATTGTTCACGAAACCAGCGACGCGCGGGTCCTCCATATCGTGGCGCAGGCGGGCGATGTTCAACTGGGCGAGATGCTTTTTCACGACCCTACTCCGCCGCCTGCATGGTGACCGCACCATCATGGTCCGGGTTGGCGGCGTAGGCGTCGATACGCGCCTCGATCTCATGGCGAAAATGGCGAATAAGTCCCTGAACCGGCCAGGCTGCTGCATCACCGAGTGCGCAAATGGTGTGGCCCTCAACTTGCGTGGTGACCTCCAGAAGCATGTCGATTTCGCGTTTTTCGGCGCGCCCCTCGGCCATCCGCGTCAGAACCCGCCACATCCATCCGGTGCCTTCACGGCAGGGCGTGCACTGGCCGCAACTCTCGTGTTTGTAAAACCGGGCCAGACGGGCAACCGCCCTGACAATATCGGTGGACTTGTCCATCACGATAACGGCTGCGGTGCCGAGACCTGAACGCATTTCCCGCAAAGAATCGAAATCCATATGGAGATCGCCACAAACGTCCCCCGGCAGGCACGGTACGGACGAGCCGCCCGGGATTACAGCCATCAGATTGTCCCAGCCGCCGCGCACGCCACCGGCGTGTTTTTCAAGCAACTCGCGAAGCGTGATACCCATTTCCTCTTCCACATTGCAGCGCTGATTGACGTGGCCGGAAATGCAGAACAGCTTGGTCCCCACATTGTTGGGACGGCCAAGACCCGCGAACCAGCCCGCGCCGCGCCGCAGAATAGTCGGGGTAACCGCAATCGATTCCACATTATTGACGGTGGTCGGTGCGCCGTAGAGGCCAACGTTGGCCGGGAATGGCGGCTTCAGGCGCGGCATGCCTTTCTTGCCTTCGAGGGATTCCAGCAATGCCGTTTCCTCGCCGCAAATATAAGCGCCCGCACCGTGGTGCAGATAGAGATCGAAATCCCAGCCGTGCTTATTATTCTTGCCGATCAGTTTGGCGTCATAGGCCTCATCGATGGCGCGCTGCAGGGCTTCGCGCTCGCGGATGAATTCACCGCGGATATAGATGTAACAGGCGTGCGCGCGCATCGCGAATGAGGCGATCAGACAGCCCTCGATCAGGATATGCGGGTCGTGACGCATGACATCCCGGTCTTTGCAGGTTCCGGGCTCGGATTCATCCGCGTTGACCACCAGATAGTTCGGCCGGCCATCGGATTCCTTGGGCATGAACGACCATTTCAGTCCGGTCGGGAAACCCGCGCCGCCCCGGCCGCGAAGTCCTGATTCCTTGATCTGGTCGACGATTGAATCAGGCCCCATATCGATCAACTTCTTGGTGCCATCCCAGGTACCGCGCATCATCGCGGCCTTGAGACCTGGATCGTGCAACCCATAGAGATTTGTGAAAATACGATCTTTATCAGCGAGCATTGTTTTGCTCCGTATCTTCGCTAACCGGACAAGGGGGCTTAGGCCCGAACAGTTCGAGTAACAGGGTAACGACGCCGACAAGGACAATTGCCCCCGCGAGTTTCAGGCCGGCGCTGTCGCCGGTGTAGGCGGCAACGCCAAGTGCAGCGCTGAGCGCAATGATGAATGTAATCGCGCTCATCTGTCCGCACAGTGACATGGACTTGATCCGGCTCATCATTCTATGTCACCCAACCTGTTCATCGCGGTTTCTTGCCAAAAACTTTTATGTATTCGGCTTCCCCGCCCTTGGCGAGGGCCTTGGCCTGCTTGATCCAGTTTTCCCGATCGATCCGGCCCTTGAATTTCAATTGGTCATCGACCCAGGCCACTTCGGCGCGTTTCCACGACGCCACCTGGTCGAAATGGAAAATGCCCAGTGTGTGAAGGATGCCCTCGATTTTTGGCCCCACACCAGAAATCATTGTGAGCCGATCGGCGCCGCCCTTTCGCGGCGCTTTCATCAATTTTGGCGCGGCCTGCTTGCCCGTCGAGGCGGCTATTGCCGCTTTCGCTTTGGCGGCTGCGGACGCGCGTTTCGGTTTGGCGGCAGCCTTGCTGCTGCGGCCCTTGCCGTTATACAGCGCCGGGTCGGTCAGTGAGGTGAGCCCGCCAAGGGGTTCCGACGCGTGGCGGCCATTCTGGGGTCCCGGCTTGACCGTTTTTCCAGCGCGCAGATCGGCCAATATCTGTTCGAATTTTTCCGGGGTCAGGTCCTCGAAATAATCCATGTTGATCTGGGCCATTGGGGCGTTAACGCAGGCGCCAAGGCACTCGACCTCTTTCCAGGATAACTTGCCGTCTTCGGTGACCGTGTTTTCCGAGCCAATCACCCGCTTGCAGACGTCGATCAGGTCGCCCGAACCGCATAGCATGCAGGGCGTCGTACCGCAGAGTTGGACGAAGAATTCACCAACCGGCGAGAGATTGAACATTGTGTAGAAGGTCGCCACCTCCAGCGCCCGGATATAGGGCATGTCGAGCATATCGGCGATACGCCGGATGGCCGGTTCCGGCAGCCAGCCGTCGTGCTGCTCCTGGGCTTTCCAGAGTAGCGGGATAATGGCACTGGCCTGTTTGTCATCCGGGTATTTTTTGAGCTGTCCCTTGGCCCAACTAAGATTCTGCCGGGTGAATTCGAAATTCTTTGGCTGGACAGGATCAAGGCGACGTACACTCATCGGTCCACCTCACCGAATACGATATCCAGCGACCCGAGGATCGCGGAGACGTCCGCCAGCATGTGACCCTTGCAAAGGAAATCCATGCCCTGAAGGTGGGCAAATCCGGGAGCGCGGATACGGCAGCGGTAAGGTTTGTTTGAACCGTCTGACACCAGATAAACGCCAAACTCACCCTTCGGTGCTTCGACGGCGGCGTACACCTCGCCGGCCGGTACGTGGTAACCCTCGGTATAGAGTTTGAAGTGATGGATCAGCGCTTCCATGGATTTTTTCATGTCGCCGCGTTTCGGGGGAACAATCTTGCCGTCGGTATTGGAGATATCCGTCTTGCCCTCAGCCCCGTTCAGTTTTTCGAGGCACTGGCGCATGATCCTCACCGACTGGCGCATTTCTTCCATGCGGATCAGGTAGCGGTCGTAGCAATCGCCGTTCTTGCCGACCGGAATTTCGAAATCCAGATCGCTGTAGCATTCGTATGGTTGTGAACGGCGCAGGTCCCACGCGGCTCCAGAACCGCGCACCATAACGCCTGAAAATCCCCAGGCCCAGGCATCGTTGATATCGAGGATCGCGATATCCACGTTGCGCTGTTTGAAAATCCGGTTGTTGGTGAGCAACCCTTCGAGATCGTCACAGACTTTGAGAAACGGATCGCAAAATTCGCCGATATCATCCAGCAGTGCCTGGGGCAAATCCTGGTGCACTCCGCCGGGGCGTATATAAGCGGAATGCATCCGCGACCCCGAGGCGCGCTCGTAAAACACCATCAGCTTTTCGCGCTCTTCAAAGCCCCAGAGCGGCGGCGTTAGCGCGCCCACATCCATCGCCTGGGTGGTCACGTTGAGGAGATGGGACAGGATCCGGCCGATCTCGGAATAGAGCACGCGGATCAGTTGGCCGCGCATGGGGACTTTGATGTCCAGCAGCTTTTCGACGCTAAGCGCGTATGCGTGCTCCTGGTTCATGGGCGCGACATAATCGAGACGGTCGAAATAAGGAACAGCCTGCAGATAGGTTTTTTGCTCGATCAGTTTTTCGGTGCCGCGATGGAGCAACCCTATATGAGGGTCAACGCGCTCGACCACTTCGCCGTCAAGCTCCAGCAGCAGGCGCAGCACACCGTGGGCCGCCGGATGCTGGGGCCCGAAATTAATCGAGAAATTGCGGATGTCGGTTTCGGCCAATTTACCTACTCATCCTTGCATGGCGGCGGGGGAAACCGCGGCCGCTTTCTCTGCCACTTTTAGGTTGAACTTTGCCCAGTCAACAACAAAACGTTCGTGATTACCTTCGCTGATCAAATCGTGATTATCATGGGCCTGCACCCGGAACCCGATCCTGTTGCCGTCAATGCTGATACATTCAGCTTTGACGTCGACGGTGAGGCCGGGCGGGGTAGCCGCCACGTGTGAAAAATCAACATGGACACCAAGGCTGCCCTCACCCTCTTCAAGATGGGGGTTGAGCAACTGGACGCATGTCCATTCCAGCAACCCGACCATGTATCCTGTCGCCAAGACTTCTGGCATGACCTGAAATTCAGGTGCATCTGGAAACAGCGCCGGCACAGTCCTTGCGTCAGTGATAGGATAGGAAAAGGCGAATGTCTCGCCGACTTTCAGCGTGCCTTTCATTCGCTTGCCTTCTCGTCTCCGGGGATCTGGTAGTCAGGACCCTCCCAGGGGCTCATAAAATCGAAATTGCGCATTTCCTGGTTCAGCTGGACTGGCTCATACACGACACGGCTTTGTTCATCGTCATAGCGCACTTCAACAAAACCCGTGACCGGGAAATCTTTGCGCAATGGGTGGCCGTCAAAGCCGTAGTCGGTCAGCAGACGACGCAGGTCCGGATGGTCTGAAAACAATATCCCGTACATGTCGTAAGCTTCGCGCTCGAACCATTCGGCAGCAGGATATACCGACACCAGGCTTGGCACCGGGGTGACTTCATCGGTCGCGATCAGCACCCGAATGCGGTGGTTCTGGCGCGGTGACAACAGGTGGTAAACCACGTCGAAGCGTTTCTCGCGGGCCGGATAATCAACACCACAAATATCAATCAGGCAGACAAAGCGGCACTGGGAATCTTCGCGCAGGAATTTCATGACCCGCACGACCTGATCGGCGGGAATTTCGAGGTTCAATTCCCCGACAGCAATTGTGCAAGACAGCATCTCACTGGCAAGCTTTTCATCGAGATGCTGTTTCAGTTCCTGCAAAACTTCATCCATGGGTCAGGTCCGTTTTGCTCTATCTCTCGATCGTGCCGGTGCGGCGGATTTTCTTTTGCAGTAGCAAAATGCCGTACACAAGAGCTTCCGCAGTTGGCGGGCAGCCCGGCACATAAATATCTACAGGTACGATCCGGTCGCAACCACGCACCACCGAATACGAATAGTGATAATAGCCGCCGCCATTGGCGCAGCTTCCCATGGAAATGACATAGCGCGGCTCGGGCATCTGGTCGTAGACCTTGCGCAGCGCGGGCGCCATCTTGTTTGTGAGGGTACCGGCTACAATCATGACGTCGGACTGGCGCGGGCTGCCGCGCGGAGCAAACCCGAACCGCTCGACATCGTAACGCGGCATCGAAGCCTGCATCATCTCAACGGCGCAGCAGGCAAGCCCGAATGTCATCCACATCAGCGAGCCGGTGCGCGCCCAGTTGATCAGGTCATCGGTGGCTGTGACCAGAAACCCCTTGTCCGCCAGTTCAGCATTGATATCCGTGAAATAGGCACTCTCCGTGCCGACCGGTTCGCCGGTTCTAGGATCAATCAGTCCCTTTGGCGCAGGCGCGATCATGGAATCGTCTAATCCCATTCCAGAGCCCCCTTCCGCCATTCATAGGCAAAGCCGATCGTGAGGATACCGAGGAAGACCATCATCGACCAGAAACCGAACCATCCAACTTCCTTGAACGCCACCGCCCAGGGAAACAGGAACGCGACTTCCAGATCGAATATAATAAACAGGATCGCAACCAGATAAAAACGCACGTCAAACTTCATGCGCGCGTCGTCAAACGGATTGAACCCGCATTCGTAGGCCGACAATTTTTCGGGATCGGGGTTCTTGTGGGCCACAATGAAGGGCGCCGCCATCAGGACCAAAGCTATAACACCTGCAACGCCGATAAAAATCGCGATCGGCAGATATTGCATCAATAGTTCTTGCATGTGCGCCAACCCCTGATCGGCTTCAAAACCCGCTTCCTGCACTTAAACCACGGTATGATTCTAGGCAAGGCGAAGCAAGGCTGTTTATTGGGGGAAATTACAATTGTTGTTGTGGAAGCTGGCCCACGCAATAGGTGTCGGGTTGTGTCTGGGTACAAGCTTTTGCGGCTTATCCGACAGCTACGATTCCGGAGAATAAGTGGCGGGAGTGACGGGACTCGAACCCGCGGCCTCTGGCGTGACAGGCCAGCGCTCTAACCAACTGAGCTACACCCCCTGGGGTTGCGCATCATGCGACTAAGTGCGGAGACTTAGGGCAGCCCTATTTGCAAGTCAAGCAGGCAAATGCCTGGGGCTGCAACAGGACAGGTTTGGCAGCTGCGATTGATCGAATATTGGACTTGCAGGTACTGCCCAGTGCAGGGCCTGGTGGGCGGTGAGAGGCTCGAACTCCCGACATCCACGGTGTAAACGTGGCGCTCTACCAACTGAGCTAACCGCCCTGTCCTGGCGCACGGCGAAAATTTCCCACACCATCCAGATCAGATCGGGATGTACGTTCTTGCCGTCATGAATGCAAGTCCTTCAATGCGGCGATTTAGAATGTGACCAGGAAACAATGTTCCGGGGAAGACTATGCCGCTCCCAAGAAAAAGGCCCCGCAAGGCGGGGCCCGATCCATAAACGGCAAATCGGCCGGACATGCCGGACGAAACAGTTAGCTATTGACGGCTACTTTCAGCGCCTTGCCTGCCTTGAATTTTGGAATCTTCGAGGCCGGAATCTGGATCGGCTCGCCCGTGCGCGGGTTGCGTCCGGTTGAAGCTGAACGATGGGTCACAGCAAAATTGCCAAAACCCACGATACGTACGTCATCGCCGCCGCTAAGAGCTGTCTCGATCTCGCCAAAGGTCGCGTCGACTGCGTCCTGTGCCGACGATTTTGACATTCCCGCTTTGTCGGCAACTCGGGCAATCAGGTCATTCTTATTCACGAGGTTCACCTCTTGTCTGGTTATTGAAAAACGAATCGTACGCGACTAACTATGACCCATGCTCACTAAAAAAACGGCGGAAATGCAACACTTTTTTACACGGTCAGTCCAAAACCCATCAACACCATATCCATAAAGAAAAGGGCGGCCCGCTTCGGACCGCCCCTGAATTTGCGCGATACGCTTGCGCTTAATGCGCGGTGATGTTCGACTCTTTGTCGTCCTTGACGATGCCGGCATCCTTTATCGGTTCAGGATTCCATTCGATCGGCACCAGTTCGCGTTCCAACGCGTGGACGAGTACTTCACCGACATCGGAAACCGGAACGATTTCAAGAGAATTCTTAATCTCTTCAGGTATTTCCGCCAAATCCTTCACATTTTCATCCGGAATGAGGACCTTCTTGATGCCGCCGCGCAGGGCCGCCAACATCTTCTCTTTCAGGCCGCCAATGGGTAAAATTCGCCCGCGCAAAGTGATTTCGCCCGTCATCGCGACGTCGCGTCGAACGGGAATCCCGGTGATTACCGAAACAATTGCGGTCACCATGCCGACCCCGGCGGATGGACCGTCTTTCGGTGTTGCCCCCTCAGGCACATGGACGTGGAAATCGGTACGCTCAAAAAGGGGTGGCTCGACGCCAAATTCTATTGATCTAGAGCGAACATAAGCATTTGCGGCTGAAATCGATTCTTTCATGACATCGCGCAAATTGCCGGTCACGGTCATTTTGCCCTTGCCAGGCATCATGACACCTTCGATGGTCAGCAGTTCGCCGCCGAACTCTGTCCAAGCCAGGCCGGTGACGACACCCACCTGATTTTCCTGTTCGACTTCGCCGTGGCGAAACTTCGGTACGCCAAGAAAATCGTCAAGAACCTTGGGCGTGACCTTGATGGTTTTCCTCTTGCTGGTAAGGAGCTCTTTGACGGATTTTCGTGCAAGCCGCGCGATTTCGCGTTCCAGATTTCTGACACCTGCCTCCCGCGTGTAGCGCTGGATGATAGTCAGAAGTGCGTCTTCTGGGAGCGTCAATTCGCTCGATTTCAGGCCATGCTCCTTGAGCGTTTTGGGGATCAGATGGCGGCGGGCGATCTGGACTTTTTCCAACTCGGTATAGCCCGACAGCCGAATGATCTCCATACGGTCCATGAGCGGTGGCGGGATATTCAGGGTATTCGCCGTGGTCACGAACATGACGTTGGAGAGATCGTATTCGACCTCCAAATAATGGTCATTGAAGGTGCCATTCTGTTCCGGATCGAGTACCTCAAGCAAGGCCGACGACGGGTCGCCCCGGAAATCCGCACCCATCTTGTCGATCTCGTCGAGCAGAAACAGCGGGTTTACGGATTTCGCCTTCTTCATCGACTGGATGATCTTGCCGGGCATGGACCCGATATAGGTACGGCGGTGACCGCGAATTTCGGCTTCGTCACGCACGCCGCCGAGCGACATGCGAACGAAATCACGCCCGGTCGCCCTGGCAATCGATTTGCCGAGCGAAGTCTTACCGACGCCGGGCGGGCCGACGAGGCACAGGATCGGACCTTTGAGTTTGTTTGTGCGGGCCTGGACCGCGAGATATTCAAGGATGCGCTCCTTGACCTTTTCGAGGCCATAATGATCGGCATCGAGAATCTTTTCTGCGGCGTTCAGGTCCTTGCGTACCCTGCCCTTTTTGCCCCACGGGATCGAAAGCAGCCAGTCGAGGTAATTGCGGACAACCGTCGCCTCTGCCGACATCGGGCTCATCTGGCGCAGTTTTTTCAGCTCTGCATCGGCCTTTTCCCGGGCCTCCTTGGAGAGCTTGGTCTTGGTTATTTTTTCCTCGAGCTCACTCATCTCGTCGCCACCGTCCTCGGTGTCACCAAGCTCTTTCTGGATCGCCTTCATCTGTTCGTTCAAATAATATTCGCGCTGGGTTTTTTCCATCTGGCGCTTGACCTGCGAACGGATGCGCTTTTCGACCTGCAGCACGCTCACTTCGCTTTCCATCAACGCGAGAATGCGCTTCATACGATCAATCACGCTGGTATATTCTAAAATACCCTGCTTCTCGGAAATCTTGACCGCGAGATGCGATGCGATGGTGTCGGCGAGTTTTGAATAATCCTCGATCTGGGTAACCGAACCCAATACCTCGGGCGAAACCTTTTTGTTGAGTTTCACATAACCTTCAAATTCAGCCGTGACGGAACGGGCCATCGCCTCGACCTCGATCTCGTCGAGGTCGTCGTCTTCGACCATTTCCGCATTGGCTTCAAAATAATCGGTGCGGTCAGTATACGAGAGAATACGTGCGCGGCTCTGACCCTCGACCAGAACCTTGACGGTCCCGTCGGGTAATTTCAGCAATTGGAGAACGGTTGCGAGCGCCCCCACATTGTAAATATCATCGATCACTGGGTCGTCGTCATTTGCATTCTTCTGGGTGGCCAGAACAATCTGCTTGTTGGTCTGCATGACTTCTTCGAGCGCGAGTATTGACTTTTCCCGGCCGACAAACAGCGGCACGATCATATGGGGGAAAACCACAATATCGCGAAGCGGCAATACCGGGAACGTCCCGCGCCCTTCAGGAATTTCGACCAGTTCTGGGGTATTCTCGGTCATATTTGTCTTTCATCAGCTGCAAGGTGCCGGTCGCGCAAAGTCTGCGTGATTCCCGTGGTTCTTACCCATCATACATGGCTAAAAACCGTTTCACCACACTAAGTACAGGCAACAGAACAACGGCTTGAGTGAAAATTTCAGCGTCGGGGATTTTATACCTACGACGCTGTCTCTCTCGGTCATACGTGTATTTGGTATCGACGGATATTTATTTCAACCCACGCAAGCCGGGGCTCATCCGCAACAATAACGCAACAAACCAACTGAAACATTCCGGCCTGGATAGGCCAATCAGGACATTCAGGCGCTGGTTTCGACCTCGTCAGCCCGGTCCGCATAAATCTGCAGCGGGCGCGCACCACCATCGACGACTTCACTGGAAATCACGATTTCCTCCACGCCTTCCATAGCGGGGAGATCATACATGGTATCCAGCAGAATGCCTTCCATGATCGAGCGCAGGCCACGGGCGCCCGTTTTGCGCTCGATAGCTTTTTTCGAAATTGAGGACAGTGCCTCTTCGGCGAAGGTCAGCTGAACATTCTCCATCTCGAATAGACGCTGGTATTGCTTGACCAGAGCATTCTTCGGCTCGTTCAGGATGCGGATCAGAGCGTCTTCGTCCAAATCTTCCAGAGTTGCCAACACAGGTACACGGCCGACAAATTCGGGGATCAGACCGAAGCGGAGCAGATCTTCCGGCTCCACTTCCTTGAAGACCTCGCCGGTGCGGCGCTCGTCCGGGGACTGTACCTTGGCACCAAACCCGATCGACGTGCCCTTGTGGCGTTGGGATATGATTTTCTCCAGCCCGGCAAAGGCGCCGCCGCAGATAAACAGGATATTGGTGGTGTCCACCTGCAGGAATTCCTGCTGGGGATGCTTGCGACCACCCTGCGGGGGCACACTTGCAACCGTGCCTTCCATGATCTTGAGCAAAGCCTGCTGGACGCCCTCGCCCGACACGTCGCGGGTAATGGAGGGATTGTCCGACTTGCGGCTGATCTTGTCGACTTCATCGATATAGACGATGCCGCGCTGGGCGCGTTCCACGTTATAGTCGGCGGACTGCAATAATTTCAGAATGATGTTCTCGACATCCTCGCCCACATAGCCGGCTTCCGTCAGCGTAGTTGCGTCGGCCATGGTAAACGGCACATCGAGAATGCGTGCCATGGTCTGGGCCAGCAGCGTCTTGCCGCAGCCGGTCGGGCCGATCAGCAAGATATTGGATTTGGCCAACTCGACGTCGTTGTTCTTGGAGGCGTGATTGAGGCGCTTGTAATGGTTGTGGACGGCGACCGACAGGACCCGCTTGGCAATCTTCTGGCCGATCACGTAATCATCCAGCACTTCGCAGATATCCGACGGCGTCGGCACGCCATCGCGGGATTTGACGTAGGCGTTCTTGTTCTCTTCGCGGATAATATCCATGCACAGTTCAACGCATTCATCGCAGATGAATACGCTTGGACCCGCGATTAGCTTTCGCACCTCGTGCTGGCTCTTTCCGCAAAAAGAACAATAGAGAGTGTTTTTTGAATCGCTTCCGCTTGATTTGCTCATGTTACACCTAAACCCGACTTGGCGGCCCTTTCAATTTCTACCCTGACAAAGCCCGCAGGCCGACTACACATTCATTGAGTCATGAGCATACTAGATAAGTGTTAAAGCTCTAACCTCAACATCCAAACTAAATGTGGCCGCAATCTGGACCATATTTTTCCATCTGTGAACAACAAACACGACAATTAATCATGCTAGAGATCGATTGTTCAAGATTTGATTAATGACACGTTTGGGACTCTACCCGTCAACGGATTGACCCACTATTCCTTTTCCTGAGCAGAATCTTCTCGTTTGGAAATGACCTCGTCGATCAAACCGAATTCCTTGGCTTCGTCCGCCGTCATGAAATGATCACGATCGAGGGTCTTTTCAATCTGTTCGTAGTCCTGACCGGTATGGCCCACATACATTTCGTTCAGCCTTCGTTTCATTTTGACGATGTCTTCGGCGTGGCGTTCGATGTCGGAGACCTGCCCCTGGAACCCGCCGGAGGGCTGGTGCACCATGATCCGCGCATTTGGCAGGGCAAACCGCTTTCCCTTTTCACCGGCACATAGCAGCAGGGACCCCATCGAAGCCGCCTGCCCAATGCACAAAGTCGAGATTTCCGGTTTGATAAACTGCATCGTATCGTAGATCGCTAGTCCTGACGTCACGACGCCGCCGGGCGAATTGATATACATGGCGATATCGCGTTTGGGATTCTCGGCTTCGAGAAACAAAAGCTGTGCTGAGATGACTGCCGCCATATTGTCCTCAACCGGCCCGGTTACAAATATAATCCGCTCTTTCAGAAGCCGGGAATAAATGTCGTACGCGCGCTCGCCACGGCTGGATTGTTCAACAACCATCGGCACCAGGACATTGGTATAGGTATCTACAGGATCTCTCATCACGCTTGCCTTTTCAAATTCAGGTACTTCGTTCACGATATTTATGCAGGATCACTTGGGATCCAAATAGCCAATAAACTCTTTAGGAAACAACAAAATAATTTGGACACCCAAAACCATCAGGTCCATTTGCCCCGCTCACCGACCGGCCGTTTCTTTAGTCAATACCAGTCGAATGGCTTACCTAAAACAGATGGTTTCCGGAGGCCAGGAAACTACGCACATCTTTTCGCTCGGGTACACCGCGCGCCGACCGCTCGGCAATGTTTTCTGATCGGCTTAAGTCCCTGGTCTCTTTCACAATTTCGTTGCCGGATATAAGACTGATCGCATTTGCCAAAGCCCCCATGCCTTCGAACTTTAATTCCCGGTACAATGGATCCAACCTTCGGCTAAGAATCGGCACACGTTTCTGCACCAAAATATCTCCATTGTCGATTTTTTCATCAACAATATGAACGGTAACACCGGTCTCGGAATCCCCTGCGTGCAATGCCCAGAAAACTGGCATCAATCCCCGATGATTCGGCAGGAGCGAAAGATGCAAATTCAAGCACGGTGCCAGACCCAAAAGTTCGGGCCCGAACAGGTGGTGCATCGTAACCGAGACAATAAGATCAGGCTCGGCTTGGCGGATTGATGACAATATTTCTTCGGCATTTACGTCCCGAACACCGCTTACAACCACAGATTTTTTTTCACGAAACAGGGCTTCAAGTTGTCGTGTTTTCGCTCGACCGAAGCGCGCATAGCGCCAAACCGCGTGCAAAAAAGGCAACATCCCGAATACGCGGATGATATTGAAACTGGTTGCTATACGCGAAGCGGAGGGACCGTCGGGAGAAAATTCGGCAATAACCGTCAGAACAACATTGAATTCATTGGGTAATATTTCAAACAGGTGACGGAAAGAATCAGATGAATGAAAAGGCTCATCCTCTGTCAAAATTACGATTCGCACGATAACTAAATAAATCTCGCCGCCACATATTCACCCTAATTTTTATTGGGTTGATTCGCCAGAGAATCCAAGCAAATCCAGTCCCGGCTACCGTTCAATATATCGTGATTCTTTCTCTATTTTACTGACGATTTTTCTAAGCCACCCCTGATTTGGAAAGCGAAACCGTGTCTGCCAGTGTGGAGCCCATCCCATCAGCATATGTAAAACTCTGAACGATATGATCCGCGAGGGTATCCAGTACCGGATCCTTCTGTCGACTTGCGCGCAACAACCGCACTTCGTAATCCTCCAATGTCGGCAACCCCTCTTCGGCTTCGACAAACTTGAGCGGCGGTTCGATCAGGCTTTGTGGCATCGGTGCCAACGCAAGATCGGCGACAATCGCTGCCTGTTGGGCCGCGTGGTGCGTACTTGTATACGCAATGCGGTATTCGATATCCGCCTCGTCCAAGGCGCGCAGCGCGCTCGCCCGCCATGCGCACCTTCTCGGGCTGAGCGCCAGCGGCAGGGGTCGCACGCTCGCCGCCCGGCCGATTTCATGCTCCGCCCAAACCAGCGGCTCGCGCCAGACCGGGATGCCTCGGGTCGCATGGGTGAGCGTGCCGGTCTGCGACACCAGGGTCATTTCCAATTTACCCCTGTCGAGTAGCGGGATCAGATTGACGCTGAGATCGCACACCACTTCAACTTGAACCCGCGGATATGTGCGGGCAAATTTTGCAAGCGCGATCGGTAGAAACCGTGTCGCAAAATCATCAGGGGTGCCAATCCGGACCGCGCCTTCCAGGTGTGGTTGGGTGAAATGGGCAACCGCCTCCTCGTTGATCCGCAATATACGGCGGGCATAAGAGACCATTTCTTCGCCGTCTGACGACAGCACCACACCCCTACCCTCACGCACAAACAAATCCCGGCTGAGCTGCTGCTCGAGTTTCTTCATCTGCATGCTCACCGCTGATGGCGTGCGGCCAATCGCGATCGAGGCTGCAGAAAAACTGCCGGTCTCAGCGATTGATAAAAAGGTCCGCAAGACATCTGTTTCCAAAAGAATTTGCATGACCGTTAATCCTTTGTGCGCAGAAAATCCCGGAAATCCGGGTGAATTTCAATGATCAATATTTTTGTCTTAATATATTAAAATATTTCGTTTGGCTTATCAATAAAAATCCCTATATTGCATTGCAGCAAAGACATTCTGAATTCACGAAAAAATTAGAATTCTTTCGAATGGCGCAAGCCTAATTCAAACACAAGAATGACCAGGCGATGCCTGGCCGAAAAGGAGAATTGCCATGAACTTTGTCACCAACAACGCAACCCTTTCCGGGCGCAACTTTGGTTACACCCTTTGGGTCCAGAACGGTACTTATCACGCGGTCCAGATGATCGAATCCGGGATTGAAAGCTTCAAGACCCTGTTCAGAAATATCCGCCGCAGGCGCAGTCTCGTAACCCTCTTGAAATACGACGACCGTATGCTCCACGACATGGGACTGACCCGCGATGCGGTACAGCACGCCTTGACCCTGCCGCTGTCGGCAAACGGCCTTGCCATTGCAAAAGAGCAGGCTGTCGGCGAGCGAATCGACAACGACACCTACTGGACTGGTACAGGAAAAGGTCCCGCTGGAGAGCCCCACAAGTATTTCGCCATTGCCGGGATCATTCGCTAACCCTCCCTAGCGATTTAAAACCAGCAGTTAAGCGAATAAAACAAATGCCGCGCTGATCGATTTTGATCGGCGCGGCATTTTGTTTTTTCAAGAGTTTTTTGTATTCCACCCCTTTAGGGTGATTCTAAACCGCATATCCGAGCCAGTTTTCACCAACCCCAATCCACAAGCGTGTAAAACCCTCGTGCAGGCACTTTCGGCGTCACGGAAATGGGGAGTGCCCCAGTAAAAATTGCCCGCTAGGACTTGTCTGCTGCCTTCTTGGCAGGTGCCTTCTTGGCCGCAGCTTTTTTCGGTTTTGCTTTAGTCTCAGCTGCGCCAGACGCCTTCTTGGGTGCCGCCTTCTTCTTGGCGGGCTTCTTCTTGGCCGGCTCTTCGTCCGGGTCGCGCAGCAATTCCTCGCGGGACACGGTCTTGTCGGTCACGTCGGCCTGTTCGAGGATATGATCGACGACCTTGTCCTCAAAAATAGGCGCGCGGAGGCTTGCGATCGCCTGGGGATTGTCCTTGTAATACTGGTAGATCTGTTGCTCCTGGCCCGGGAATTGGCGGACCTGGTCCTGGAGCGCGCGGGTGACTTCCTCTTCCTCAACCTTGACCTGGCTTTTGTCGCCAATCTCGGCGAGCACCAGGCCGAGACGGACACGGCGCTCGGCTATTTCGCGGTATTCGACACGGGCGTCATCCTCGGTCGTTCCCTCGTCCTCGAAGGACTTTTTGGACTGCTCCATATCGTTTGTGAGCTGCGACCAGATCGAGTCGAATTCCTGCTCGATCAGGGTTGGAGGCAACTCGACCTCGTGGGCCTTATCCAGCTGGTCCAGCAAAACGCGTTTGATTTTGCGGCGCGACAATGACGCGTGTTCGCTCAAAATCTGCTGGCGCACAGCGTCCCTCAGGCTATCGAGGGATTCGAGCCCCAACGACTGGGCAAAGGCATCGTCGAGTTCACCCGCCGCCGGTTCGGCAACGTCCTGGACCTTGACCGCGAACTCGGCTTTCTTGCCGGCCAGATGGTCAGCCGGGTAGTCGTCCGGGAACGTCACGGTGACCTTGGTCTCCGTGCCGGTCTTTGTGCCAATCAGCTGTTCCTCGAAGCCTGGAATGAACTGGTTCGATCCAATCACCAGATAAACGTTTTCTCCGGAGCCGCCTTCGAACGGGGTGCCGTCAATCGCGCCTTCATAGTCGATCGTCACGCGGTCGCCGCCCACGGCCTTTGCGCCGGACTCGCGCGACGTATAGGAACGATTTTGCTCAGCGAGACGCTGAACCGCCTGTTCCACATCCTCGTCCGGAATTTCGGTCACTTCGCGGGTCAGTTTGATCTTGCTCAGGTCGGTCAATTCAATGTCAGGCATGACTTCGAACGAGACCGTGTAAGCCAGGTCGGACTTGCCCTGCATTACTTCTTCGAGCTCGTCTTCGCTTTCGGCGAATTTGATATCAGGCTGAAATGCAGGCCGCATTTCGCGCTCTTCCAGCGCCGATTGGCTGGTCTCCGACACGGTCTGCTGGACGATCTCGGCCATGACCGAACGCCCGTAAATTTTGCGCAGATGCGACAGCGGAACCTTGCCCGGGCGAAACCCGTTGATGCGGACCTGGTCTTTCAATTCTCCAAGGCGGGTTGCTAGGCGCACTTCAAGATCGGTCGCCGGTACGATTATCTTGAATTCGCGCTTCAATCCCTCGGATAGGGTTTCCGTGACGTCCATGTCGGCTCTGCCTTTGTAGCTGTATTTTTCTGCTCACCGATTGTCGGTCAGCCGTTTCCGAAACTCGTTGTCTGGTGCGGGCGGAGGGACTTGAACCCCCACGGCTTGCGCCACAAGAACCTAAATCTTGCGTGTCTACCAATTCCACCACGCCCGCGCCGAAAATTCACCAACTGACGATCATCGGTCAGGGCGCGTTTCTATAACACGCTGACTTCGAATTTTACCAGCCGAATTCACCGAGATTTGGACGTTTTTTTAAATCAGGCGCGCCGCATTCTGTTGAACGGCTAGCCAGGCTCTTTATTCTCGCTCCAGGGACGCCAAAATTCGGGGAGTCTTTTCGGCCAAATCTTCAGCAATCAATCCGCGCCCGCAAAGATTTCCCGCTTCACCATGGATCCAGCAGGCAGCGCAGGCGGCATCAAAAGCGGGCATTCCCTGGGACAGCAACCCAGTGGCAAACCCGGCGAGAACATCTCCCGACCCAGCGGTTGCGAGCCAGGGCGGAGCATTCGCGTTGATGGCGGCCCGGCCATCGGGCGCAGCAATAACGGTATCGGGGCCTTTCAAAATGACAATGGCTCCGGATCGCTTCGCTGCGGCCAGGGCCTGACCGATTTTACCACCAATCGCCTCAGGTGAAGATTCTCTTTCGCCGTCTATCTCTTTGAACAAGCGGCGAAATTCGCCATCATGCGGCGTGAGGATGACGGACCGATCGCCGTCCGATGCGATGGCTTTAAACAGAGTGTCCGGGTTGTTCTCGAAGCTTGTCAGAGCATCGGCGTCGAGGACCACAGCTGCACTGGATTCTAGGGCCTGCAGTGCGTTGGCCTGTGTTGTTTGGCCGACGCCGTTACCGGGACCGACCAGCACCGCGTTGATGCGCCGGTCGGTAAGCAGTTCCGACAAGGGCGTGTCGTCGTCCATCCTGCACAACATGATTGCGGTCAGATGGGCGGCGTTGACTGCAAGCGCTGACGGTGGACTGGCGATGGTCACGACCCCTGCCCCGATGCGCAACGCGGCCCGCGCGCCCAACCGGGCCGCCCCGGTCGACGTCATGCCGCCGGAGACCACAATTGCGTGACCACGATTGTATTTGTGATGGGAAGATTGCGGCGTGGAAAATGCCTGCCACCAAAGGGCCGGTGTGTTTTCGCAAAATTTCGGCGCAATTTCTTGCAGGACCGACGACGGTATTCCGATATCGGCAACGATGGCTTCGCCGCAATGACCCCGCCCGGGAACGAGGAGATGTCCCGGTTTTTTTGTGAAAAACGTTACAGTCATGCTCGCGTCCATGGCAACGGAGCGCACTTGACCCGTATCGCCGTCGATCCCGGACGGGAGATCGACCGCCACAATAGGCAACCCGGATTTATTCGCAGCCAAAACCAGTTTGGCCCCATCGCCATCCAAACCTCGCGTCAGACCCGCACCGAACAGGCAGTCGACGATCAGATCAAAGTTTTGGGCCAAATTGTCTGACACAATGGATTCGGCAGGTTCAACCGGACCCCGCCAAAGAGACGCCATGTGCTCCGCGTCGCCCTGCAATTTTGAGACGCCGCCCAGACAGATTAACTCGACCCGGTACCAGGCTTCCGTCAGCAGCCGCGCAATGACAAATCCATCCCCGCCGTTATTCCCCGGACCGCAGAGAACCAGGACCCGGGTCTCGGACCCCCAGCGGGTCATGATTTCCCTGGTAACAGACGCCCCGGCAGCTCCCATCAGCTGTACACCGGATATCCCGGATTGACCCGCAAGGGCATCCGCTTGGTACATCTGCCGGGTGGTGAGAAGGGTCTGCATTTCTGTTGAAATCCACCGTCAAATTGGGATCTGGGGACAGGATTTAGTCACGTGGTTTTAGACAACGGTCTCCGGTCGCGCGTTACGGGCTGTGCAATATTTAATCAACATGCCTGTTTTTTAAGCATATCAGCCTGCTGAGGCACCCTCCCCTTGGTCAATAAAATATCAACCTGTTGTTTTTGCTCATCTTTCTTTACTATAGCCGACTTGGCACGGGACGTGCTAATTAAAATGCGCAAAAGACCAAGTCATGGGCAAAATACATGAAAAAAATCGAGGCGATCATCAAACCGTTCAAGCTTGATGAAGTCAAAGAAGCCTTGCAGGCCGTTGGGCTGCAGGGGATCACGGTCACCGAGGCCAAGGGTTTCGGGCGCCAAAAAGGTCATACCGAACTTTATCGCGGCGCCGAGTATGTGGTAGATTTTCTACCGAAGGTCAAAATCGAGATCGTGTTAGCCGACAATATGGTCGATTCAGCGGTTGAGGCGATCCAGACGTCCGCCAATACCGGGCGTATCGGGGATGGCAAGATTTTCATCTCAGACGTAATTCAGGCGATCCGGATCAGAACAGGCGAGACCGGGAACGAAGCCATCTGACGGTCCGGGACCTGCACCTGCCGGCCTCCAGACCAATTCCACAATTCAGTTTTTAAGACAGACATACAGGGAAGATAGATATGAGCGACGCCAATTCAGTTTTGAAATCGATCAAGGATAACGACATTAAATTTGTCGATCTCCGGTTCACAGATCCGCGCGGCAAATTGCAGCATCTGACAATGGACGTTTCTCAGATCGATGAAGATGCGTTTGCCGACGGGATTATGTTTGATGGCTCCTCAATTGCCGGCTGGAAGGCCATCAACGAGTCTGACATGACCCTGATGATGGACCCCACATCGGCTCACGAAGACCCCTTTTTCGCCCAGTCCACGATGGCCATTTTTTGCGATATCCTCGATCCGCTATCAGGCGAAGGCTATAACCGCGACCCGCGCATGACCGCGAAAAAGGCGGAAGCATATGTGAAGTCATCAGGCATTGGTGACACGGTCGTGTTCGGTCCCGAAGCTGAATTCTTCATGTTTGACGATGTGCGTTTCTCGACCGATCCTTACTCGACCGGGTTTGCGCTCGATTCAAGCGAGCTGCCGATCAATACAGCGACTGAATATGAAACTGGAAATATGGGTCACCGACCGCGTACCAAGGGCGGCTATTTTCCAGTCCCACCGATCGATTCATGTCAAGACATCCGCTCCGAGATGATCTCGGTCATGGCCAGCATGGGTGTCAGCGTGGAAAAGCAGCATCACGAAGTCGGCGCTGCCCAGCATGAACTTGGCATTCGGTTTCAGACGCTCACAAAAATCGCCGACCATCAGCAGATCTACAAATACGTCGTGCACAATGTGGCCCAGGCCTACGGCAAGACGGCGACCTTTATGCCGAAACCTGTCTTTGGCGACAACGGCACCGGCATGCATTGCCACCAGTCGATCTGGAAGGACGGCAAGCCGCTGTTTGCCGGCAATAAATATGCCGATCTCTCTCAGGATTGCCTGTATTATATCGGCGGTATTCTGAAACACGCCAAGGCCCTCAACGCCTTCACCAACCCGTCGACAAATTCCTACAAGCGGTTGGTGCCAGGTTACGAAGCGCCGGTGCTGCTTGCTTATTCGGCACGCAACCGCTCAGCGTCGTGCCGAATCCCCTTTTCCACTTCACCGAGCGGCAAGCGGGTCGAGGTACGCTTCCCCGACCCTGCCGCCAATCCGTATCTGTGCTTCTCGGCCCTCCTCATGGCTGGCCTTGACGGGATCAAAAACAAGATCGATCCCGGTGACCCAATGGACAAAGATCTGTACGATTTGCCACCAGCAGAGCTGAAAGAAATCCCGACGGTTTGCGGTTCACTGCGTGAAGCGATCGATTCACTTAACGCCGACCGCGACTTCCTGAAAAACGGCGGCGTTATGGATGACGACCAGATCGACGCTTATATTGAATTGAAGGTGGAAGAAAACGAGCGCTATGAAATGACACCGCATCCGGTGGAATTCGACATGTATTACAGCGTGTAGTTTCTGCGCAAAAAACAATCCGAACGAAAGGCGGGGCCGTAATCGGCTCCGCCTTTTTTTGCCTTTAGGCGCGGAGCCGAAGGTTAAGTTACTTCCACGCAAGAACAATTCAGCCTGTCGTCCTGCCAGATCGTTGCATGGCGCGTTCCACAATGGGTACGATGGTCGGGTCCAGCGTTTGTGCGACATTGAAACGCAGAAAACCTGTGGCTTCTTGCGTGAGACTAAATGCATTTCCGGGCGCCAGAACGACCCCATCCTCTATGGCGGAACGGGCCACATCGGCGGCATCGAGACCCTCCGGGAGCTGGCACCAAAGAAACATACCGGCTTTGGGTTCGATCCAGGCAGTCAGTCCGATTGTTTTCAATTCGGCGCTGACTTTGCCCATCGCGCTGGCAAGGCGGGTACGCAGTCCACCAATGTGTCTGCGATATGCCCCGTCTTTCAGCAGGGCCAGCACAAGTTCGGCCGAGAAGGAGCCGCCACCAAATGACGTGGCAAGTTTGAGGTCGACCACCCCCTCAATCCAGTCTTGCCGGGCCGCAATGAAGCCGCACCGAACTGCTGCCGACAGGGACTTGGAAAAACTGCCGATATGTATAACGCGATCCAGACCATCGAAGGCCGCAAGACGCGGCGCGGGATCGTGCTCGAAATCGGCAAAAATATCATCTTCGATAATCAGCAAATTGTGCTGCTCGGCGAGTTTCAAAACGCGGTGCGCGGTGGCGGGCGACAGGGTCGCCCCGGTCGGGTTGTGGAGCGCTGAATTGGTGATGTAGAGGCGTGGAGAATGTTCCGTGAAGACCTGCTCGAACTGATCTAGATCCGGGCCGCTATGGGTGTAGGGCACGCCAACGACCTTGACCCGATGGGCCCGAAGCATGGCGTGAAAATTGAAATAGCACGGATCGTCGAGCACCACGGTATCGCCGGGCTCAAGCAGAAACCGGCAAAGCAAGTCGATGGCGTGGGTCCCCGATTCCGTCAGCATGATCTGATCAACGGGTGCCGAAATCCCGCGATCAGCAAGGCGTCGAGAGAGAAGCTGTCGCAACGCAGGCAAACCGAGAGGTGTGCCGTAGTCCGTCAAGTTGGTCTGTCTATCGCGAGCCAGAAGGCGCAAAGCACGGCGAATTTCTGTCTCGGGCATCCAGGATGCGGGCAACCAACCGCAACCCGGCTTCAAAAGGGCGACCTCCGCACCAAGCGATTGTCGGGCAATCCAGAGCGGATCAATCTCCTGATCGAGACTAGGCCCGGTATCGGAAAGGGAAAAAGGTGGCAGATGTCCCGAGACGAAGAAGCCCGATCCTCGTCGCGCCTGGATCACCCCTTCGGCCGCGAGGCGATCGTACGCATCGACGATGGTGGACTTTGATACGCGCATTCTCAGGGCCAAATTACGAATCGATGGCAACCTGACGCCCGGCGCTGTCTCGCGGCTTGCTATCAGTTTGTGAACGGCCGCCGTCACTTGGTCAACCAGCGGAACTCCGGCCAATCGATCGATGTCTCGTGCGTCCATCTGTACTGTCCAACATACCATTACAGTTTATCGATATTGTACTGGATTGTCTCTGGATAAACAATTCAACCGGATCATATATTTCTCGAAAAGAGGCGTCGGATGATCGATATCAAAAGCGGTTGGATTTACGGATTCATCGGGATAGCTATTTTCAGCGGCTCGCTGCCGGCGACGCGGGTGGCTGTCGCGGAATTCGATCCTGTTTTTCTAACATTTGCGCGGGCCACGATCGCTGGTGTTCTGGCTGTGGCTCTTGTTGTCTTCCTATCCCAAAAACGTCCTGAACCTCGTGACCTTGCCTCCTTGTTTATCGTGGCGTTTGGTGTCGTGGTCGGGTTCCCATTACTGACAGCGCTGGCACTGACGCAAATCACCTCGGCGCACTCAATTGTCTTTATTGGCATCTTGCCGCTCGCGACTGCAATTTTCGGGGTAATTCGGGCAGATGACCGGCCGCGCCCGGCCTTCTGGTTGTTTTCGGTTGCGGGCAGCGCCCTTGTCGCCGGGTTCGCCCTTACTCAAGACCTGACTGCGTCGTGGACTGGTGATATTTTGATGTTTGCGGCCATTGTCGTTTGCGGCCTGGGCTACGCGGAGGGCGCAAAGCTTTCCCGGAAACTTGGCGGCTGGCAGGTCATCTCGTGGGCACTTGTCCTGTCGTTGCCTGTCATGGCGCCCCTTGCCATTTACACGTCGCCGGCGACATTGACAGGTATTAGCCAGCCTGCCTGGATCTCACTTGCGTATGTATCTCTATTCAGCATGCTTATCGGCTTCGTCTTCTGGTATCGAGGGCTGGCCCAGGGCGGCATTGCAGGCGTCGGACAACTCCAATTATTGCAACCGTTCATGGGATTGATATTGGCTGCAACCATGCTTGGTGAGGAAGTCAGTTGGCCGATGGCAGCGGTCAGTGTTGCAGTGGTCGCCTGCGTCGCTGGTGCGAAGAATTTCACCCAGGCCCCGCAGGTATCTCAGTCTGCCCTTAAGGACGGGTCGACATCGCGCTGACGGGCGCAAAATCAGCCGAGCAGGAACAATGTCCCGACCAGACTGACCATCAAAACCAGCGTGATTGTGCGGCGGATACGTTGCAGCCGCTCCCGGAACATGACGGGTATTCCGGCGAAAGACTGTTTGACCAGCGTAAAAATTAGGATTGCCGCGAGGAGGTGAAACAAGACCGTCTTCAGGGTCAATTCGCTTTCGCTGGCTATCAAACCGGCGAAAAATTCGGACAATTCATTTGGAGAGGGAGAAAAATAAACGAGGGCGGCCACCAAACCGATCACCGAGAAGAAAACATACCGTCGGACGGTCTGCATGGTGCCCTCGTCTATACTCTACGCAACTAACACAACATGTACGCGACTGAGGACAGACTAACCGGCGGGAGTAAACGTTCCGTAATTGGAAGGTAAACATAGCCTTTCCAGCACGTGCTATTGACGGCTAATTCGCTACAAAAACTGAAGTAATTGCGATTTCCTGTCTCACATTGAAACAGCGCCACCAAATATCTTTATTTGATCGCTATGCATGACGTCATCAGTGGCTGTTACGCGAAATAACCAAATTGCGGCTGGATAAGCTCGACGTGCGTAGTCCGTTTGTGCGACAAAATTTGAAGAAATTTCTTTGATTCGGCACCCGCTTCCGGCGGCTTGTCACATCGGTGAACCAGACTGAACATGGCCAAAACTCAAGACCTTTTCGACGATCTCACCGACGATCCGTCCGGCACGCCGGAGGGTGGCTATACGGCAGCCGACATCGAGGTGCTCGAAGGCCTGGAACCTGTGCGCCGCCGCCCCGGCATGTATATTGGCGGCACGGACGAAAAAGGCTTGCACCATTTGTTCGCCGAGGTGATCGACAATTCCATGGATGAGGCCGTTGCAGGTCACGCGACCTGGATCGAGGTTTCTCTCGAAACCGATGGATGGCTGACGGTAACCGACAACGGTCGGGGTATTCCAGTCGATCCGCATCCGAAATTCAAAAGCAAATCAGCTCTTGAAGTGATTATGACGACACTGCATGCGGGTGGAAAATTCGATTCCAAAGTATACGAGACATCCGGAGGGCTGCACGGTGTTGGCGTGTCGGTCGTTAACGCGCTCTCAGAATTCCTCGAAGTCGAGGTGGCACGCAATCGCCAACTTTACCGGCAGAAATTTTCGCGCGGCATCCCGGACGGAAAACTGGAGAGCCTGGGATCGGTCAACAATCGGCGAGGCACCAAAATCAGATTTCTGCCTGATAGCGAGATATTCGGTAAATCCGCTCGCCTCGATCCGGACACTCTGTTCCGCATGGCAAAATCCAAGGCGTATCTTTTCGGCGGCGTTGAAATCCGCTGGCAGTGCGACAAAGAGATTTTGCCGGGCGACGGGACGGTCCCTGAAAAAGCGGTCTTCCATTTTCCCGGCGGGTTGAAAGATTATCTTGAATTCGAAATTGCCGGCAAGACACGCGTAACCCCGGACATTTTTTTCGGAACCGGCAAAAAACAAGGTGGCCATGGTTCCGTTGAATGGGCGCTCGCATGGTTCAACGATGACGGTTTTTGTCGATCCTATTGCAACACCGTTCCAACCGCTGAAGGGGGAACCCACGAAGCAGGGTTGCGTACCGCCATTCTACGCGGCCTGAAGGGTTATGGCGAACTCGCCGGGAACAAGAAAGCCGCACAAATAACGTCCGAAGATGTGATGGGCGAAGCGGGTATTCTCTTATCGGTATTTGTCCGCGAACCGGAGTTCCAGGGACAGACGAAGGACAAGCTTGCGACATTGGCGGCGACCAAACTGGTAGAGCAGGCAATCCGCGATCCGTTCGATCACTGGCTCGCGCAAAACCCCCAGAATGCCACCCGGCTCCTAGATTGGGTCGTGCAGCGCGCCGAAGACCGATTGAGACGCCGGCAGGAAAAGGAAGTTAGCCGCAAGGCGGCGACGCGTAAATTGCGGCTACCTGGCAAACTGGCCGATTGCACCCGGAAATCAGCGGAAGGGACCGAGATTTTTATCGTCGAAGGGGATTCCGCCGGCGGGTCGGCTAAACAGGGCCGCAACCGCGCAATCCAGGCGATCCTGCCGTTGCGGGGCAAGATTTTGAATGTCGCAAGCGCCGGCACCGCCAAGATGCGCCAGAACCAGCAACTGGCCGATCTGATCCAGGCGCTCGGATGTGAGACCCGCGACCGCTACCGCAACAGCGACCTTCGCTATGAGAAAGTAATCATCATGACTGATGCTGATGTGGACGGTGCCCATATCGCGTCTCTGCTGATTACATTCTTCTATTTGGAAATGCCGCAACTGATCCGCGACGGTCATCTCTATCTTGCAGTGCCGCCGCTTTACCGGCTGTCGCAAGGGGGCAAAACCCTTTATGCCCGTGACGACGCGCATAAAGACATGTTGATGGGACTAGAATTTTCGGGGCGCGGAAAAATTGATATCAGCCGCTTCAAAGGTCTCGGCGAAATGCTCCCGGCGCAACTGCGTGACACAACCATGGATCCGGCGTTGAGGACCATATTGCGGGTTGAGATCGAGGACGATGAGGAAAAGGCGGTTGCCAAGGCGGTCGACAATCTGATGGGCACAAAACCCGAGCAACGCTTTAAATTCATCCAGGAACGTGCTCAATTTACTGACGATACCGATCTCGATATTTGAACCAGGGATTTAAGCGATGAAGCAATACAAGGCGCTCGCGTTCGATGTCGGCGGCACGGTTTTCGACTGGCAGACCCCGATCCGCGCGGCGGTTCAGGACCGCGCTGATGAAATGGGCGTGACCATGGACACGCGTGCGTTTGCGTTCGATTGGCGGACCCGGATGTTTGTGCTGCTCGCAAAAATGCGCGACGGCGATATTCCGTGGATGAACGTGGATGGCATCCACCGGCTCGCGCTCGATGAGATGAACCCGAATTACCCGGACCTGAAATTCACAAGCGACGATCTGGACGAATTGAACATGGTCTGGCACCGCCTTCCCGTCTGGCCGGATTTCCCCGACGCCATTGCCAGATTACGGGATAAATATACCTGCATTATCCTGACCGTGCTGAGCTGGGCGATCGCCGTTGATTGTTCTCGCATGTCAAATGTCCATTGGGACGGGATTCTGAGTTGCGAATTGCTTGGCAAATACAAACCCCACCCACAAGTTTATCAGGATGCCGGGCGGTTGCTCGGTATCGAGACCGGAGACGTGATGATGGTCGCCGCCCACGCGGCCGATCTAAGCGGGGCCAAAGCGGCTGGGCTCGGGACGGCCTATGTTATGCCTAAATTGGATGAGCCCGATCTGCCCGGTTTTACGCCGGGGCCCCTGAGCGATTTTGAGGTGGTGGCCAAAGACTTTACGGAACTTGCTGATATTTTGTGTGACGGATAGGATAATCCGCATACAGATTTTTGGAGCCACACCCATGTCATCCCTGAAATTATTCCGCAATGCTCTGTTTGGAATGTTGTTTGCTCTCTCCTCGGGAGCCGCAGCACACAATGCAAAACCGTTCCTTCATGAGTTTGGCGAACTCCGGGTCTATTTCCACGACTGGCTTGTTGTCTGCGATGATTGGGGAAATGGCTCCTGCCGTGCGGTTTATTATGTGCTTGGCGACGGCGGTGATCTATTCTTTGGAGAATCCGTTTTGCGCCTTCATCGCGAGCAGGCCGGGGCACCGATTGAAATTGAGTTTTTCGATCGGGGATCGCCGGAGCCCGCAGGCCTGATGTTTATCCGCGTGGATGGTAACGAAATCGCATCCCTTTCACCGCGCACCGATTACAGCACCTATATGTCTAACGGGACGACCCAGGTTATGGAGACCGTACAATTCAACAATCGCCGTACTGTAGAGCGGATGATTTCTGAAATGCGCGCCGGTCGCTGGTTGGAAATCGACTATCAGCGTACGCCTGATGAGCGAAAACAGGTCGCCATTTCGCTACGCGGCCTGACCGCCTCGCTCCGTTTCATAGACCGTCAACTGGCCAGGCAAAGCAGGTAACAGTCTTTTTCGCGCATGAATTGCAGCGCCGTACTTTAATCATACCCATACGGAATCCATTGACTTTGCTGCGTCGCGGTATATATCGCTGGTTAGCAGCTCTAGTTTCGATTCCTGATTATTCTCCAGGGCTGCAGAATGACGAACCTTCAGGAATCCAATACAGGCTAAATTCTCTTATATGAGCTTTGACACACTTGGACTGAGTGACAATATCCTCTCAGCGATTGCTGCTGCAGGATTCGAAAAACCTACCCCCATTCAGGAACAGGCCATCCCCCACGCCCTTAAGGGCCGGGATGTGCTTGGCATCGCGCAAACCGGCACGGGCAAGACCGCTGCTTTTACATTGCCGATGCTAAACCGGCTTGAAAAAGGGCGCGCCCGCGCCCGCATGCCACGCACCCTGATTCTCGAGCCAACCCGCGAACTAGCGGCTCAGGTCGAGCAATCCTTTGAAATTATCGGCCAGAATCACAAATTGAATCTCGCATTACTGATCGGCGGTGTATCGTTCGCTGATCAGAACAAAATTCTGGATCGCGGCGCCGACGTGTTGATCGCGACACCCGGTCGTTTGCTCGATCATATCGAGCGCGGCAAGCTGCTTTTGACAGGGGTCGAGATCCTGGTGATCGACGAAGCCGACCGGATGCTAGACATGGGCTTTATCCCCGACGTCGAACGCATCTGCAAATTGATCCCGTTTACCCGCCAGACCTTGTTTTTCTCGGCAACTATGCCGACCGAAATCCAGCGATTGGTAGATACATTCCTTCATAATCCCGTGCGCGTGGAAGTAGCGCCGCCGGCAACCGCCGCATCCACCGTTGAGCAACGCATAGTCACAGCGCCGAAAGAAGCGCCTGATAAACGCGCATTGCTGCGCGACGTGATCCGGGGTGAGGCCGATTTGACCAATGGCATCGTTTTCTGCAACCGCAAGCGGGACGTTGATATTGTTGACAAATCGCTACGCAAACATGGCTTCAACGCCGCCTGCCTGCACGGAGATATGGACCAACGCTCGCGAATGAAAACTCTGGATCAATTCAAGTCCGGCGAAATCGCCCTGCTGGTCGCCAGCGACGTGGCGGCGCGTGGACTCGATATTCCAAACGTGAGCCATGTTTTGAATTACGACGTTCCGATCCATGCCGAAGACTATATCCACCGCATTGGCCGCACTGGTCGCGCCGGGCGGAGCGGCAAGACGATTATGCTTGCGACCAGGGCAGACAAAAAATACGTCGATGCCATTTCGCAAATGACCGGAATCAGCATCGCCCATGAAGCCGGGAAAACAGGCGATAAATTCGATAACGCCGAAAAGCCTCGCGCAAAATCAGCAGGCAAAAGACCCGGACAGAGTAATCAACGTAAGGTTGCATCCGCACCCCCCTCAATCGACGCGCCTGCGCCGCCGCGCAACCGGACTAAAGCCGAATCAGATTCGGAATATCCGTCGCCGGACATCGGAGGTAAGCGGCCACGCGGTCGGCCGGACGGGGAAAATTCCAGAAAAGTTGTTGGATTGGGTGATCATATGCCGGCATTTCTTGCTCGTCCTGTTCGACCCGGCACAAAATAACCAGAAACTTACCCCAACGTTAGCCGCCTTAACCTCTAGTTAAGTGCCTTATATCTATTCTGCGAGTCGTAGTTGGCGAACGGTATTTCGCTGTCGGCCGTGACGTTACGGCAGGAATTTAGACCGCGCTTGGACGAGGGACCTGAAAAGTGGCAACCCATAGTGATTTTGAACGTACCATTGAGTTTGGTGACAAGGCTCTAAAACACCTTCGCGTGCATGAGGGTCCTGCTTATCCCAAGAACTACGAACTCTGGTACACGTATGTTGCGGGTTTCAACCGACAGTTGAATCAAGCATTGAACGATCTCATCCGTAAAGA
The DNA here is from genome assembly GCA_021775855.1 of Hyphomicrobiales bacterium. Taxonomy (GTDB): domain Bacteria; phylum Pseudomonadota; class Alphaproteobacteria; order Rhizobiales; family NORP267; genus NORP267. Next base: position 72,647 of record JAJFGZ010000037.1, read on the forward strand.
CGGTAAAATCACACCAGACATGATGGACCAGATCTACGAGGATTTCCTCTCCCCTGGGCGCATGGGCGACCGGGTCGAGGAGGTAAATTCTAAATTTGTCCAGGAATTTGAAGTCCTGATGAATGCCCTCGACCAGGCTTCGGATTCTACGTCCGACTTCGGAGCATCGCTGAACAATGCCAACAAGGAATTGTTGTCCGCAACAGGCAGCGATCAGATTAAGCAGGTTGTTCAGAAGCTGGTTTCAGCGACCAAGGAGATGGAAAGCAAGACTGATGCGCTGGAAGATCGTCTCGCGGCTTCGAAACAGCAGATTGACGTTCTGCACGAAACTCTGGAGACAGTGCGCACGGAATCGATGACCGATGCCTTAACCGGAATTGCCAACCGCAAGCGGTTTGATGAAACCCTTTCTCTGGAAATCGCGTCGGCAAATGAGACCAAAGAACCGCTGACCCTTGTCATTGGAGACATTGATCATTTCAAGAAATTCAACGATACATTTGGTCATCAAACGGGTGATCAGGTTTTACGCCTTGTTGCCTTCTCGATCCGCGAGACGGTAAAAGGCCGGGATCTTGCTTCCCGGTATGGTGGCGAGGAATTCGCAGTTGTCCTGCCACATACAAATATGGAAGCTGCGATGATTGTTTCCGATCAAATGAGGAAGGCCGTCATGGCCAAGGAACTGGTCAAAAAATCCAGTGGCGAAAGCCTGGGCACGATCACTATGTCATTTGGTGTTTCGTTGTACCGAACGGGGGAACCGGCAGAGGATTTGATCGCCCGCGCCGACGCTGCGCTCTATACGGCCAAGGATGCCGGACGCAATTGCGTTATGAACGAAAGCGATATCGACGACAGCGTGCTGAAAAATTCTCCGGTAGAATGCAGTGATGTTGAGAATGTTGCCTGATCAGGATTTTCTCGACCGTTTCGGTTTCTGAGCCGATTTGGCAACTGTCCATGCGTCCGTTGCCCAATCGACGAGCTCGTCCACGTCATCGTATAACCTTTCCGGAACCTGCCAATAAGACATGGAACCGGTCTTTCCGCTTTTCGACGTGAACGTGAAAGGTTTCGAGCCTTCCTGTTCATAATTCCGGGCAGTCGTTGCGTCGGCTTTCAGATAAAGAATATCGTCGGCGATAAGCGCGAACATCAGCCCTTCGTGGTAGACACCGCCGCCGCCAAACATAGATTTAACAGTAACCGGACCAAATCCCGCCAGGATGTCTTCAACGAAAGTGGAAAACTCTCGATTGAGCGCCACGGCTCAATCCTGGTTGAGCATGTCGGGGGACAATTGTTCGACTGGCGTGAGGATCACGGATTCGCCGCAACCACAGGCGCCGGTCTGGTTCGGGTTATTGAACACAAACCCGGACGAAAATTTCTCAATGGAATAATCCATTTCCGTGCCAAGCAGGAATAGCACCGCCTTCGGGTCGATCAGAACCTTGACGCCCTTGTCTTCGACGACTTCGTCCAACTTGGTCTGCTCTTCGGTATAATCCATCGTGTAAGCCATCCCGGCGCAGCCACCGTTTTTGACGCCCACCCGTAGCGAACCACCTGGTAATTGCTTTGCGAGAATACCGCGCACACGTTCTGCCGCCGCATCGGTCAGCGTCATTACTTTCGGGCGGGGTCTGGCGGTCGGTGTGGTCATCGGGTGTTCCTGATCAATCAATTCATTCAATTAGGGTCAAGACCCTAATATGGGGAAAATCCTGTAACCTGCAATATTGCAGGCCTAAAACATATTCAGTTCGATCCGGGCCAGTTCCGACAGGCGGCTCATATCCCAGGGCGGGTCGAAGACCATGTTCACCACCACGCTCTGAATGCCATCGACCCCGGATACCGCGTTCTGGACCCAGATCGGCATTTCGCCGGCCACTGGACATCCGGGTGCTGTCAGGGTCATATCGACAGTGACGTTGCTGTCATTGTCTATATCGACCCGGTAGATGAGACCAAGTTCGTAAATATCGACCGGAATTTCCGGGTCATAAACCGTCTTGATGGCAGCAACAATATCCGCCGTCATCTGTTCCAGGCGGTCATCCGACAGAGTGGATTTTGAACCTTCGCGGATGCTCTCAATTGTCTCCGCGCAAGGTGCCGGCTGGTCTGCACCGGGTACCGCAGCCTCATCCGCGATGGTCGGTTCTTGAGTGGGATTGTCGGTCATGGTCAGTTCCTTCCAGCATCACATTCTTCAAAAAGACTTTTAAGATCAGGCAAACATCTTCTGGGCCTTGATTACCGCCTCGGTCAGCGCATCGACCTCGGCAAGGGTATTGTACATCCCGAACGACGCGCGGCATGTGGACGTAACGCCAAACCGCGCCAGCAACGGTTGGGTGCAATGGGTGCCTGCCCTGACAGCGACTCCGTACCGGTCGATCACCGTACTGACGTCGTGGGCATGCGCACCTTCGAGTTCAAACGAGACAATGGCGCCTTTTTCCCGGGTCGTGCCGAATATGCGCAGGCTATTGATCTTCGAGAGCCGCTCATGAGCATAGTCGCGCAATCCCGCTTCGTGCGCGGCGATCTGCTCCAAGCCTATATTCATCATATAGTTGAGCGAGGTGGCCATTCCAATGGCCTGGACAATCGGCGGGGTGCCGGCCTCGAACCGATGCGGCGGTTCACCGTAGGTGACGTTATCCTCGGAGACATCGAGGATCATCTCGCCGCCGCCATTGAACGGGCGCATCGCAGCGAGCAGGTCACGTTTTCCATAGAGAACCCCGATGCCCGACGGGCCATATGTCTTGTGCCCGGTAAAGGCTAGAAAATCGCAGTCGATATCCTGCACATCGATTGGCATATGGACGGCCGCCTGGCTGCCGTCGACAACGACCGGGATGCCACGGTCATGGGCCAGTTTGACCACCTGTTTGATCGGTACGATTGTCCCGAGCGCATTGGACATGGCCGTGATCGCTACAATTTTTGTGCGCGGGCTCAGCAGTTTTTCAAATGCGTCCAGATCAAAGCCGCCGTCATCGGTGACCGGGGCCCATTTGATCACGGCACCCTGGCGCTCGCGCAGGAAATGCCAGGGGACGATGTTCGAGTGATGCTCCATGATCGAGAGGACGATTTCGTCGCCCTCCCCGATATTTTCACCGCCCCACGACTGTGCAACCAGGTTGAGGGCCTCGGTCGCGTTGCGGTTGAATATGATCTCGTCAGTGGACCCGGCATTCAGGAACTTGCGGACTGTCTCCCGAGCGTCCTCATAGTTCTGCGTCGCAGTGTTAGACAGATAATGCAACCCTCTGTGAACGTTGGCATATTCGTGCCCGTATGCATTCTGTACGGCGTCAAGCATGACCTGCGGCTTTTGGGCCGAGGCGGCGTTATCCAGATAAACCAGCGGCTTGTCATAGACGGTGCGTGACAGGATCGGAAAATCGGCACGGATTTTCTCGACGTCGTAGACAGGTGCGGTAATCCTGGTTGTTTGGTTCATGTCGGGCGTCTTTCACCAAGCCAGCGCGCGGAAAGCTCCAGCATCACGTTTTTCAGCGTGTCGTCTGCGATGATTTCCATCGCGCCACCTACATGGGCCTGGAGCAGGAGCGCCTCGGCCTGTTTTTCCGGGATGCCCCGGGAGCGCAGATAAAACAGCATATCCAGATCGATTTCGCCGACCGTTGCGCCGTGGGCGCATTGAACATCGTCGTTGTAAATTTCGAGCTCCGGCTTTGTGTCCATTTCGGCCAGGTCGGAGAGCAACAGCGCATCGCTGGATTGCCGGCCATCGGTCCCGTGGGCGCCGGGCCGGACAATCACCTTGCCCTGGAAAATACCCCGGGCCTTGTCTTCCAATACCGACTTTATGACCTCTTCGCTGTCGCAATTGGGAACCGCGTGATCGACAACGATGGTCATATCGCCGTGCTGTTCACCGCGCAGCAATTTTGCGGCATTTGTATAGGCACGCGCGCCTTCGGCCTCAAACCGTAGGTCTACCTCACTGCGCGAAACCCTGGCCCCCTCGGTCAGAGTAAAGCTATGCCAATTGGATTGCGCACCGAGATCGAGCCGGATCAACGCAAGGTGGAGTGCCGCGAGATCGTCGTTCTGGTGCCGGATGTGGGTTGCTGCAGCTTTATCAGCGAGCGAAATATCCAGCAGGTTTGCCGACTGATATATCCCCTGACCACGATAGGTCTCAAACAGCGTGATGGAGGCACCCTCGCCCACGTTGACGATTGTCCGGGTATAGGAGGCGACGGGTGTGTCCGCGATGGTATAATTGATCAGCAGGATCGGCTTGGCGATCTTTGCGCCGGGCGCGACGGTAAGGGTGAGGATATCGTTGGCAAAAGCGGTCACGACATTTGCAATATAGTGTGGCTCCGTATCGCTTGCTTTAGGCGCATCACTATGCCGAGCAAACGTCACGCCTGTGGGCAATGTATCCAGATTGGATAAATCTTCGTTCAGATATCCGTTTACGTGCACGATCCGGCAGGTATCCAAATCGGCAAGGGCCGGATCAACCAGGTCAGCCAGTTTTGGGGCAGCTTCAAGCTGTTCCGCCGGGCGATAGGTGTCCCCCATGAGATTGCGCAGATCGGTATAGACCCAGGGTTCAAGCCGCCGGTGCGGGATGCCTAGCCGTTTCAAATTGTCGAGCGCCTGGGCTTGTCCGCCGATTGCTGTCGCCAGCATGGCGTCGACCTGTGCCTCAAGCGACAATTCTGCCGCGCTTTTTTTGACGTTCACGTTCATGCAGCGCTCTCGGCAAATTCGGCGTAGCCCTTTTCTTCGAGTTCAAGCGCCAGTTCTTTGCCGCCCGAGCGGGCGATCTGGCCCTTCGATAGGACGTGCACTTTATCCGGTACGATATAGTCGAGCAGGCGCTGGTAGTGGGTGATAATCACGAAAGCGCGGTCGGGACTGCGGAGCGCGTTGACCCCGTCGGCGACAACCCGGAGCGCATCGATATCAAGACCGGAATCGGTCTCGTCGAGCACACAGAGTTTCGGCTGCAGAACCGCCATCTGAAGAACCTCGTTGCGCTTTTTCTCGCCACCCGAAAATCCAACATTGACCGCACGCTTTAGCATCTCGGGTTTGATTTTCAGATCATTCCCCTTCTCGCGGATCAAGCGCATGAAATCGGGGGTCGTTACCTCGTCTTCACCGCGCGCCCGGCGCTGGGAATTCAGGGCCTGGCGGAGAAACGTCAAAGTGGGCACGCCCGGAATTTCGATCGGATATTGGAAGGCCAAGAAAACCCCGGCGGCAGCGCGCTCGTCAGGCTCGAGATCAAGAATATTCTCGCCATCGAGCAATACGGACCCCTCGGTCACGTCGTACCCGGCCCGGCCCGCAAGCACATAGGAAAGCGTCGATTTCCCGGCCCCGTTGGGTCCCATGATGGCGTGGACCTCGCCTGCCGGGACGCTAAGATCGAGCCCACGCAAGATTTTCTGTTCGTCAACGGTGGCGTGCAGATTTTTTATTTCCAACATTGTCATTTCGCTTTCAATTCAGTAGCTGCGGCTCTCACGCCGGTCGTAATGCTGCGACCTTTCGTCAAACCGCTTCAACACTTTTCGCGCCGCATCAGGCACGTAACATTTCTCGTAATCCTCGCCGACAAATGCCTTGACGTTGTCGATGGTCTCGAATTGCATGATCGTGACAAATTCGACTTCGTCCTGCAGCGGACGGCGCAATAACTCGATGCCTTTGAAGCCTGGGATACCCTTGTTTTCGATGCCTTCGAAAATCTCCTGTTTGAGGAGAGACTCGTATGTATCGGCATCTCCCAGGGTCGTATAGCCATGCCAAATACGCGCAATCATCCGACACTTCCTTCGAGCGAGATGCCGACCAGTTTTTGTGCTTCAACGGCAAATTCCATAGGCAATTGCTGCAAAACTTCGCGGCAAAAACCGTTGACAATCAGGGCCACCGCTTCCTCCGCGTTGAGGCCGCGCTGCTGGCAATAAAAGAGCTGGTCGTCGGATATTTTCGAGGTGGTGGCTTCGTGCTCGAAGGTCACCGACCGGTTCTTGGCGTCCATGTAAGGGATGGTGTGCGCCGAACACTGATCCCCGATCAGGAGGGAATCGCACTGGGTGAAATTCCGCGCGTCGGAGGCCTTGCGGTGGGCCGACACCTTGCCGCGATAGGTATTCGACGATTTGCCGGCCGAAATGCCTTTCGAGATAATCCTGCTCGAGGTGTTCTTGCCGAGATGGATCATCTTGGTTCCGGAATCGATCTGCTGGTGACCGTTGGAAATCGCAATTGAATAAAATTCGCCCTGGCTGTTGTCACCGCGCAGGATGCAGCTCGGATATTTCCATGTCACCGCGGAACCGGTCTCCACCTGGGTCCAGGAAATCTTTGAATTGTCGCCCCGGCAGTCGCCGCGCTTGGTGACGAAATTATATATCCCGCCCTTGCCGTCCTTGTCTCCGGGGTACCAGTTCTGCACAGTCGAATATTTGATCTCCGCATCCTCGTGGGCGATCAACTCAACGACTGCCGCATGCAACTGGTTTTCGTCGCGCGTCGGCGCCGTACACCCTTCGAGGTAGGAGACGTACGACCCTTTTTCGGCGATGATCAGGGTGCGCTCGAACTGGCCGGTATTTGGTTCGTTGATCCGGAAATAGGTCGACAATTCCATAGGGCAACGAACTCCCTCGGGGATATAGACAAACGATCCATCGGAAAAGACGGCAGAATTCAGGGTCGCGTAAAAATTATCGGATACCGGTACAACAGTGCCGAGATATTTCCGCACCAGTTCCGGGTGGCTTTGAAGGGCTTCTGAAATCGGGCAGAAAATCACGCCGGATTTGGCGAGCTCTTCCTTGAAGGTGGTGACCACGGACACCGAATCAAACACGGCATCAACCGCGATTTTGGATGTTTTGACACCAGCCAGGATTTCCTGCTCGCGGAGCGGAATGCCTAGCTTTTCGTATGTGCGAAGAAGTTCCGGATCCACATCATCGATGGTCTGCGGACCGTCCTTCATCTTCGGCGAGGAAAAATAGTACAGATCGTCAAAATCGATATCGTTATACGAGACCTTGGCCCATTCGGGCTCGGTCATGGTACGCCAGCGCCGGTAGGCTTCCAGACGCCATTCCAGCATCCAGTCTGGCTCTTTTTTCTTCGCCGAAATGAATTTTACGATGTCTTCGTTCAGACCCTTCGGGGCCTTCTCGGATTCAATATCCGTTACGAAGCCATACTTGTATTCTTCAACGTCAAGGCTTTTGACCTGGTCAACGGTCTCTCGAACTGCACCCATTTTATTCTCCATCCCATGCGACTTCAAGGGCCGCCGGCCGGTCTATGTAAAGTCTCATCTTACGCTGCGCCGCGACGCCGATCTTCAACGGAACGGGTAACACTGCGCCAGGATTCCAGAAACCTCTCAATTTCGTCTTCGCTCGTCTCCCAACCTAAACTTACCCGGATCGCTCCGGAGGCCAGGTCGTCATCCATCCCCATCGCTTCAAGCACATGCGAAGCACCAACTTTACCGGATGAACATGCGGACCCGGAACTAATCGCAATACCTTCTAGGTCAAAACCGATCACCGCCGTCTCAGCGCGCATGCCAGAGATAACAATGCACGAGGTGTTCTGCAAGCGGCTAACCGCCGCGCCAACAACAATCGCGTCCGGCGTCGCTGCCTTTACGCCGGCTTCGAGCCGGTCTCGCAAATTTCCGATGCGTTTTTGTACCAATTCACGATCACGCACCGCCGCTTCAAAAGCCGCAGCAAATCCCACGACCGCCGCCGGGTTTTCGGTCCCGGCGCGGCGTCGGCGTTCCTGTCCGCCACCGTGCAACAGCGGATAAATCTCCAAACCCTCGCGGCGGAACGCCAGCGCGCCTATTCCTTTTGGGCCACCCAGTTTATGGGAGGATACGAATAAGGCGTCGGCAGGAAGGTGGTCTGGCCCGGCAGGCATCCGCCCGACCCATTGCACTGCATCAACCACCAATAACGGCCTAGAATCGCCAAGTACGTCTTTGACCTCTGCCAGGGGCTGGAAAATTCCGGTTTCGTTGTTCGCCGCCTGCAGCGCGATCATGAAGGATAACGGATTTTCGCCAGTGCTCAATTCCGCGACACGCGCCGCCAAATGCGCGGTATCGACAATCCCATTCCGGTCGAGGGGCAGCGTCTCAACATTTGCGGATGGAAACCGATGCCCTCCCAGCACACAATCATGTTCGCTCGCACCGATAAGCAGTCTTTCGACTGGCTGCTGATTGCCCGGCCATTTTGTTTGTGGGGACAGAATAGTCGCGGCGCTCTCGGAGCCACCTGACGTGAAGAGAATGTCGCCCGGCGCCACGTGGAGAATATTGGCGATGCGCGAACGTGCGTCTTCCATCAACGCCCGCGCGGCGCGGCCCTCGGCATGAACCGATGACGGATTTCCAAATGTACCCTCGGCATCAACCATTGCAGCACGCGCCTCAGGCCGCATCGGCGCCGTTGCGTTATAGTCCAGATATGCCCGTGAATTTGTCATTTATACCTTGCCAAAAATTGGCCATTTTCCTTTTCTGATCAAACCCGTTTAAGCAGCTCTTTAAATTCGATAGCGATTTCATATATATATCGAAGAACTTGCACAAATGCCCTTATACCATGCTATGAAACAGGCCGTCGTTCACCATTGGCCTGTCAAGGCCGGATTAGCATCGTGTTGTTGTGGTCAATCAGGCCAGACTATATATACTTTTGAACCATTCTAAAGTAGGTCAAAACCTCGTCCGCCGCAAGCCATCAATGTGCGGCCCTTGGTCTAGGCCCCAGAACTGAAACACCGAACTACAACCGGATCGTCAAAGCCGCGTAAACAGGATTTTTAATGCCAGAAGTCATATTCAACGGACCCGCCGGTCGTCTTGAGGGACGCTACCAGCCGGGAAAAAGCGAAACCTCCCCCATCGCCATCGTTCTGCACCCCCATCCCGCATTCGGGGGCACGATGAATAACCAGATCATCCACCGGCTCTATTACATGTTCGCGGAGCGCGGATTTACGGTCCTCCGATTCAATTTTCGCGGTGTGGGTCGCAGCCAGGGGTATTTTGACCACGGGCTTGGTGAATTGTCGGATTCGGCCGCCGCGCTGGATTGGATCCAGTCATTTAACCCCGAATCGCGCGCCTGCTGGATCGCCGGCTTTTCGTTCGGTTCGTGGATATCCATGCAACTCCTGATGCGCCGCCCGGAAGTCGAGGGCTTTATTACCATTGCGCCACCGGCCAACCTGTACGATTTCAGTTTCCTCGCCCCCTGCCCGTCTTCGGGTCTCATTATCAATGGGGATAAAGATGCCGTCGCCCCGCCGGATGCGGTCGAGACACTCGTTGAAAAGTTGAAATCGCAAAAAGGCATCGTCATCGATCACCAGATCCTGCCCGGCGCGAACCACTTTTTCGAGAACAAGACGGATGAGCTGCTGACCCGGTGCAGTGATTATGTGGATATGCGGATTGAGGAAATAGAGGCTGGAATCAGCGCCTGACCGGGGTCGCGACAACGCCTCCTGTCAACGGCGTTGGTACGCCAGTGGTACCCGGAAAAGTCAATGGCAGTCCTTTGACAGAGCGCACGGCCATATAGCCGAATGCCTGGGCTTCGATAAATGTGTCCGACCAGCCAATTGCCGGGGCGGCGATCACATTGCCAGCCAACCGTTTCTGCATTTCCGCTAACAGGGTCGGGTTCAGCGCGCCACCTCCGGTGACAATCCAGTCCTCGACCGGGTCAGGGAACAAGTCCGCCGCGATTGCGATCGAGGCTGCGGTCAGGCTGGTTAAGGTCGCCGCACCGTCTTCGGTCGAGAGGCCGTCCACGGCGTTCGTCGAAAAATCCTGACGATCGACCGATTTCGGGGGATCCTGGCTGTAATACGGGTTTTCCAGCAACAAATTTAAAATCGGCGTGTTGGCTTTGCCACGCTTGGCCGCCGCGCCATCCAGATCCATGGCCAATCCGGTTTTTGCCTTCATCCATTCGTCGAGCAGGACGTTGCCTGGGCCAGTATCGAAAGCCTTCATGGCATCGTCCTCACCGATCCAGGTGACGTTGGTGATGCCGCCGATATTGAGCACGGCCACAGGCTTGCGAAAATGGGCGCTTTCGACGAGGGCTCGGTGATAGACCGGCGCCAGCGGAGCGCCCTGCCCGCCCGCCGCCATGTCTGCCTGGCGCATATCGTAGACCGTGCGGATACCGGATTTATCGGCAATATCCTGGGCATCGCCCAACTGGACCGTGATCGACAGGTCTGGGCGGTGCAATATAGTTTGTCCGTGAAATCCGATCAGGTCGATATTTGAGCGGTTTAGGTTGTTTTCCTGAAGGATCGATTCAATCGCTTCGAGGTGTGCGCAAGTTACCGTTTTAGTTGCGTCTAAAATGACCGGATTGTCGCGCCAATTATTTTTCGCCGGGTCGGACTGGGTTGCATAATCCATAGCGGCGGAAATGACATCGCGTTCGGGAACGGAATAATCCCGGAACCGGGTAGGCCCAAGCGCGTTGATTGTTTCGCCATCGGTCTCGATGATCGCCGCATCGACGCCGTCCATCGACGTGCCACTCATCATTCCAATTGCAGTCAAGAGCCCGGACATGTATCAGCCTCGTGCATTCGCCGCTCCAAACTGCTATCCAGCCCACAATAGATGACAGACCGCAGGACTATGACCAATGGCAAAATATAGGTCCGAATTCCTTAACATTCTGAGTGATCGCGGGTTCATTCATCAATGTTCCAACGTCGAAGATCTCGATAGTTCGCTGATGGCGGGTCAGGTCACGGCCTATATAGGTTTTGACTGCACGGCCCCGAGCCTGCATGCGGGTAGCCTGGTGCAGATCATGATGCTGTATTGGCTACAGCAGACCGGCCACCGTCCCCTCGCATTGATGGGCAGTGGAACAACCCATGTGGGAGACCCGTCCGGCAAAGATGAATCGCGGAAATTGCTGAGCGCCAGCGATATTGAAACCAACAAGGAGGGGATCCGCAAAGTATTCTCGCAGTTTCTCAAATTTGGTGACGCTCCGGATACCAAAGACGCCCTAATGCCGGACAATGCGGATTGGCTGCTGTCCATCGCCTATGTGGACTTTTTGCGCGATGTGGGCCGGCATATCTCGGTCAACGAAATGATCCACCGCGACTCCGTGCGTTTGCGGCTTGAGCGCGAACAGCACCTCTCGTTCCTCGAATTCAACTACATGATCCTGCAGGCATACGACTATGTCGAACTGTACCGGCGCTACGGCTGTACCCTGCAAATGGGCGGGTCAGATCAGTGGGGAAATATTCTCTCAGGCATTGATCTTGGCCGCCGGATGGCCGGCGCCGAAATGTTTGCTTTGACATCTCCATTGCTCACCACATCGTCGGGCGGGAAAATGGGCAAGACAGCAGATGGCGCCGTGTGGCTTAACGACGACATGCTCTCCAGCTACGATTATTGGCAATATTGGCGCAACACCGAGGATGCCGATGTGGGCCGATTTCTGAAGCTCTTCACGGAATTGCCGCTGGATGAGATTGCCCGTCTCGAAACGTTAGAAGGCAGCGAGATCAACGAAGCCAAGAAAATCCTGGCGTACCACGCGACCCGGATGGTGCATGGCGAGACGGCGGCGAATGATTCCGCAGAGACGGCCCGCAAGACGTTCGAGGAAGGCACCCTCGCCCAGGGCCTGCCGACCATCGATATCGCAAATGACGAATTGACTAGTGGTCTCGGTATCCTTGAGGCCCTGAAGCGGGCCGAATTGGCGAATTCCAATGGCGAAGCGCGGCGGCACATTCGCGGCAATGCGGTCCGCGTCAATGATGCTGTTATCTCCGATGAACAGCTATCCCTGACCCCTGATTACTTGAACGGGGACGGTATCATAAAACTATCGGTCGGGAAAAAACGCCACGTCCTGTTGAAGGCAAGCTGACGGCGATCCAACCCGTCTTACGCCAAAATCTAACGATCGGAATCAATAGTGGATGGCGGGTCGGTTGCGGATCGCTGAGGGGTTGGCCCAAAGTCGAACAATTTCCGCAATAGTCCCGGGGCAACTGCCGAAATCGGGTTAACAATCACTCGGGAATTCGAAAGCGATCCCTGGATGGCGAAAGTTACTGCCAACAACCCTTCGTTCCGCCCGCCAGTCAGGATCTGCCCGACCACTGGTACGTTACTCAGCAAATTGTTCAGGGCATAGAGCGGCACATAGGTGCCCGCGAGATTGATGGTGTCGCGATTGAAATCGACCTGGCCGCGCAAGGTCGCGCCGACGACGGGTCCATTGATATAGGATTCGCCGATGGTCAGGACGCCGTTCTGGCGCGTGAATGGCATATTCAGTCGTTGAAAATAGTCGCCCTGGGCCGATGGTTCGCGACTATTCGTTCGCGGGTCGGTGGATACGATCTGGCGGGCAATGCGGTCATCAACCAGTCGAAAATTTTTCATCACCAGCTGCCCGTTTACTTCAGCGAAAGGGTCATTTGGCAGATTGGCCCTCATGATCATGTCGCCGCCCTGTACGTTTGAGTATAAGCCGGCGAATCTAAGAGCTGCACCTGCATTGCCGGAAACAATACTAAAGTCTCTGGAACTTCCATTTGCCGAAGGCGTGATGCGCATGGTCAGGTTTTCGCCCTCGGCCAAACTATCGATGGTTAGATAGCTCGTTCGACCATCCTTCTGAATCACCTGGGCGGTAACGTCAGTAATTTCTGAACCTGAATTTCCCGAGACACGTGAAATGACCGCGTCCAGATTAATCACTGAGTCATCAGAATTTGTCGCCGGGGCTGTATCGTTGAACATGCCCTGCACAATCCCTCCGCCATTAAACGATTCCCCGCGCACCTCTACATTCAACACATCGTCGTTCCCACGGGTCAAATTCAGGGACAAATCATCGCCTTCGTTCAAAGCAAAATGCGGAAACGCTGCGGATTGAACCCGGCCGTCATTGTCAACAACCAGATCGCCTTCAATATTAGTGCCCGATCCCATAAGCACGAAATCGTTGAGCTGGGAGCTTCCGTTTGCGAGACTGACAAGATTGAACCGCGCATCACTGGCAACACCCGCCGGTTTGTCCCATCCCAGATTCGGGTAAGTGAGCGAAGCGTCCGTCAGGTCGATGAGGAATCCAAGTTCTGGATTTCGGGAACCAATGCTTTCCGGCACGATCTCCACTTCGACCGGGCCCCGCAGGAAATCCAGATCAACGCCGAATGTTTCCCGCCCCGCTTCATCGAGCCGCATCCGCAAAGAGAGATTGCCACCCCCTGGATCGCCAAACGAACGCCGCCAGTTCAGGCGCGCGGGAACTCCCGACAACAACATCTCCCCGGCAGCCTCGACTCTCGTGGGCAGGACCCTGAGAATTAGTTCGCCATTCTCCATATCCTGGCCACCAAACAGGTTGGATACAGAGAAATTGTGGATTTCGGCGCGCGCGGCAAGGTTCACTTCCTCGTATGTTACGTCCTTCAGCAGGGGGACTGATATGTCCAACTCAAGCGTGGACGTACCGCCGGTTTCAGCGGGGTTCAAACCCACATCATCGGCGTATTCGAGCGGCGTATAGTTGAGAAGTTCCAGCAGCGCAGCGGTAGTTCCGGAACCAACCGCGCGGATATAGGCAATCGCCGGTTCATCGGTCACGTTCGGAATTTCGATGGAGCCGGTCACGTTTTCGACGACCGCACCGGAAGCTACGGGTATCGTGCCACCAATGATATCGGCCGAGAAACGCCCACCCTTCATCTTGGCGCGCCCGATCCCGTTTTCGATATTCGGCAAAGCCCAAAAATATTCAGCGGTGACGCCTCTAAAGCCAAAAGCCAAATCGAACGCTTCCTGGGGAATTGGTGCCCATTCCTCAAGATCGGCGATCAGACCGCCCGGGAAATCTATGACGACAGCCAGATCAGTGATTGTGCCTTCGTAGACGTTCTCAAAAAACCAATCGCGGGCATCCCTGGCCAGCAGATGGGGCCAAATTTGCTTGAGTACATCGACCGCCATGGGTGAAAATTTCGCGAACAATTCAATTTCGGGGGAGCGCTCGGCGGCCCTGATACGGCCGTTGGCGGCGATACTCACGCCCTGGGCATGCATCTCGGCCTGGTCGAACCAGATTTCCCCGTTCTCGGCGTCGTAGCGCCCCAATATCTTGGCTGTATCTACCTGCAAAGGCATATCAACGCCCTGAGCGGTAAACGATCCTTCGTTGCCTTTCAGATCGAATTCCCAGAACGTGCTACCCGATTGAACCTCGGGATCGGTTACTGGAGGTCTGATCGTGCCGCTAAATGTTGCATAGTCGTCGTTGAAATCGAACCGCGACGGCAGCAGCTGGATGAGATTTTCTGATGCATTGTAACTGAGTCCGATCGCACCTTGGTCGATCACAAAACCGCGTTCGCTTTCTTCGCCAAGGCGTAGAAACCCGGCGCCAAACTGGGCCGCCAGGTCGAAATTGCTTACCCTCGAATTGTCATCGATGATTGCTACACCGAATGCTGAGATCGGCAGGTCCAGCATTGACAGACCACCAAGGCCCTCGATCAGCGAAGAGGCTTGCCTCGGTATAAAATCCTGAACGTTGATCGATACGCGCAACCCCTCACCAGGGTCGGACACGTCGCCTGTTAGACGCAAGGACCAGTCGCCGGCATCCCCCGTAACATCGGCAGACGCCTCGTAGCGGATACCCGCCTGATCCCGGATCAAGCCCAGATTGCCCTGCTGAACTTCCCAGCGGACACCAAGTTTTTCATGAATGAATATGAGATCAGCGTTCAGGATTCCCACTCTATTGAGGGCGCCCAAGAACCCCTGACCGCCTTCCTCATCGCTAAATCCCAATAGAAATCTAATGTCTGTGACCGTGGAAATGGGCACGCTGTCAATTTCAGGAACCGGCAATGGAGGCTCGTCGGTTTCATCGTCTCGATCGGGATTTGAAATTGACTCGGTTTGTGGCCGCAGCGTGCTGCCTCCGGGAGCCTGTAGTTCCCGGGCGATATCAATTTCAACTCTGCCGTCCCTGCGCAAGAGCACCACCAGACGGGGACCGATCAGATCGATTGATGTCGGAGAAATTTCCCCGACCAACAGGTCGAGGGCTGAAATTCCGATCGCCGCACGGGGCGCTTCGGCAAGCACGATATTGTTGTCGTCGCGAAACACCAGATCCCGCAACCGAAACGAGACGCCGCCGTCGCCTTCAGCCTGCTCCAGTACAGCGCCCCCAATGCTGATGCTGTAACCGTCGAAATTACTATTTACCGCCCTCTCAATCGGACCGGCCAAGAAATCGAGTGCAATCTCACCCGATGAAATTCGCCAGGCAACAAGGCCCATCAGCAGTGCAGATGCGACAACCAGGCCGGCCGCAAACTCCAGACCTAGCCTAAGCCAGCGTCGGCGCTGTAAAATTGAAAAATCGGATCCCAACCGCAATACAGATGGCAAACCAGGCAGTTTAAGCCTGCTCAACGATCTGCCTCCGCCATTCTTTTTGCGGCTCTGATGAGATTCGTGGTTACCCGGCAACCGACTGTCCGTGATTAAATTATGTGAAACATGAAAATGGCCTTTTATCGGCCAACGCCTCAGCCTATCTTTTGCCAGTTTCCCGCAGGGGTTTGCAATGTTAGGCCTGTATAAAAATGGCTAACTCTTGAAAGTGACAAAAGGAAGGCGCGAAATGGATACCAAGAATTCGACGAGCGGACTGCGGGAAGATAAAAAAGCTCCCGAATTTCAATTGCCTGGTGACGGCGGTCGAACAATCTCACTTGCTGACTATTCGGGCAAAAACCTGGTCATTTATTTTTACCCCAAGGACGATACGAAGGGCTGCACCAAGGAATCGATTGAATTCAATCAGGCAAAGGCGCAATTCAAGGCCGCAAATACGGAAATACTCGGTATTTCAGCCGATTCGGTCGCTTCGCACGATAAATTCAAGGCCAAACACGCGCTCGATCTAGCGCTCGCTTCCGATGAGGAAAAGACCACGATCGAAGATTTCGGCGTCTGGATTGAGAAAAATATGTATGGCCGCAAATATATGGGAATAGAGCGGGCTACATTTCTCATCGACGCGGATGGCATAATCGCGCGGATATGGCGCAAGGTGCGCGTTACCGGTCATGTGGATGCAGTCCTGAAGGCTGTGCAGGAAATGGCATAAACCCATCAGAATGTTACCTAAAATTAACCTTAGTAAAGGATGAAGGGGGCAGGATTTTTTCTGATGTTGAGCGTTATCTGTGAGCAATACACCCCTTCATACACCTGGATGGCACGCAAAAGAGTTTCGCGCGCCAGAATCTAAAATCGGTTCCGACTATTTTGAACTGGAGCTTCGCGGCAACGTCGCTCGGCACCGGGGGCCCGCCCTTGCCAAAATACTTGGACTTGGTGCCCTGTTTGTCCTGGCGGGTTGGGCGGCGCTGACCAGCATCTATATTCTGCTTCACGACGATCTGTTGTCGGCAGCTCTCCAGGAGCGCCAGCACATGCAAGCCGGGTACGAAGACCGGATCGCAGGATTGCGTGGCGAGATTGGCGCGATTACCGGTCAATTGATGCTGAACGAAGACCAGTTCGACGTTAAACTCAGCCGGATCAGGGAGCGTCAGTCTCTGCTCGAATCGCGCCAAGACCGGCTTTCAACGCTTGCCAACGATCCCAGACAATTACGCCTCGCTAACATCGTGGACCGATCGCGCGAAGACATCACGGGAAGCACGGAGCCGGCCCACGACCGCGTCAGCGAAAATTCATCGCAGGATGCCCAGGGTGGCCCCATTGGTTCCGGCACGATCAGATTGGCATTTACCGTGCCGTCGTTCCCGAGAACTGTTTCCAGACTGCCTTTCAGCAGTCTCGGTGATACCGGGCTTCCACCCCAGCCGCTCAACAGGGCAGACGCGGATTTACAACGACTGGTATCCGATCAGAAATCGCTGGAAACCGATCAGTTTTCAGAACTTACGCGTATGGAAGAAGATGCAGAATCGGCAATCCAAATTCTCACCGACGCGATAACCAGGATCGGTTTTACCCCGCGATCGGCGCTCGATTCCCTGAATTCCGCAGCCGCTACTTCCTACGTTTCAACCGGCCAGCCAGCCCGCATGCAAGTCACGCCAATGCCGCTTTCGCCAGCAACCAATTTCGAAAGTCAATTGCAGCGCGTTCGTGCCCGTCTCGACCAAGCAAACACGCTTTTTCTCGCTTCGTTGCAATATCCTATCCGGAGACCATTGCCGGCTGAGCAAACTATTTCCAGTCCTTACGGATCCAGAATTGACCCCTTCCACCGGAGACCCAGCTTCCATAGCGGTATAGATATTCGCGCACCTACCGGATTGCCGGTTCAGGCTACGGCAGCCGGAGTGGTTGTTAGCGCGGGAAATGCCGGGGGTTATGGACTGCGTGTTGAGGTTTCCCACGGCGCTGGGCTTGTGACCCGGTACGCCCATATGAGCGCCATTGATGTTCGCGAAGGCCAACGGATTTCAGCGGGTGATATTGTTGGCAAAGTCGGCTCGACCGGGCGTAGCACCGGACCGCACCTGCATTACGAAATCCGCCGCGCCGGGAATACCATTGATCCCATGCGGATGGTTCAGGCCGGCGAAGAACTGCTCATAAATTGACACCCCGGTCTGTGGTCCCGCGACAATTCTCTTTGTCTTCTGACCGTCTGCCGGAAACGGGAGGCCGCCTCCAAAATCCAGTCAAATATCTGCGTTCCTTCGCATCAATATGAGCGCGAAATGAAATTTCGAATTTCCGGCCTCTCGTCCAACCCGTTTCGCAACCTATACGGTTTGTCCGACAACGGGCTGACCGTATAGGGGGTGAAACGGCCCCCCTTCTCAATCTTGAAAATGCAACGACAACTTCCAGAGAAATCGATGTTGATTTTGGCATTGATATTGCCACCTATGCGAACCATCTAAAAACAGAGGCTGCGGCACATCTAGAGGAGACCAATCAATGAGCAAGGTTTTGGAAAGCGAAAACCGGTCCGATGACTGCTGCGGCGGTCCGGCGCCTGAAGGCATTGACGCTTGTTGCAAGCTAGACGCTGACGCAAAAGCCGAAGCTAAAACCGGCTGCGGGTGCGGCCAAGCTCAGGACGAGCCCAAAGCCACGTCTGCAAAGCACGACGGTTGCTGTTGAAGACCTGTAGTTGAGGCACCCGTACGACGCACCAAACGCGCCGCCTATTCCAGATCATCCACCGCAACACCTTCGCTGCCGTCGACACGTTGGGCCAATGCAGCAGCCATAAAATCGTCCAGGGCGCCATCCAACACCGCGCTTGGATTGGTATGTTCGATGCCGGTGCGAAGGTCCTTTACCAGTTGATAGGGTTGCAGCACGTAGCTACGGATCTGATGACCCCAACCGATTTCAGTTTTTGACGCGGCGGCGTCTTGAGCGGCGTCCTCGCGCTCCTGCAATTCTTTTTCGTATAGGCGTGCCCGCAACATGGACCAGGCGGTTGCCTTGTTCTTATGCTGCGAACGTTCGTTCTGGCACTGGACGACGATGCCTGTTTCCAGATGGGTAATCCGAACCGCGCTGTCGGTCGTATTCACGTGCTGACCACCGGCACCGCTTGCTCGGTATGTGTCTATGCGGACATCAGATTCCGAGACATCTATATCGATCTCGTCGTCGACAACCGGGAAAACCCAGGCGCTGGCGAAACTGGTGTGCCGGCGGGCGTTTGAATCGAACGGGGATATTCGGACCAGGCGGTGAACGCCGGATTCAGTCTTCAGCCAGCCATAGGCATTGGCGCCTTTGACAAGCAGCGTCGCAGATTTAATGCCCGCTTCTTCGCCTGGTGTCGACTGGATGACTTCGCTTTTATTTCCCTTGGATTCGGCCCAGCGGGCGTACATGCGCAGCAGCATTTCCGCCCAATCCTGGCTTTCCGTACCGCCGGCGCCGGCGTGAATTTCAACATAGGCGTCGTTGCCATCGGCTTCGCCCGACAGTAGCGTTTCCAGTTGAGATTTTGCTGCACCTATGGATAAAGCGCGCAATCCATCGATTGCTTCGCCGATCACCGCTTCGTCGTCCTCCGCCTCCGCCAATTCGATCAGATCGATGGAGTCAGCCAACCCTGTCTCCATATCCAACACAGCACTGATACCCGCATCAAGTTGCTGGCGTTCGCGCATCAATTTTTGGGCCTGCCGGGTATCGTTCCACAAACCAGGGTCTTCGGCGGCCTTGTTCAGCTCCCCAAGGCGCGTGTTGGCGACATCCCAGTCAAAGGTGCCTCCTTAGAAGGCTGATCGCCTCCTTGATTTCGTCGGCAAGGGCCTGGGCTTCTGCACGCATAAATATTCTCGATTGAATCGGTTGGAAACGAGTGGAGATTAGGTTTTCAAGGAGACCAAGTAAATGCCACTGGATCGGCAGGTAGCCAAATTCAGTACAGACCACCTGTTCCTGAAATGATCGCGAGATCGGATTGAGGGTCGACTGTCAGCGGGCGCCCCAACTCATCCGTGAAGCCGATGATCGAGTAACTGTCAGGCGGAAATTCGCCTGGTTTAAAGGCCTCGTCGATAACCAATTCGTCACCCGCCTGGGCACGCAGGCCGGTTTTCGCGTTAATCCGAAAAAGCTGGATACCGGGGGGCGCGCGGAACGGAATTGCAGGAGTGTCGGCCAACGCCATCTGCATGAAATCCCGGAAAATCGGTGCAGCGACTCCGCCGCCAGTTGCTCTCCGTCCCATCGGTCGCGGCGTATCGAAACCTATGAAGACGCCAACCGCGAGATCTGGTGAATAGCCCACGAACCAGGCATCGCGGACGTCGTTGGTGGTCCCGGTTTTCCCGGCAAGCGGCCGGTCAACGGTGCGCACAACGGTGGCCGTGCCGCGCTGGATCACGCCCTCCATCATGGACGTTATCTGATACGCGGTATGGGGATCGATGATTTGGGTGCCGATCTCCGAGAGCACGGGTTCGGGTTGGTTCTCCCACGAATCTACCGCACATCCCAAGCAAGGCCGCTCGTCATAGCGGAATATTGTCCGTCCCCATCGATCCTGAATTCTGTCGATCAGAGTCGGCGTGATTTGTCGCCCGCCATTGGCCAGCATACCGTAAGCATTAGTGAGGCGCAGCACCGTGGTCTCGCCTGAACCGAGCGCCATGGCCAGTACGGGCGAAAGATCGTCATAAATTCCAAACCGTTCGGCATAGTCGACCACGAGCGGCATCCCCATATCCTGCGCCAGCCGAACGGTCATGACATTGCGCGAGCGTTCGATACCCAGCCGCAGGGTCGAGGGACCATAGAATTCGCGACCGTAATTTTGGGGCCGCCAGATATCCTGCCCCGCGCCCTGTTCGACCTCGATCGGGGCGTCCATGATCACGCTTGAAGGGGTATATCCATTGTCAAGTGCGGTTGCATACACGAATGGTTTGAAGGCCGATCCCGGCTGCCGGTAGGCCTGTGTCGCTCGATTGAACTCGCTCTCGGCGTAGGAAAATCCGCCGACCAGGGCGTGGACCCGACCGGTATGGGGGTCGAGAACGACGATCGCCCCATCGACTTCGGGGTTCTGCATCAATTCCCAAATATCGCTGTCGCTGGAGGGGCCTATATAAACCACGTCGCCGACTGACAGCGCGTCGTCAACTCCGCGGAGTTCGGATCCGAGTCGACTATCGCCCAGCGCCTCGCGGGCCCACTCAACGCCGTCTAGGGGAAGCTCCGCATTTTCGCGCGCAGGCGACAACAGACCAGTAGGGAGCAAGCCCGGGCGCAAACCCATAATTGCACGCTGGGCATTGACCTCCAGGACAACCGCGAGCCGCCATGGTTCCACATCACTGAGAATATCGATCTCGCCGAGAGCCTTGCCCCAGTCGCCATCGACTTCGATCTGCGTCTCAGCGCCGCGCCAGCCGCGCGTTCGGTCGAAACGCACCAACCCATCGACAAGTGCACGCCTGGCCATGACCTGCATCGCGGGGTCAAGGGTTGTGCGAACCGAAAGACCGCCCTCATAGAGTTTGTCTTCGCCATAGATATTGAGTAGTTCCCGTCGAACTTCCTCGGCAAAAAATTCGGCCGCAAAAATCTGGGCCCCGGGCGGGCGGAACTGCACAGTGAGCGGCGAATCCTTTGCTGCGTCGAGGTCCTCGGATGTGATGTAACCATTGATATACATCCGCTCGAGCACCCAGTTGCGCCGTTCAATGGCGGCTTCAGGCTGGCGGATCGGGTGATAGTTATTCGGCGCTTTTGGTAATGCAGCAAGGAAGGCCATTTCGGCGACGGTCAATTCACCAACCGACTTTGAAAAATAGTTCAAAGAAGCAGCAGCTACGCCATAAGAACCGATGCCCAAATAAATCTCGTTCAGGTAAAGCTCGAGAATTTCGTCCTTGGTGAACGTCGATTCGATTTTGATGGCGAGCAGAGCTTCCCTGAGTTTGCGTTCATACGATTGCTCGCCCGAAAGCAAGAAATTTTTCGCAACCTGCTGGGTAATGGTCGAAGCTCCAACCGGTCTTCGATTCGATCCGAAATTTTGAATGTTGACTAAAACCGCCCTTGCGATGCCGCTATAGTCCAGACCGGAATGGCTGTAGAAGTTCTTGTCTTCCGCAGAAAGGAACGCCTGGATCAACGGCTCCGGAATAATATTGATTGGTAGATAAAGTCGGCGTTCGCGGGCATATTCCGCGACCAGACTGCCGTCGGCCGCGTGGATGCGAGTGGTCACAGGGGGTTCGTACTGGGCCAGAATTTCATAATCCGGCAAATCCTGGGACGCGCTCCAGACAATATAGGCAACTGCGGCAGCACCGACCAGTGCAACGACCGAACCGACAGCGAAAAGGAATCCAAAGAACTTCAGAAACATATCAGTTCACATCCGCCCGGCACTTGAGGTCCCATTCCAGGACGACTCGCTGTGATATCTGCTTGCGAAACAGATATTCGTTTGCACCACCAATAACAAGAGTTGGGACATATTGTGACTGCTTCAGGGCACAATCGCGGCTACCCACAGATTGGCAACACTTGGTTCGAGAGTTATTACCGCGCATCGAAAAACGCCTTCACTGCGTCTAGCAACGAGGCTGTAATTTTGTCCCGCCAATCGCGAGATTGCAAATCGCGCACATCACTGGCGTTGCTGAGATACCCCAGTTCGATCAATACAGAGGGGACGTCTGGCGCTTTCAGAACACGAAAACCGGCGAACCGATGCGGGTTGCGGTTGAGTTGAATGACGCCGCGCATGGCATCGATCGCGTCTTTGGCAAATTGAATGGAATAATTCTTGGTCTCGCGCATCGCCAGATCAATCAGGATTCCCGACACGTCATCGGTTTCGTTGCGAAGGTCGAGGCCCGCAATAACGTCTGACTTGTTTTCCGTGGCAGCCAGCGCCGCAGCTTCCTGATCGGATGCTTCTTCAGAGACGGTGTAAACAGTTGCACCACGAACCGTGGCGACCCGGAAACTGTCGGCATGGATTGAGATGAACAAGGCGGCCTGGCGTTCGCGGGCAAATTCCACACGGTCAGCGAGCGGGATGTAGATATCCGTGTCGCGGGTGAGAACGACATTGAATGCCCCGCCAGTCTCGAGCCTTTGTTCCAGTGCCTTGGCAAAGGCCAGGACAATATTTTTCTCCTGCACGCCATTTCTGGCAACCGTGCCGCTATCGATCCCCCCGTGCCCCGGATCAACGACGATCAAGGGTACATTGTTGTCCCGCCGCAATTCGGGCGGTGGCGGCAGCGGCGTTGCTGTTTGCAACGGTGGGGGAGCTGGCGCGGCGGCATTCATGCGGCGCATGAAAGTTTCCCGGTCGGTCGGGATCAGATCAACTACCAGTCGCCCCGGCTGCCCGTCCTGGGGCGGCAACACAAACGAGCGGTCTATAAAGACCGGTCCGGTTGCGTCCAACACAATCCTAGATTGCCCGACCGCCAGCAATCCGTAGCGAAACGCACTGATCAACCCCCTACCCTGCTGACCAATACTAGCCGGAAAATCGAAGGTGATTTGCGGCAAGTCGATGATGACCCGGTAAGGGTCAGCCAGAATGAAAACCCGGAAATCCACCGGGCGATCAATATCGACCACAAAACGTGTACGGACATCATCTCCGCCAATGCGCACGCCATTGGCGACCGCCATTGTCGAATTCGTTTGCTGGGCCGTAGCCGGTAACGCCGAAAATCCAATTCCTGCCAGCAACAGAATCACCCTGAGAAGAGTGCAAAAATATGTGCCTGCGGTTAGGGGTGAAGACATTTTTCTGCGCCCGTTGCGATCCAACGCGGATTCCATTTGTGCCTGATTGCCCCGTTTCGACATTCTAGACGAACGTGGTCCAATGCTAACAAAACGTTTAATTTATACCTGTTAACACTTTATTATTGTAAATTCTTGGACCGGTAACCAGCCTGTTGGTTATCTTGCATTTTTATCTTTCTGGTCTTGAAATGCTGCGTTGATATAACTACTAAGTCTATGTGACGTGTTTTTTATGATCGGGCATATATCGGTATAGATTCAGAAATCGCCGGTTTCCCCTTCATCATTCATGGATCATGCAGTCTGTTGATCGTGTGATCTAAAATTGGCCACTTTGAGTGCCAACCGGAATTAAAAATTCCGTCATTTCTGCGATTATACGCAGAGCCTTTGAAGAATTCGATGCCTGATCCGGAACTGGCAATATGCCGCGTTTGAGATTGGGCAGCAGGATACGACCCGGAAGTGAAGAGTATGTTTTCCCGGGATCGATAGTTTGATTTCTCGGACCGGTTATTTTTATCGCCGGCGGGAATTCGGAAGTTTAGATGTAATGCGCAACGCCAACTACAAGTCACCTCGGGCATCCAGTGAATGGGTGTCGAAATCCGTTTCGGCAGATTTTGGTACCCCGCCGGAACGTCACGGGACAATGTGTTCTGTTGGCTCGCGCGCTACGAATTTTTATCAAAAAAACAATGGCGTACCCGCTGAAACGCGCGCTTCACAGCGCGCGAGTTCTCGTATGCAAATATTATATTTGGCAACGGAACCCTACGGGTTGCGCCATGGAGAAAGTACACCATGGCAAACAAGATGCTCATTGACGCGAGCCATCCGGAGGAAACACGCGTCGTCGTCGTAAAAGGCGATAAAGTAGAAGATTTCGATTTTGAATCCGCCAATAGGAAGCAGCTCAGAGGAAATATTTATCTCGCGAAAGTAACGCGGGTAGAACCATCGCTGCAAGCAGCCTTTGTGGATTACGGCGGAAACCGTCACGGTTTTCTCGCCTTTAGTGAAATTCACCCAGACTATTATCAAATCCCGGTTGCAGATCGCCAGGCATTGGTGGCCGAGGAAGCCGAGGACGATCTTGAGCAGGCCCGCACCGACGAACAGGAAATTGAGGACGCCCCCAAGAAAAGACGGCGGCGACGGAAATCTTCAGCAGCCGCCGCAAAAGCGGATGAAGCCATTAGCGAAGACGCTGAGGTGGACAATTCTGAGGAAAAGGCCGACAGCGACGATAGCGTTGACGAAGGCACAGATTCGATCGGCACCATTGCGGAAGATTCTGATCCCGGTGACGACGAAAATCAGGGCGATATCGAAGACGTCGCTGATTCAGATGCCATAGAGGCCAGCGTCAAAGACAAAGGCGAGGCAGACGGCAACGACGAAGACAATGGCAACGACGAAGAAGACGATAGTGTCGAATCGATTGAATCTGAAGACGCCCTGGAAGAAGTGCCGGTGCGCTCAAGATCACGTGCCCGGCGCTATAAAATCCAGGAAGTCATCAAACGGAACCAGATTCTTCTGATCCAGGTTGTCAAGGAGGAGCGCGGCACCAAGGGTGCGGCCCTGACTACTTACATGTCTATCGCCGGGCGCTATTGCGTACTGATGCCAAACACGGCGCGCGGCGGCGGCATATCCCGCAAGATCACCAATTCTTCCGACCGCAAGCGCCTGCGCGCAATCGTGACAGAGCTCGAACTGCCGGTTGGAATGGGGCTTATCCTGCGCACCGCAGGCGCCAGCCGGACCAAGGCGGAAATCAAGCGTGACTTCGAATATCTATTGCGAATGTGGGAAACGGTACGCGATACCACCCTCGATTCAACAGCCCCTACCCTCGTGTACGAGGAAGGCAGCCTGGTCAAACGCTCGATCCGGGATCTCTATTCCAAGGAGATCGATGAGGTGTTGGTATCTGGAGACGATGCTTATAAGGACGCCAAGGCGTTCATGCGCACGCTGACTCCGAGCCACGCAAAAAACATCAAAGCGTACAAAGAATCCGCGCCGATCTTCGCCCGCTTCAGTATCGAAAACCAGTTGAGCGCAATGTTCAACCCGCAAGTTCGCCTGCCATCAGGTGGGTATATCGTCATCGACCAGGCCGAGGCGCTCGTCGCGATCGATGTCAATTCGGGCAAGGCTACCCGCGCGCACAATATTGAAGCCACCGCGCTCGCGACCAACCTCGAAGCAGCGGCAGAAGTTTCCCGGCAATTCCGATTGCGGGATTTGGCAGGTCTGATTGTAATCGACTTCATCGATATGGATGAGAAACGCAACAACCGGGCTGTCGAACGGAAACTGAAAGAATGCCTGAAACGCGATCGGGCGCGTATCCAGATCGGTCATATCAGCCATTTTGGACTACTCGAGATGTCGCGTCAGCGCATGCGCTCGGGTGTGCTCGAAGGCTCCACCGACATGTGCGCCCATTGCCAGGGAACTGGAGTGATCCGGTCGACCGAATCAGTCGCGCTGCATATTCTGCGCATGGTCGAAGACGCCCTGATGAAAGATAACAGCCAGGATCTGGTGCTGCGCACCACGGCGGAAGTCGCTCTTTATATCCTGAATTCAAAACGCGCCCATCTGGCCGAGATCGAAACCCGGTTTGGGACGTCGATCACCATTCAGGCAGACGCCAAACTCGCTGGGGTCGATCATGTGATCATCAGGGGCAACGTTGAAATCCGGCAAAATGGCGTGGATGACCGGGCCGGAGAATCGCCCGATTCCAGATCCGATCGCGGACGTAAACGTCGTCGCGGCGGGCGACGCAGTCGAAACGATTCCCAAAAGAATGATGATGTCGAGGATGATAGCGAAAATGAAATCGCTGCATCTGGCGATGGCGAGGATGACGGCGAAGAAGCGCGGCCGGAACGCAAACGTGGACGGCGCCGGGGTCGGCGAGGTGGTCGCGGACGCAGGCCGTCGGGCGAACGGTCAGCCATGGAAAATGGTGAAGATCGGGATCAGGCCGAGGCCAGTCAGGATGCCAGTGAAACCGTTACCGAGGACGCCAAAGATAGCGACGGCGAAGAAGCTGTAGCGGCAAAAAAACCCCGCCGGCGGCGCAGGCGCGGTGGGTCGGAGACCGCCGGGCAAACTGACGCGTCCGTCGAAGATGTTTCGGTAGCCGAAGCTTCAACAGATTCGGATCAGGATGGACCTTCCGGCGAGGAGCCTGTGGAGAAAGCTCCGAAACGCCGTCGCGCGCCGCGCTCCAGGAAAGCGGCTGACAATGAGGCCAGTGCCGAGGAAAATACACCCGAGGCTACTTCCGCCAGTGCAGATGCTGATGAAAAACCCAAACGGGGACGCCGGAAAAAGGCCGAGATAGAAAAACCGGAAAATGGCAATGGTGAGGATTCCGGCGGAAAGCAGGCTTCCAGTGCACCCGAACCGGCTCCCGTTGCCGAAGAAACGCCTGCCCCACCGACCGCCCCCGCAGGGCCGAGCCGGACAGGGTGGTGGCGGAAATCTGACGGCTAGTTCAAACAACAATCGTCGGGAAGGGCGGCCTGCCCTTCCCGGTCACTTCGTTGCCTTCAGCCAATCCCCGATCCGGTCGACAGCCGCCGCGATAACTTCGTGTTTTCCGGCGAACGAAAGCCGGACATACCGGTGGCCGTTTACGCGATCGAAATCAGCGCCAGGAGTCAACGCGACATGGGCTTCCTGCAATAGTCGCGACGCAAAATCCCGGGAATCATTGGTATAACTGCTGACGTCAATATAGGTATAGAACGCCCCATCCATGGGCAGAAAATTGCCGAGGCCGATTTCGGGTAACCGTTTGGCCAGCAATGCCCGGTTTTTGGCATAGACTGCCTTGTTGGACTCCAACTCGTCCGTTGCATCAAAGGCTACGATTGCCGCCTGCTGGGAGACGGCGGGGACTGAAATAAACAGGCTTTGGGCCAGGCGCTCCACAGCTCGTGCCATGTTTTCCGGCAAAATCAGCCATCCGATCCGCCATCCGGTCATCGAATAATATTTAGAGAAACTGTTCACGATAATCACGTCATCAGAATATTTCAACGCGGTTTCAGCCGGCGTGTCGTAGGTCAAGCCGTGATAAATCTCGTCCGATATGACCCGGATATTGTTCTCCGACGCCACATTGACCAGGGCCGCCAGATCATCGGGCATCAACATCGTGCCAGTCGGGTTGCCGGGGCTCGCCAGTAACAGACCAGACAAGGGGTTTGCCAGATGGCTGGCAAGCACCTGATCCGGCGTCGGTGCCCACCGGGTGTCCACGCCCGTCTCAAGCGTTTGCACCTCAAGACCAAGTACTTCAAGAGTATTGAAATATGCCGGGTACCCTGGAACCGCCAGCGCCACCCGGTCGCCGGGGTCAAATGACGCCAAAAACGAAAGGATAAAACCTCCAGAAGACCCGGTGGTTATGGCAATTCTTTCAATCGGCACATCCAATCCATAGGTTTCGCGATAATGTTGCGAAATCCGTTCGCGCAGGGGCAAAATACCGAGCGCGTCGGTATATCCGAGGGCCAGCCCGTCGATCGCCTGTTTGGCGGCATCGCGCGCCAACAAGGGTGCCTGGGTGCCCGGTTGGCCGACTTCGAGATGGAGAATATCCGCGCCATCGGATTCGAGCCGGTTTGCCTCGCGCAATACCTCCATGGCAATAAACGGTTCGACATGGCTTCGTTTTGATGCCGCAAGCGCCAATTGGCGCTCTACAATCGGCTGCTTTTTTGCCGTCATGCCGGGTTTCCTGCTGTCGCCATTTTGACGTATTCCTGTCTAATTCTGACGGGGACTTCTCTGGTGGCGCGAGTTCCAGTTTGATTTGGTCACGTCACAGTTTTGCGAGATAATTGCGGGGCTCGTTGACCCACATGGGCGGAGACCCTATCTATAGCCCACATTTTGCAAGGTGCAGCTAGCATGTATGACAGGGGATTGACTATCGGACAATCGGTTCGCACGCCGATTTTAGCGCGCCTGCTATGGATGGTTCTGGTCCTGGTATTCGCATTGTCTCAATCCCCGAGGGCGTGGGCTCAATCCAGTGGGATCGGCGCACTCCGGGATTCGGAAATCGAGGCCCTCATCCGTGACTATACGATTCCTATTTTAGAGGCGGCCCGTGTCAATTCCCGCTCCGTGGAAATCTATCTGGTCAACGATACCAGTTTCAATGCGTTCGTTGCCAACGGCCAGCGTATCTTCATCAACGCCGGGGCCCTGATGCAGGCCGAAACACCGAACGAGATTATCGGGGTGATCGCACACGAAACTGCGCATATTGCGGGTGGCCATCTCGCCCGCCAGCGCGAAGCTTTGTCGCGGACGCGAGCAGCCAACATCATTGCAATGTTACTCGGCGCTGGCGCGATTGCGGCAGGCGCTTCCAGCGGCAATAGCGACGCTGCGCAAGCCGGTTCGGCTATTATTTCGGGCGGTCAGAACGCCGCCCTATTGTCGCTGCTCGCCTACCGTCGCTCGGAGGAAGCGGCCGCCGACCGTGGTGCGGTCATCTATCTGAACGCAACTGGACAATCATCGAAAGGCATGCTGACCACGTTTAACCGGTTCGCCGACCAGCAATTGTTTTCGAGCAGCAACATTGACCCCTATTTCCAGAGCCATCCGATGGCCCGGGACCGGGTCAGCGCGCTCGAGGCGATGGCGGAAACGAGCCCCTATTTTGACCGCATTGATCCACCGGCATTGCAGTTGCGGCACGATCTGATGCGCGCCAAGCTGTCAGGATTTCTGGAGCACCAGGATACGGTATTCCGCCGCTACCCGCGATCCGACACCAGCCTGCCGGCATTATACGCCCGGGCGATCGCGACCTACCTGCATGTGGACGTTAATTCCGCCCTGACCCAAATCGACGTCCTGATACGTGCGCAATCCAACAATCCTTATTTTTGGGAATTGCGTGGCCAGGCACTACTCGAATCCGGCCGCCCGGAGCGGGCAATTGAACCGCTGCGCAAAGCAGTTGCACTGGCGCCCAATTCCGGGCTGATCCGCATGCTTTTGGGTCAAGCGCTGCTCGCCACCGAAAGTTCCGGGAACCTGGATGCCGCGATAGCCGAGTTGACCCGGGCGCTGTCAAGCGAACCGGACGCCTCGGTTGGATTGCGCCAGCTGGCGATTGCCTATGGCCGCAAGGGTGACATTGTGCGCGCTGAAATGATGACCGCCCGCGCTTATTTTGCCGAGGGCAATCTGAACCGGGCAAAACAGCATGCCGCCCGCGTCCAGAGCAGGGCCGCGCGCGGTTCACCGCTTTGGCTGCAGGCCGATGATATTATTAATTACCAGACTCAATCTTCAGGCGGGTGAGATTGTTAATATTGCTGCCGGTCGCTGGTTGGCAAATCGAGCGATATGGGGCAGAATCGGGATTGAATTTTTTGGAACTAACTCAAGTGGTGGGATCATGTCGACAAAAATACCGTTAGGTCTGAGTATTCTACTCGCCCTTCTGTTGGCGGTTGCTTCTGTCATGTACGTCTCCGACCGCGCACCTGTGGTTGCGCAGACAGCTGCAGAACAGCAAAGCGATATAGGACAACAGATCCGCGATTACATACTGACCAACCCCGAAGTAGTCCGTGATGCCCTTTTGGAACTGGAGCGCCGGGATATCGCAGCACAAGAGGCCGCCCAGCAACTGGCCATTACGCAATATGCCGACCAATTATTCTATTCCGACCGTGACTTTGTGACAGGCAACCCTGATGGCGACGTCACGCTCGTCGAATTCTTCGATTATAATTGTGGTTTCTGCCGCCGCGCCATGTCCGACCTTACCCGGCTTCTCGAAGAAGACCCGAACTTGCGCGTGGTGATGAAAGAATTCCCCGTGCTCGGCGCGGGCTCCATTGCCGCTGCGAAAGTATCTGCTGCAGCAATCAACGAAGAACAGTTTTTCGAATTTCACAAGCAGCTCTTGCAGAACCCGGGCGGTGCTGATGGTATCTCAGCTATGGAAGTCGCGCAGGAATCGGGTTTGGACGTGATGCGTATCCAGGTCGCTTCTGAAGACCCGTCAATTGTAGAAACGCTCACCATGACGCTGCAAATGGCTCAGGATCTCGGCATAAACGGCACACCCAGCTACGTGATAGGCAGCCAGCTTGTCGTGGGCGCAGTCGGATATGACGAATTGAAGCAGCGCATCGCAGAAGAACGTTCCCGCATCGCATCGGCCACCAACTAGTCAACTTGGTACCAAATTCCGGAGTAGCAGTATGACCCGTCCGGTCTTCATCCTGAATGGGCCCAACCTCAACCTGCTTGGTCAGCGCGAGCCTGAAATTTATGGACACGATACTCTTGCGGATATCGAAAATCTTTGCCGGGAAACGGGCAAAAAGCTGAACCTTGAAGTCGAGTTCCGGCAGTCCAATCATGAGGGCGTGCTGGTTGACTGGATCCAGGAAGCTGGCAGCGGAAGCGCTGCCGTGATTATCAATGCCGGCGCTCTATCACACACCTCCATCGCGATCATGGATGCACTCAAAGCGATTCCAGTCCCGATCATCGAAGTTCATCTCTCGAATATTTTCGCGCGTGAGGAATTCAGGCACCATTCCTATATATCCCCAATCGCAACCGGAATCATTTGCGGTTTTGGACCGAAAGGGTATCAATTGGGGATCGAGGCAGTGTACGAGTCGCTAAAGCGGCCCTGAGGTCTCTTTGAACAAAAACAAGATTTTAACAGGCATGGCCCAAGGCAGTCGCCCGATGGCAAAAGCACCAAGTTCGATCGACAAGAAACTCATTCGCGAAATGGCGGAGTTGTTGGATGAATCCGACCTCTCTGAAATCGAGGTTGAGATTTCCGGCATGCGCATCAAGGTGGCGCGGGGACGAATGAGCCCGGTTGCGACCGCGCCAACCGCTCCAGCGATTGCCACCTCTCCGGCAGCAATTGTAGCGCCAATCGCAGATGTGTCTGCACCGGTCTCCGATGCCAACACGATAAAGTCGCCCATGGTCGGCACCATTTACCTAGCGCCAGAACCTGGCGCAGCGGCGTTCATTGAGGTCGGGTCTGACGTCGCCGCTGGTCAAACGATCATGATCGTCGAAGCCATGAAAACCATGAATTCCATAATCGCACCCAAGGCTGGCAAGGTGAAAGAAATTCTCGTCGAAAATTCCCAACCAGTCGAATTCGGCGAGCCGCTCGCGGTCATTGAGTAAGGCGGTTCAGGGCGCATGTTTGAAAAGGTCCTGATTGCCAATCGCGGGGAGATCGCCCTTCGGGTTTTGCGGGCCTGCAAGGAGCTCGGAATCCAGACGGTTGCTGTCCATTCAACCGCCGATGCCGATGCGATGCACGTGCGTCTTGCCGATGAGAGCGTATGTATCGGTCCGCCGCAGGTGCGGGATTCGTACCTGAATATCCCGGCGCTGATGGCAGCGTGCGAAATTACGGGAGCAGATGCGGTCCATCCGGGCTATGGATTTCTCTCAGAAAACGCCCGCTTTGCCGAAATCCTGGACGAGCATAAAATCGTGTTTATCGGTCCAACGGCAGAACATATCCGCCTGATGGGCGACAAGATCACGGCGAAGCAGACCGTCGCGGATTTGGGTATTCCAACGGTTCCGGGGTCCGATGGCGAAGTTCATACCGTGGATGAAGCTCTTGCGGTTGCACAGGAGATTGGATTTCCGGTCCTGATCAAGGCCGCCGCCGGCGGTGGCGGTCGCGGCATGCGGGTCGCAGAAAGCAAAGACAAGCTTGGTGAAGCCTTTTCTGCGGCGCGAACCGAGGCGGCCGCTAATTTCGGCGACGACGCGGTCTATATCGAGAAATTTCTCGGTACCCCCCGGCATATCGAATTCCAGATTCTAGGCGACGGCGAGGGCAAGGCAATTCATCTTGGCGAGAGAGATTGTTCGATCCAGCGCCGCCATCAGAAAATCTGGGAGGAAGCCCCCTCGCCCGCGCTAAATTCTGAAGAACGTTTACGGATGGGAGAAGTCGTTGCTAAGGCAATGGCGGATCTCAAATACCGGGGCGTCGGAACTATTGAATTTCTCTACGAGAACGGCGAATTTTATTTCATCGAAATGAATACCAGAATCCAGGTCGAACACCCGGTCACGGAAATGATCACACGGATTGATTTGATCAACGAACAGATCAAAGTTGCCTCCGGCCGCGGCATGACCCTCAAACAGGACGATATACAGTTCAGGGGTCACGCAATCGAATGCCGGATCAATGCTGAACATCCCGAAACCTTTGTCCCCTCGCCCGGTAAAATTGAATATTACCACCCCCCTGGCGGGCTTGGTGTGCGGGTCGATTCAAGTGTCTATCAGGGCTACGAAATTCCGCCCTATTACGACAGCCTGATCGGCAAACTGATTGTCCATGGCGAGACCCGCAACGAATGCCTGATGCGGTTGCGTCGGTCGCTGTCCGAGCTGGTCGTCAATGGGGTTGAGACAACGGTCCCGTTATTCAATCGCCTGGTCAAGAACCAGGATATCATTGACGGACAATATGATATCCATTGGCTGGAGACGTTTCTGGCTGAAAATTCCGATTGAAGTAGGATCAGAGGCACTAGTCTGATGAGCAAGTCGACGAACAATCTGTTCGAGATCACGCCGCAGGTTCTGCTCAAGGCCTATGCATGTGGAATTTTCCCTATGGCCGAAGGTTCTGACGATCCCGCGCTTTACTGGATTGAACCGGAGGAGCGTGGCGTGTTGCCGCTCGATCAGGTCCATGTCGCCCGGCGGTTGGCCAAAACGATCCGTTCCGTCCCGTTCGAGATCAAAATAGACACCGATTTTGAAAGCGTTATATCGGGCTGCGCCGAGGCGGCACCCGGACGCCGAAAAACCTGGATCAATCGTCGGATCCACGACCTTTATTCCGCGCTGTTCGAGCAGGGCCATTGCCACACAGTTGAGGCCTGGCAGGACGATCAGCTGGTCGGCGGGTTGTACGGGGTACATCTGGGTGGTGCGTTTTTTGGCGAGAGCATGTTCCACCGCTGTCGGGACGCCAGCAAAATATCGCTGATCTATCTGGTCGCGCGCTTACGTGCCGGAGGATTTCAACTGCTTGACAGTCAGTTCATTACCAATCACTTGCGCCGCTTTGGTGCGATCGAGCTTGATCGCACCGAATACCATACAGCTCTGGAAGCAGCGCTTGTTTGCGACGGTGACTATTATTCGCTTGCCGAATCCGCTTCGCCCGAAACGGTTTTGCAATTGGTGAGCCAAACATCGAATACCGGGTGTTCGACCGCGTGAAGCCCCGGGCTTGACCCAAACATCCAGCCGGTAAAAATGCGCTTCAATTCGTCATTCAGCAGGACCTCCTCCACCTCCACGAAGGCGCTGGTGAAGGGCGGCTCAGTGGGGGGACGGGTGTAACAGACCCGTGGCGTGACCTGGAGAGCACCGAATTGCACGGTTTCATCTATCCTCACTTCAAACGAGGTGATCCGTGCCGTAATTTTATCCAGCCCGGCAAAGACAGCGACATTGTTTGATATTTGTTGGGCGCGCGCCTGATCAGCGAAGACCGGGATGCAGACAGACAACGCGCAAACCGCAAAAATAAACCGCATCACAAGCCTGTTCCACATTTCATATTGTTCCGTTCCGCTCTTCCACTGCCGTGAAATAATGGTGACATTCTGACGCCGCACTAAATTCAAAGCGAGCACTTTCCCTGGCCCTACTTTCCCAGCCTGGCTTCAAAACGCAAACGCATATAGTCGGCGGTCCAGTTCCCTTTAGAGTCGCGCAGCGAGTTGGCCAACAACAATTCAACCTCGTCCAGCACTTCCGCTTGGTGCGCATCATCAAACTGCTCAAAAAATGGCTTCCGGAATGTCATCAGCCATCCACGCATGCCTGTCTTTAGCGGTGTCGGGCGGGGGATCAGCGATATCCGCCGCACCTCGAACCCCCGGCTTACTAAGAGGTCCGAATATTCATCAACGGTCGGGTAAAACCACGGCCCGGCCAGGTCTTCGTCGCCGCCATGGATCCTGGCTGCGGCGCGCATCGCGGTGATGATCGACGATACGTTTCCGTGTCCGCCAAATTCGCCGACAAATCTGCCACCCGGCTTCAAAGCCTGGCGCACGCCCTCGATCACATCGAGAGGTTTCAGCATCCAGTGCAACGCGGCGTTAGAGAATACGGCGTCGAATTCATGTTTGAAACTGAGCTGGTGGCCGTCCATCCGGCGCACATCAAGACCGCGCTCTGCCGCGCGCGCCAACAATTCTTCGCTTGCGTCGACCCCGGTCACACTGGCGCCGGCCTGTTCAATCTTTTTAGTCAGCGCACCATCGCCGCACCCGAGATCTAAAATGCGCTCGCCTTTTTGCGGCGCGAGCCAATTCAATGCGGCGTTGCCGAGATCGGACACGAATCTGGCATTTTCCTGATAGGTATCAGGCGACCAGGTCTGGCGGCGTTCCGGGTTGCTCATGAGGTAATGTTTGCTGCGCCCTGTTTATTCCGGCTTCCAGGCTTCGTAATCACCCGTGCCACGCGGGCGTTGTCCCGCAGTCAGGGTGGAGCCATGGGGCCGGTAGGCGGCCGACGAACCAGTCCCGTTGGGTCTATGGGGCCGGTGCCAGCTTCGCGGCTGGAAGGCGGATTCGTCTGGGATCGCATCGACGGTTTTGTGGAGCCAGCCGTGCCAGGAGGCCGGCACGGTCGTCGGGTCGGTCTCGTTTTTGTAGATCACCCAGCGGCGGACGCCATCGGCTGTCTGGTAATAGATATTGCCAAACTCATCTTCGCCAACACGCCTGCCCTTGCGCCAAGTATACACCATGGTCCCGAATGTCTGGCTATTCCACCAGGTGAAAATCCGTAGAAAAAATTGTTTCATGGAATCATGACAGCCCAGGGTTTGAGACAGCGCGACTATGGCGATTTCAGCCGAACGTGTCCAGAGCCACAAAAAGCAGCGTTTGCATGAACAAATTTAAAATATTTTCAGAAATTTTTTTCTTGTTTTCCAAAATTGTCAGATTGGGGACAAATCCGCGTGCATTTACCCGCCGGTTCCAAGTTTATCGAACAGTTGAACACAATCTATTCGGGGGTCTCAAAGAAACGAGTCAGATTCGCCCTTCACAGGTTCAGGCGTCAAGCCGCCTACGAACTTTCCGGCGGCCAAGATATCGGCCCCGTTTATACTTTTTGCACGCGCGGTCTGGGACCCAAAACTTGCACTTATCCCCTCTTAATCAACACTTGATCCCCAATTTTTTAACAATATAATCAATATTTAGGGGTTTATTCATTCCTACCCACTAGTTCTTGACGAGTGAACGCGAGTCAGCGTAGTCTCGATTTCGGTTGATGGTTGTGAGTCTTTCGCCAAAACGCCAGTTAAATCCGTACATTCATTGCTGCCAGAACGGTATCAATGGGGTCTGTGATCACCGAAATTTTGAACAGATTTCGGAGCCGGTGTTTTGTGTCGCGAATTTGGGGAATAAGAGGGGCTGCAAACAGCATTTTTCTGTCTGTATATGCGTGTAAAAATGGGGCACGTGATCCGTTTGGACCAAATAAAGGCTCCAAAAAATAAAACGGGTGGTGTTCAGGGGATTCAGGAGCTGAAATTCAGCGGCCTGGCGGTGTTGTACCCGCCGGGTGAAAGGGAGATACTGTAGCAATGCGGATAACGCGTCATAATACCGATGGGGGACAGTCCCCCTACGAGACAATCGAATTCCGGACCGCCACGAGCGAAATCCGAAATCCGGATGGCTCTATTGTTTTTCGCCTTGAAGATATCGCGGTGCCGGCGGCGTGGTCGCAGGTCGCCTCTGATATCATCGCGCAGAAATATTTCCGCAAGGCCGGGGTACCTGCCCGCCTGAAATCAGTTGAAGAAAATACTGTCCCGTCCTGGCTGTGGCGCTCGGAAGCTGATCTCGACGCGCTTGCTGAATTGCCGAAAGAAGAACGTTACGGCCCCGAGCGTGACGCCCGGCAGGTTTTTGACCGTCTTGCCGGCACCTGGACCTATTGGGGTTGGAAGGGCGGGTATTTTGATTCAGAGCGCGACGCCCGCGCCTTTTTCGACGAATTGCGATCCATGCTGGCAACCCAGCAATGCGCGCCAAACTCGCCGCAATGGTTCAATACCGGGATCCATTGGGCCTACGGCATTGACGGCCCCGGCCAAGGGCACCATTACGTTGATTTTGAGACCGGAAAACTGACCCGCTCGAAATCATCTTACGAACATCCCCAACCCCATGCCTGCTTCATCCAGTCGGTCAAGGACGATCTGGTCAATGAGGGCGGCATCATGGACCTGTGGGTCCGTGAAGCACGGCTGTTCAAATACGGTTCCGGCACCGGCTCCAACTTCTCGATGCTGCGCAGCGAGGGCGAATCGCTATCGGGCGGTGGGCGGTCCTCCGGCCTGATGTCGTTCCTGAAAATCGGCGACCGGGCAGCCGGCGCCATCAAATCCGGTGGCACCACCCGGCGGGCCGCGAAGATGGTCGTGATTGATATCGACCATCCCGATATCGAGACCTACATCAACTGGAAGGTGAAGGAAGAGCAGAAAGTCGCGGCGCTCGTTACGGGATCCAAAATCACTTCGGCTCATCTGAAACAAATCTTCAAGGCGTGCATCAATTGCGAAGCACCGGGAGACGATTGTTTCGACCCGTCCCGCAACCCTGCCCTGAAGCGCGAAGTGCGAGCCGCACGGAAAAACCATATCCCGGAAAATTATATCCAGCGGGTCATCCAGTTTGCGAAGCAGGGCTACAAAGAACTCGAATTCGATACCTACAGCACCGACTGGGATTCGGATGCCTACCTGACCGTATCGGGACAAAATTCCAATAATTCAATCCGGGTGACCGACGATTTCCTGCGGGCTGTCGAGGATGATAGCGATTGGGACCTGATCCGGCGCACCGACGGCAAAATTGCCAAGTCCATTGGCGCCCGCGACCTCTGGGACCAGGTCGGACACGCCGCATGGTCGTGCGCTGATCCAGGTATCCAGTACCATACTACGATCAACGATTGGCACACCTGCCCGGCGTCCGGAGAAATCCGGGCCTCCAACCCGTGTTCGGAATATATGTTCCTCGACGATACGGCCTGTAATCTGGCGTCCCTGAACCTGGTCAAATTCCAGAACAAGGACCGCAGCTTCGACGTGGTGTCGTTCGAACACGCCACCCGGCTGTGGACCGTCGTTCTTGAAATCTCCGTAATGATGGCGCAGTTCCCTTCCAAGGAAATCGCCAAGCTGTCGTACAGGTACCGCACCCTCGGGCTCGGCTTCGCCAATATCGGCGGTCTGTTGATGTCATCGGGAATCTCCTACGATTCCGACGAAGGCCGGGCGCTCTGTGGCGCGATCACGGCCCTGATGACCGGGACAGCGTATGCGACGTCAGCTGAAATGGCGAAAGAGCTTGGCCCCTTCCCCGGGTTCGAGAAAAACCGCGAGCCGATGCTGCGCGTAATCCGCAACCATCTCAATGCGGCGTCTGGCAATAGCGACGGGTATATTTCGCTGAACACGGTCCCCGTCCCGCTGGATCATGAGAATGCGACCGACAAGACCCTGGTCCAGCACGCCGTGCAGGCCTGGGAACGGGCGCTTGAAATTGGTGAGCAACACGGCTTCCGCAATGCCCAGACAAGCGTGATTGCACCAACCGGCACAATCGGCCTGGTGATGGATTGCGACACGACGGGGATCGAGCCTGATTTCGCCCTGGTAAAATTCAAGAAACTTGCCGGAGGCGGGTATTTCAAGATCATCAACCAATCCGTGCCGTCCGCACTGCGGGCGCTCGGCTATGATGAAGACACGATCAACGGCGTTATCAATTACGCCGTTGGCAACGGTACACTTGCAGGTGCGCCCGGCATCAACCACGAAACCCTGGCTGCCCAGGGATTTGCGGACGACAAGATCAAGACGATCGAGGCAGGTCTCCGGGAAGCTTTCGATATCAAGTTCGTCTTTAACAAATGGACGCTCGGCGAAGAATTCTGCACCGAAACTCTTGGCTTCGATGCAGCTCGTCTCGACGACCCGGAATTTGATATTCTAAAAGAACTCGGATATTCGAGAACCGATATTGAACAGGCCAACCTCTATTGTTGCGGCGCCATGACGGTGGAAGGCGCACCGGGCCTGAAGGATGAGCACGTGCCGGTCTTTGACTGCGCCAATCCGTGCGGCCGCATCGGCAAGCGGTTCCTCTCGATCGACAGCCACATCCACATGATGGCGGCGGCCCAGCCGTTTATATCCGGGGCCATCTCGAAGACCGTCAACATGCCCGGATCGGCGACGATTGAGGATTGTAAAGAATCCTACATGTTGTCCTGGCGGCTTGGCCTCAAGGCCAACGCGCTTTACCGGGACGGCTCCAAACTGTCGCAGCCGCTCAATGCTCAGGTGCTGGCTGATGACGAAGACGAGCAGGACGAAATCATCGAGTCCCTCGCCAGCGACCAGCCCGCGGTCCAGCGCGCGGCGGTCGCCGCCGAGCGGATTGTCGAGAAAGTCATTGAGCGCGTCGGGCGCGACAAGCTGCCGGACCGGCGAAAGGGTTATACCCAGAAGGCCGTCGTTGGTGGCCACAAGGTGTATCTGCGGACCGGTGAATATGAAGACGGCAGCATCGGCGAAATCTTTATCGACATGCACAAGGAAGGCGCTGCCTTCCGCAGTCTGATGAACAATTTCGCCATCGCGATTTCGCTCGGGCTTCAATACGGCGTTCCGCTCGACGAATATGTGGACGCCTTCACTTTCACCCGGTTCGAGCCGGCCGGCATGGTCAAAGGCAACGAGGCCATCAAGAACGCGACATCGATCCTCGATTATGTGTTCCGGGAGCTGGCAATCTCGTATCTTGGCCGCCATGATCTGGCCCACGTCAATCCGGACGATATCGGCGCCACGGCCATGGGGTCCGGCGTCGACGAAGGCAAGGTGCCCCGGGGCGTTACAAGCCAGGTATCCAAAGGGCTGGTGCGCGGCAGGGTGACCGACAGCCGCCCCTCCGATGGCTTAACCGTTGTATCCGGGGCCGAGGCCGAGAAACCGAAAGATACCGGCACGGTCGGGTCGTTGCAGGCCCGCGCCCGGGCGCTCACCGATGGCGGCACCGTCACGGGCGAAGCCACCGCGCGCAAGGTCAATCCGATTGCAAAACCGGACGCGGACGCGGACGCGACCAGGAGCGAAGCCATGCAATTGGCCGAGGCCCGGGCTCGAGGGTATGAGGGCGAAGCCTGTATGGAATGTGGCAACTTCACCATGGTCCGCAACGGCACCTGCCTCAAATGCGACACCTGCGGCGGCACGAGCGGGTGTAGCTAGAAAGATTTGTCATTCCGGCGAAAGCCGGAATCCAGTCTTTATCTGCAACAGGCTTTGATAGTTCTGATCTGGGTCCCGGCTTTTGCCGGGATGACAGCCCTTAGTTTCTTACCCCAACACTGAAA
Organism: Hyphomicrobiales bacterium; assembly: GCA_021775855.1. GTDB lineage: Bacteria > Pseudomonadota > Alphaproteobacteria > Rhizobiales > NORP267 > NORP267. The sequence goes on from JAJFGZ010000037.1 coordinate 112,596, forward strand.
AGCTGCTGTCTTTGTTGATTTCCCTGCGCCGGGAAAAGGCGGAGACGTCCAGTGGGTGACTCACCCGCTTCAAGTCGTAGGTCATGGGGTCCGTGTCGTGGTCTTTGCCGCCTTCGCAATAGCCGATCAGTTCGGCCATAATCGCGCCCGCGACAGAGGCATTCTTGAACTGGTTGCCGCTGGTCCCAATCGCCATGTAATAGCCGCCAACCGAAGATTTGTCGTAGATCGGGATCCAGTCATCCGACACGTCATAAAGGTCAACCACGCCGCGCATCTTGCTCGGGATCCCCAATGATGGAATCCGTTGCGCCATACGGTAGGCCTGGACGGTCCACTGGTCCGAGAAATCCTGATTGAAACTGTCCGGGTCCACATACTCGTGGCCGTCGCATTCGGGGTCCTCGCTGCCGACCAGAATATGGTTGCCGGTCTCGGGACGGCAATAACAGGCAATATCGCTATCGGAAATGACAAATCCGTTTGTCTCGAAGTCCATCCCCTCAGGCGACGGTACGTGGACCACCTCCTGGCGGAGGGCCTTGGTTGAGATATTCATGTCGCCCAGGGCGCCCGCCATCTCGTTGATGATGTACGAATGCGGTCCGGCGACATTCACGACAACAGGCGCGCTGATACTTGTGCCGTCGTCCAGTTCGACCCCCGTCACGTGACCGTCTTTTTGCGGGATAGCGACCACTGAACGGTTAAACAGGAATTCACCGCCCCTGGCTTCCGCCGCGCGCTGAAGATTGTGGGTAGCGAGCTGGGGGTCGGAAATATAGCCCGCATTCGGGAACATGACGGCGCCTGCGACCTCGCCTCCAGTCGGTTCGGCAAATCCTTCCTCGTCCATCCTTTTCGCCGGCGCATATTTGCGCATGTCGTAGGCCGGCAACGCGGCGACCACTTGTTTTGCGTCCCAATGCTCGAACGGGATATTCAACGCCTCCACATTGGCGCAGATTTTCTCCAGAAATCCGTTGCTCTCGGTCTTCATGACCAGGCACCCGGTCTCGTGAAATTCCGCCAGGCCGCGTTCGTCTTCTGCGTCCAGGTATTTGGCCCAGTCTCTCCAGTCGAAATAGCTTTCATAGGCCAGTGCTGTTCCGGGAATCGTCGAATAGTGAACACGGATGACCGCGCAAGAATTCGAGGTCGAGCCGTACCCTGCCGCCGGGTTTTTATCAATATTGAGGGTCTTGTAGCCGCGCTTCGACAATTCGAACCCGACCGCCGCCCCAATAACCCCGGCACCGATGATAATCGCATCATAAGACGTGTTGCTATCCGCCAAGATTGCCCCCTGCTCTCTTCGTTATTTTCAGCGTAAAATTATTTTATTCCGGGCCGAGCGTAGCAAACTCGCAGACCAAAGAAAGGGAAAAACTTTAACCCGTCAACCGGGCTGCTTCGAGCTTTCGCCTGAACGCATCGGGAATAGATGCGCTCTTGCCGGTCTCCAGTTTTACAAAGACAATCGTACACCGTCCGGTAAAGCAAAGCCGGCGGCCGAGCGCCTTGGAATCACCATACGCGGTGATGGCGATGCCAATCGATGAGTTGCCGACCTTCGATACCCGGACCTCGGTTTCGAGCATATCCCGTGGTGTTAATCTGTCCTGAAAATCAAGCTCAACTTGGCGGAATGGTGTTCCATACCCCAATTCAATGTTCAAATCGTACCAATCGTAGCCAAAAAACGCGGTGAACCAGTGCTCCACCGCCTCAACGACAAAATCCAGAAACCGGCCGGTATAGGCCTGTTGGGCGGCATCGGTATCACCCCAGTTGATCTTGCGGCGGTGGGTGAATTCGGGCGGCTGGTCAGTAGGTTTCGACATGATACCTGCCCGATTCCAACATTTCCCGGCGGCATTCGACCCAGTCCGATCCGCCCTGGTGGCAGATATCAGTCAAGGCCTCGTTGACGCCTGCTTCCATGTCCTTCAGCCCGCATATAAAGATATGCGTCGCCTTGTCCTCGAGAAGGGCGTGAATATCGTCCGTCCGCTGGCGCATCCGGTCCTGGACATATTCCTTTTCCTGCCCGTCGAGGCGCGAAAAGACCAATTCCTGGTCGAGAAATTCCGGGGGGATTTTCTTTAAGGGGCCGAAATACGGCAATTCCGCCGGGCGGCGGGCGCCAAATATCAACATCAGTCTGCCTTCCGCATTTGCCATGGCGCGGCGGCGGCGTTCGGTGAAGGCGCGGAACGGGGCAGACCCCGTGCCGGTGCAAATCATCAAGATATTGGCGCCAGGATCATTTGGCATCAGGAAGGTGCTGCCATACGGTCCGGTTACCCGAACCTCGTCGTCACGCTCCAGATTACAAATATAATTTGAGGCAATGCCTTCATGAATTTCTTCATCGACCTTGCTGATTTCCCGCTTCACGGTCAAAGCAAGGTTGTTGTGGTTGGGGCGTTCGCCGTCGCGCGGGCTGGAGATTGAATATAACCGCATCCGATGAGGCTTGCCCTTCGCGTCGGTGCCAGGCGGTAAAATACCGATGGTCTGGCCTTCGAGAAAAGGAAAGGCGGTGCTGCCGAAATCCAGCACAATGTGCCGGACATCGTTTTCCACTACGTCTTCGGTAATTGGAAAATTACCGACAACCCTGGCAATAACGGGGTTGTCTTTTGTGTAAAGATTGACCGACGGTGTATCTGCCGAGGCCGGTGCCTTAGCGCGATTGCCCACCGCTGAATGGGCGGCATCGAGCAATGCCAGCGCATCGTCGTCGATCGCTTCAATCGACCCGGATTCGCTCTCGACCGTGTCTTCCTGCTCCGGCAATTCGTCCCAGGAAAACTGCTCTTCCAGAGAATAGGCCGAATTGACGACCCGCCAATTATCGATCGAGCCGGTGGGGCACGGCGCAATGCAGTCCATGCAATATTTGCATTTCTCGGCGTCGACGACGTAATTGTCGTCATTGTGCGATACCGCACCGACAGAGCAGGATTCTTCACATGTCCCGCAGCGGATACACAATTCCGGATCGATAAGGTGCTGGCGCAGAGGCACATTCATGGCAGTTTTCCCGCAAATTCCCAGATTTCGGACACAACCAGCTTCCCCGCCGGCACTGGGCGATCCTAACAACCAGACCTAGCTTTGGTCGAGCCGCACATACTCGAAATCGCCCGGCTTGTTATCAATCCCGACTTTTGGCGGCGCAATCCAACCGGCATATTTTCCGGCGCCGTATTCCGGCTTCATGAGAGAATGGATATAATCCATATCATCCGCGTTGGGCAGCCACTCGTCCTTGCGGGCCTCCCAATCCTGTTGGCTCAGGATCGTACCATCGGGTGCAGATTCAATTTCGGCAAATTCGCCAATCCTGCGGTTAAACGCCGGATGCGGCAGGGCCAGCTCAAAGGCGACGCCGGTCTTTTCGATAATCTTGTTCCAACGTCCGACCCCTTTGGCACAGTCGTTGGAATAGTCATCTCGCAGGCGGGCGTTGAGCGCCGTCAGTGCCGGCGTATCGGTCAGTTTGAAGCCGGCATCGTCCAGTCGCAATACCGGATAGGTATCGTTGAGCAGACGGTGGTCGTCGTCGATCTTGTTTTCGTGGAAGCGGCCCTTGATCCCCGCATTGAAGGCATTCGCGGCGTTGGTTGACACTTCGGCGCCGAAAAGGTCCAGGCTCAAGGAATAATGCAGTCTCGCCTTTTTCTGGATGGTGGGCAAATCCATAAGCCCCAGGTTGCGAACAGCGTTGATGTCATTCGCGTCTTCGATACCGGCTTCCTTCATCCCCTCGCAGGTCCGCTGGATGGTCCGACCTATTCCGGTCTCACCGACAAACATGTGGTGGGCTTCTTCAGTCAGCATGAACCGGCAGGTGCGCGACAGAGGATCGAACCCTGATTGCGCGAGCGCCTCGAGCTGCATCTTGCCGTCGCGGTCGGTGAAGAATGTGAACATGAAAAACGATAGCCAATCCGGGGTGCGCTCGTTGAAGGCACCAAGCATGCGCGGATTGTCGCTATCGCCGGAGCGCCGCTGCAGGAGCGCCGCCGCCTCTTCGCGGCCATCGCGGCCAAAATATTTCTGCAGCAGATAAACCATCGCCCAGAGGTGCCGGCCCTCTTCCACATTCACCTGGAACAGGTTGCGCAGGTCATAGAGCGACGGGGCTGTTGCGCCAAGGGCGCGCTGCTGTTCGACGGATGCCGGTTCTGTATCGCCCTGGATAACCACCAGGCGGCGCATCAGCGAGCGGTATTCGCCGGGCACTTCCTGCCAAGCAGGTTCACCCTTGTGTTCGCCAAAGGGGATCGTGCGCCCCTCCACGGCTGGTGACAGCAAAACACCCCAGCGGTATTTCGGCATTTGCACATAGCCGAATTTCGCCCAGCCCTTGGGGTCGACGCTGACGGCGGTGCGCAAGTAAACCTCGTCTTCGAGATACCCGGCGGGACCAGCGGTCTTCCACCAGTCGATATAACCGGGATGCCATTTCTCCAGGGCACGTTTCAGCTTGGGATCGTCCGAGAGACCCACATTGTTCGGGATCAGGTCGTCGTAACTGACTTCAATGTTCATCGCTTAAACTCTCTTCTTGTCATAGGACGCCCGTACACCGGTGCCGTATTTCAATAACGCGCCATCCTCGCCCGCTGCGTTTGGCCGCTGGAAAATCCAGTTTTGCCAAGCCGTCAAACGGCCGAAAATCTTGGTTTCCATCGTCTCTGGACCTGCAAACCGTAAATTGGCCTCCATCCCGGTCAGACCGTCGGGTGAGAAACTGGCGCGCTCCTCCAGCAGGATCCGGATTTCATCTTCCCAGTCGATATCGTCGAAAGAATCGGTCACCAGACCCAGCACGGATGCCCGCTCGGCGTCGATTGTATTGTCAATTTCAGCCTTCGCGTTTGAATAAGAGTCCATTTCGCCCAGGAAACGGGTCTCCAGCCGGGAAAGGCCGTTGCCCATGGGGAGCGGGCCGAAATTAGCGGGCGTTAATGTCAGGTTGGCTTCGGGCCGGTTGTCGCCTTCTTCGGTGCCGATAAACATGTAGCTGCGGTCGGCTGCAAACATCATCTCGGCAAGGAAGCCTGCGAAACATGAGCCCGGTTCGGCCAACGCGATCAAGGTCCGCGATGTGACATCGAAGCGTTTCATGGTGCGCTTCCAATAATTGAATACTTCGCGCAGGAACCAATCGTCCAGACCCGTTTCCAGAAGCGCGTCGTAGACCAGGACCCGCGCTGCATCGCCCTCGGAGCGGATTTCCCAAATACCCAGGGTCAGTTCGTTGGCGCGCAAATGCAGGATCGCATCGTCGAGTTCGCGGCAAAGACGCAGTGGCCAGAAGTCGACTCCCTGCTCCAGCGCTGCTGCGGCATCGGCGGGGGCGTCAGAATCGGGACCTTTTACAAGGATCGAGGCTTTTCCAGCGTCGCGGTCCAATTCGATTTCAAGAGTCGAATAACGCACGCCGTCGTCAGTGAATTCGCGGGCAAGTGGCGGCAACGCGACACCTTGCGCATTGTCAGGCCGGTCTGATTTGGAGGCGATGTCGCCAGTCAGTCCTGTCAGATGATCTTCGAGGTTTGAAGCTTTGACGGTTTCGTCGACCAACCGCCAATCGACTGCGCGCTGACCCCTGATCCCCTCTTCGAGGGTACAGAAAATATCGGCCCTGTCGCGGCGCACCTGGCGCTTATCGGTAACCCGGGTCAAGCCGCCGGTCCCCGGCAACACTGCCAGCAACGGGACCTCGGGAAGCGAGACGGACGAGGAATTGTCATCGATCAACACAATATGATCGGTCGCCAGTGCGAGTTCGTACCCGCCACCCGCTGCGGTACCGTTTATGACGGCAACCCAGCGCTGGCCGGAATCTTCAAACGCGGCTTCGATCGTGTTGCGGGTCTCGTTGGTGAATTTGCAAAAGTTCACCTTATGGGTATGGCTTGACTGGCTGAGCATCCGGATATTGGCGCCCGCGCAGAAAACCCGATCCTTGCCAGATTCGAGCAGAATGACCTTGACCTCAGGGTGTTCGAACTTGAGCCGCATTACCGCGTCGTAAAGTTCGATATCAACGCCGAGGTCGTAGCTGTTCAGTTTAAGTTCGTAACCCGGAACCAGACCACCCTCTGCATCAACGTCCATGGTGACGGTTGCGACGGGGCCGTCAAAATCGAGACGCCAGTGGCGATAGGTATTCGGTGAAGTCTGAAAATCGATCCGCACCTGTTTCCCCTTTGATAGAATAATTATCCGCCGGATAGGCGGATTGCCCGACCTAAACCTACGACCAAAGTCAGGAATTGACAATCAAAATATGATTTATATATCCTTTCTGCATTAAATAGGCTATAAAGGTTACAATTTTGTTGGATTTGCGGGCTACTGACATGAGCAAACCTCTTGGAAATACTTCTGAAATCGGTATCGACCCCGGTAAGAACGGGAACGAACGGTCGCTCAAACTGGCCGTTGGCCGGAAAGTACGCCTTCAGCGAACCCGACGCAAAATGACCCGCCGTGATCTTGGCAGGAAGACCGATATATCCGAGCGTTATCTGGGCGAAGTCGAGCGCGGGCGTGCCAATGTTACACTTGGATTGCTGCAGCGCATCGCCAATGCGCTTAAGGAGCCATTGCAAACGTTTATCCCGGCGATCAATTCAGATTCCCAGATTAGCCCCCTGCTGACAGATCTGATTGGACGTATGAATCCGGCCGAGCAGGCACGGACATACCGCTCGCTATTGCGCCAGCGTAAGGAAACCGATCAAAGAACCAGGGGTGTCGCTTTGATCGGGTTGCGCGGCGCCGGCAAATCCACCCTCGGTGAGAAACTCTCGCGCACCTTTGACGTTAGCTTTCTGAAGCTGTCGGACGTCATCGAAGATATCTCCGGGATGGCGGTGGGCGAAATAATCGAACTGCTCGGCCAGAAGACATACCGGCGCATAGAGCGACAGGCCCTCGACCGGATCAACGAGAGCCATTCGGTTGCAATTGTCGAAGCCGGCGGCGGGCTGGTGCAATCCCGGGATTCATTCGACACCCTTCTCGGACGCTATCTGACCATCTGGATCAAGGCCGATCCGGAACAGCATATGCAGCGGGTCATTGATCAGGGAGACCTGCGCCCGATGGCCGGCAATGATCTGGCGATGGACGAATTGCGGCTCATCCTCAAGGAACGCGAACTCTATTATTCCCAGGCTGATTTTACGATCGACACCAGCGTTCAATCAATCGAATCTGCGTCCAAAGAGCTGCAAAATATCTGCAAGAACGCCTTTAGACCAGGCCGGCGATAAAAGCCCCGCAGGCATCAAGCGTCGCCTCCGGGCTTTCCCGATACGGTGAATGCCGGCAATCAGGGAGTGCCGCAACGGAGACGGGAGCGGTACATTTATCTTCCGCCGCCTGCCATTGCAGCGCGGTGCCGTAAGGGTCGTCCACGCCCTGGATGATCAGCATTGGCACGTGCACATTTGGAAGCGAAGGTTCGATATTCCATGCCCGGAAATCGTTATCGAGCCAGACCCGGTTCCACCCCAGAAAAGCGCATTCAACATTGCCACCGTGGTGGCGCTCAAGCTTCTCTCTAAGGTCCGTAGTATCCCAGGCTTTGGCTGCAGCCTTGATGGCTTTGATCGACACGTCTTCTACAAAAAAATGCGGCGCCATCAACACGAGGCCAAGCACCCGATCGTCCTTGAACTGCCCGGCATATATGGTCGCGATCGACGCGCCATCGCTATGGCCAATCAGGATACATTTTCCGATTTTCCAATGGTCCAATATGGCCCCGAGGATATTATCCGCTTCGTCGTGCATATAGCTTGTTGGACGCGGCAGGTCGCATGGGTCCGATTTCCCATAACCCATACGGGAATAAACCAATACGCCACAACCAGTTGCCTCAGCCAATAGTTCTGGAAAATCGCGCCACATGGAGACGCTTCCAAGACCCTCATGGAGCAACACCAGGGTTGGTGCTTTTTCGGCTTCAGGGCCTAGCCAGAGATATTCCAGATTTTGAGACGCCCCGCCGTCGCGCGGGGTGATCGCCATATGCCCGCGTCGCGCCTGCATGGCTTTGTTCCGGCTCACTCGCGTAACTTAAATCGCTGAATCTTACCCGTTGCCGTTTTCGGAAAATCGTCGACGGCCTCGATCCAGCGTGGGTATTTCCACGGACCGGCCTGTTCCTTGACGAGGTTTTTTAATTCGTCGCGAAGCTTGTCATCGAGGGTCACGCCATCGGCCAAAATCAGAAAGGCCTTTGGCTTGATGAGGGTCTCCTCATCTTCAAACGGAATGACGGCGGCTTCAATCACCGCATCGTGGCAGATCAGGGCACCCTCTACCTCGAATGGCGAAACCCAGATCCCCGACACCTTGAACATATCGTCGGAGCGCCCGCAGATATGATAGATGCCGTCTTCGTCCTGATAGTACTTGTCCCCGGTCCAGGTCCAACGGCCCTGGAAGGTATTGACCGTTTTCTTGCGTTGATTCCAGTATTCGTTTGCAGCCGAAGGACCGTCGACGATCATCTCGCCGATCTCACCCCGAGGCACGTCGCTACCGTCTTCATCCACCAGTCGCACGGCATATCCCGGGTTTGCGACACCAGAGGTCCCGTAGCGTACTTCTCCCGGCCGGTTGGACAGGAACATATGGAGAAATTCAGTCGAGCCGACGCCGTCGATGATTTCAACGCCAAACAGTTTCTCGAACTTGATCCCGATATCCTCCGGCAGGGCTTCACCCGCAGACGCGCACAAACGGAGCCTGGAGGATCCGTTTTTCGGAATGCAATTTGGATCGGCAAGCATCGCCACGTATAGCGTTGGAACGCCATAAAAAATTGTCGGCTGGGTGCGCTTCATCGTGCGGATGCAGGATTCAGGCGTTGGGCGCTCAGCCATCAATATAGCTGTCGCGCCCGCGCCGAGCGGGAACATGCCGGCATTCCCAAGTCCGTAAGCGAAGAACAGTTTTGCTGCCGAGAACACAACATCATCTTCGCGGATCCCGAGCACCTGTTTGCCATAGCTTTCACAGATTGCGCGCGGAGACGAATGTCGGTGCAGCACGCCTTTTGGCATTCCTGTGGAACCTGACGAATAGAGCCAGAACGCAACCTCATCCTCGATGGTGGGCACGGCCTCAAAATTTTCGGACGCGTTGTCCAGATGCGTGGTCAGGTCCTCGTGTAAACCGGCTTCGCCACCAGAAACGACAATTGTCTTCAGTTCCGCCAGATCGTCCAGGATCGGCTCGACCTGGGGCAACAGAGCCGCAGATACGACCAGGACACGGGCGCGGCAGTCACCCAAAATATACTTGTACTGGTCAGTGGTCAGCAACGTATTGAGTGGGATGGGGACGATGCCCGCCTTGATCGCGCCCCAGAATATGGTCGGGAAATCGATCGTATCGAGCATGATCATCGCAACCCGTGCATCACGCTCAAGGCCAAGTCCGGTGAGAGCATTGGCGCCCTGGCTTACCCGTTTGCTCAGCTCTGCGTAGGTATATTCACCGGAATCATCGATGATGGCGACCTTGTCGCCGCGTCCTTCGGAAACGTGGCGGTCGACCATGTCACTTGCGCTGTTGTAGATGTCACTACCCATAAAAACTCCCTCATATCGGCTGGCCTATTGTTGCTCGCGCGACAGGTACAGGTCCAGAATGCGCGGGAACTATACGCCCAGATATCGAGCATGGAGGTCGGAATTTTCCGTCAACTGGGTCGACGTGCCTTCCCAGACCACGACACCTTTCTCGATAATATAGTGGCGGTCGGCAATCCGGCACAGGTCGGAAATGTTTTTATCGACGACAAGAATTGACTGGCGCTCGTTCTTGAGACGCCCGAGGCAGGCCCAAATTTCCTGACGCACCAACGGCGCCAACCCTTCCGTCGCTTCATCGAGGATCAGGAGTTCAGGATTTGTCATCAGCGCCCGGCCTATGGCTAACATCTGCTGTTCGCCGCCCGACAGCAAGTTGCCCATCTGCGATTTGCGGTCCGCCAATTCGGGGAACATCCCCAAAACTTTTTCAATCGTCCATGGATCGGAGCGCCCGGTCCGGTTTGACGCGGTGGCGATCAGGTTTTCGTATACGGTCAGGTTCGGGAATATCTGGCGGCCTTCCGGCACAATTGTGAGCCCAAACCGCGCGATGCTGAAAGAGGGCAGCCCGGTAATATCCTTACCGTTGAAAACCACACGGCCTGATCGGGATCCGACGATCCCCATCACCGTGTTCAGAGTGGTGGTCTTGCCCATTCCGTTTCGCCCGATCAGGGTGATGACCTCACCCGCCCCGGCTTGCAGCTCCATGCCGAACAGAGCCTGGCTAACACCGTAAAAAGTCGTTAGGTTCTGGACTTCAAGCATTGATTGTCTCTTCGCCTAGATAAGCTTTTTTCACATCTTCGTTGCTACGAATGGCGTCGGGCGGACCGGAAGCGATGACGCGCCCGTAAACAAGGACCGTGACACGATCGGCTAACGTAAACACCGCATCCATGTCGTGCTCGATCAGTAGAATGGTCATCTCCCCTTTGAGCTGTTCCAGGGTTTCAACCATGCGCTGGGACTCTTCCGGGCCCATCCCTGCCATCGGCTCGTCGAGCAACAACATGCGAGGTTTGGTCGCCAGTGCCATGGCAATTTCGAGCTGCCGGTGTTCGCCGTGCGACAACTCGTTGCAGAGGATGTCGCTCCGGTCGAGAAGGTTCACGCGTTCGAGGGCGGCCTCCGCCGGTTCGTTCAGCTGCCGGTCGTTACGGGCGGTTTTCCAGAACCTAAAAGAATGGCCCTGATGGGCCTGGACGGCTAACGCCACGTTGGCCAATACCGTCATATCTTGGAACACCGAAGTGATCTGGAATGAGCGCGCAAGCCCCAGCTGACAGCGTTTATGGGCCGGTCGGCGGGTTATGTTATGGCCCGTAAAGGAGATGTACCCATCGTCACAAATCAAGGCGCCTGCCAGTTGGGCAATCAGTGTCGTCTTGCCAGCGCCGTTTGGGCCGATAACCGCGTGTATTTCGTTTTCGCGAACTTCGAGATCGACATTGTCGGTTGCGTGGACACCGCCGAAACTCTTTTCGAGGCCTTCAACCTTGAGGATGGCTTCAGTCATCTTCGCTACCCCTCACAATTACGCGCGTTCCCGCCAGGTCATCATGCAAAGCAAGTTTATTTGGATCGATCAGGCACCCGATATAGCCAAGAAGCAATATTCCCAGATTGAGCAATTGACCGAAATTGCGCTGGACCGCCTGGGCAGGTGTCATGGTTCGGCCGTCCGCGGACACGATGCGCAGACCCATGATCAATTTACCAACGGAGCCGCGGCGGTACGACGACGGGAATATGAAGTGATTCACGAATACCCAACCAAACACGAAATAAGTGCAAATAATCATGATCAGATCGGCGTGGTATTCTTCTTTCGGGAGTTCCATCAGATTCAGGCCAACCACCCCAATCAAAATCCAGGACAAAGCCGTAAGGATGCCCACATCGATCGCGGTCGCCAGAAAACGTTTCACGCCCGGCGCCATGAGTAAGTCGTGGCGAACGGCATCCGCCGAGATTTTATAGCGCCCGAGCCAACCATCGATGCCGCTGCGCGCAAACAACACGACCAGGATCAGGAACGGCCCGAAATATATCCGCCAGTAAATGCCGACGACCGGGAGATCACCGACATATTCGGCAATCAGAAAAAACGTAACCGCTCCAAGAACCGGTCCCAAAACCGACCCCATACCGCCGAGGACGACCATGAAAATCAACTCGCCTGATGTGCGCCAGGCGGTATCTTCTGGGTTCACAAAATTTGCATAATTGGCGAATAACACGCCAGCGAGGGCGCACATCACGCCGCTGATCACATAGCAGACCAGTCTGTACTGGTAGGTGCCGTACCCGAGGGCCTGCATCCGCGGCTCGTTTGATTTCGAGCCCTGAATGACGCTGCCGAACCGGCTGTTGACGATCTTGTAAATCAAATAGACGATGAGCAGGAGCGCGCCCAGCATGACATAGTAGAGTACTTTATCGTTTTCGATATCGAATAGCGGGCCGAAATCGCTGCGCTCGTTGACGATCAAACCGTCATCACCGCCATATTCTTCCAGGCTGGTAAACCCGAAAAACATCATCTGGGCGAAAGCCAGCGTGATCATGATAAAGTACACGCCCTTGGTCTTGAGACTGATCGCACCGGTAATAAGGGCGAACACGGCGGCCAGGACCAGCGCCAGGAATAAATGTCCGAAGCCATTTGTATAACCGTTGGCAACACTGATGCCGACCGTGTACCCGCCGATCGCCAGATACGCGCCATGGCCGAAGCTGATCATCCCACCAAAGCCGAGGATCAGGTTGAGGCTTGCCGCCGCCATGGCGAAACTCATGATCAACATGCCAAAGGAAATCAGATTCCTTTGGCCTGAGATATCGGCATAGATCGGCAACAGGATTACCCCGATCAGCGCAATCCCATAGAACCACGCGCGATAGGAAAAATTTCTGGAGAAAAGTGCGTCCATCAATCTGATCGGCTTTCTATCGCGTCTTCGGCGGGAACAGGCCCTGGGGACTGAAAAACAGGATCGCGGCCATCATGATATAGATCAGCATCGCAGCGATGGCGGGCGCCGCCGTCTCAGCATTCTGTTCGGTGATGAATAGTTTAAGCAACTGGTCCAGATAGGATCTGCCGAGCGTGTCCACGAGGCCGACAACGATCGACGCAACAAACGCACCGCGGATAGACCCGATGCCGCCAATCACAATCACCACGAAGGCCTGGATAATAATATCGTTGCCCATGCCGATCGTGGCTTCGGTTGTGATCGCGGTCGACATCAACCCGGCCAACCCGGCGAGCGCCGCTCCCATTCCGAAAACAAGGGTAAAAAGGCGCTTGATATCGACCCCAAGTGCGCCGGCCATGGTGCGGTTGGACGCCCCTGCCCTGATGAGCATGCCCATTTTTGTGCGCACCACCAGATAGTACAAGAAAGCGGCTACCAGCAACCCGATAGCGATAATGAGCAGCCTGATTGTCGGGATCGGAATATCGCCCGGAAGGGTGATAAATCCGTTCAGGTAATCAGGCAAAACGACCGCAACCCCGACCGGTCCCCAGATCAGCTGGAGCAGCGTATCGAAGAACAATATAAGACCGAAGGTCGCCAGCACCTGATCCAGGTGGTGTCTATCGTATAGCGTTCGAAGGGTTGTCACCTCGACGATATAGCCCACAAGGAATGCCAGCGGCAGGGCCAGAACGAGGCCAACCAGGAACGAGCCTGTAATCGCGGCCATGGTCGCGCCAATAAAGGCGCCGATCATGTAGAACGATCCATGCGCCAGGTTGACGAGATCCATAATTCCAAAAACGAGGGTCAGACCGGCTGCCAGCAAAAACAACAGAATTCCGAGCTGTAACCCGTTGATCAGCTGTGTAATCAGCAAAATCATGCTCAGTGATCTCCCCCCAATAGAGTCCCGACTATATAGCAAAAATATGTGGAATATTGATTTTTGCGGGGGCGCGGTGACGCGCCCCCGATGTTGGTTTTCAGATTATTGACGGATTACATTGGGCATTGGTCAATGTAAGGATTTTCCATGTTCTCAAAGACGGTGGAAACAATCTGGTTGGTCCAGCGACCTCCGGAATCGACCACCACTTCGCGAAGATAGAAGTTCTGGATCGGATAATTGTTGGAACCGTAGGAATAGTCGCCACGGACCGATGCGTAATCCGCAGCCCGGAGACCTTCACGGATGCCATCCATATCGTCCAGATCGCCGCCAGCTGCTTCGACAGCAGATTTGATCATGAAGATCAGATCATAGGCCTGGGCAGCGTAATGTGCCGGATATTCGCCGTACTTGGTGATATAGTCGGCAACGAACCGCCGGTTTTGCTCGTTGTCCATATCTGGCGACCAATAGTTAGTATTGAATGTCCCCAACACGCCCGTCAGATTGGCTTCCTGGAAACGCGGCAGGGAAACGCCATCCATCGTGAATACCGTAAACAGCTCGGTGCTATCAGCAAGCCCGGACTGCTCATACTGTTTCACGAAGGCGCCGCCAGCACGGCCCGGATAGAAAGCGAACAACGCTTCGGCACCAGATGCGCGGGCTTTTGCAAGCTCAGCCGAGAAATCAAGCTGAGCGTCGGCACCCCAACGGGTCATGTCGCGGCCAAGGATTTCGCCGTTGAAAGTAGCCTCAACGCCTTCAACCATGTTTTTACCAGCCGCATAGTTTGGCGCCATCACGTAGATCGAATTGACACTGCGCTGGTTCATGACTTCGCCCATGGCCCGCGGGATCTGACTGTTTTCCCAGGACGTCGAGAAGAAGTTTTCATTGCACGATTCACCAGACATCTGGGATGCGCCGGCATTTGCCGAAATCATGAACTTGCCGGCATCCAAGACCACTTTAGTCGATGCGAGCAGAACGTGAGACCAGATATAGCCGGTAATAAACCTGACATCAGGATCATTTGCCAATTTCTCGGAGGCCGTACGGCCGACCTGTGGATTGAACTGGTCATCTTCGAAAAGAATCTCAACGTCCATTCCGGCCATCTGACCGCCGATATGTTCAAGCGCAAGCTCGACGGCATTCTTTTGCTGAATCCCGATAACGGCGGCTGGCGTTGTCAGCGTCGTGATAAACCCGATTTTGACAGTCTCTTGCGACCAAGCGGGCAGCGAAAACATCGCCGAACCCGCCACAGCAATTGCTAGTTTCTTAATCATATTGATATTCCTCCCTCGGTGTCCGATGGATTACATCGGGCATTGATCAATGTATGGATTTTCCATGGCTTCATAGACTGTAGAAACAATCTGATTGGTCCAACGGCCTTCCGAATCCTCAACCACTTCGCGGAGGTAGAAATTCTGGATCGGATAATTATTGGAACCGTAGGAATAGTCGCCACGGGTGGATGCGTAATCAGCGGCCCTGAGTGCTTCGCGCATGCCGTCCATGTCATCGAGATCGCCCCCAACCGCTTCAACTGCGGATTTGATCAGCATGACCATGTCGTAAGCCTGGGCGGCATAATGCGCCGGATACTCGCCGTATTTGGCAAGATAATCAGACACAAAACGCTGGTTTGCAGCGTTGTCCATATCCGGGGACCAATAATTGGTGTTGTAGGAGCCTAAAACAGCGTTCAGTCCAGCTTCCTGGAAACGCGGCAGAGATATGCCATCAACGGTGAAAACAGTATAAAGCTGAGTGGTCTCTGCGAGGCCGGACTGCTCGTACTGCTTCACGAACGCGCCACCTGCGCGGCCAGGATAGAACACAAATACAGCTTCAGCGCCGGATGCCCGGGCTTTTGCCAGCTCAGCCGAGAAATCGAGCTGAGCGTCGGCACCCCAACGGGTCATGTCGCGGCCAAGGATTTCACCATTGAACGTGGCTTCAACGCCCTCGACCATATTTTTACCGGCGGCATAATTAGGCGCCATAATATAAATCGATTCGACGCCGCGCTGGTTCATGACTTCACCCATGGCCCGCGGGATCTGACTGTTTTCCCAGGACGTCGAGAAGAAATTTTCGTTGCAGGCCTCGCCAGACATCTGGGATGCGCCGGCATTGGCCGTGATCATGAATTTTCCGGAATCCAGGACTACATTCGCCGATGCAAGCATAACGTGCGACCAGATATACCCCGTGATAAAGCGGACATCAGGATCGTTGGCAAGTTTCTCCGATGCGGTACGACCGGACTGCGGATTGAATGCGTCGTCTTCAAAAAGAATTTCGACATCCATTCCCGCCATCTGGCCACCAATATGCTCAACGGCTAATTCGACTGCGTTCTTTTGCTGGATGCCAATGACTGCGGCGGGTGTAGTCAGCGTTGTAATGAACCCGATTTTTACGGTCTCTTGCGACCAGGCAGGAAGCGCAAACATAGTTGCGCCCGCTGTGGCGATTGCGAGTTTCTTGATCATAATGGTATTCCTCCCTAAAGGCGACCAGGGGATCAGGCTGGCCGTAAAATTGCCAGACACAATGCCAAGCAAATCAGGGTAAATTCGCAGTGAATTTAGCCCTGGATCAGTATAATTCCCTTCAACTATAGCCCCGCTCTGGCAGGCACTCAAGCGACCTCAACATCGAGTGTCCCGCCTCTCTGGCTCCTAACCGGTTGTGGTACAAATAGGAAAGCCAAGCCCGGTTACCCAGACATTTGCACGGGAGGTGCCGCCTAACCAGCCTTTGGGGCAGTATTTTGCCTGTTAGGGTTACGGTCCAGCTCCTCATTCGTTGCCCTACTGCTTTGAGAATTCTAAATATGCCGTCCCAGTCCCGCCATGCCTCGATGCGGAATTAGCTTATCCCATCTAGTCATTCCAACTGGATTGTTGATAAAAGTGTATATACACATACATATTCAACGTCAAGGAGGTATACTTAGCGCGTAACATCAACATTAATCCAGAAGCAGCGGTTCTCAACGGTTATGATTTTGACCCTCGATCATGTGCGCTTGGCCGACCTGCATTCCTGGCAACAAAAGGGCGAAGCAAGATTTTTACTTTATCTATAAATATTATTTATATAATATATTATAGCCAATAGCAATAAATGAGTTGTTCGCAATGTGGAAGCCACCCGCCAGGATCAAACACACGACCCGACCAGGGCTGTGGCCTGATCGGCAGGAGGCCAAGACTTCCCGTCTATTTTCGCCGGTGACAATTGGCCCCCTTTCCCTCGCCTCCCGGACATGGATTCCTGCCATGGTTCCGTGGCGCGCGTCGCCCGACGGGTATGTCACGGACGACGTTTTGGCCTGGTACGGGCGGTTCGCGGAGGGACAGCCTGGCGCTATCGTTGTCGAAGCAACCGGTATCCGTGATGTCCCGAGCGGGCCGCTTCTTCGAATAGGTGACGATCGGTTTATCCCCGGACTCACGGATCTGGTTGAAGTCGTGGACCGCGCCAGTGACGGCAAGACACGCCTGTTCATCCAGTTGATCGACTTCCTGACTATCCGCCGCAGGCCTTCCCCGGATGCGTTTTTCGGCAAATACCTGACGATTACCGATCGCCATCGTGACGCGCTGGACCTTAGGGATGCTGAAGATGCGATTGTCCGGGAACGGTTTCTGCAGCTAGACGGTAACACGCTTGAGGAGGTGCTGGATGCGCGGGAACTGGAATCGCTTCGCCTGGGATACCGCGAGCGGGTCACTGATACCCACCTGGATCATATCCGCGATCTGCCGGAGGTCCTACCGAACCTGTTTTCGGCCGCCGCATTGCGCGCCCAGCAAGCCGGATTTGACGGTGTTGAACTGCATTATGCCCACGCCTATACGATGGCATCATTTCTGTCCGCCCTGAACAACCGGGACGATGGCTACGGCAAAACGCGCGGCGGTCGGGTTCGGATGCCTCTCGAGGTTTATGCGGCAGTCCGCGATCGGGTGGGCGGAGATTTTCCGGTTGGATGCCGGTTCTTGTCTGACGATTGCATCCCAGAGGGCACCGGGATCGAGGATGCGGCCTGGTTTGCGGTACAATTTGCCGAAGCGGGGATGGATTTTCTATCGCTATCGCGTGGTGGAAAATTCGAAGACGCCAAGACGCCAAAGGTTGGCGACGCCATATATCCCTATACGGGACCCAGCGGATACGAGTGCATGCCGGGCTATATATCCGACGAGGCTGGCCCGTTCGGCAGGAACCTGGAACCCGCGGAAACCATTCGGCAAAATATACGGAATGCCGGCTTTAATATCCCCGTGGTTGCAGCAGGCGGCATTCACGGGTTTGAGCAGGCAGAGGCAGTTTTGACGAGCGGCCAAGCGGATATTGTCGGGTTCGCCCGCCAAGCCCTGGCCGATCCAGACTGGTTCAGAAAAGTCGCATCAGGCCGGGGTACCGACGTTCGGCTTTGTGAATACACAAATTACTGCGAAGGGCTGGACCAGAAACACAAGCAGGTCACCTGTCAATTATGGGATCGCACATCTCTTGACGACGCAGATTGCCGTCCGAGTTCCGACGGCAAGCGGCGGCTGGAGGCACCGAGAGAAACATAAAATCTTCCTGCCCTTCTTCTCTCGTACCAGCCAAACCTGATTCACAGAATGTTATCTCATTGGCCTGTTTACAATTGCCGTACGATTGTCTTTCCTGTTCAATACCGGTTGAATTGTTCGGCCTTTTACCAAGCACGGCTTAAGGCACCGGACCCAACGGAGGGAACCAACCCAATGCGCATATTTGCCGGAGCTCGAACCCCGTTTTCGCTGATTATACTAGCGCTTTTGTTGCCATTCACTCTTCAGAATGTTTCGCCCGCAAATGCCAATTCACAGGGGATCGAAATTGCCGACCAGCTCATGGACCTCTTTGCCAGTTATGATGGCGTTGATCCGGTTTACGACGATGCAGACTATGATTCGAGTTCAGATATCACCACGATTTACGGCTTTTTGTTCGAAAATCCGAAGGAAGACGCATCGCTGACAATCCAGCGGCTCGAAATGCTTGGCGTCCGGATTCATGCCAGTGGTGCAATTTCGGCCGACGAATTGGTTGCCAGTAAAGTTACCCTTGACGACAGAGGAGATGAGACCGCGATCGCAATAGGCACGATGACCGTCCAAGACCCGCTCTTCCCCGAAAAGGCAATTGTTGACGGGAAAAATAAGGCTTTTGTCTACCGGCTCGCTACCGAATATTTGCTGGAAGACACAGTCATTGCAAGTGAAGGCAAGATACTCCCCATTGCCCGTATTTTCGCAAGGCGCGGTGAGCTCGATGGCGATATCCCGGAGACGTTCCAATTGGATATCGAAAATGTCGTCTTTCCCGTCGATGACATGGATGACCCGTCAAGCCAGGAGCAATTGGGCAGAATGGGCTATGACGTGCTGGATATCAGCATGTCCGCCATCTGGTCCTGGGACAGTGCTGCAGAGCGAATGGATGTTGGCCCATTGCAGGTTTCCATCCGGGACATGGGCGCGACAACGCTCGAACTGGCCGTTGGGGGAGTTTCCAGAGAATTCCTTTTGACATTCGAGGATGACGACCGGAGGCTCGAATTGGCTCAATTGATGTCATTCATCTCGCTAAATTATACTGTGGATGATGATTCCGTTACGGACCGCATTATCAATGTCATGTCAGAGGATGCGGATCTTTCACCGAACACAATGATCGGGATTTGGGTTGATCTCGCCAGACAGCAGATGACGCAGCTGACTTTGCCTGAGGATTTCATCAAGATGGTGGTGAAGGCGACGGAATATTTCCTGAACAATCCGGGGCGAATTTCCCTGTCCGCCGAACCCGAAGCGCCAATCCCGGCAGCCCAGTTGATGGGTTCCGTCATGTTCGGACCGGCCGCGATTATCCCGATGCTGAACATTACGGTAACTGCTGAATAGCGAATTAGCTGTTTTCGGTTTTTGGCAAATTCAGGCGGATATGAAGATCGCGCAATTGCCTGGCAGAGACATCTGACGGAGCCCCCATTAGCAGATCCTCCGCCTGCTGGTTCATGGGGAACATGACAACCTCGCGCAGGTTTTCTTCGCCGCATAACAGCATCACGATGCGGTCGATACCCGGCGCGATGCCACCATGGGGTGGTGCGCCATAGGTGAGCGCACGGAGCATGCCACCGAATTTTTCTTCCAACACGCTCTCGTCGTAACCTGCAAGGTCGAAGGCCTTTTTCATAATCTCGGGGCGATGGTTTCGGATCGCGCCAGACGATAGTTCGATGCCGTTGCAGACAATATCGTATTGCCAGGCATTGATCGTGAGCGGGTCCTGGTTTTCCAACGCCTGCAATCCGCCCTGAGGCATCGAGAATGGATTGTGGGAAAAGTCGACTTTCTTTTCTTCTTCGTCCCATTCGAACATAGGGAAATCGACGATCCAGCAGAAATCGAACCGGTCTTTGGCTACCAGGTTCAGTTCTTCGCCAGCGCGGGTACGGGCGGCACCGGCGAAGGGTGCGAATTTTTTTGGATCACCGGCGACGAAAAAGACAGCATCCCCATCTTCCAGACCGAGCTGCTCGCGGATCACGGTCGTGCGCTCCGGACCGATATTTTTGGCAACGGGGCCAGCCCCCTCGCCGTCGCGGAAAAAGATGTAGCCGAGACCCGGTTGTCCCTCGCCCTGCGCCCAGGAATTCATCCTGTCGCAAAATGCGCGCGAACCCCCGGTTTTAGCTGGGATCGCCCAGACCCGAACCTTGTCGTCCTTCTCGATCATTCCGGCGAAAATTTTGAAGCCCGATCCGCGGAACGCACCGGTCACGTCTTCCATAATGAGCGGGTTGCGCAGGTCTGGTTTATCGGTGCCGTATTTCTGCATGGCTTCCGCATATGGGATGCGCGGGAATTCCTGGGTGACAGGTTTGCCATCGCCGAATTCCTCAAACAAACCGCGCAGAACTGGTTCCACGGCCTGGAAGACGTCTTCCTGTTCAACAAAACTCATCTCAATATCGAGCTGATAAAATTCGCCGGGCGAGCGGTCGGCGCGGGCATCCTCGTCGCGAAAACACGGTGCGATCTGGAAATAACGGTCGAAGCCTGCGACCATGATCAACTGTTTAAACTGCTGGGGGGCCTGGGGTAGCGCGTAGAATTTCCCCGGATGCATCCGGCTCGGGACCAGAAAATCACGCGCGCCCTCGGGGCTGGACGCGGTCAGTATGGGGGTCTGGAATTCGAAAAAACCGCCATCGATCATCCGCTGGCGGATCGAGGAAATGATTTTTCCACGCTTCAGAATGTTGGCGTGGATTCGCTCGCGGCGCAAATCCAGGAAGCGGTATTTCAGACGAATATCTTCCGGATATTCCTGCTCGCCAAAGACCGGCAGGGGCAATTCGGGGCATTCGGCAAGCACTTCCAGCTTGTCGAGAAAAATCTCCACATCACCTGTCGGCAGATTTGCGTTCACAGTCTCTGCGGTGCGTTCTTTAACATCACCTTCCACGCACAAGACCCACTCAGCACGCACTGTTTCAGCCAGTCCAAAAACTGGCGAATCCGGGTCAACTACACATTGGGTGATGCCGTAATGGTCGCGCAGGTCGATAAACAACAATCCGCCATGATCGCGGACCCGGTGGACCCAGCCGGAGAGGCGGACATTGTTGCCGACATCGGCTTTACGAAGGGCGCCACAATCGTGGCTTCGGTAGCGATGCATTGCGCTTCATGGACCTCTGGAAATAGTTGTTTCTGGCTGTAGCGATACCTGATCTTCAAATGATCAGACACGGCATTCGAATGGCCGGAAAAGCGCATGCAGTTTTCGGTTTGTCAAGACAGATCGGAATATTAGGGATGTCAAACCAGATAGCCCTGCCAGGACAGATACGCGCCGAGCACAATCTGTGCCGCACTTGCAACCCGGAGCAACGTAGTATTCTCGATCATGGACCCGCCGATCGAAACCGCAAGAGCTGGAAATCCAACCCGAAAAATGCCTCCGAGCAGTGCCAGCCAGCCGAGCAACGTGATTATTACAGGCCAATCGGCGATCCAGATATTGTGGGTGTTGACGAGAGCAAGACCGGTTACCACGGCCAAAATGCCCGCAACGAACAGGTGCGCCGGGCCCGCCATAAAATCGCGCCCGATCGACTTGAGCTGCTCGACATTCGATAGACTGGCGATCCCGATAATCATCAGGAATGGTCCAATAAGTTTCGCGATGAGTATGGAATTGGTCATGAGGTGTCTCCCTACCAAGTCCTAATATGGGGCTGCCCGCCGGATTGATCAATCTCAATCATTTTTGACAAAATGACGCGGGTTTGTGATTTAGGGTTTTGGATAGGTCGGGCTAAGCTTTTTCAAAGGATGCATCGATATGAAAAGCCTGACTGGAATAATACCGGGAATTCGCATTCTACAGGCTGCGGCGATCGCTCTGTTTGCCTTCCTGGCGGCGTGTTCGGAGGAGCCGTCAGATCCGCTGCGGGCAGGCAGCGAACCGGTTATTTCCGTCATGGATTTTTCACCACCTTTTTCACTGGACCCACCTCCCCTGGGTTGGACACACCGGACGTTCTGGACCCGACCCGCGATGGAGTTGAGCATTGTCGAAAAAGACGGACAGCAGGCGTTGCGCTGCGAAACCAACAACGGCGGATCGATTTTCGGCAGGCAAACGGACATCGATTTGGGGACCTATCCGACGCTTGCGTGGGACTGGTACGTTGAAGTACCCATCACCAGCAGCATTGACGAACGCACGCCCGAGGGTGACGACCACCCAGCGCGTATTTTTATCCGTCTGATAGACGGCAACGGCGAAGAGCAGGCCTTCGAGATCATCTGGAGCAACAGATTGTTTCAACCGGGGGACTATAAATTCATCGGCAATTTTGGCCATTATGTTGCAAACGGACTGGAGGCCAATATCGGCCGTTGGTATCGCCAGGAGGTGAATCTTTTGGACATCTACCGCCGCACGTCAGGGCGCGATGACACGCCAGCAATCAAACTGATCGCCATCTTCTGCGACAGCGACGATACTGGCGGGCGTAGCGTCGCGTATTTTTCCGATGTGCGGCTAATTGCCGAATAGCAATTCCAAATTTATTCATACGCGGGTACGGCATGCCAGGTTGATAAAATAGTCCGAAATTTTGACGGCTAGATAAAAAGCAAACTTTGGAAGGAGACTGGAAATGAAGATTGCTAGACGACGCCTTTTCACTTTACTTGCCGGTTTAGGCGGTGTCATTGCGACTTCCCCGGCCCTTGCGATAGGTATACCAACGGACTTCGAACGGGCCGTGACCTTGATTTGGCGCAATGTTTACCGTCTCTCACAAGGTGGCAATGATGGCGAGACCGAAAATCTCGACGACCTTCTAATGTGCTGCAAACAGATTGCCAATCCGGGAACGCCAGTTCCGGGCCTGCAAAATATTACGTTGCATAGTTATGATCGCGTCCTTCGCTCAAGCGCCGATCTGTCCGCGATGGGATTTGACGACAGGGTAATTCAAAAGGCATACGCGCATGTTGCTGCCCTAGGATCACGCCCAGGTGAATTTTCGACCTGGCGGTACTAAAATCATTTGCGAGTCCGCGCCTTGCGCTGCACACAGGTGCGCCGACTACATTCAAGCTGATCGCCCGGCAACAGCGCCCGCGACAAGTCCCGCTTTGTCAGCTATAGCAGCTCCATGGAACCCATTGCCGATACAGAATCGCTACAGGCAGCGATCAACAAGCTTTCAACGAGCAAATACGTCACCGTGGACACCGAATTCCAGCGGGAATCTACCTTCTGGTCGATCCTTTGCCTGATCCAGATTGCCTCGCCTGACGAGTGCTTTTTGATCGATGCGCTTGCCGACGGGCTGGACCTGCAACCGTTTTACGACCTGATGGCCGACGAGCGCATTGTGAAGGTTTTCCATGCATCGCGCCAGGATATCGAAATCATCCACCATCAGGCAGGCATTATCCCGGCCCCGTTATTCGATTCCCAAGTGGCGGCGATGGTCCTGGGGTACGGGGATTCAATCAGCTACGATGCTTTGGTACGAAAGACCGTCGGCGCCGAAATCGACAAGGCCCACAGGTTTACTGACTGGACCCGCCGTCCCCTGAGCGATGCCCAGTTGAATTATGCAATCGGGGATGTCACCCATCTGCGCGGCGTCTACGAGCGGCTTTCGCGGGAATTGGCGGAGGCCGATCGGGCCCATTGGGTCGACGAGGAAATGGCGATTCTCATCGATCCCGCGACTTATGAGGCGCACCCCGAAGACGCCTGGAAACGGCTCAAGTTTCGGGTTAAAAAACCGGGACAAATCGCTGTATTGATGGAGGTTGCAGCGTGGCGAGAAGCAGAAGCTCAGCGACGCGACATGCCCCGTCGGCGGGTCCTGAAAGACGAAGCCATCTATGAAATTGCAGCGCAAATGCCGCGAACGCCGGAAGCGCTAGAGAAATTACGATCTATCGGGCGAGGTTTGGCGCGGGGTGGACAGGGGAAATCTCTGCTTGGCGCTGTCGCCACAGGTCTTGCACGCGATCCCGATACCGTGCCACGCCCTCCAAAACCGCCTCGCCCGGTCGAAGGCGTATCGGCAACCACCGATCTCCTGAAAGTATTGTGCAAAAAAATCGCTGAAGACAACAGCGTTGCCCAGAGGGTGATCGCCAATGTGGACGATCTCGAAAAAATCGCGTTTGACAATGATGCCGATGTGCCGGCCTTGCGCGGGTGGCGGCGGGAATTGTTTGGCGACATCGCCCTTGAGCTCAAAAGCGGTAAAATCGGACTTGCGGTAAAAAATGGCAAAGTTTCAATTGTCGAAGCAGATTAGACGAACCTGATCTCGGCCTCCCGCCCGAGGATTTTGCCCAGGGTATTGAGACGGTTCTTCAGGCGTTCCCCTTCAAGAGAAGCGTAACTGCCCGGCAATTCCAGGATCAGGCGGCTTCGCCTGCAATAGATCGGCGTGTTATTGATAATCCCCGGTGCGGACGCAGATATAATGTAGGCGACCCGGAGAGCCGCGCCGACAAAGCGCGCACGTTGGAGTTGGCGTACGCTTGCCAATTCGCGCACCCGCGGGCTCATTTCTTCGTCGATAAGGCCCACATGCCGGTAGAACACGGAGAGAGCCAGAAACGCCCGTCCCGGATGGTCGAGCCCCACAAACGCGGCGTTGGCGATGATACTCAGGCTTTGTTCGCCGCGATAATTTGGGTGCGCACGCCAGCCGATATCGGCGAGATAGCAGGCCGCGTGGCGAAGCCTGCGTTCACTCGCTGTTTCTTCAAACAACTTTGCGGCGAATAGCCTGTCCGTCCAGTTACACAATTCGGTTGCGTGGCGCGGATCGCGCGACCGAAGTACGGCAAGTTCCTCACAAGCTTCGATCAGCGGGTCCCGTTTCTGGTCGCGCTTGTCGAGCAAGCTGTACAGCAACCCTTCGCGTATGCCCAATGCCGAGAGAAGCACTTCGCGCGGCTTGCCGACCTTGATGATTTCTTCCAGCACCGATGCACCGTATCCGAGCAAGGGCCTCCGGGCGCGCGACACCCAGTCGATGCCGGGCAGGGCAGCGGGGTCGGACTTCCTCACCAGTTGAGCAAATTCAAGGGCCTCGCGGGCATCGATCCTGTAATGCTGCATCACATGAAGGGGGTAACCTTTCTGGGCTATGTGCAGGCTTGCGATCGCGCGGAACGTGCCGCCGATGGCATAGAATGGGCGGTCGCGCATTTCCTTGACGCGGGGATTTTCCCGGATCGTCTTGCGCACCATCCGGTAGGCCGCCGGGACCGTGCCGGATAGGTCTGCAAGCCGCAAGACACCAAGCGGAAAACTGTCGGCGTGGTCAACTTTGCGACCCCGGATACGCACCAGCTCCAGACTGCCGCCGCCGAGATCACCGGCGACACCATCAGGTTTTTCGAACCCCGAGACAATCCCGAGCGCCGTCAGCCGTGCTTCGCTACGGCCCCCAAGAACCTTGATCCGGACCCCTAGTATATCTTCCGCCCGGGCAACAAAATCCTTGCCGTTCCTGGCTTCGCGCACTGCAGCGGTCGCCATGACATGGATCGCGCCGGCTTTGAGTTGATCGGATAGCGCCCGGAAACGGGTGAGCGCATTGAGCGCTCGCCTCACCGCCTCATCGTCCAATTGCCCGGTTGACGCCACCGCACGGCCAAGGCCTGCCAGAACTTTTTCATTGAATACGGGCGTCGGGCTTCGGCGCAGGCCTTCGTAGACCACAAGACGCACCGAGTTTGATCCGATATCAATGATCGACACGGGATCGAGATTTCTGATCCGGCCCTGGGGATGGTTGTGAGGCAAAGGATTTCCGATTCAGTTGACGATCAGGTCCTGTTGGACCTGGACGCAAAGGATGGTGGAAAATGTTCGGCCAAAGATTTTCCGCGCCCTGAAAGGCTCGGATTATTCATAAAATAATGGTGGGCATTGAATGATTCCGCATCTTCCTCGGGCACAATTCGTTCCGACGACCCATCACCAAGGACTTGCCAGCTTTGCTGATTGTCCTTCAAATTTGCGACCATGATCTGGTCAAGGATCTGCTCGTGTACCGTCGGGTTATTGATCGGCATCATGACCTCCACACGCCGGTCGAGGTTGCGCGGCATCCAGTCGGCAGAGCCTATATAAACCCTGGCGTCGCGCGAAGGCATTTCGTGACCATTGCCAAAACAATAGATCCGCGCATGCTCCAGGAAACGCCCGACAATACTCTTGACCCGGATATTTTCCGACAGGCCGAGAACCCCCGGGCGCAGGCAACAAATCCCGCGCACCACGAGATCGATTTTGACCCCTGACGCGCTCGCCACATACAATTGGTCGATAATATCGGGATCAACAAGGGAATTCATTTTCGCCCAGATTGCAGCCGGGCGACCTGCATTCGCATGGACAATTTCGGCATGGATATGTTTCTCCAACCGGCTTCGAAGCGTTAGCGGCGAGATCGCCAGGGCTTCCAGTTCCGGTGGCTCGGAATAGCCGGTGATCAGGTTGAAAATGCGCGCAATATCGCGGCCAATGACCGGATCTGCGGTGAAAAACGAAAGGTCGGCATATACCCGCGCGGTCACGGGATGATAATTGCCCGTCCCGATATGCGCATAAGTGACAAGTTTGCCCCTTTCCCGGCGCACGATTTGCGATAACTTTGCGTGGGTTTTCAATTCGATAAAGCCGTAGACAACCTGTACGCCTGCCCGCTCCAGATCCCGCGCCCATTTGATATTTGCGGCCTCATCAAAGCGGGCCTTCAGTTCGACAACGGCGGTTACTGATTTTCCGGCTTCGGCCGCCTCGATCAGGGCTTCTACGATCGGAGATTGATTGGACGTCCGATACAGGGTCTGTTTGATTGCTACAACGTCCGGGTCGCGCGAAGCCTGGCGTAAATACTGAAGTACAACGTCAAACGATTCGTACGGGTGATGGACGACCAGGTCCTTTTCCCCGATCGCCGAGAAACAATCCCCGCCATGGTCCCTGATGCGGTCCGGGAACCGCGCATTGTATGGCCGGAATTTAAGTTTCGGACGATCAACTTTGACCAGTTGTTGCAAGTCACCCAATCCGACAAGGCCGTCAATAAACACAATATCGCTGGCATTGATGCCGAGCGACGTGACCACCATGTTGCGCAGCTTCTCGGGCATACTTTTTTCGATCTCGAGTCGGATGACCAAACCTCGACGTCGGCGCTTGAGGGCCGACTCAAAAACCCGCACAAGGTCTTCGGCCTCTTCCTCGATCTCAATATCGCTATCGCGTATCAGCCGAAAGACGCCCTGCCCGTGCACCTGGTATCCGGGGAACAATTGTTCGATGAAGATACCGACTACGTTTTCCAGACTGATAAACCTGTCCGGGCCGGATGAAGCTCCGGCGGCCGGCGCCAACTGGACAAACCGTTCCATGGCCAACGGCACGCGCAGCAGGGCCGTCATCGCCCGACCGTCGGAAACGCCCATCAACTGAAACGCGATGGTGAAACCAAGGTTCGGAATGAAAGGGAAAGGGTGTGCAGGGTCGACGGCGAGTGGTGTGAGAACCGGGAAAATCTGATCCAGAAAATGGCCCTCGAGCCAGTCTTTTTCGGATTTGGATACGTCGTCAGGCCCGACAATCACCACCCCGACGTTGGCCAATTCGTTGCGTAGGGACGTCCATGAACGCTGCTGGGCATGGGTCAATTCGCTGGCGGTCTCGATGACGCATTTCAACTGGCTTGCGGGGTTCAAGCCGTCCTGGCTTAGCGTATCGGCTCCAGCACGGATCATGCCGCGCAGGCCCGCCACACGGACCATGAAAAATTCGTCCAGGTTTGTCCCCGAAATCGACAGGAATTTCAAACGCTCGAGGATTGGATGTTTCTGGTTCTCGGATTCTTCCAGGACCCGGTGGTTAAATTCAAGCCAGGAGATCTCGCGATTGATGTACCTTTCGGGACCAAAATCCTCGGGAGAAAAATCGCGCACGACTTCGCGGATATCCTGCCCGGCCGTCGACAAATCCTTTGCCTCACCATCCTGTCGGACAGAAATGTCCGACGCCAGTGGCTCCAGTGTTTTCTTGGCACTACCTGCTTTTCCCATTGCGTATTCGGCCTCCTGGTCGGTCTTTGCTCGCCGGATCGAGACCAACACAGCATTCTAACCCAAAAATGACAGTTTTTGTGCGCTTTCCCGTAAAAGGGTTACTCGGGCAGTTCGAGTTTTTCCAGGCAGTCCCGGGCGATCGCCTTTGTCACCGCTCTCCCGCGCGCAAGCGCTGCAGCATCAAGGTCGATCACAAGATCACGGGCTGCATTCATCGAGCGCTGCATTCGAAGAACAAGATAGCTGATCACAGCGGCATCGACGCGGAGCTGGCGGTCCGCGAACAGCTTCGCCAACACGGCTTTCATGAGCTGCTCGTCGGGTTCGATGATCTCGCCGATTGGCATAGCACGCAATCGGGAATTCAGATCAGGGAGCGCAAATTTCCAGGCGGATGGCAAGGCGCGACCGGTCAACAACAGGAACGCGTTCTGCTCGCGAACAAGATTGATCAGGTGAAACAGTGCGTTCTCGCTCACCAACCCCTGGTCGACATCCTCAACCAGTACCGCGCCATGGCCAACAACAGCCGGCACGTCTGCTTCATTCAGCTCGTTCGAGGGTACAATACAGGCCCCCACCCGGTTCACCCAGGCCCGCGCAAGGTGACTTTTGCCGACGCCTGCCGGGCCGCACAGGACGATTGTGTTTGCCGGCCAGTCAGGCCAGGAATCGATCAATGCGGCGGCAGCGGTGTTTGACCCGGATTCCAGAAAATCGTCCCGCTCGAATGACGCCGCGTGTCCGAGCGGGATGCTGAACTGTTCGGGATAGCCGTCGCCACGACTAGTCGTCATCGGACATTCCAGTATAGATATCGCTGGCCAGATATTGCTGGAGCGAAAACCGGGACAAGACGCCAATTGCTGCTGCCAATGGCACCGCCAACAGCATGCCCACAAATCCAAACAAGTAGGCAAACGCAAACAGCGCGAACATCAACCAGACCGGGTGGAGCCCGACACTGCTGCCTACCATTTTGGGAGACAGGAAATTTCCTTCAGCAAACTGACCGAAGATGAATACGCCCAGCACCGAGGCGATTGGAATCCATTCGGGCCAAAATTGCACGACCGCGACAATGCCGGCGACGACCAGGCCAAGGGTGCTGCCCACATAGGGCACAAAACTGATGAGCCCCGCGACAAGCCCGATGAGCAGACCAAAATTCAGACCGATGACCGTCAGCCCGATCGCGTAAAATGTCCCGAGAATAAGGCAAACTGTCCCCTGCCCGCGCACAAAACCGGCAATCGCCACATCGATCTCGGCGGCCAGCTGGCGGACAATCGCCACATGGTCGCGGGGCAGCCAGCTATCGATCTTGGCCACCATCCGGTCCCAGTCATACAGCATGTAAAAAGCGACGACCGGGGTCACAATAAAAAGCGCCAGAAAACTGACAAAGGCGATACCGCCGGACCAGATCGATGTCAGCAGGCCACCGAGCCAGTCGGTTGCTTTCTGAACCAGATTCTGAATGGAACCGGAAAACTGGGTGACCTCGATCCCGAATACGTCCGACAGCCAGCCTTGGCCCTGCTCGGTGATCATTTGCTGGAGCGAGGATATGTAGCCAGGCAGGTTGGCGCCAAGGCCACTCAATTGCTGGACCAGGATCGGTACCAGGACGATGACGAAAACCACGAACATGACGACGAAGGACATGACGATGACGAGTGTCGCCCATAGCCTACTCAACCCAATCGTTTCCAGCCGGTCGGCGACAGGGTCGAGAAAATAGGCAATCGCCATACCAGCCACAAAGGGCAACAAAACATCGCGCAATAATAAGAGAATCAGGATCAGGGCCGCGAGTGCCACGATCCAGAAGAACATTTGCTGTTGCCGAGGCTTCATGATGCGCCTTCCCCGTCTTCGGTCATGTGCCGGAGCCAGGTATTGAGATATACGATCAACGAGAGAATGGTGAGAATTGCCACACCGGCAACGGCGATTTCGCGGAACAACACAAATTCCAGTTCGAACCCGAGACCGCCCAAGACCAACGCCGCCAGGATGATCTGCGCTGTCGTATTGACCTTACTCACCATGTGCGGCTGCATTGTAATCGCCATACCCAACATCCACGACAGGATAACGCCAGCAATGATTAAGATATCCCGGCTTGCAACCAATATCACCAACCAAGTTGGTAGATCGCCTTTCACGCCGAGGGCAACATAAATGCTTACCAGCAGAGCTTTATCGGCCAGCGGATCCATATGTGCGCCAAGCTCGGTTTCCTGGTCGAATTTTTTAGCGATGAAGCCATCGACCCCATCGCTGATACCGGCTGCCAGAAAGACCCAAAAGGCCGCCAGATAATTGCCGTTGATAATCAACCAGACCACAAAAGGCACCAGGACGACGCGGCCCATGGTTATCAGGTTTGGAATATTCACAAATATCGCCCCAACAAAGCGTCCTTCAATGACACAATCACAGGATTCCGATTCAGGATATCAGAATGGCCGTATGACCCACGTTCCGCCCGCGTCTGCCAATTCATAGCCGAGTGCTGATAGGCCGCTCGCAAGTGCTCCAACCCCACCCATAACGTGCAAGATAAGGATGGCACCGCGCGGATTAAGGGCCCTGACCTCGACCTCGCTCACTTCTGGAAGGGAGACCAGACGTGCGCGCAATTGTTGCCATTCGCGCAACCCCCCGAATGATACCGCTGCCTCGACAGGTTCCCCAACCCGGCTGCCGGGCATCGAAATCAGATTACTCGATTTCCACTGGTCTTCCAGATCGGCGACAAATGCCAGGGCGGCGGCGGTCATGACGGCCGACGGATCGTCCCCGGTATAGGATTGGCGGAGCGTGATCGGCCCGGTTGGTCCGCCACCATCCAGCTCGCAATCGAACCGGGTCATATTTACATCGGTAACGCATAGCGCGATCAATATGTTCTGGACCTGATACCGGAATCTGAGACCACTCATAGTATCGATATCGCGGGCCAACAGGGCGTTCGGGTCGATCGCCATATCGCTGTCATCGCCCGATGGGAGAATAAATGGTGTCAACTGGTTTTCCGGCCTCAGCGCTCGCCAAACTTCGAGATGGGGGTTGTTTTCAAAGAGAAAAAACTGTTCTCCCTGCTGGTAAACGGGGATCAGGAGGGTCGGTGCGGCTTCGCGGTCGGAGAAGGGGATATTGACCCGAAGCAGGGCATCCTGGACCGCCTGACGCACGAAATGGTATGTCAACGTCGCCGAATAGCTGGTCTGACCGGACTGTTCCCGGTCGACGCTGAAGCCATTGATCATCAATTCCAGTTCTTCCGGCGGAATTTCCGGCAGGACGGCATGATCCTTGGTCGCGGTGATCCGCTGCATCATCAACCGGACCGCGCGGACGCGCCCCTCGGCGATCGCGGTTTCTTTCGCGATAACTGCGTTTTCGGCGGCCGCCTCAACTTCGATCCCAGATACCTCGTACGGCCCGGCTTGCGCCGGTGGGACAATCAACAGCGCCATCAGGAACGTGGCTAACAATGATAAATTTAAATTACGCATGATCCGCTACGTGTCTGATAATCTTTCCAATATGACCAATTTAGGGTCATGACATTCACAAAGCAAAGGCTGAATTGGTGACGCCTGACAATTCGGCAGCTCCAGCCAACACAAATGCCACATTCCGCCCTTGTCATTTTTCCAATATGTGTCAAATGAGATGCACCTGAGATAGCGGCAGATCAGCATGAGCGGCAAGGTTTCAGAAAATTCCCCGATGACGTACCGCGACGCCGGCGTCGACATCGACGCGGGCAATGCGCTCGTAGGTGCGATTGGCCCCCTTGCCCGCTCGACGTCGCGCCCTGGCGCAGATGCCGTGCTCGGCGGTTTTGGCGGGTTGTTCGATCTCAAGTCAGCAGGGTTCAAGGACCCTGTTCTTGTCGCCGCCAACGATGGTGTCGGCACCAAGGTGAAAATCGCCATTGAGACCGGAGCACACCAGACGATCGGAATCGATCTCGTCGCCATGTGCGTCAACGATCTCATCGTGCAGGGAGCGGAACCGCTCTTTTTTCTCGACTATTTCGCATCCTCAAAACTCGAACCCGATATCGCCGTTGACGTTGTGGGAGGTATTGCAGAAGGGTGCCGGCAAGCCGGATGCGCGCTGATTGGCGGTGAAACAGCCGAGATGCCTGGCCTGTACGCGCCCGGCGACTATGACCTTGCGGGATTCTCTGTTGGTGCCGCCGAGCGCGGAACCTTGTTGCCGCGAGACGATTTGAAACCCGGCGACCTGCTTTTGGGACTAACCTCATCAGGGGTTCATTCCAACGGCTATTCACTGGCGCGGCGGATTATCGAGAGATCCGGATTGAGCTGGAGCGACCCCGCACCATTCCAGTCAGAAACCGATTTGGGCACTGCGTTCCTGACCCCAACCCGGATTTATGTGCGCCCGGTTCTGGATGCCTTGCGGGCCGGATTGCCCATTAAGGCGCTTGCGCATGTTACCGGCGGCGGGATGACGGAAAATCTGCCCCGGATTTTGCCGACAGGGCTTGGCGCTGAAATCAATCTCGATACGATTCCGGTTCCCTCCGTATTCAGCTGGCTGGCGGCACAGGGGAATATTGCAGAATCCGAAATGCTGCGCACCTTCAATTGCGGGATCGGCATGGTACTGGTGATCGAGCCTTCTAGCGCGACTGAAATCATCGCCAATTTCGAGCGACTGAACCAAACTGTCACCGTTCTCGGGACTTTAGTTGAGCAAGACGATGACGGTACCGTCGGCTTTGTCGGCAAACTGGCAATTTGATTATGGCCCGGCGCAGGATAGCCATATTGATCTCGGGGCGCGGTTCCAACATGGCGTCCCTGATTGCCGCTTGCGAGGGTAAAGATTACCCTGCCGATATTGTCGGTGTCATATCCAACCGACAGGACGCCTTGGGATTGAGCGTTGCAGCGCAAGCCGGAATCCCGACCCTGGTTGTTGACCATTCTGATTTTGAGCGCCGTGAAGACTTTGATGCTGAGTTGACCCGCCGGCTTGAAGCATTTGAGGCGGACCTTGTTTGCCTCGCCGGCTTCATGCGGCTTCTGACAGATGGTTTTGTTTCGCAGTGGCACGACAAGCTGATCAACATCCATCCATCCCTCTTGCCGGCGTTCAAGGGGCTGGATCCCCATACGCGGGCCTTGGCAATGGGGATAAAGATCACGGGTTGCAGCGTGCATTTTGTACGCGTGGAATTGGATTCAGGCCCGATCATCGCCCAGGCCGCGGTGCCGGTGTTTACCGGCGATACCGAGGAGACATTGTCCGCCCGGGTCCTCGCTGTCGAACACAAACTCTACCCCCATGCGCTTGCCCTTGTCGCGTCAGGACGCGCGCGCGCGGTTGGCGAACGGGTTGTTATTGATGACGACGATCCGGTTGATACGCAGCTATTCTCGCCGCCTACAAAGACAAATACGGTTTAATCCATACACGGTTATCGTGGAACGCCGCCCCGCCAAAAGGTGCGGCTGCATCCGCGCCCGTCAACGCGTTGAGGCCAACCCCGCCTTCGTGTGAATCGTTGGGCCAGATGCTTTCAGCAACCAGCACGCCGCGCTGGACACCGTCGAAAATACTGGCATGAAGAATGACCGTCCCGCGGGCATTGCCGAGGCGTACCTTGTCGCCGTCCTTGATGCCATTTTGTGCGGCATCGCCGGGATGAATCATCACCTCGGGTCGACCCTCGCGGGCCAGAGATGTGGCGGTTTCGTTAAAAGTCGAATTGAGGAACGAGCGCGCAGGCGAGGTCGCAAGCCTGAACGGGCACTCGTCGGTCCCGGTTTCAATCACGTCCCAATAGTCGGGCAATTCCGGCATCTGGTCAAAAGGTCCCACGGTGCCCGCGTGCAGAACAGGGACGTTGCCCCAATCCGGGCGGAAGCGGAATTTATTATCCGGCCAGGCAAACCCGTTAAGGTAATGCGCCTCGTCAAAATCCGGTTGGCAGTCGAGCCAGCGAATTTCTTCAAGCTCATCCCAGGTACCGCGACCCGAATCCCGCAGCGTGGTGTCAATCATCTCGCGGGCGGTCATTTCGAACCCTGGATGTTCGGCCCCGACCCGATTTGCAATTTCGCGCAACACCTCGTGGTTTGAGCGGCATTCTCCAGGCGCCTCGATGACCTTGGGGCCGAGTTGAAGATACTGATGCCCGTTGCCAACATACAGATCATCATGCTCGAGGAACATCGTGGCGGGCAGCACGAGATCCGCGAACTTCGCAGTCTCGGTCATGAATTGTTCGTGGACGCAGGTGAAAAGATCTTCCCGCGCCAACCCCATATGCACGCGGGTCTGGTCCGGCGCGACCGAGGCCGGGTTGGTATTCTGTGTGAACAACACGGTTACCGGCGGGCCGTCGCCGATTTCGCTGGCATCGCCGCACAATACCGCGCCGATGCGCGACATATCCAATACCCGGACATCCGGATCGCGGACATCATTGCCCTCGATCAGGGTCTTCTTTATCCGGTAGATCCCGCCATTCCCGTGGAAGGCCCCGCCGCCTTCATGACGCCACGCGCCGGTGATCGCGGGGACGCAGGATGCGGCGTGCATGGACACTGCGCCGTTGCGCGAGCGGGTAAACCCATAACCGAGCCGGAAGTAGGACTTTGGCGTTTCGCCGATCCAGCGTGCCAATGTTTCGATATCGGCTTCGGCCAGCCCGGTGATTGCGGCCGCCCATTCCGGCCCTCGGGTTTTTAAATGTTCTTCCAGGTCAGCCGGGCAATCGGTATATTTTTCCAGATATTCCCGGTCGGCAAAGCCGTCGCGGAAAAGGATGTGCATCAGCGCACACGCCAGGGCGGCGTCGGTGCCGGGCTTGAGGCAAAGCGCCAGATCGGCCTGTTTCATTGTGGCGTTCTGGTAGACGTCGATCGCGACCATTTTGGCGTTGCGGCTTTTTCGCGCCTTGGCCACGTGGGTCATGACGTTGACCTGGGTATTGACGGGGTTTGTGCCCCAGATAATCACAAGATCGGATTTAGCCATTTCCCGGGGGTCAGGGCCCGCGATTTTGCCGGTGCCGGCCATGAACCCGACAGACGACAGAGCGGAGCAAAAGGTCTGGTGCATGCCAGAATATTTCTTTGCGTGGCGCAAACGGTTGATCCCGTCCCGCTGCACCAGCCCCATGGTGCCGGCGTAATAATAGGGCCAGACCGCTTCCGGGCCGTATTTGGTCTCGGCCTCAAGCATTTTTTCAGCCAGCAGGTCGAGTGCGTCATCCCATGAAATACGTTCAAACGCGCCAGAACCTTTTTCGCCGGTGCGGCGTAAGGGGTGGGTCAGCCGGTCTGGATGGTGGATCCGCTCGGCGTAGCGGGCGACCTTGGCGCAGATGACGCCTGCAGTATAAGTCTGATCCTTGGCGCCGCGCACCCGGCCGATCGTCCCCTCATCGAGGCGCTCGACTTCAAGAGCGCAGCAGGACGGACAATCATGGGGGCAGGCCGAATAGACGATATCGGGCTTGATCTGCTTGTTCATGAAGCCTGGTCTCCCGCTAAATTTCTTTAGTAACGCGCGAACCCGCCGATGGGTGACATGTAAACCGGGCCCATCGCCGCCAACGCCCCTTTTACCGTATCATCTGGTTTCCCGTAAACGGTGATCCCGGTCACGTTCGCCAGTGACATGAATTTCTTGGCGAAGTTTTTGCCGAACGAAGCCATATGGACCATGGTCGCGTCGGAATCCGCGTACCGCTCGTAGATATGGCAGGTCACGCCGTCGTCGCTGATATTCCATTCATAGTTAAGTGCGCCCGGCTCGTTGTCCATCGTCGTCTGGACCATTTCGGCCATCATTTTTTTGAAACCAGGCAATTCGCCATCGTTGACTTTTGCTACAAGCATCCAGTGGACGTGATCACTCATATTTTGCTCCTCGATCTGTTTGTACGAACCTTATATGTGAAACAGATATAAAAAAAGGGAGAGGCGGCTTTGTGCCTGCCTCTCCCCTATATTCGCCGGTTGTGCCCCTCAGCTAGCCGACGATATCCTCATCATTGAAGCAAAGCGCGATTTCCGCCGCCGCATTCTCGACGCTATCGGATCCATGGACGGAATTGCGTTCGATGTTTTCCGCAAATTCCGCGCGGATCGTACCAGTATCAGCTTCGGCCGGGTTCGTGGCGCCCATCACTTCGCGGTTTTTTGCAACGGCATTTTCGCCTTCCAGAACTTGCGGGACGATCGGCCCCGATGTCATGAACGCGACGAGATCGTTGAAAAAGGGCCGCTCTTGATGCACCGCATAAAAGGCTTCGGCCTGTTCCCTGGTCCAGCGAGTACGCTTTTGGGCGATCACCCGCAGGCCAGCACTTTCCAGCTTGTCAATAATTTTACCAGTAAGGTTGCGTGCCGTCGCATCGGGCTTGATGATCGACAGGGTGCGTTCGATTGCCATATTCGTTTCCTGGAAAAGCGGAGGACTGATCCGCCAACGTTCCCCGGTTGGGGACGATAAAGAATTTCGCCGCGCTTATAGCGGCGATACCGCGCCACCGCAAGGCGGAAACCAAAATCGGTTATCAGGCAGCGGCCTCCATGGATCGGCCAAAGCCGTCATAGAGATCGAGGCAACGCTCAAACCATTGAGAGACCGGATCATCGGAGTCCGGCATCAAATTGAAACCACTCGCAACGCGCGGCCATTGCAATGTGCCGAACACGACATGGTCGTGGTAGAGCGGTGCATCTCCACCAATGAAGGGTTGTTTTTTCAACATGGCGCGTAGTGGTTGCATGGATTTGTGAAATTCTGGCAGCCGGTCTTCGCGCCCCTCCATCACCACCTCAAGCGAAGCCTGGAAAAATTTTTCGCGGGTTTCGCGGAAATAGTCGTAGTCGGCCGGCTTCAGGCTATTGTGGATATCGGCAAGGATCATTTTTGCGATCTGCCCGTGAAGGACAGCAACGGCCCAACCCTCCACAAATCTGGCCGTGGCTTGCCCCCCTGCCCCGCCAAACAGGCTTGGCCGGTCCGGGTAGGTTTCTTCAAGATAAAGGGCGATCTCAAAACTGTCCCGGATCGTTTTGTTGCCGTCTTCGATCACAGGCACGCTGACCTGGTGGCCATCGCCGATATTACCGATCTCGGTAAACATTGTCGGTTCCGTGGCGAATTCGAGACCCTTGTGGGCCAGTGCCATCCGCGTCCGCCAGCAATAAGGGCTGAAGCGCCGGCCATCGTCACCACTTAAATCGTACAGTTTTATCGTCATTCCGCCCTCTGCATCATTTCAAACACTGGGCAGAATATAGACCGCTAATACAGAAAAATGGAAACCCTTTCGGATTTCAGAATGCGACCTGAAGTGGAGACGAAAAATATCTGAACGAGCGAAATATTGGGTCCGCCCGACGTCGGGAACATGCTGCGCACGACCTTTGGCTCGGTATGACAATTTGTATCCATATCAATCGTCACGGTCACCGGCACGGAATCCTGAGCCACGCGAATACCGTCCGGTGCGCCGCGTCTATTGGAGACAACCTGACCGCATCCGCTACGTGACAACATGTTGGCATCAACGCGGATCGAGACATACCCGCCCTCGCCGTAAGCCGTGCTACCGGGATCACGGACTTCATAGGCCAGTGTCTGGGAAAACGACGTGGCGGCGAATAGTCCCGCCAGGATTATTTTGCGTAGCATAACATTCTCCTCAATGTTTTTGCCCGTCCGTCGCCATTCTGTCATCATCCCGGCAATGACCGGATATTGGCAAATCAAAGGAGCGTCACTTGACCGTTACCATCGAGACCCACGGATCAACCCGGGTAATCACCATCTCCAGGCCCGAGGCCCGCAACGCCGTCAACCCCGAGACGGCAATCGCGCTGCGCGATGCCTTCATTGCTTTTGACGAAGACGATACCGCATCGGTAGCGATCCTTCAGGGTGAAGGCGGCGCGTTTTGCGCCGGGTTCGATCTCAAGTTCGCCAGCACCCAAGATGACGGTACTACAATATCGGATATCGACATCCCCGACGATTGGGCCGGCGGATCAGCCAAGGACATCCCGCCAGGACCTTTGGGACCTTCCCGTTTGCACCTCGACAAGCCGGTAATCGGGGCGATCGAAGGTCCGGCGGTTGCGGGCGGCATGGAACTGGCGCTCTGGTGCGATATCCGGGTGATGGGGAAAAGCGCGTTCATGGGCGTATTCTGCCGGCGTTGGGGGGTGCCGCTGATCGATGGTGGGACGGTCCGCCTGCCCCGGATTGTAGGGAGGGGCCGGGCGCTGGATCTTGTGCTGACCGGGCGCAAGGTATTGGCGGATGAATGCGAAAGGATCGGGTTGTGCGAGCGGG
This sequence comes from Hyphomicrobiales bacterium, assembly GCA_021775855.1. Lineage (GTDB taxonomy): Bacteria > Pseudomonadota > Alphaproteobacteria > Rhizobiales > NORP267 > NORP267. Next base: position 151,177 of record JAJFGZ010000037.1, read on the forward strand.
TGGTGCCGGATGGATCAGCGCTGGAGACCGCGCTCGAGCTCGCCAGCGAAATTGCCCGCTTTCCCCAGGCCTGCATGCGAGCTGATCGCCGCTCGGTCTTTGCCCAAGAGGGTTTGGGCGAGGCGGACGCTCTGAAATCCGAATGGCGCAGTGCCAGTGTGTTCACGGAAGAAGGGGTTTCGGGTGCAGGGAGATTTGCCTCAGGCGCGGGCCGCAGCGGAGATTTTAAGAATATCTGAATAAAGCAACCAATCCGGGATTGCTTTTTTACTCCCGCGCGGTCATAGACCCGCCCATGCTGCATATCAACGACCTCACATTCCGGATCGAAGGGCGCACCCTGATCGATAGCGCGACAATTGCCGTGCCCTCGAAAGGCGCGACTGGATTTGTCGGGCGCAACGGTACCGGCAAGACCAGCCTGTTCCGGATCATCACCGGGGAATGGCAGCAGGAATCGGGATCAATTTCGCTGCCAAAAAGATCGCGCATCGGCAGCGTGGCGCAAGAAGCCCCGTCTAGCGAGGAAACCCTGATCGAAGTTGTCCTCGCGGCCGATCTGGAGCGGGCGGCGCTTCTCGAAGAAGCCGATACCGCGACCGACCCCTACAGGATTGCCGACATCCAGTTGCGGCTTGC
>JAJFGZ010000038.1 GCA_021775855.1 Hyphomicrobiales bacterium
TGAACTGCCGGGAATGTGTTTAATGTATGCGCCGGCCGATTCCGATTCTGGAGCTCAGATTAACACATTTTGCGCAAATCGAATGGTCCTGGCTTAAACCATGAATGCATTATCGGTGGTTGTGAAAACGAACGAATCCCATGCACTCCAGTCGGAACCGTCAAAGGCGCGCACCCACATGGTCTCCGAGCCGCCGGTTTGACCGCCGCGCACCCAGACGCTATCCAGATCGCTTGCCGCCACGGTGATCGACGTATTGGCGGCGTGCTGGGCGTTGCCCGGGGTGTAGAAATAACCGCTGTCCGACGCCGTGCCGCCATCCCAGAATTCATATTGTGTGGCAGCGGAATTCTCGGTGTCGGAATAGGTGACCCAGGAATTGACCTGTGACCATTGGTTCGTCTGCAGGCTTTGGTCCGCGATCGTCGCCACAGGGGGGGTGTTGCCTTGCGTCGTGAAAACGAACGAATCCCATGCACTCCAGTCGGAACCGTCAAAGGCGCGAACCCACATGGTCTCCGTACCGCCGGTCTGGCCGCCCCTCACCCACACGTTTGCAAGATCGCTGGCCGCCACGGTTATGGATGTGTTGGCAGCGTGCTGGGCGTTGCCCGGGGTGTAGAAATAACCGCTATCCGCAGCCGTACCGCTATCCCAGAATTCATATTGTGTTGCAGCGGAATTCTCGGCGTCGGAATAGGTGACCCAGGAATTGACCTGTGACCATTGGTTGGTCTGCAGGCTTTGATCCGCGATCGTCGCCACGGGTGGGGTGTTCAGGCCGACCACATCCCAGCCAATGACGTCCATCGCCATTATGTCCAGGGCGGTGACAACGTTTGCCTGACCGGCCGGAGCCGAAGTGGGATCCATGATCCCCAAACCCAGATTATCTTTCCAGTGGCTGGCTTGTCGGCCGTCGCCATTATATGACCCGGTGGAGAACGCCCCCAGGCTGTTCGCTCCATCAATCGAGAAGAATCCGGAACCACCCCAGCCCAAATCCAGCGCACCCGCAAATTGGCTGGTGACGTTCGTGCTGTATCGAAACAGGTCCAGAGTGTTGAAGATTGAAAACCCATTGAGGTCGATAGGGCTGCCAGGGCCGTTTTGCGAGAAATAATCGACGGTATCAACGCCACTTGTGAAGCCAAGGGCATGGCCGATCTCATGGAACGCGACACCGACAAAATCTATCAGACCGGCACCAATGCCATTGGAGGGATCGAAATCCCAGCTGAAGTTGTTGCTGAAGGTAATATTTGCATCGGCGCTTACGCCGTTGTCGACTGGGTTGCCGTTGGCGTCGGTGGTAATGCCGAGCGCCTTGAGGTTGGCGGTGTTCACGTCCAGAAAATTATTGTTGCTACTCGCATTGTTATCGAGAATGAATTGGCCATTCTGATTGTAGGTGGCAAAACTCAAACTGGAGCCAACTTGAAGATTAGCCGTCGCTGTCGCGTCATCCGCGGAGGTTTGGTCGGCAACCAAAGCCGAGCGAACTGCCGAATAGGACACCGGGGTGGAATTGGAGCTGGCCGAGCCCAGAATACCGGACCCGAGCGACGAAAACCCGATGTCGAGACGGACATTGACGGAATCGTGCAGAAAATTGGACCAGAGCGCAGCGGCCTGTTGGAACCCCGACAGGGCTGCGCTGCCTGCGCCGGCGCCGCCGGTATCGGTTAGTGTGAAAGACAGCCCCCCAATGGACGATTCGGTGCCGGCGACGGCGAGCGACAAAATTCCACTGTCCGACATGCCTGTCGCGTCAACTTGCGCGGCGAGCGCAGACAGCGCCGCTTGCTGCCCGGCGCCAGCACCTTCGCTCGTGCCGGTATTGAATTCCACGGTTTCTGCGTTGAGGGCCGCGCGCATCGTGATGTAAAGGTCGAGATCGATGGTCAGGGCCACGTTTCCATCGGTGGCCAGCGTGGCGCCCTTGCTCCCATCACCAAAACCGAATTCAGGGATATCTGCTTGAGATAGGAAGCCGTCTGCCAGCAGCGAAAATTCGAGCGTGGCGTGGAGCGAAAGCGAGGACGTCTCGCCCGGGTCGGCCGCATCTTGATCAGGGGTATAATCACCATTTTCGGATAGGGAGTTTGACATGACCAGGGAATTGATCTGATTCCCCTCAATCGCGAAAAACTCGACCGTCTGCTGAAAAGTAATCGCAAGGTCAAATTCCTGACCGGCATTTTCAACAAAACTAAATACTTGCTCTTCTGCAACAGCGGTATCAATAATTCCCGTCGACGCGGCATCGTTCAGGTTATTTACCTGATCAATATTCTCATCAGCCGAAAATATAAATTCCCCATCAATGAAACCGTGTTTTATTACAATATAAGAGCCAAGTACGAGGCCGTATTCCCCAACAACATTGTTTCGGGGCCAGGCAACTGCGTCGTTGGAAACAGGGTATGCAGACGAGCCTTCAGCTCCACTGAATGAATTCCAGAATTCGTCAAGTCTGTATCTAGTGGCGCTCATGATTCGTAAGCTATTGATATCGCAATTGAATTCGACGAAAATTTGGACAGAATACAAACCATCCACGCAACGTCATCTTGCAAGAAGGTCCTGGCCGGCGGAAGCCCTTCTGTTATCCGGCCGCAACAATCGATATACGTGCACTGGCCCATCGGGCGTCTGAAATCGACTGAAATTAACGTCGACATGGCTCTCGCGTACCAATCGTGATTGCTAGAACGAACGGAGCAAATCAACTCAATTGTTCTGGCAGCTCAGCCAGTTGGGCGGCTCCCGGGAATCGGACTACAATGGTATTATCTATGGTACACTATATTTATTGTTCAAATGAATTTTTGGTTCAAGGCAATGTAAGCCTGACTATAAGCGAAGAATCCTAATTATATCTGACTGACCCGTTGGAAGAACTTCTCTGGACTGCTTCGAGATTGTTGGAGACTGTCTCCTAATATGTCCCGTTTGCGCGTCAGGACTCGTTGGGGACTGATGCTCTGGATGACTCGCCCGGTTGCGCCACGAATATTCGCACTTCTGAATCCTTCAGGCTTTGTTCCAGCTCAGATGGCGGGTGGGCATCGGTCACCAGAATGTCGATCTGATCTAATCCGCACACCTTGATAGAACTGGTCCGGTCAAACTTCATGCTGTCGGCGGCGACAATCACCGTTTCCACCTGCTCCATTACGGTCTTCGAGAATTCGGCCTCGCAGAGTTGGTAATCCATGCAGCCTTTCGTCGCGTGCATGGCGCCAATGGACAACACGGCGTAGCGGGCTTCAAACTGCTTTACGAATTCAATCGCGGCTGATCCGAAAGCGGCGGCATCGTGCGCCCGCAATTCACCGCCGGCCATGAATACGCGGTTTCCGTTCCGGGATGCCAGAAGATTGGCGATATAGGATGAGTTGGTCACGATCGTCAGTTCTTTGTGATCTCGCAACGCCTGCGCGACGTAGGCGGTTGTCGAACCGGTATCAATAATAAGCGAGTCGCCGTGCACCAGATGCCCGGCCAGGGTAGCCGCAATGCGCCGCTTTGCCCGCTCCTGCTGGAGCATACGCTTCTGGATGGGGGGCTCCTGATATTGTTCGGGAAGAATGATGCCGCCGTGCACCTTGAGCGCCAGACCGGCGGCCTCCAGAGGTTTCACATTCCGCCTGATCGTCTCCCCGGATACGTCCAGTTCCTCGGCCAATTCGGTGATCGAGCAGGAGCCGCGCTGTCGAACGAGCCTCAGAATTTCGTTTTGCCGCACCGTCTTGTGCATTCCCATTTGTCGCGCGTCCTTATGCCAGTCTCGTATGTTCAGTCCAAATTGCTATCGCACCTGCTGGAGGAAGATAGCCGATTGCAAACATTAAAATACCACAGATAACCACAAAAAACCTCAAATAACCAAAATCTACGTTGACTCGTCCGGATGAATATGAATTTGTTATGGATATATTGTTGCGTTTGTATCAAGTGCAACGGCGTGAATACAGACAGGAGATTCCATATGTCCTCAATAAAGTCGTTCACGAGATTTTTGGGCGTCCTTTCCTTAGTGGGCGGCACAATGATCCCAGGCCTGGCGCAGGCCCAGGTTGAATCCGACGACCCCATCAAACTGACACTGCACGACTGGACCGGTCAGCTCGTCACGACAAGAATTATGGGCGAGGTACTGATAAATGCCGGATACAATATCGAATATATCCAGGCTGATTATATCGCCCAGTTTGCTGGACTGAGGACAGGCGATTTAACCGTCGCGATGGAAATTTGGGAAACCACCGGTCGTGACGCCATGGACGCCGCGACGGCGACAGGCCTGGTGGAAAATCTTGGCGAAACCGGTATGCAGGCAGTCGAGGAATGGTGGTACCCTTCCTACATGAAGGACTTGTGTCCGGGACTGCCAAACTGGGAAGCCCTCAACGATTGCGCCGAAGTTTTTTCCATCCCTGAAACCGCCCCGCGTGGACGGTATCTTGGCGCCCCGGTAACCTGGGGTGGGTTCGACGACGAACGCGTGGAAGCATTGGAACTGGACTATGAAGTCGTGCATGCGGGGACCGATGCCGCGCTTTTTGCCGAACTCCAGTCCGCCTACCAACGCCAGGCGCCGATCCTTCTCTGGGTATACGCCCCGCATTGGGCGCCCATCAAGTTTGAAGGCGAATGGGTTGAATTCCCGACCTACACCGCTGAATGCTATCAGGACCCAGCATGGGGCACGAACCCGGATCTGGCCTATGATTGTGGCAAACCGCGCGGTCCCATCTGGAAGGTTGCGTGGGCCGGCCTTCAGGAAAAATGGCCTGGCGCGTACGAGGCGATCAAGAATTTCAATATCGCCAACGACGAAATGGGCGCGATGATATCCGCAATCGATCTGGATGGCCGGGAATTGAACGACGTCGTGTCTGATTGGATGGCCGCCAACGAAAGCCGCTGGAGTGCTTGGATCAACTAGGTACCTCTTTGCCCCGCCTGGTATCGTAGCCAGGCGAGGGCGAAGCGGGGTCAAGGTGAATACGCCTCTCGGTCACTACTTTTCTTTGTGTCCTATAGACAATCCTTCGCCGAGGCGTGAGGATTAAGTCGGAGGCATGCGGTGACTGCGACAGTGAGCGACGCAAAGTTAGTCTGCCGGGATGTGTGGAAAATTTTTGGTCCGGGCGCTGAATCTCGTGCGGCTGCGAAGACTAACCCGCCTCCAAGCTTACAGGAAATGCAGGACGCTGGATTGATCGGCGCAGTTCGCGGCGTTGATCTTGAGGTGAATGATGGCGAGATTTTTGTCATCATGGGTCTTTCCGGATCCGGAAAATCGACCCTTATCCGCCTCCTCTCGCGCCTGATTGAACCCACAGCTGGGCAAATTTTCTTTGACGGAAAAGATCTGGCTGCCGTCACCCGCAAGGAAATGATCGAAATCCGGAGGCACCGGATGGGAATGGTATTCCAGCATTTCGCGCTTTTGCCGCACCTGACCGTGCTCGGCAACGTTGCCTTCCCGCTTGAAATCCAGGGCATCGACCGAGGCGCGCGGGAGCGGCGCGCCATGGAAATGATCGAGCTGGTGGGCCTGAAGGGACGTGAAGACTATTACGCCCGCGAGCTTTCGGGCGGGCAGCAGCAACGTGTCGGGATCGCGCGCTCCTTGGCGGTCGAGCCGGACCTCTGGTTCCTGGACGAACCGTTTTCAGCCCTCGACCCGTTGATACGCCGCGAAATGCAGAATGAATTTTTGCGCCTCCAGCGTTTGCTCAACAAGACCATCGTTTTCATTACCCACGACTTTGACGAGGCGATCCTTCTTGCCGACAGAATTGCGATCATGAAAGACGGATTGATTGATCAAATCGGCACCGCCGAAGAGATTGTGACCAACCCCGCGACCGAATATGTCGCGGAATTCACGCGCGAGGTCTCGCGATCGCAGGTCATGACGCTCGCTTCCGTCATGAAGCCGGCCGGTAGATCGAACACGAAATTTGCGGGCGAACTCCCGGCCTCGATGAAAATTTCGGAAGCAGCTCCTTCGCTGTACAAGGCCGAGCGTCCGTATGCGGTTGTCGACGGCAAAGGCAAGCGCGTCGGCAAAGTCCAGCGCGAAGATGTAATCGCCGTGATTATGCAGGGGGGAGACACTAAATCTTGACGGCCGACGGCATCCCAGTGGCACCCGGAACGGGAACCGCGCGCCCAATCCGGCGGCGCTGGTATCTCGATCAATATCTGATCGCATGGGCGGTGGTGATCGCCATCACGTCCGGTCTGATGATGATCGGTAAACAGGAGATCAGTTGGGCCTTTAAGGTCCCGCGCGACTTGCGCTTGCCGCTTAAGGGCCAGATTTCCGACCTGATGGAATGGCTGGTCAATAGTGCGGATCTGGGCTTGTTCACGTTCTACGAATTCACGCGGGGAATTGCCTGGTTGCTTGAAAAACCGCTTGATCTTGTGACGAGCATGCTCTCGACCGGCCTGATGAGCGGACAGGGCTCTTCGGCTACCCAACTCTTGCCGCCATTTTCCTGGATTGCGGTGATCGCGGTGATCGCCGCGATGGGGAAGTACGCCAAAGACTGGAAGCTGGCAGCGCTGGTTGGCGGGTGCTTCACTTACCTGGCCGTTTTTGGCCAGTGGGAGGGCGCCATGATTACCCTTTCCTCAATTTTAATTGCGGTACCTTTTGGTATTTCGGGCGGTCTTCTAGTCGGCGTCATGGCATTCCGCTGGGCTTGGTTCGAGAAAATCGTCACGCCAATCCTCGATCTCATGCAGACCGTTCCGGTTTTCGCCTATCTTGTCCCCATTCTCTATCTCTTTGGGTTCGGACCGGTCGCCGCCATGATCGCGACCATTATTTACGCGATGCCGCCGATGGTCCGGATCACGGTCCTCGCCTTGCACCAGGTGCCGACCGAGGTCAGGGATCTTGGCAATATGGTGGGCTGCACCGGACGACAGATGATGTTGAAGGTCCTGATCCCGTCGTCCCTGCCGAGCCTGATGGTGGGCGTCAACCAGGTGATCATGCTTTCGCTCAACATGGTGATCATCGCCTCCATGATCGGCGCCGGCGGGCTCGGGTTCGATGTCCTGTCGGCACTGCGCCGGCTGGATATCGGGGCCGGCATCGAGGCTGGCACGGCGATCGTGGTTCTTGCCATCGCCCTTGATCGACTGAGCCGGGCCGTCGCGGACAAGGCTTCGCCGGTCCACAAAGTGGACCCACCAAAAAACCTCGTTCTCCGGCACCCTTACACGTCGTTCGTCGCCGGGACACTCCTGATCACCTCCATTTTAAGCCTGGCTGTCCCCTTTTTCGAGGCTTATCCTCGGGATTGGACAGTAACGACCGGGACCTTCTGGAGTGATATTGTCCAGTACATCAACGTCAATTTCTTCGATCAACTCGAAGCCTTTAAAACCTTCCTGCTTCTGAATGTGCTCATCCCCTCGAAGCGGTTCCTGCTGGCCCTCCCCTGGCCCATGGTGGTGGCCGCGATTGGGCTGGCCGGCTTGCAGCTGGGAGGCTGGCGGCTGGCGCTCCTGACCGGCTCGCTGGCGCTGTTCGCAGCGATGGTAGGCTTGTGGGACAAGACAATGATCACCGTCTACCTGTGCGGGATTTCGGTGATTATCGCCAGTCTGATCGGTATCCCTATCGGCATCGCCGCCGCGGCGCGCGACCGCCTTGGCAAAATCACCGGAATAGTCATCGATACGTTGCAGACCCTGCCCTCCTTTGTGTACCTCATCCCGGTCGTGATGCTATTCCGCGTTGGCGACTTCGCGGCCATGATCGCCGTGGTCGCCTACGCAATAACACCGGCCATCCGCTACACCATGCTTGGCATCCGTCAGGTCAACCCGCAACTCGTCGAGGCGGGAATAGTATCCGGCTGCACGCCGTTGCAATTGTTGCTCAAGATCAAGCTCAAGCTGGCCTTACCGGAGATCATGCTCGGTATAAACCAGACCATTATGCTGGCGCTTTCGATGCTGGTTATCACGGCTCTGGTTGGCACGCGGGATCTAGGCCAAGAAGTCTATATCGCTCTCACCAAGGCGGATACCGGCCGCGGCATTGTCGCGGGTCTGTCGATTGCCTTCGTTGCCATCATCGCCGACCGTCTGATCACGGCTGGCGCCAAGCGCGCAAAGGCGCGCTTGGGTCTGGACTGATAGCGGGGAACCATGAGCACGGACGCCAAACAATTGGTTGAAAGCCTGGCTTGCTGGCAGGGGACAGTGGATGCCCATCCGCTGGATGGCGGGATTACAAACGTGAATTTCACGGTCGAGGATAACGGCGAAAAATTTGTCGTTCGCCTAGGTGGCGATATCCCCGTCCATCATGTGATGCGGTTCAACGAGCTTGCGGCAAGCAGGGCGGGGTTCGCCGCCGGCACCTCCCCCGAAATAGTCCATGCCGAACCAGGCGTACTCGTGCTTCGCTTTATCGAGGGCCATGTTTTTGGCGAGGAGGACGTGCGCGACCCGGCCAAACTGGAGCAGGTCGTCGAACTCGTGAAGCGGTTCCACGAAGAAGCACCCAAACACCTGCGCGGCCCGGCGCTGATTTTCTGGGTCTTCCACCTCGTCCGCGAATACATCCACGTGCTGCGCGAGGGCAACAGCCGTCATACCGGCAAGTTGCAAGGTTTTGCAAAGATAGCAGATCGGCTGGAGCGAATTGTCGGGCCGATCGATCTGGTCTTCGCCCACAATGATCTTTTGGCGGCCAATATTATTGACGACGGCGCCAAGCTCTGGCTAATCGATTTCGACTATGCAGGCTTCAACAGTCCGCTTTTCGATCTGGCCAATCTCGCCTCAAATAACCAGCTTTCCGAAGATCAGGAACGTTGGCTTCTGGACACATATTTCGGGTGCCCACCTTCGGACGGTCTGTGGCGTGCCTATAGCGCGATGAAATGTGCGTCGCTGCTGCGCGAAACCATGTGGTCCATGGTCTCAGAAATTCATTCCAAACTCGATTTCGATTTCAACACATACACCGCCGAAAACCTTGCCCGGTTTGAGCGCGCTTATGCAACTTTCAGCACGGAAGTGGATATTTGATGCCGCAGAAGTTAGCCTCCCACGCCGAGATTGTCGTCATCGGTGGCGGCATTATCGGATGTTCAACGGCATATCACCTCGCCAAAGAGCATAAATCCGACGTGATCCTTCTTGAGCGCGGCAAACTGACCTGTGGCTCGACCTTCCATGCCGCCGGACTGGTCGGACAGTTACGGTCCAGTGCCTCGATTACGCAATTGCTCAAATACAGCGTCGGGCTATACGAAACCCTGGAACAGGAAACCGGGCTGGCGACGGGTTGGAAACAGAATGGCGGGTTGCGGCTGGCGAACAACGAAGAACGCTGGACCGAAATCAAGCGCCAGGCCACCACAGCGCGCTCGTTCGGGCTGGAAATGCATCTCCTCTCTCCGGGTGAAGCCAAAGACCTCTGGCCGCTCATGGACGAGACTGACCTTGTCGGTGCCGCGATGCTTCCAACCGACGGTCAGGCCAACCCTTCCGACATCACCCAGTCGCTTGCCAAGGGCGCGCGCATGCACGGGGTTCGGATATTCGAGGATGTCACCGTGACGGGAATAGATATCAAAGACGGACAGGTCGTAGGCGTGCAAACGTCACAAGGGCCTGTCGTATGCGAAAAGGTTGTGAATTGCGGCGGGCAATGGGCGAAAGAGATCGGCCGTCTCTGTGGCGTCTCGGTCCCGCTGCAATCCATGCAGCATCAATATATGTTGACCGAACCCATCGCCGGCCTGGAGTCGAACCTGCCCACGCTGCGCGACCCGGACCGGTTGATCTATTTCAAGGAAGAGGTCGGCGGGCTAGTCATGGGCGGATACGAGCCTGACCCGATGGCGTGGGACGTGGAACCGATTCCAGACGGCTTTATATTTTCCCTGCTCGACGAGAATTGGGATCAATTTGCGCAATTGATGGAGCAGGCGCTGGTCCGTGTCCCGGCGCTGACGACCACCGGCATCAAAACCCTGACCAATGGGCCAGAATCTTTCACACCGGACGGCAATTTCATCCTCGGTGAAGCTCCCGAAATTCGCAATTTTTTTGTCGGCGCCGGATTCAATGCATACGGAATTGCGTCCGGCGGCGGTGCCGGCAAGGCGCTTGCTGACTGGATCGTCAATGGCGTGCAGCCGATGGATCTCTGGGCCGTGGATATCCGTCGCTTTTCGGCCCTGCATCACGACGATCGCTGGGTGCGGGAACGGACGATCGAAGCCTGCGCCAGACACTATACAATGGCGTGGCCGTTCGAGGAGTTTCAAAGCGGGCGCCCGCACTTGACGTCACCACTTTACGCCCGCCTTCAAAAACAGAATGCCAGTTTCGGCTCGAAACTTGGCTGGGAACGCCCGAACTGGTTCGCGCCCGAAGGCGTGGAACCGGTTGACCAATATTCGTTCGGGCGGCAAAACTGGTTCCCCCATGTCGGGGAGGAGCATCGCGCATGCCGCGAGCGCGCGGCGCTTTTTGACCAAAGCTCGTTCGCAAAATTCGAGTTGCGCGGCAAGGATTGTGAGAACGCGCTTGACTGGATTTGCGCCAACAACGTGCGCAAGCCCGCCGGGCGGCTGACCTACACCCAGATGTTGAACGCAAAAGGCGGCATCGAATGCGACCTCACCGTTGCGCGGATGGCACCGGATATTTTCTACATCGTCACAGGAACCGGGTTCCGGACGCATGACGCCGCCTGGATCCGGCGGAATATCCCGGCTGGCTGCGACGCCGAACTCCACGACGTCACCGAGGAATGGGCGACCCTCTCACTCATGGGTCCAAGGGCCCGTGATATCCTTGGCAAAGTATCGGACGCGGATATTTCCAACGACGCTTTTCCGTTCGCGTCTGTTCGGGAAATCAATATTGCCGGTCACAAGGTACGCGCGCTCAGGGTCACCTATATGGGCGAGCTTGGCTGGGAATTGCATATGCTTATCGGGGCATCCGGCGATGTATACGACGCGCTCAAAAATGCCGGCCGGGAATACGGAATTGCGGACGCCGGCTACCGCGCGATCGAAAGCCTCCGGTTGGAAAAAGGTTATCGCGCATGGGGTGCTGATATCACCCCTTCGGACTCTCCCTTTGAGGCCGGGCTTGGCTGGGCCGTGAAGCTAAAAACAGAGATTGGTTTTCTTGGCCGCGAGGCGGCTGAGACCGCGGCCAGGGGCACCAGGAAAAAACTCCTGTGTTGTTTTACCAT
>JAJFGZ010000039.1 GCA_021775855.1 Hyphomicrobiales bacterium
GTTGGCGCTGGGGATCATCGAAGACGCCGAAAAGTCTGGTGAACTGAAGCCGGGGCAGACGGTTGTTGAAGCAACCAGCGGCAATACCGGGATCGGTCTGGCAATGGTGTGTGCCCAGAAAGGTTACCCGCTGGTTCTGACCATGGTGGAAACATTCAGCGTCGAACGCAGGCAATTGATGCGGTTTCTCGGGGCCAAGGTCGTTCTTACGCCCGCTGCTCAAAAAGGCACCGGGATGGTGAACAAGGCTGTTGAACTGGCGGACGCAAATGGCTGGTTTCTCGCGCGGCAGTTTGAAAACGAATCCAACCCGGATATCCACTCGCGCACCACGGCGGTTGAAATTCTCGATGATTTTGCCGATGTCGGTCTCGATTACTGGGTCACGGGGTTCGGCACCGGAGGAACGTTGCGCGGGGTGTCGCGGGTTCTGGCGGAAAAAAGCCCGGATACGAAAATTATCCTGTGCGAACCTGATACGGCGGCGATGATTTCGAGCGGCGTGGAACAGGCCCGCAACGCCGATGGATCGCCAGCCGTCAGCCATTCTGCCTTCTCACCCCATCCGATGCAGGGCTGGAGCCCGGATTTCATTCCAAAAATTACCGGGGATGCGATCGATAGCGGACTGATCAGTCAGATCCTGAAAATTGCGGGCCCAGATGCCATCCGCTGCTCCAAGGAATTGGCGACACAAGAGGGGATATTTGTGGGCATATCCAGCGGCGGGACATTTGCCGGGGCGTTGCAGGTGGCGGCGGATGCGCCGGATGGCGCAAACATCCTGTGCATGCTGCCGGATACCGGCGAGCGCTATCTGAGCACGCCGCTGTTCGCCGATGTGCCGGTCGATATGACGCCGGAAGAGGCAGAATTGTCCCAGTCGACACCGGGGAACCAGATGGCGGCGGCGGAATAGTCAGCAATTTATATGTGGTCCAATTCCGTCTAACTCCGACAGTAGATCCACATTTTTTGAGCCGAACGGTCTTTTCCTTCGTACTAGATCATTTGCCTTAGGTAGGAAACCCTTTGCAGAATTCCAAATATCAGCGGGGCCAATATTTAGATTGAGATTTTCATGGTTGTAGCGCTTTTCCCAATAAGCGTGGCCGACCCTGAAGTTCATTCCCAATAGGAACGCACCCCAAACAAAATCTTCATCGCCTTCCTTTACGAGACCTGCTGGATATTTTCGATCGGCTCCGATACCGACTTGGGGTAATATAGGAGACGGGTAAATGAAGCTTGCCGCGATTCTCCGACCCAGAAATTTTGTGATTTCTTGTCTATTTTGGGGAACAATTTTTCCAAAAATATAATCGGATGTTTGCTTGATTGTACGACACCATAATGCGTCAGATAACGGTTTTTGGGGTGCTTTTACTTCAAATGCGAAGGCATAAAAACGAAAATCTGGGTCATATGGGATAGCTACAACGTCGGCGATAATTTCGAAATTTGGAAATTGGGGATTTTGGAGCCTAACTTCCTCGAAACAATTAAAACTTGGTTCTAAGCCTGCAATTAGTTCTCTTCGATTTTTTTTCTCAATGTCCATCTTTAAAAGAATAGCGGATACTAATCCCAATACCAGTCCGCGAACGTTTAGTTGCTCTTTTCCAGCAGGCGGCGGGCGATCACCTGGGCCTGGATTTCGGCAGCGCCCTCGAAAATGCTCAAAATCCGGGCGTCGCACAACACCCGGCTGACCGGGTATTCGAGCGCGAAACCGTTGCCGCCATGGATTTGCACGGCGTTGTCGGCGGACGACCAGGCGATGCGGGCAGCCAGCAATTTGGCCATGCCGGCTTCCAGATCGCAACGCCTGCCCTGGTCTTTTTCCCGTGCTGCGAAATAGGTCAGTTGCCGGACCAGATGAATTTCCGCCGCCATCATTACGATTTTATCGGCGACGCGCGGGAATTCGGCGATCGGTTTGCCAAACTGGACGCGCTCGTTGGCGTAGCGCAATCCCAGATCCATCGCTGACTGGGCAACGCCAATCGCCCGGGCAGCAGTTTGGATACGGGCAGATTCAAACGTCTGCATGAGTTGTTTGAAACCTGCGCCTTCCTCACCTCCGAGCAGGTTTTCGGCCTTCACCTCAAAACCGTCAAACGCGATTTCGTATTCCTTCATGCCGCGATACCCGAGGACCTCGATTTCGCTTCCTGTCATGCCGGTTGCCGGGAACGGATCGGAATCATTGCCTCGCGGTTTTTCGGCGAGGAACATCGAGAGCCCCCGGTATCCGCTATTGGCATCGCCCGTGCGCACCAGCAAGGTCATCAGGTCAGCGCGGACCGGGTGAGTAATCCAGGTCTTGTTACCTGTAACGCGGTAAATATCACCATCCAGTATCGCGCGCGTCTTGAGTGACGCCAGATCGGAGCCGGTATTCGGTTCGGTGAAGACCGCGGTCGGGAGAATCTCACCCGACGCGATTTTTGGCAGCCATTTTGCTTTCTGCGCATCCGACCCGCCGCCAAGAATGAGCTCGGCCGCGATTTCCGAGCGGGTTCCAAGGGACCCGACGCCGATATAGCCTCGCGATAATTCTTCCGACACCACGCACATGGATTCTTTGCCCATG
>JAJFGZ010000040.1 GCA_021775855.1 Hyphomicrobiales bacterium
GTTTCAACATTTCCAACGTGCCACGGCCGCGCAGTTCAGGTTGCCGGCCGCCCGCGATCAGTTGCTGGGTCTGGACAAAAAATTCGATTTCACGGATACCGCCGCGTCCAAGTTTTACGTTATGCCCGGCGACCGCGATGGTGCCATGTCCCTTGTGGGCATGGATCTGGCGCTTCATGGCATGAACGTCGCTGATCGAAGCGAAATCCAGATAGCGGCGCCAGACGAAAGGACGCAGCTCTTTCAGGAAAGCTTCTCCGGCCTCGATATCTCCAGCGATGGCGCGGGCCTTGATCATCGCCGCGCGCTCCCAGTTCTGACCGAGAGATTCGTAATATTGCAGCCCAGCGGCAACCGAAATCGCAATATTCGTGGCGCCCGGATCAGGGCGTAGTCGCAAATCGACCCGATACACATATCCGTCAGCGGTGCGCTCGTGTAGCAGCTTGACCAGGTCGCGGGTCAGTCGAACAAAAAATTTGGTGGCTTCGACGCCCTCGTCCAGAGGGGCAATATCCGGATCGAAGAATACAATCAGATCGATATCGCTGGAATAATTCAGCTCAAACGCACCGTGCTTACCCATGCCGATCACGATATAGCCGGATTTAAGGCACGGCTGATCCGGGTCACCGGGCAGGAATTTGCCCTCTCTAGCGGCTTGACGCAAAAGGAAAGTCGCAGCCATATGGACCGCACGATCTGCCCCAAGCGTAAGGATCCGGGTCGCTTCATCTACTTCCCAGATACTGCCGATATCACACAGCGCAACGAGGAGCGCGAAGTCGGTCTTGAACTGCCGCAATAGTTTCGACGCCGCCTCGAAATTCTCGGTTTCATCAATCGACCGAGCAAGTCCGGTCAACAGGCCTTCAACCCGCTGCTCCGGCACGTCGAGAAGACAATCGGCGAACCCGGCAGGATCCCGTTCAACAATGTCGGTCAGAAACGGGGAAGCGTAAAAGAGAGTGTTGAGAAGCGATCGCAGCGCATCTGAACTTCCGCCGGATTGCAACGGAGACAGCGCCTCCTGGACGTTCCCGAGGGCGAGAAAGTCTCGCATCCGGGTGTCACCTTCCGGAAGCGTACAGAAAGGCAGGTCCTTGATGCGGCGTATCAGTGACTGCTGTTCGCGGCTGGAATTTTTCACAAATTGTCCGCTTTCAAACGCCCGCTATATTCATTCAGCTGCGTTAATAAGCATTAAGGCCACAGAGAATCCAGTGGACAGGTCTTGACCGTCATCATTTGCTCCGACGTCTGAAATTTCCACTTTACCGTTATGGTAGCCGGCAACGGCCGCGACCAGGCTAAGTCCCAACCCGCTTCCGGGAGCGGAGCGGCTGGATTCCAGGCGCACGAAACGCTCAAGAACCCTCGCCCGCTCCCCAGGCGGGATACCAGGGCCATTGTCAATTACAGACAGGCGAACATCGCGATCTATCTGTTCCGCCCGCAGGCGGATGACAAGTTTAACATCAGCGGCATCCTCATCCCGGCCGTATTTCAATGCGTTGTCAATGAGATTTGCAAGCGCCTGGCTGATCAATTCCCGATCACCCCTAAATGTCTCCGGACCGCCTTCTTCGACAACAATCGTTGCATCGATCTCATCGGCTGCTGGTTCATATAATTCAGCAATATCACCGAGCATGGACCTGGTTTCGATCTCGGTAAAATCCGCTTCTCCGGCACCTGCTTCGACCCGTGCGATCGCCAATAACGCGTTGAAAATCCGGATCAGGTGATCGGATTCCTCGATCGTCTGTTCGAGCGCACCGCGATAGGCCTTGGTGGAGGCCTTTGAGCGCAATGTTGTCTCGACCCGGTTGCGCAGCCGGGTGAGTGGGGTTTTCAGGTCGTGGGCGATATTGTCGGATACTTCGCGCATCCCGTGCAGCAACTCATTGATCCGCTCAAGCATGGCGTTCAGGCTGTGCGCCAGCCGATCCAGCTCATCACCCGAACCGGATTCCGGGATGCGCTCGGTCAGATCACCCGCCATGATGCGGTTGCTCGACTCAGTCATTCGGTCAACACGGATCAACATACGACGGCTGACAATTATGCCGGCCAACAGCCCGATCACGAGCGTCAATCCGATACTCCAATAGAGGGCGGACTTGATCACCTTTTCGAATCGGCGCAGTTCGGTTATGGCGCGCCCAACGAGGAGGATGTACCCGCCTGGCAACCTAAAAATGCGGGCACGCGCGAGCGAATCGTAACGAACGCCAGCATCAAACCGGTCGTAATAAAATTCTATCCATCTGGGCGGCCCGTCCAGCTCGGTCGGTACATTGTAGAGATTTCCCGCCAGGGACTGCCCGCGAAAATCGAGCAATAGGTATATCATGTCTCCAGGTGCGCTCGAGCGCTGCTCGATAATGTTGACGAGCCGTACAATGCCTCCGGCCTCGTATTCATGCGAAAGGCTCTCAGCTTCCGACTGGACGATCTCCGTGACATTACGCTGGAGCAGTAAATTGGAATTCCAGTAGATGTAACCGATCAGTAATGCCATTGAGGACGCGAAAACCAGCGTGAACATGACAGCGAGCCGGAATGCCGTACTCGTGAATATTTTAGCGAGGCTCTTCACTGATCACATAACCTGCCCCGCGTACCGTATGGAGCAGCGGTGGGTTGAAATTCTTGTCGATTTTAGCACGGAGCCGTGAAATATGGACGTCGATCACATTGGTCTGCGGATCAAAATGATAGTCCCAGACATTTTCCAGAAGCATGGTCCTGGTGACCACCTGTCCCACATGCTGCATCAGATATTCCAGCAACCGGAACTCCCGGGGCTGCACGGGGATCGCTTGACCATCGCGGTACACCGTGTGCGCCATCCGGTCGAGTTTCAGATCGCCCACCACATATTCAGTCCGAGCCATTTCGGCAGTACCGCGCCGGCCAAGCGCTTCGATCCGGGCCAACAATTCGCTGAATGCATAGGGCTTTGCAAGGTAATCGTCGCCGCCGGCGCGCAACCCCTTGACCCGATCGTCAACCTGGCCGAGCGCTGACAGGATCAGGATTGGCGTTGCGTCACCGCCCTGGCGGAGTTGTTCGATGACCGAAAGCCCGTCGATCTTCGGGATCAATCGGTCAACAACCAACACATCATATTGTTCTGAACCGGCAAGAGCGAGACCGTCCTCGCCATCCTGGGCGTGATCGGCCAGATGGCCCTGTTCTTTCAGCGCGCGCACCAGATAGCCCGCGGCTTCCATATCATCCTCGATCAGCAGTAACTTCATTGCGGTTCCCGGTGAAATTCGATTGTGACCCCAAGACCAAGTATATACGTCAATGGCGGCGGGTGATTTTCCACCTGCCGCCACCAACTTCTATCATTCCCTGTTTCCAGAGGGCATTGCATCCAAACGATAACCGCCCATTTGGCTGGAGCGCGCTAGCCCTGGCCAACGGGAAGCGCTACGAAGCGCTGTTGATCGCCGGAACGTATCTGGAGCAGAACGGATTTTCGGGACTGCTCCTCGGCACTCCTCAGACCATCGATGACATCGCTCAACCCGCTGACCGGGACACCGCCAACCTCGACGATGATATCGCCTTCACGCAGGCCCTTGTCAAAGGCTTCGCTGTCTGCATCTATTTCCACGATCACCACACCCTCCTGATCGGTGCTTTCCTCCAGCTGCATGCCCATACGGTCGAGCTTGCTGCCCTGCTCGGTATCATCCTTGTCGCCGTTCAGGTTGTTGTTGGCGGAATCCTCCGGGGGGGATTCCAGGCTGCCAAGTGTTACCGTAATTTCGCGCTCATCACCTTCGCGGAGAACGCCCAGTACGGCATCGTCGTCTGGCTCCAGACTGGCGACGCGCCGGGCGAGGTCCTTGGAATTCTCAATGACTTCACCGTTGACTGTGAGGATCGTATCCCCTTCCTCGACGCCTGCTTCCTGCGCCGGGCTGTTGTCGGCAACACTGGTGACGATGGATCCGTCTGTGCTCTCTAGACCGAGACTTTCAGCGATATCTTCCGTCAGGTTCTGGATCCCGACACCCAGCCAACCGCGTGTCACGATACCATCCTGACGCAGTTCCCGGACGACTTCCTGGACGACGCTTGAAGGGATCGCAAATCCAATGCCAACAGAACCGCCAGTCGGTGAATAAATCGCCGTATTCACGCCAATGACCCGACCCTGGAGATTGAAAGCGGGACCACCAGAATTGCCACGATTGATCGACGCATCGATCTGCAAGTAGTCGTCATAGGGTCCCGAACCAAGGTCGCGGCCACGGGCGGACACGATCCCGGCGGTTACCGTACCACCAAGGCCAAAAGGATTGCCGACCGCGACAACCCAGTCGCCGATCCGCACATCCGAAACCGCGAA
Source organism: Hyphomicrobiales bacterium (assembly GCA_021775855.1). GTDB lineage: Bacteria > Pseudomonadota > Alphaproteobacteria > Rhizobiales > NORP267 > NORP267. Next base: position 4,373 of record JAJFGZ010000040.1, read on the forward strand.
TTCCACAAATTCGAACGTCTTATCGGAATCAATTTTCAGGAGCGCTAAATCTGTCCGGCTATCTGTTCCGACTAGTTGCGCTTCGTGCTTCGAGCCATCGTCGAAGGAAATTTCGATTTTCGTGGCGTCTTCGATGACATGATTGTTGGTGACCACATACCCGTCCGCGGAAATCACGAAACCGGACCCCTGGGACGCGGAACGGGGCTGCTGTCCACGATCGCGCGGGTCTCTGAATTGCTGGCCGCCATTTTCGTTGTCGTCAAAAAATCGACGGAACAAATCATTGAACGATCCGCCCCGATCTGACTGCTGCTGGCCCGAACCGTTTTTGCCGCGGCCCCGATTCTCTTCACCACGGTTTTGATCGCGCTGATCTTCACCGTGCTGTTCGTTGTTGCGGCGATCGTCGTCGCGCGTGCTGACTTGCTCGGCGCCGGACTGTACGCGGATGCTTACTACTGCGGGGCTGACCTGCTCCACCAGGTCAGCAAAACTGAACGGTGCGTTATTTTCCAGCAACCCGGCCTCATGGGTACCGGCAACTGCGAACGGCGCAGTCGGAACAATGGACGGCGCCAATACGGGGATAGCCAGCATTGTCGACCCGAGAAGAGCTGCAACCAACGCGCCACGCAGGCGCCGAGATTTTGGGCGCGCGGATGACTTGCCCTGCAGGTTTGAAGTATTTTCAGACATAGAAGATTCTCCCGGTGAGATTGCGGTATTGAAGACGTGGGTAGCATATATGACAGCGATCCCATTACAGCATCCTGTAGGCAGCATTAAATTTTAGTAATGATTCAGAGGGTTCCGGGCCCTAAGCGCCCAACCGAGTCTCGATTTTGGATTTTCGCTCTAAGGTTTGATGCACCGGGCACCGGTCCGCGATTTCAAGCAAACGTTGCGTTGCCGTTTCATCAAGATCGCCTTTGAGACGAATAGTGCGCTCGAACCGGTCGAGCCGACCGGTTTTCTGCTCGCAATCCCTGCAATCCTCGGCGTGGATCTTTTTGTGATCCACATCGACCGATACGTGCTCCAACGGCAGGCCTTTGCGGTCAGCATACATGCGCAGGGTCATTGCCGTGCAGGTGCCGAGTGCCATTGCCAGAAAATCATACGGCGATGGACCGGAATCCAGGCCGCCGAAGGATTCCGGCTCATCAGCGATCAGCTGGTGGGTACCGGTCTGGATCGCCTGCTGGAACCGGCCATTGCCCGTTTCGCTCACACGAACAACATTTATTGCCTGGTCCAATTTTTGGTCCAGCCTGCTGACAAATCTTGAGGCCCATGCGGCGATGATATCGGCTGCGTATTTGGCGTCCGCGCGTTTTGTCAGCAAATGATCGGCGGTATCAAGGGACACATAACTTTTCGGGTGTTTGGCTTTTGTAAATATATGAACCGCGTTTTCTATACCGACGGTCTGATCGGCTGGCGCGTGCATGACCAGCAGAGGCCGCTTCAGGTTGGCGACCGCGTCGTCGATGCTGGCCCCACGCACGTCGTCAAGGAACTGCTTGCGGATCGTGAATTCTCGACCGGCAAGGCTGACCGTGGCTTCACCATCCTGATCGATACGATTGATATCAGCGGTAAAGTTCTTGATCACATGGTCTGCTTCCGCCGGCGCGCCGATCGTCACAACCGCGCGCGCATCCGGGATCCGGGCCGCCGCCGCGAGCACCGCCGCACCACCAAGGGAATGACCAATAAGCAGTTCCGGTGCCCCAAAATTATCTCGCAGGTAGTTTGCCGCATGTACCAAATCGTCGACGTTTGACGAGAAATTCGTGGAGGCAAATTCACCTTCGCTGGAGCCAAGACCGGTAAAGTCGAACCTGAGGACGGCAATCCCCTGCCCGGCCAATCCGGCAGCAATGCGGGAAGCCGCAAAAATATCCTTGGAGCAGGTGAAGCAATGGGCAAACAGGGCGTAAGCCTGAACCGGGCCAGCTGGCAGGTCCAGCCGGGCTGCCAGTTTGGCCCCGTCGCCGCCTGCAAATTCAAGTTTCCGGGTGATGGTCGCCATGACGCCCCTCGATCTGGTTTTGATATTCAGCCCTCGTGCAAGATATCGTCGAGGGCCTTTTGCTCATCTTCTGTCAGCCCGGCCGGGACAGACGCCGTTATGCGTCTGGACCGCCACCCCAGGATCAAAGCTCCGGCTGCAAACATGACGAGAGGAGCAGACCACAATATCCATGTCCGGGTATAAAAACGCGGCTCAAGGAGAACAAATTCGCCGTAACGGTCCACCAGAAATTGAACCACCTGGTTATCGCTGTCGCCAGCCACTAGCCGCTCACGTACCAGGATGCGCAAATCGCGGGCCAGCGTTGCCTCCGAATCGTCGATCGACTGGTTCTGGCAAACCAGGCAGCGTACGCCAGCCGATATTTCTCGGGCGCGGGTCTCCAGCGCCGGGTCCGACAGGACTTCGTCGGGCAGGACCGCCCCGGCAACACCTGTTCCCAGGAGCAAAAAAATGGCTAGTAACAGGTTGCGCATGGGCTTATTCCGCCGGAGCCGGGTTTGCTACCACCCGGCGCCTGCGCGGTACGCCGATACGGAACCGCCGGTCGGACAGCGATACGGCACCCCCCAGCACCATGATATAGGTGCCGATCCAGATCAGGGTGACTAGCGGGTTGTCGTAGATGCGCACAACATAGCTGCCGTCTCCGGTTGGATCTCCCAGCACGACATAGAGATCGCCTCCGATGAAGGATTTGATGCCTGCCTCGGTCGTCGGCTGGCGGCGAACCGAATAGAAGCGCTTTGCGGGTTCCAGCCGGGCAACGACGAGGCCGTCGCGGCGCACGGTAAATTGCCCGACATCTTCGGAATAATTCGGGCCCTGGCGTGGCGACACGCCTTCGAACGTTATATCGTTGCCGGCAACGGTCAGGGTTTCGCCCGGATTCATGGTCGTAATCACCTCGGTTCGCCAAGCGGTCGCGCTGACAATCCCGAGAAGGACAACGCCGATGCCCGCATGCGCCGTCATGGTGCCCCAGCTGGAGCGCGGCAACCCACCCGCGCGGCGCCAACTTTCGGCGACGGGTGCGCGCATGAATTTGACCCGCCACAAGATTTCAAATATCGCGCCGCCGATCAACCAGACCGCCAGCCCGACACCGAGCGCCGCCAAAACCGGTCCACCATTGAAGCTCCAATAGACAGCCCCTGCGGTCACGAGCGCTAGCGCCGCTACGACCATCAAACGCTGCGATGTGCCCAGCAAATCGCCGCGTTTCCAAGCCATCATCGGACCAAACGGTACCAACATCAGCAGTGGGATCATCGTAGGCCCGAAGGTCTTGTTGAAAAACGGTGCGCCGACCGAGATTTTCTCTCCTGTCAGTGCCTCCAGCACAAGCGGATAGAGGGTGCCTATCAGAACCGTACCGGCGGCGGTCGCCAGAAACAGGTTGTTGAGCACCAACGCACCCTCCCGGCTCACCGGCGCGAACAGCCCGCCTTGGCGCAACAACGGCGCCCGCCAGGCAAACAGCGCCAGCGCGCCGCCGATGAAGACCGCCATGATGGCGAGAATAAAGACCCCGCGCTCGGCATCGACCGCGAACGCATGGACCGAGGTGAGGACTCCGGAACGTACCAGAAAGGTGCCCAGTAGGCTGAGTGAGAATGTCAGGATCGCCAGCAGGATCGTCCAGACCTTAAGCGCCGCACGGCGTTCCATCACCAATGCTGAATGGAGCAGTGCTGTTCCCGCCAGCCAGGGCATGAAGGAGGCGTTCTCGACCGGATCCCAGAACCACCAACCGCCCCAACCGAGTTCGTAGTAGGCCCACCACGATCCCATCGAGATGCCGGCGGTCAGGAACATCCAGGCGATCAGCGTCCAAGGCCGCACCCAACGCGCCCAGGCAGCGTCAATTTTGCCTTCGATCAAAGCTGCAATGGCAAACGAAAATGCCATCGAGAAGCCCACATAGCCCGCGTAAAGCAAAGGCGGGTGGATGGCGAGTGAGATATCCTGCAGGATTGGATTGAGGTCCTGCCCGTCAAATGGAACCGGGCTTAAGCGGGCGAACGGGTTGGAGGTTGCCAGGATGAAAAACAGAAATGCGATACTGATCCAGCCCTGCACGCCGAGCGCGTTGGCGCGCAACCGCGCCGGCAGGTTGTTGCCGAACAGCGCGACCAACGCCCCGAAAAACGCGAGGATCACGACCCACAGGAGCATCGAACCCTCGTGGTTGCCCCATGATCCAGTGATCTTGAAAATCAGCGGTTTTGCCGAATGGGAATTCTGCCAGACATTGAGGACCGAAAAATCGGAGCGCACATAGACCGCCACCAGGCAGGCAAATGCAAAGGACACAAACAAAAACTGCCCGATAGCGAAAGCGCGCGCGGATTCCATGAGGCGAGTATCACCCTTATACGCGCCCCAGATCGGCAGGCTGCCCTGCATTAACGCGAAAGCGAGTGCCAGCAATGTGGCGAAATGGCCGATCTCAGCGATCATTCTTCGTCCTCTCCCCCTTGCCAGTAGCCCTGTTCGCGCAATTTATCCGCGACCTCGGCGGGCATATAATTTTCGTCGTGCTTGGCAAGCACGGTATCAGCTACAAATATGCCATTTGACAAAGTACCCTCAGCGACGACCCCTTGGCCTTCGCGGAACAGGTCCGGAAGGATACCTTCAAAGGTCACTGGCAACTGGTTGGCGGTATCGGTCACGACAAATTCTACGTATTCACCCTTGCGATCAATCGAACCCTCGGCGACCAGGCCTCCCAAGCGGAACCGGGTGCCGACGTCCGGGTATTTATCGACGATATCTGACGGGCTATAAAAAAATACGATCGTGTCTTCAAGGGCGACAAATACCAGACTGGCTGCAACTGTAAGGGCACCCATCGCCAAACCAATCATTGTAAACCGGCGCTGCTTCCTGGTCATCTAATACCCGATACTGATCGCTTACAATGGCGGCACCTTAGCGCGGGTCGCGTGACGCGCCTATCACGGAGGATCACGCCTGTGTCAGAAGACAATATCATTCTTCCAACCCAAGCGTTCGCGCCACATCCGCCAGGCGGGCCATTGCCCGGTCATCGTCTGAAAAAAGACCCCGGGCGGCTTCGACCGCACCGCGTGCTGCATCGAATTGCTGTAACACGGCGTATGACCGGGCGAGACGCAGCCAGCCCTCCAGGTCGTCGCCATCGGTTTCAAGCCTTGCGGCAAGTTGCGCGACCATCGTCTCAACCATTTCGCGACGATCAGCTGGGGACATATCCTGAGCCGCCTCGACCTGCGCCTGGCTCGGTCGGGGGTCGTCACCGATCCGCGCCTCGAGGGATTCGATCCGCCCCAAAAGCACGTCGCGCCAGGGGCCTTCCTCCGGATTTTCGGACAGCAGACCGCGCCACGCATCGCGGGCCTCCGCCAGCTTGCCGTCCTGTTCGAGTGCGATGGTCAGCAGGAAGCGCGGGCGCAACAGGGTTGGATCAAGTTCAATGGCCTCGACCAGGGCGTCGCGTGCTTCCTGAACAATCACCCCTGCATTTATCCCGGCCACGGCCTCGCCGTAGCCAGCCATCCGCATACCGGATGGTCCAAGTAGGCGTGCCGCATTGGCAAACGCCTCTGCGGCGTCGGCAAAACGATTCATGCGCATGTAAATCGGAGCGATCAGATCCCAGCCGCGGCCGTCCTCCGGGGTGTCCAGTAAATGGCTTTCCACACGCGCCAGCAGCTGGGGCACGGTCTCTTCTCCGGGATTGTCGGTGTTCCGGGTCTCGAAGGGGACGCCCGGCAAGTCCGGGTTGCCGTTCTGGATATACGCAACCAATACAAATAGCATTCCGGCAGTTGCAATTGCGACGGCCCGGGCGGCGCTGGATTTTGCCTTTGGCCGGCTTAAAGGGTTACGGTCGGCTTCGCTCTGTGCAGCCAGCAACCGCCGCGAAATCTCGATCCTTGCAGAATCGGCCTCAGAGGCTTCGATCCGTCCGGATTCCAGTTCGTTGTCGAGGGCAGTTAATTGATCTTTATAGACCATCAGGTCGGCATTTCCTTCAGGCATCGTCAAGGCGCCAGGGCGCAAAGCATACAGCACGATTGCGCCAGCGCCGGCCGCCATCAGAGCTAAGAAGATCCAGAGGGTCATGAGCGGGTTATGCCGATTTTGGAAGCTTTACTCAAGCATCAAACGTTGAAATCAATGGGTAGATTGTCGCACCGGTCAAAAATTATGTCGAAAATAGTTTGAGACCTACGTGTCAGCAATGATAATAGCCAATCTGGCAACAATACGTCCCGTTCAAGATTGTCCAGAATGCAAAGATTTTCGATATTCTCGCTCGTCCGAAATTCGCTTTCCTACCACAAGAACTGGCAGGAGCATTGGCGTAGCCCGGAACCCAAACCAGAGTACGATGTGGTGGTCATCGGTGCCGGCGGTCACGGATTGGCTACGGCCTATTATCTGGCCAAGGAACATGGCGTTAAAAACGTCTGCGTTCTCGACAAGGGCTGGCTCGGGGGCGGCAATACCGGCCGCAACACAACAATTATCCGATCCAACTACCTACAGGACGAAAGCACCGCGATATATGAACTGGCCCGCTCGCTTTACGAGGGTCTGAGCCATGAGCTGAACTACAATGTCATGTTCAGCCCGCGTGGATTGATCAATGTCTGCGTCACCGAGCACGAGATGCGCGCATTCCAGCGGATCGCGTTTGCCAACAAACTTGCAGGCATCGAATCACGGATGATCAGCCCTGGCGAAATCCAGAAACTCGTTCCGATCATCGATAGCAGTTCCAATGCCCGGTACCCGCTGCTAGGCGGCCTGTATCAACCGCGCGGCGGCACCGCCCGCCACGACGCGATTGCGTGGGGCTATGCCCGGGGTGCCGATAATCTTGGGGTGGATATAGTCCAGAATTGCGCCGTCACCGGGATCATGCGCAACCGCGGAAAGGTCGTCGGGGTGCAGACCCAGAAAGGCGAAATCCGAGCCAAGAAAGTCGCCTTCGTCGTTGCCGGCAACACGTCAGTTCTGACCGACATGGCTGGGTTCCGCGTACCCTTAGAAAGCGTCAGCCTTCAGGCGCTGGTGTCGGAACCCATCAAGCCGATTCTCGATGTCGTGGTGATGGCGGGGACTGTCCACGGCTATGTGAGCCAGTCGGACAAAGGGGAACTGGTGATTGGCGGCGGGGCGGATGGCTATAATAATTACGCCCAGCGCGGTAGCATCACGCAGTGGGAACATACGGTGCGGGCGCTGGTTGAAATGTTTCCGGCCTTCGGGCGCCTCAAGATGATGCGGCATTGGGGCGGGATCGTCGACATGACAGGGGATCGAAGCCCGATCATCGGCATGACCCCGGTCAAGGACCTATATCTGAATTGCGGCTGGGGGACAGGCGGGTTCAAGTCGATCCCTGGATCGGGGTTCGTGTTCGCTGATACGATCGCCAATGGCCGGCCGCACCCGATCGCCGCGCCATTTGGCATGGACCGCTTCCGGGAAGGCCGGCTGATTGATGAATCGTCAGCCGCCGGCGTTGCACATTAGGGGGACCGGATGCTTTTAATCACCTGCCCTGTTTGCAACGTGACCGCCGACGAGACCGAGTTTCATTGCGGCGGCGAAGCCCATATCAAACGGCCCGCCAGTAGCGATCCCGCAAACGTTTCGGAAAGAGCGCAATACGAATATCTTTATGTGCGCAATAATCCGCGCGGGATGCACAGGGAAATGTGGCTTTGCTCTCGCGGATGCGGCAAGTGGTTCTACGCGATGCGCGATACCCTGACCCTGCAATTTCATGCTTTTTACGGGATCACCGATTCGCCACCTCCTCTCCCGGATGGGAACGGAACGGGAAGTGGATCATGACCAAGCCCTTCAGACTCGCGCTTGGCGCTGCGCCAGATGACAGCGCCCGCACCGGGCGGCGGATTGACCCCACATCCGCAATATCCTTTTCGTTCGACGGCAGAAATTACAAGGGGCTCGCCGGGGATACGCTTGCGTCAGCCCTTGTGGCGAACGGAATCCGGCTGGTCGGCCGCAGCTTCAAGTACCATCGCCCACGCGGGATCCTTGGCCTGGGCGCTGAAGAACCGAATGGTCTCGTCACCCTTGGCACGGGAGATAGGCTCGAGCCCAACGTGCGCTGCACCCAGGTCGAATTGTACGACGGATTGGTCGCTCGTAGTCAGAACCGCTGGCCCGGCCTGTCGTTTGATATCGGCGCGATCAATAATAAATTCAGCCGGTTTTTACCGTCCGGATTCTACTACAAGACATTCAAGGGACCGGGTCGTTCGGGTTGGATGTTCTACGAGAATTTTATCCGCCGGTCTGCTGGTCTCGGGCCGGCTCCAACAAGGCCCGATCCTGACGGGTACGAGCATTTCAACGTTAGCTGCGATGTGCTTGTGGTCGGGTCCGGTGCCGCTGGGATTTCCGCTGCCCGGGCAGCCGCCGCAACGGGTGCCCGGGTAATCGTTGCGGACGAAAATGCTTATTTTGGCGGCCTGGCGGATTGCATGGGCGGGACGATCGAGGATCGCGCTCAGCTGGAATGGGTCAATCAAGAAGTCGGGGTGTTGGCGCAGGCGGAAAACGTCCACCTGCTCCCGCGTACCACCGTCGCCGGGCATTACGACCATAATTTTGTGTTGATGCTGGAGCGGGTCGCGGATCACGACCCGGCGCTGGTGGAAGAAGGTGCCCCGCGCCATAGGCTATGGCGGGTTCGGGCCAAGGAGATCATCCTGGCTTCCGGTGCGCTCGAGCGGCCGTTGACGTTCGCCAATAACGACCGACCGGGCATCATGCTCGCCAGCGCCATTCGCGCCAATATCCATCGCTACGGGGTGGTGCCGGGTGAAGTCGGCGTTTTGTTTACAAACAACGACAATGCCTACCAGACCGCGCTCGACCTGCAGGATATCGGGGTGTCGATTGCCCGGATCGTTGATGTGCGTGCCGACCCGTCCGGTTTGCCGGTCAATCTTGCGAAAGCCGCCGGGATGCCGTTGATGTTTGGCAGCGGGGTCCAGGATGTAGTGACCGAAAAGCGCGGCCAGCAGATCAAGGGCGTCAAGGTTGGCGGGCTGTTTGGCGCCGGTGGCGTGCACGCCAGCGAACTTGTCGCCTGCGATTTTGTTGCTGTTTCAGGCGGATGGAACCCAGCCGTTCACCTCTATTCCCACATTGGCGGGAAACCGGCATTTGATGCCGAGCGGCAGATTTTTGTCCCCGGTCCCGTGCAAGACCATCTAAGCGTCGTCGGTGCCGCCAACGGGACATTCGGCCTCGAGGAAATCGTACATGAGGCGGACCAGGCCGGCGATGTGGTTGCGAGGCGCGCGCTCGGGAAGCGTCCCATTCGGCGTCCGGCTTCCAAAATCCCATTTGCCAAAGGTGTCGCAGAGGACGACTGGGAATCCATTTGGTTGGTACCGGCACCCGGCGCGAAAAAGCGCCCGAACAAACATTTTGTTGATTTCCAGAATGATGTTACTGCCGCGGATTTGCAGCTCGCCGTCCAGGAGGGCTACCGCTCGGTCGAGCATGTCAAACGCTATACGACCCTCGGGATGGCGACCGATCAGGGCAAGACCAGCAATATCAATGCGCTCGGGTTATTGTCCGACGCGCTCGGAAAAACAATCCCTGAAGTGGGCACAACAACTTTCCGCCCGCCATACACGCCGGTCTCTTTCGGAGCGATTGCCGGATTGCGGTCGAGGAACCTGTTTCAACCGGTGCGCCAAACCCCGGTTTCAAATTGGCAAGCAAAGAACGGCGCAGATTATGAGCCGGTCGGGCAATGGCGGCGGCCCTTCTGTTACCCTCTCGCTGGCGAGGACCGCGAAGTCGCGATCAACCGGGAAGTCCTGGCAGTCCGGCACAGGGCCGGAATCATCGATCTGTCGACGCTTGGCAAGATCGAGGTCAAGGGAGCCGATGCAGGGAAATTCCTGGACCTGATGTATACAAACATCATCAGTACGTTGAAGGAAAACCGGTGCCGCTACGGTCTGATGATGGATGATCAGGGCCTGTTGTTTGACGACGGCGTTATTGTGCGGCTTGGGATCGACCGGTTCTTACTGCACACAACCAGCGGCAATGCTGACCGGACCGCGGGCTGGCTCGAATTGTGGTTGCAGACCGAATGGCCCGATCTCAAAGTTTTCGTCACCCCGGTGACTGAGCAATGGGCACAGTTCGCCGTGGGTGGGCCGCATGCCCGTGATGTTCTGAAAAAACTGCGCGGCACGATCAAATGGGGTGCCGATGTCTTCCCGCCACTCACCGCACAATTCGGCAAGCTACTGGGTGCCGAAGTGCGGGTTTACCGGATCAGCTATTCCGGGGAGTTGAGTTTTGAGATTGCGACGCCGGCTAATAATGGACGCGCGTTGTGGGACGCCATTCTCGAAGCAGGTGAGGAATACGGGATCGCACCCTACGGAACCGAAGCGCTGCATGTATTGCGCGCCGAAAAGGGCTTTATCGCCATAGGCGACGAGACGGATGGAACCGTTACGCCTCTCGATCTGGGTCTAGGCTGGGCAGTTTCAAAGAAAAAAGCGGATTTTGTAGGCAAGCGTTCGCTGGAGCGGTCGTTCATGGTCCCCGGCCCCCACCGCAAACAACTGGTTGGCGTCTTTACCCATGACCCTGCCGAAGTGCTGCCGATTGGGTGTCAGGCACTGGATACGGATCAGATCCAGCCCCCGCCGCCAATGCTCGGGCATATTTCATCCAGCTACTGGAGCCCGACCCTGGATCGCTCGATCGCATTGGCACTGATCAAAAACGGCCAGAACCGGATTGGCGATACGATGTACTTCCCGGTTGGCAACAAGGTCCTCTCGGGGACATTGGTCGATCCCATTTTCTACGACAGGGAAGGCTTACGGCAAAATGGCTGAAGTTGGATTTGATAGTGCCCTTGGCGGCCGCAATGTCGTCGCCTCACCGTCGGGCTCGGCAATCGATATCAGCGAATTTCAGGATATTGGCCTGATCGACCTACGGGTTTTGCCGAAGTGGCGTACGACGCTGGCGGTCGCCGCGAATGAGTTGGGATTTGCGTTGCCGCAGGCACCGAGAACAAGCAATTCCGGTCGGGGCCGTACGGCGCTTTGGTGGTCGATCGATCAATGGATTGTGACCGGCCCCCGATCCCGTACTCAACTTCTTGCGAAGAAACTGGAGACGGCCCTCGGGCAGGCCCATGCGATGGTCACCGATGTCAGCGATACACGCGCTATTATTCGTGTTTCCGGCGATCAAGCTCGCGAAGTTCTGATGAAAGGTTGCTGCGTTAACCTGTTGGCCCCGGACGTGACACCCGGCCATGTGCGGCGCACACAGATCGCTGAAATCCCCGCCGCTATCCACTTTGTAAGTACCGACCCGCTGACTTTCGATATTTATGTCTTCCGGTCGTATGCCGATTACATCTGGCAATGGCTAGCCGTTGCTGGACGGTCATCGGCCACAATCCAGCTCTATGGGACACAGGCGGCACCACCTGTCTGATCCGGGCTAGATGCCTCATCCCGACGCCCACAAGCATATGGAGAGATAGAACGATAGATTGCGACTGTGATCCTGCCTAATTTCCAGATCGTCAATTCATCGCTGCTGGTATTGTCGTTCCTGCCCAGTAGGCATAATACTGGTTGGTGAGGTTCTACAATATTAAACACCGGGGAAGTGGATTTGGAGACATTCGGCCTATTGTTGTTGCCTGAATTCTCAATGTTGCCTGTCACCGCGGCAATAGAACCCATGCGGCTTGCCAATCGTTACGCCAACAATGAACTTTACCGATGGCAAACCGTAACGCTCGACGGCAAGCCGGTCCAGGCATCGTGCGGTATAAAAATTCATCCGTCCCTGAGCGCCGAAGAATTACCGGCCAAAAGCTCCATCGTCGTGTGCGGCGGGGAGAATATCCAGGCCAACACCGATAAATCTGTTCTGAACTGGTTGCGGCGACGGAGCAGGCTTGGCGACAAGATCGGATCGGTTTGCACCGGTTCGCATATACTGGCGATAGCAGGCCTGCTCAACGGGTATCGCTGCACCATCCATTGGGAAAATCAACCATCGTTTTCTGAGACATTTCCAGATATCGACGTGTCCGGCAATTTGTACGAAATCGATCGGGACCGGTTTACGTGCGCGGGCGGAACTGCGGCACTTGATATGATGCTTGCCTTCATGACGTCTCAACAGGGCGAGGAGGTTGCGGCAGCAGTTGCCGATATGATCATTCACGCACCGATCCGGCATCATAGCGAACACCAGCGACGGTCCCTGCCAGCGCGGATTGGTACCCGGCACCCCAAACTGAACCTGATCATCCAGGAGATGGAATCGAATATCGAGGAACCAGTCAGCCCGGCGCAGTTGGCAAAACGCGTCGACTTATCGCCACGACAAATCGAGCGACTTTTCAAACGCTACCTGCAGCGCACGCCGAAACGCTATTACCTGGAATTGCGGCTACAGAAGGCGCGGTTGCTGTTACTACAAACAGAGATGTCGGTGATCAATGTTGCGCTCAGCTGCGGGTTTTCTTCGCCGTCACATTTCTCGAAATGCTATCGCGCATATTATGGCCGCACACCGTACCGGGAACGGGGCATTTCTTCCGCCGCTCCAACCATGGAAAAAGAAACTGCGGCTCCTGTGCCGGGCGACTAGAGCGATCAACAGGATTCAGGCAGATTGTTTTTCGGGAGCCACGTCTTCGGTCTCGATGGATTGTTTTGCAAGCGTTGCGCTGCGATGCAGAAGATCGGCGATCTCGCTGCCGAGTGCAATTCTTGTCAATCGTTCCGCGATGTCCAGGCGTTCGATCAATGGGCCGCGCGAAACGGAATCGGAATGCCTTAACCTCTCGACGAGGGAGTCGCCCATCAGGTTCAGAAACTGCTCGGAATCCCTGCGGACCCGCGACAGCATTTCGTTGAGTGCCAATTCGCTCGATATCTTTCGGCATTGGATCATGAGTTTCAGGAGAAATTCCATGGACAGTATATCGCGCTCTGGGATTTCTTTGCTCTTCTCCTTGTCGTAGTTCAATAGCGCCTTGATCTGGCGCGGGGCGTCGCTAATGACTCCAGAAACTCTATCAGACAATCCGGAACGCATTTTGATGATTTTTTTAGACCATTTACTCGCTGATGAAATTTCAACTTCAACATTCAGTCCGTGCGAAAGAGAATAATATTCGTTCAAGAGGTTCCAAATTTGCACGCTTCCATCCATTGCCCGCAAAGCGTCCTGGGCTTGGCGCGCCTTGGCATTGGCCTCGTACAGAACCAAGTCAATGGCGACGTGGTACGGATGTGATTCGAGTTTTATCGAAGAATCCGAATTCACGGCAGCTTTTGCAATACGGATAATTTCTGCTGGATTCTGTAATTTAGCCATGACCAGCACAAGGCCAAATGGTCGCAACCGCTGATCGCGATCGATCAGGTTACTTAGGGCTTCGGTGATGGATGACAGAATATTCCCGTCCAGCGAAGGGATTCGGGCAGGCAGTTTTGAATTTAACTGCTGCAACGCTACCGAATGCTCGAGAACAACAACCATATCGCCTGCGTCGTCAAGCGTCTGCTCACTGCCAAGCTGACTGGCAAACCGCAACCTCTCGTCAGGGCGCTCCTGAAAGCTATCAAAAATACCTGAAATCGCGGCCGCCGCTTTACCACGCAATTCAGAGGTTAATCTCTCGGCCATTGAGGCTTCGTCGTCTGAATCGCTTTCTGATATTCCTGCTTGCAGCTGCGCAATATCGTCGGAAAGGAGATCCCGCTCAAGCCAGGTCCAGATAATAGGCAACGACGCACGTTCGATACGAGCCGGCTGTTTTGGCCCGGCGGCAAAATCGATCAAAAAAGGCTCAAGGGGTCCAAACAGAAGGCGAGACGGGTCAATCAATCTCGGGATTTTCTTGCCGTGTTTCAGGGAAAGATTAAGAGCTGCCTGCAAAATTATTCTCGAAACTGGATCGTCTTCACCGTCTTGACGCGACTTTTCGGTTGCCCCGACAAGCATTGCAACTGCGTCAGGACTTAGTTTGATCATGAATTCTTCAATCCGTTTGGCAACGGACGTTGAATTTGCCATTTCGATATGCACCAATTCCAACTAAATAAAAAATGCTTCCGGTCTTCCAGAATCTCAAAGAAGCATTAAGATTGTCTTGAATTTGGAGATGCCGAAAGGTCGCGAAACCTGGCGTTTTTTTAGACCGATGGTAACTTCAATTCGACACGCAACCCACCCAAGGGAGCACTCGCCAAAACCAAGTTTCCCTTATAAAGATCGATCAGCTCAGCAACGATCGACAGGCCAAGACCCGAACCGGGTTTGGTTTCGTCAAAACGGGTCCCACGGCGCAGCATTGCATCTCGCTCGACGGCACTTAAGCCAGACCCGTCATCGTCGACAATAATGTGCAGATATTCGGTCGGGGAAGGTTCCAGCGATGGCGCCAATTCGATGGAAATTTCGACCCTGTTGTTGGCCCATTTGCAGGCATTTTCGACCAAATTCCCAAGAATTTCTTCAAGGTCCTGTTTTTCCCCTGCAAACCGCGCGCTTTTTGGACACGACAGGGTCATGGTCAGGTTCTTTCCAATATGGAGTCGCTCCATTGTCCGCTTAATCGCTTCTGCAGTGGGCAAAACATCCGTGACGGCGCCGATGACATTTGCCTGGCCGGCCACACGGGCACGATCCAGATGGTGGGTAATCTGGGTCAGCATCAAATCCGCCTGCTCGACGATCTTGCTGCCGGCCTGGCTATTCAATTGACGGCCTTCGTTGGAAATAATGCTGAGCGGTGTCTTCAGCGCGTGCGCAAGGTTGCCTACGTGGGTCCGCGCCCGCTCGATAATCGACGTGTTTGACGAAATCAATTCATTCAATTCAGCGGCCAGCGGTTCGACTTCGGATGGAAAATCGCCGTCTAACCGGGAGGTTTGTCCTGCGCGGATAGACGATATCTGGCTGACCATATTGCGCAGCGGCTGTAGACCGTAGCGGACTTGAAAAAAGGTCGTAATCATCAGTGCGAGGCCAAGGATGGAGAGCGCGGAAATAACGCTGCGGCGGAACGATCCAGTTTCCTGCTCGATATCGCCAAGGTTGCCCGCGACGGCAAACAGGTAACTTGTATCCGCATCGCCGAGACGGATGATGTTCCAGGTCAATTGCAGGTTCTCACCCTTGGGTCCGGCCTGGATTGTTGTCCCACTCTCATGAAGGGTACTCTGGCGCAATGGGATTGCCAGCGTATCCATTGACAGCGATCGGGAAGCGAATTGTACGCCTTCTTCAGAATCCAGTTCCGTGATCTGCCAATACCAACCAGAGAGGATAGTATCGAAACGCGGATCGGTCATTGGACTTACATCGAAGATCGTTCCGTCGTCCCGCCAATCGACCTTAGCGATCAAATTTTCCAGATAGAGCGTTAAAGTTTTCTCGAAACTGTTCTGGACCTTGTCACGATAAAGGTTGGAGAGAACCAGCGCTCCGATCAGCAGAAGCACGATGCTCCAGCCGGCCGACGCTAGAAAAAGCCGGAAAGCAAGGGATCTAACTTTGATCATCGGTGCCACCGACTTGATAGCCGAGGCCCCTGACAGTCTCGATAAATTCGGAACCAAGTTTCTTGCGAAGCCTGCCGATAAAAACCTCTACGGTATTTGAATCCCGGTCGAAGTCCTGTTCGTAAAGATGTTCGATCAATTCCATGCGCGGAACGAGACGTCCGCTATGGTGCATCAGATATGAGAGCAGGCGAAATTCCAGCGAAGTGAGCTTGACCTGGGTGCCGTTGCGGGTCACCCGGGCAGCTCGCGTGTCGAGGCGGACCTCGCCGACTTCGATGTCGCTCGACGCGTGACCGGCTGCGCGGCGCAACAACGCCCTGACCCGTGCGAGAATTTCTTCCATATGGAATGGTTTGGAGACGTAATCATCGGCACCTGCGTCAATACCAGCCACCTTGTCGCTCCAGCGATCTCGCGCCGTCAACACCAAAACCGGCATGTTACGGTCGTTGCGTCGCCACTCTTCGAGGACGCTCAGCCCATCCATTTTCGGCAGGCCTATATCCAGAATGACGGCGTCATATGGTTCCGTATCGCCAAGAAAGTTGGCCTCCTCGCCGTCAAAGGCCTTGTCGACTGCGTAACCCGCGTCGGATAACGCTTCGCACAATTGGCGATTGAGATCGGGATCATCTTCGACGACTAGAAGGCGCATTCGGTTATTCGCTCCCACATCTCAACTTGTAACCCGGTTATGGCTAAGTTCGCGCACCCGTCCGGGCATCTATGGTCATTCTAACGACATTGCCACCGTTTCCACGAACCATCAACTGATAGACATAACTGCCTCCGCGTTCACATAATTGAGCCGAATAGATCTGAATATTGTTCCGAGAGGCAATGGTTCCAAGGGACAACACCTGTCCGGAATTAACCAAACTGCGCGCCGCTGCTTCGCTCAGGCACGCAGCTGCGGCCGGGGAAGCTATCGATATCATCGTAGCCGCCAATACAGGACGGGCCGCACGCAATATCCAATTTGGCTTTCTAAAATTCGTCATGGAGGCACTATACAAATTGTTCGCTGAATTTCAGATGAACGCTGCATATAGTTTAGGTTAGGGATAATAAAAGTGGCGCCCGATCAAGGCGCTGGGATCGCGTTGGTGTGACCAGCTCGGATTTTGGTCGTGTTCATGGAAATCAACGGCACCGTTGGTCGGGTCAGCCAAATCACCATTCCACACCCGACAAACAACCGCAAAGGTGCGGCAGAATTCAATATTCCCGAACATGGCTTCACCCAGGCTAAGCTGGTCTCCCAACGCCTTCTGATCGGTTAGAACTGATTTGCATGCCGCCGCCAGCGAACCATCCACATACCTGCCAGGACCAATACCGGACCCAGACTGTGCACCGGGCAGCGCCACGCGATTTAGGATGAGCCAGGCCATGGCCGTTTGCGCCTCGGAAGAATCCGAGCCAACAAGTGTCCACACAATACGCGCAAATTCTTGCATATCTGTATTGGAAACCTGAAGGGTCATGGTCTAATCCGAATCTCTCGACTAGGTATTTAATCCTATTAATTCGATAAAGATATGGCAAGAATATGGAGAAGGTCGATGGTTGTGCCGGATCCTGACCTATTCAACGCATCCCGATGCCCTGTTGAGTGGTTTGGGCATCAGCACAAAGTCCGTCAAAAACGGCGTTGTGCTCGCGGACCTGGACAATGGTCCGGGCGGTATCGTTGACCGACCATTCGATCGGTTTGTATGCCTGGCAGGAAGTATCAATGACTATCATTTCAGGGCGCGGGTCGCGGCATATTATTCCGGTGCCGAGCACCATCACCAGACAAATACTCATTCGTCTCTCCTGTGCCCGTCATTGTCCCGGATAGAATCCGGGAACGCTTTTAGGGAATTGGCAATTTCCCGCCTGATTTTCAAAGCGCGCGATACTCGCCCGCGTTGTTCGGTAAGAGATGCGGACAAGGCTTTTGCCTCGCCTGCATCCATTAGTCGTTTATCCCTGGCAATCTCAGTCAGTCCGGCTGCTATCTGCAAAACCAGTTTGAGAATTGCTAGCCAGTTCATTCGGCCCGGCCGGCCGCTGTAGTTGTGACAAATCGCAACCCGATATTAATCGTTCCGGCAACAATGACGGCCATAGTCGGGCTGACATATTCCGTCCAGTCGATCCCGGCCAAGTATGGCAAGAGCGCTCCGGCGGCTACAATCAGTCCGTTGAAAATAAGTGTCTTGAAACCTTTCATGGTCTCGTTCCTTTCATGAAAAAACCGCCTCGCGGGCGGCAGGGGAATTGGCTGGAGGTGTTTCGGGTTATTTGAAAAAATGCTTGAGCATCTCGAAGATCGCACGAAGGAGCTTGTAAGACGGCCCCGGTGTTGCATTTTTTGCAACGGACTGGCCATCTGTCGGATCGTCGGGTTGCGGCGCTTTGACGATGTTCACCAGCCCAACGGCGTCCCGTTTGACTTCATTGACCCGCCGGGTCCAGCCCCTGCCAAAAGTGGAAAATGTCCGCAAGCCCTCCAGCCATGCGAACCGATTGTCGCAAAGCCCGATGATGATCCTGTCCGGGCTCATGGAATGGATTGCTGTCAGGGTATCCGGGCCGATCTTCCCGTCTACGGATACGCCCAGCAATCGCTGCAGGAATTTCGCGGCACGACTTGGCCCGCTATTTACTGCAAAATCGAATACGGCATAGTCCACTCCGGACGGCAGATCGTCACCACGAACCTTGTGCCAATATTGTTTTCTGTAGACCTCTGCGACCTGGGCATCGGTGATGTTCCTGAGGTTTTCGACGGTGCCGTTCCGCTTTACGTATCGCCGAAACGTGGCGATGGTAATTCCCTTGTTTGTTGCCCCGCCTGGGTCGCGCGGGTGGTTGCTGAACCCGCCTTCGTGCGTCAGGACGCGGGATAACGATTGTTCGAAATTGGTTCTCATGATGACTCCAAAAAATTCCTTAACTTTGGCGACGGGCTAACTCGTTGAAGATGCGGAGGTGGGTTTCCGCCGGGACCGAAAAACGTTCGCATACAACACCATCAACCGAGAGCAGGACGACAACGCCGCCATTGCCCATTCCCTGAAAGACTATTTTCTCGGCACGAAGATCGGTCGTTGGGGGTAGATTGTTGAAAATCTCGAGCCATTCTTCAGCGGCTCCGCCCGACAACCTGGTCTGAGGCCAGGGCGCCAGGACCAGTTGGTAAGCTTCGGCCAGAGTTTCCGTCTCAACACAGATTTCGGTTTCTGCATTTGCCGGAGTCAGCCACAAAAAAACCGCCATAACGGCGGTTCGGACGATTGCATGTTTCATCGGGTTATACCTCACGGGGTTCGGTCATATTTCGACACCAAAAACAATCAAACATTGATGGTTGCATTGAGCGGGAAGCCCCGGCCGATCGTTTCGCCCAACTGATGCAAGGCAATATCAAATGTCACGGGCAAGGATCCCCAATCCAGGGTCTGGTCGGATTCGCTATATACGGCTGCGGCTGAAGTCACAGAAATCGTACGGAGCACCGTGCCTGCATTGAGGACATCCAGCTCGTAGCGCTCGTTTACTTCGCCAAGGGGGATTTCGATCTGCTCCCAACCGTCGGCGGATATCCGTCCCCGCCGGATCCATGAAAACACGATATCGTTGCCATTGCGCCGGGCCTCTAGATGGACCGGGCTCAGCGGCATTTGCGCCGTTACTCCACCAGCAAAATCAACCTCACCGTAACTGGCGGCATCTGGGGACTGGCTTGCCGGGCCATAACGATATGTCAAAGACGTCCCAATATCGCCGGGATCGATCTCGAAATCTGATACCGCGCCGTCGAGCAAAATAAATCTCGCACCAGGCGCCAGCATCGCCTGCATGACGCCATCCGAGCCATCGATTCCCCGCAGGAGATTCTTCAACTCGAAGGTATCGGTGCCGATCAATTCGGCGGCGGTGAACTGGATCAATTCAAAAGGTCCACCGTCCGGACCGACCGCCGCCAGATTGACGCCAGAAAGGACATCGATTTCGGTTGCCGGCGAGAGCCCGCCGTTGGACATGACGACCCGCAATGCGTTGCCGCGATCCCACCTGTTGGATGGGCCGGACGGCAGGATATCCGCTGTAAGACCCATTGCTGCAGGCGCGCCAATGATATTCACGAGCTTTAGAGACGTCACCGAGCGGGAATTGTAGACCGCGATGCTCCCTGGCCATGGGTCAGCGGCACCCGCTATTTTGACCCCTTCGCCATCATTGGCTCCACTCAGAACTGATAGATCAAGGAACGCGATATCAGGGATCCCGAAAACCGGACTGGTTGTAGGAATTGCGGTCCTCTGTACAGCGGGTCCGGGCGCGTAGACCGCCGGCTCTACCGAACGCGCCTCAATTTCGAGAAATTCGCCGGTGCGAATTTCACCGATCCGCAACACCGTCGACCCGGTTCCGCTGGCGATCTGTATATTATCACCTACTTCGAATGCCAGGCGCGATGGCGGCAGGGAAAATTGCCCCTGCTCGCGGCCTGACCAGATATCCTGGAGCCAGATATCGGCCATCTGCTGGGCGCGCTCATACGGAATAACGATTGGCACGGTCGCTGACGCATCGCGCCTGCTCAAACCCACGAGCCGTCGCGATTCAACTGCTGATTGGCGATAATCGGCCACCGAATCGATATGCGCGAGTTGAACTGAGACGGGCAACTCGCTTTCCTGGGCACGAACCAGACTGAGGCTCTTGCCGCTCTGCGAAGGGACCAGGTCATCATCCGTCAGGTTGGCCGCGATGTCGCCGTCGCGCTGGGCAAACCTGATTATTCCATCGCTTTCCAGCGCGTCAAAGAAATAGGCCAAGCTCAACGGTTCCAGCGCCTGGCGGGCGGACATCACCCGATCGATGACAAAACCGTCGGCGATGCCGAGCAACCCCTCAGAATTGAAATCGGTAAACCCGTAATCCATCAGGATGGCGGCGACCAGGCGGTCGAGCGGTGCCGAGCCCATCCGCCCGTTGATCCAGTGCCCACGCTCCCAATTTGGGCCGTCGGCCCAGACCGAAGTGAGTTGCGGGAAATACGGAAACGGACGCGCGTCCCAAGTCCAGATATTGGTCGAATTGGTCTCGATCATCGTCGCGCCGTAAACCGACGAAACGGGGTTGCTGCCCGCCGCATGATCCGGGTCGGTTGTGTCCCAGAAAGAAAATAGCGCCTCGATATAGCGGCGCTGGATTAGATCATCCCGGATCGTCGAAGAATAATAGGGAAACGCGCTCGACGACGATTTCGCGTCAAAAAAAACGTTCGGCTGGTTGGTGCCCTTGTCGATGGCCGGGCACCCGGCCTCAGTAAATACGATCGGCTTCGATTGGGGCGACCAGGCGGTCGGGGATGAAGATTCGACACCGCCGGGGCGATCATAGTGTGCGTTAAGCCACCAGGATTTTATATCCTTGTAGCGGAATACCCAGGGCTTCAGATATGTGCCGTCTGTAATCGCGGTACGTGTCTGGTTGTCGCGATCGCTCAGGGACGCGTAGAACCAGTCGTACCCCTCGCCGCTGGCAACATTGGCGCGCAGGTAATCCAGATCGTAGATGTGGGGCACACCCGCAACCCGGTCGAGATGGCCCGACCCGTCGCGCCAGTCGGATTGCGGCATGTAATTGTCGATCCCGACAAAGTCGACATTTCCGCTCGACCAGAGCGGGTCGAGGTGAAAAAAGACGTCGCCGGTACCATCCTGGGGGTGGTGGCCGAAATATTCTGACCAATCGGCAGCGTATGAGACGCGTGTTGCGGAGCCGAGAATGGCCTTCACGTCGCCCGCCAGCGATACCATCTGGGACACGCCCGGATAGGTATTGGCGCTGCTGCGGACAGTCAACAATTCGCGGAGTTCCGACCCGATCAGGAACGTATCGACGCCGCTGGCCTGGGCGCAAAGATGGGCATAGTGCAGCACCAACCGCCGGAGCGACCATTCTGTTGATCCGGTATAAGTTACGCTGCTGGATGTAACCGCGAAATCCGACGGTTGGGCATCGCCAAAGAATGCGTTGATCTGGCTCGTGGCCGTAGGTGTTTTGTCGACTGTTCCAGCAACCCCCGGCGCGGGGTCGCAGGTGATGGTCCCGCGCCACGGATAAACCGGCTGTCCGGTGGACCCCGTATATGGGTCGGAAAGGCTATTGCCGATCGGGATATCCATCATCAAGAACGGATAGAACATCACTTTCAGACCGCGCGCCTTGAGATTGGCGATCGCGGCCAAAACCGACGCATCGGAGGGTGTCCCGCCAAAGGCCGCCTTGCCAGCAAATTGACTGACCAGGTGCGCCCCGCCGCGACTGACGCCATCAACCAGCCAGGTGTCGCCGGTTGTGAATTTTGCTGGAGCATCGACGCCCGGTCTCAACTGGTTCTGCCCGCAGCGCAGATCGCTGCCGAACCAGGCGACCACCAGCGCTACGGTCTCCAGATTGGGACAGGCCGCCTGTAAATCATCGATCGCGGCATTCCAATCGGTGACGCCGCGCCCGGAAATGGAATTTTCACTCTCGGACTTTCCAGGCCCGGTTGTGCGCAAAACCTCGGCGGTGTGGTAGCCGAATTCAGTTGTTCCCGGAATCACCGTGACTGCGCGGATGCGTTCTTCCAGATCGTCGACGGCACGAAAAACCTCGATCGCCAATTGCGGGATCCGGTTGCCGAACGGTTCCAGCGGCATCCTGTCGAACACGATATAGGCGAGGCCTCGATAGGCAGGCGCGTTCCCGGACCCCTCTTTGGCAGCGATCAGGGAATCCGGCTGCTGTGTTTCCGACCCGTTATGGACGCGGTATACGACATTGCGGATATCCAGCAACTTGCCATCTGCCCAGATCCGTCCGACCCTATTGATCCGGCCCTCGCACAACCCGACGGCAAAATTTGCGTAATAGAAATACGTAGTCGTCTCGGTGACCTGGCCGGACCTGCCTTTTGAACTTGAGCCAGTACGCGTAGTTTCGGTGCGGATTTCTTCCTCGAAGCGGGTCGCCCAGATGATTTCACCGGTTAGCCGGGCACGACCATATAGCTTCGGTATTGGCGAACCTTCGCTCGATGATTGAACACCCAGATCGGAGAGCCGTGGACCCTCGACTGAACGAGCTGACCCGAGCCGTGACAATAAGCTCTGATCGATCAGGTTGCCTGCGATTGCGCCAACTGCGCGACCAACAATACTGCCAACTGGACCGAGCAGCCCTCCGGCCGCCTGCCCGGCGGCTTGCAAGATGAGTGTGGCCATGTGTCAATTGGTTCCCGGATAGGAAAAGGTGTTCGCCAGCCGCCCGCGCCAAAAGCGGTCGATGGCAACTTCACAGACAGGGGATCGTTCCCACGCATGGATCATGCAGTCGGGCCCGCTCCTGATCGCGGCGTGCCGCGCAAGGCCATCCGGTTTCAACCGAAACAGCAGGACATTGCCGGCGCAGACGTCGGAGACCGGTTTCTCGATCAGATAGTCACGAAATCCCATCACCATCAGGTCCGTGCGGGTGGCTTCAGCCCAATCCGTCTGGTACGGCGGCAACGCACAGGGCAACGCCCCGATTTGATCGCAATAGACCCCGCGAATCAGACCCAGGCAATCACACCCAACGCCCTTCAGGCTGGCGCCGTGGCGGTATGGAGTTCCGATCCATGATCGGGCAGCGGCCACAATTTGGGCGTTCGATGTCACGAATTCTGACTGCCGCCGTCGTTCCGGGTCTCGCCTCTATTCGGATACGAGATGATGAAATCGTTGCCCGGCATATGAGGAAAGCCCCGGAAATTCACACCGTTCTGGAACTTCTCCAAGCAGGTTTTGAAGAGTTTATCGCACCCCGCCTGGATCGAGAACGAGTCTCCGATGGTGACCGGTTTGCGCATCTGTTGCCCGAGTTCAACCGTTGCGGTTCCAGAAACCAGTCTGTGAGACTTGATCTCCATTTTAATCCCGGCATTTGCACCGCCGGTCCAGGTCACGGTTCCGCGTGTGAACCAATCGGTCACAAACCCGGTTAGGCCCGTGGTCTGCAACAATCGATTGTCGGTCACGTCGCTGATGATGGCGGACTCTGTGTAGAGCGAGCTGCCAAGGCTGATACCGCAACGGGCCTCACCCAGATCAGCGTCGCAAACGAATTGATAGATCCGGCCCTGGTTCTGGTTCAGCTCATGGGCGTGCCCGCGAATTTCGGCGCTGAACGCATTTCCCGTGCGGGCCACTTCGCCAAGGTTGCCTTTGCGGATCAACAGTCTTTGGCTGGTATCCTGCCAATTGACGATAAATATCTCGACTTGCGCATTGTCGAACACGCCGTCCCTCAGCGAGTCTTCATCGAGCCTGGACGAGCGTAGCGCACCTGCGACGTCGAGATTATCTACGCCCAGACCAAGCCCGGAAACCATTTCGGTCTTCTCGAACCCGTCGGTCGCGACAAAGGCAGTTCCGTCGAAGTTCAGGTCCTGATCATGGTCGGTAAATCCCAGGACCAGGCCATCGTTGCGGGTCAGCCGCCAGCAGTGGCACAATGTTGTCGCGCCACCATCCAGATGCGCCTGCATCCCAGACGGCAGGGTTCTCATAGACGCACCTCTATGAGCGGGATGTTCGGGATATCACCAGCGTCAAACGCAGTGAGATTTATTTCCAGAAAATCGGTATCGAAACGCACCGGTACGTCGAACCGGAACCCTGCAGTGATGGCTATGCCGGGGGCCGGGATACTGCCTGATAAAAAAGTCACGATACCTGTGGTTGTATCAACCGTAAAATCCGTCCCGTCGGTGCTCTCAACACCTCCAACGGCGACACGAACGCTGGACGCCTCGGGTTTCCCGATTATTCGCTCGAACGGTAAATAAACCTGGCCGTAGGTTTTCTTCAATGGGAAGTCGGCATTTGCCCCGTCACCCTGCCCGATAATCTGGTCAAGAATGTCTGGCGTAGATCCCGGCTCACCGGACAGATTGTCCATCCGGTCGTGCCAGCGGAAAGCATGCAGCCGGCCCCGGCGCTCCTCGAAAAAAGCGATCACACTGTTCAGGTCACTCATGGATTTTACGCCGTAGCCCGCATTGTAACGCCGGCGCGAAGACGCCCAGCGGCTGTTGCGCTCCTCGAATCCGGACCCGAGCGTCACGATCTCCGTGCGCCGCTCCGGCCCGCCGCTCGCACCGAGCGAGATGGCGGTTGGGAACCTGACTTCGTGGAATGCCATTCGGCGGCCCTCTTATAAATTGCGCTGGCCGCGCGAGACGGCGCGGTTGACCATGGCGGCGATCTGGGTTTCCGAGCGGCGGAAACTGTCGGCGTCGGTCGCGGTTACGTTGAAATTTATGGTGGTGGCTCCACCCGCCTCAGCCGTGCGTACGCCGAGCCGCCCGTCGCGTCCCCGCGCCAACGGGAGGATGGCTTCGGGCCCGGCTTCGCCTGCCAGCCCGGTCGCGCGGCCGCCAAGTGGAAACAGAGTCGGGCTTGCGACAATCCCGCCGCGGGCAAACGGTGTTTGCATGGGGGCACCGATCACGCCGCCATTGGCGAAAGGCAGGATGCGCTGAAACAACGACCCGATGCCGCCGGACAGGCCATCCTGCAACGGTTTCAGCGCCGCATTCAGCGCCAGCCGGCTGAGGCTTTGGCCGAGCGATTGCAGCACAGATTTGAAGCCGCGCCCGCTTGTCGCGGCAGACGTCAGTGCGCCGGTCATGGCGCGCCCGAAATCCTCGGCCAGGCCACCGATCTGGTTCAGTTCTGCACGAAACGACGACGCGTCAGCTGAAATGCTGACCTCAAGACTTTCATCAAATCGCATGGGTGTTTCCTGTTTCTGTCAAAACTGGTCAAACCTGATCCGGAAACCGGGCCATCAAGGTGTGTAGTTTTAGGGCGTCCAGGGTCGTGCCGGCGTAGTTGCCAAATCCAGCAGCCGCAGAGAGTTCGCGGGGCGTCATGGCCCAAAGATCGCGTGGCGCAAGGCCAAGCTCGCCGATCCCGAAGGCCATGACCTCGGCCCAGGAAATGCCTGGCGCAGGTTCGGAATTGGAGGCTACTTTCCCGGCAGACGGGCCTCCGGCGCGGTTGATGTGTCGCCGGCAGCCGAAAAAGTCGCGGTCAGCAACCGGGCGACGATGGCAACAAACCCTGCTGCCCCGCCTTCGACCCGCATCGCGGCGACATCTTCGTTGGCCACGTCGTGACCGCAAGCGCGCAACCCCGCCCCGAGCACCGCAATCGCCTCAGACGATTTCATCCGCCCATTCTCAAACCGCGTCGCCAGCGCCATCAGATCATCGGCAGCGAATACGCCTTCAAGCTCGGCCAACGCGCCCAGCGTCAGGCACAGGCAATAAGGCTCGCCGTCCAGCGTGGCGGCAATCTCACCGCGCACGGGATTAGGGAGGACATGACTAATCGATCCCATCTCTAGGCCGCCACAAACGTAATCTCGCCCGCCGATTCCAAGCTCATATCGAACGTCACCTCGCCGTCATGCTCGCCGGAAAATTCTAACGCGGCTATCTGGAACAGGCCTTGGATGGCACCGAAATCCGGGATGATGACCTGCCAGTCGCGGATGGTACCGTTGAAGAAATAACCGCGCACGGTCTCATCCGACGCCTGGTCGCGGAAGATGCCAGAACCTGACAGGGCTGCGCGGCGCACGCCAGCGCCAGCCAGCAATTCGCGCCATTGACCAGCAGACTCAGCGTGGGTGATATCGACGCTCTCGGCGTTAAACGAAATCGCGCGGGCGCGCAGGCCCGCAATCGTGGTGAATGTCCCGACCCCGTCGGAATCGACCTTGAGGAGCAGGTCCTTGCCTTTTTGCGCTGCCATTGTTCAACCTCCATAGATGAACCGGACCGGCATGCGCCAGCCCGTCGGTTTGGTGTGATCAGGATAAATTCAGACGGTCTGGAATTCGGTGACCGCGCGAAAGCGGACCAGGCCGTGATAGGTTTCGCCATCGGGATCGCGGCGGGTTTGGGAAAATTCGCGGCGGAGATTGACCAGCTGGTGGCCGTTGAGCGAGATCGGCGCATCGTGCAAGGCGTCGCTGACGGCGCCGGAGATTTCCAGCGCCTCCTTTTGCCCGCCGGCCCGCGACCAGACATGGAGCGTCACGATATGCTCGAACCCCTCTTCGGTGCCGGTGCTCCAGTCGCGCATGATAGTCTCACCGATGGTCAGGTACGGAAACCCGGCGCTGCCCGGCACGTGGTCGAAAATATTCGGGCCACCGAGAAGGTCCGTCACGGCGGTTGCACCTGTCAGGGTCTGGTAGATGCCCTGCTGCAATGACGATGCCGCTTCAGTCATAAGTCGCTCTCATGATAATTCCCCATAGTCTCGACATGGGATGCACTCAGTTTTATTGCCAGAAGGCTCAACCGGAATTGATGTGGCGTGATCGCGTTTCAGGATTTAATCAAAGCCCGAAAACGTTCGCGCGCAATCCGTTGCGTATCCATCAAAGCCGGCAACAACCATGGTCGTGCGCCTCTCCGCTGGGTGCCATCTTCGATTTGCACGGCGAGTGTGTCGCCCGCTGAAAGTATATAATTTTCATTGCCTTGAAAGCTTTCACGAATGCTTTTCTTCAAGCGAGCTGCGAGCCCTGGCGGCAGTCCCGACTGATCCAAATTTGCTTCGGCGCGGGTGCGGAGATCGGCACCGAGCGCTAATACCGTGGCACCCAGACCGGGCAACACGGCGCGGTTTTGCAAGGCCCGGCTCAGAGCTATCGTGCCACGCGATTTAATCTTTATCCTCATTGGGGCCGTTCCTCGCACAGGCAGTCGAGCCATTTGCGGCGGCCGTCGGGGTCGTCTACCCGGCGGACTTCGAATACCCGAGCACCGACGCGAAACCGCATATCGGCTTTGATATCGTACCTAAAACGGATCCGGATCAGGTGATCCACGTTTGCATGTTCCCGGTCGAAACGAAGTTGCTCGTTGCCGCCGGCAGGGCGGATATTGCCCCAGAGCGAAGCGACGGTCGCCCAAGTGAGCGTGACGCCGCCGCTATTGTCGCTGACCCCACCGGGCTGTTCGAGGGTGAGGCGCGCGCGTAAACTCGCAACCCTCGTCATATCCGCGCCGTCTGGAAGGGCGCGATCAAGGCGGTCACTGCCGGTGGAACAGGAAGCTGTCCGCCGGTCGCCATCAGAGGCTCGCGGTTCTCGAACCAGTGCGCCGCCAGCATGAGGACCGAGTGCCGGAGTGCTTCGGGGACGTTGCTCGCGGCGTTGCCATAGCCTGCCGTGACATCGATCTCGATGCCGTTCAGGACGCGCGCCGGGTCCGGCCAGTTTTCGTGCCCGCGCATGGCGATCCGGGCCGGCACTGACCCCACATCGACCAGGTAGCGGGACGGGTCGATCGTCATGGTGATGTCGTCGTCATCAAAAATGCGGATAGCGTCGACCGACTGAACCGGTCCGATTGGCAATTCCAGAATGTTCCGCGCCGGCCAATGGTCGAGCGCGATCCGCCAGGTCTGGGTAATCATCACGCGACCGGAAATGGTCTCCGCATGCAGCCGCGCTGCAGTCAGCAGGCTCTGGATGAGAATATCCTCGTCCACCGTGTCGACCCGGAGATGGGTCTTGGCTTCACTCAAACTCACCGGCTCGCTGGCGGGCGCTACTAGGATGATTGCCGTCATGATTCTGGTCCATGATTTAATTAGCAAAAGAGTGTCCAGCTGCGGCCCGATCACCGGCTGGTCGAGTTGACCAGTCAGCAACCAGGCCGCCACCGGGGAGGGAGTTCTGGGTTTAAGTCAGTCCGAATTTCATGAATTTGATGGCTTCAAAATCCTGGACCCCGCCGCCGACGCGTTTTGTCGTGTAGAACAAAATATAGGGCTTGGCGGTGAAGGGATCGCGCAGGACGCGGACGCCGAGGCGATCGACGATCAGGTAACCCCGACTGAAATCGCCAAACGCGATCGACAGGCTATCGGCCGCGATATTGGGCATATCCTCGGATTCAGCGATCGGGAAGTTCATCAACGTCGGCTTGCCGCCCGGCTGGTTGCCGGGGTGCCATATATAGTTGCCGTCGGCATCCTTGATCTTGCGGATTTCAGCCTGGGTCCGGCGGTTCATGACCCAATGGCCGTTGGAACGGTATCCGGCCCTGAGCGCGTAGATCGTATCGACCATGGCATCACCAGGCGCGGTGGCGTCAAACGCTCCCGATGTGCCGGTCGCGATATAGCCGATATTCCCCCAAGTCCAGGACCCGTCCGCGACACTTGTATAGTCGAGGAATCCGCGCGGCTTGTTGACGCCGTCACCGGCGACAAAGGCCTGGCCCTCCTGTTCGGCAAACACAGTCTGCACCTCTTCGGCGATCCACTGGTCGATATTGACCGCTGAATCGTCTAGCAGTGTGCTGGTCGCCGCCGGCATGGCGTACAATTCCATGGTCGGGAACTGCAACTCGGCAAGCGTCGGCGATGAGGTTTGTGGCCGCACGTCGGTTTCGCCAACCCATCCGGTCGCCGCGCCGGTAATCGAGAACGGCTTTTTGTAGAGGGTCGAGGAGACCTGTCGGACACCGGAAATTTCGCGGATAGGCGAGATTTCGGCCAGACGGCGGCCGATTTCAACTTCGGTCTGTTCGGGTACCAGGTACCCGCCATCCGGGTCGGACGAAACTGACAAAGCCTTGGCTTCGATCTGGCGCAGATTTCCAGTGTCGCCGGCACGCATATAGGCGTTCCAGGCCTGCTTGTGTTCGCCGGCAAACGCGGAAACGTTCGCAATGGCGCTGCCGGACAGTACCGGACGGCGCGCCTTGAGCAGCAATTCGTCCATGCGCTGCTTTTGCTGATCGATGGAGGTGTTAATCCTTGCCATCTTTTCCTCGGTCACCACATCGACCGAAATCTGGCTTTCGAGTTGCGCCAGCCGATCGTCGTTGGTTTCCTTGAAAGCTTCGAAAGAGTGCATGAAGTCGTCGAAAGCTTCGACGACATCAAGGCTGGACGGTGTATTGGAAGCCGCCTTATGTTCAATTTTGGGGTGTTTCACTTTTTACCTCATGTTGCTGATGGTTTGTGCGGCCTTACGAATTGTTGCTGCAAGGTCGCGGTTCGCGGTGAATTGCCTACCGTCAGCGTCCTGCGTGCCGGACAGGGTCTTGAAGCCGTCGCGGATGACCGCTCTAGCCTGGGAACGCGATAGCCCAGCGTCCTGCGTGAGCCAACGTTCGAATTCGCGTTGGGTTGGAATGCCAGCGCGCCTTGCGACATTCTTGACCGCGCTTACCCGGGCTTCGGGTAGCATCGGGAATGTCACGATGGAGATTTCCCAGAGATCGAGTTTCTCGATTCTGCGGATCCCGGTTTTTGGATCGGTACGGCCTTTTTCGGTCCTGAAGCCGATGGAGAGACCATCAAGCGCCCCTGCACGCATCAGGCTGAGGATTTCCCGTGCCCGCGCCACATCCTGCATCAATTGTCCGCGGACAAAGAGGCCGGCATTGTCTTCGCGTATTTCACGCCAAAGGCCAATCGGTTCAGCCGGATCGTGCTGGAACAGCAGTTTGATTCCGGTCGGCCCGCGCTTTGTGATTGAGTCGCGAAATGCCCCCGGCATGATGATATCCCGACCGAGATCTTCTTTTCCGAACAGGCTCGCATAGCCTTCGAAGGCACCATCGGCCTGGACCTTTTTCAGCTCCAGGTTGGAAAATATGGTCTCGCGTTCAAAAGGATCCTGCAGATCAGGCATGTTTTGACCTCAATGATTGTTGCCGCGTGACTTTAGGTGACTGCCCGTGAAGCGGGTCCGGTGTCTGAGCCCACATTTTTCGTTCCAGATTGCGCGTGAACTCGTGAACGACTTTTTTGTGATCCTGCATACAGGTGGCGCGGTGGCGGAACGGCAAGATCATTGTGCGGATAAAACTGAATATGTTCATTTGCTGTGCCGCCGCTGATCCATGAGCCGATTAAGCCTCGACAATTCGGTGACGAAATCATTGAAGCGTCGGTTAGAGCGAACCAGTTCGCGCAAGCTCCAGATCAGCAAGCCGCTGGCCCCGCTGGCCCAAAGAAACAGCGCCAAATGGGCAAGGTCGCCCCGCCCGGCAAATTCCCTGACTGCCTGGTCCATGTCAGCGGACCGTTCCTTGGGATCGTTTTTGGCGAACCGGAATCGGGGATCTATCCCCGCCCTTGATTGGTCCAAACCCGAGCGCTTCACGTTTTTCGTTTGCCGTGAGGAAATCCGCAGCACCTATCCGGGACCACTTTTTCTCCCGCTCGAGCGCCAGGGCGTCGACCTTGTCCAGGTCGAACCCGAGCCGCAATTCGTCACCATAAACGGGTGACAGCCAACAGCAGATTGCCTTGGCAACGCGCTCCGCCAACGGCATCACGGTTTGGCGCCAGAATGTGCGGTTGGCCTCGGCATAGTTGGAATAGGTATTGTCGCCCGGGATTCCGAGCAGCATGGGGGGCACACCGAAGGCGAGCGCTATTTCGCGCGCCGCAGCGTGCTTGGCGTCGATAAAATCCATGTCGCGAGGGGTTAGCCCCATGGATTTCCAGTCGAGACCGCCTTCCAGCAACAAGGGTCGGCCAGCATTGGCAGACCCTTGAAAATTTGATTCTAACTCGGCCTTCAACCGGTCATATTGATCACTTGTCAGCGTGGAGTTGCGGTCAGACGGCGCGTAGACAAGCGCGCCCGATGGTCTCGCAGCATTGTCGAGAAGGGATTTGTTCCAGGCCCCGGCGGCGTTGTGGATGTCGATCGGAATTTGCGCGGCTTCGAGCGGGCTCATGCCGTAGTGATCATCGACCGGATTGAACAAGGTCACGTGCAAAATCGGGCTGATCCCATGATCCGGGTGCCCGGCGAAACGCACAGATTGTCCACCTGCAGAATACTCGTAGGCTTCCGGCCAGCCGTCCCGCCCGGGGATTATTTTCATTCGGTCGGGGCGCAGGGCGTGCAATTCGCGGAGATCGTCTTCAAGAATTATCGCCTCCAGATACCCGTTGCCGGCAAGAAGCATGTAGCCGAACAAAGCCTCGAACAGATCGGGACCCGATTGCTTCGCGTTGGGCTTTGCGATCAACGCCAGCAGCGGATGATCGTCGAGTTCCCTTACACCCTCGTAAGCAAGCCAGTGCAGGCTAGCCGTTGCCTCCGCGATCATCCGGGTGCAGCGGTATACGATCGGGTTGCGGGCAAAACCCTCGCGCGCCAACGCTTCATAATCGCGCGGCGTCCAGACGGGTTGGCCTTGATTGTGAAGGGCAACCAGATGCCCTGTCGCGCTCGCTTTTTGTTTGGACGGACCGGTCAAGACCTGTCGCGCGCCGCCTGTCAGGCGGTTCCAAAATGAAGCCATCAATATTTCTCCGTAGAGTCAGATAGCCCGCACGCGCGGGCTGTCGCCGAGGGGCGTGATCATCAGACTGGTCAACGCCCAGACCAGAGCATCGAGCCGGTCAGGGGAATGCCCACCAGTCAGTCCATCTGGTCCAAAGTCGCATAATTCGTCTTCCAGCTCCGGAAACGACCCAGCGTGGGAGACGAGACCACGTTCGTAGAGCGCAGCAACAGGTTCGGCCCTGGTCCATTTTGAGCGGGTAGCCCGTACCGGTGTCACCGGCACTGTTTCATCGACCTGCCGAATGATCGCCTCGACCATGTCGCCGCCCTGGTTGGTCTCAACCACAATCCGGTCTGCTTGTAGCCGGTTGTAGAGGGCGACCGCTGCTGTTGCCCACCTGATCGGGGTCAACCCCTGGTTCGTGGCATCGGCCAGGATGTAGGCCCGATTGTGTTGGTCTTTCCCGGCGGCGATTATGCCGCAGGCGTCCGATTTTGCAGTTGCTGTAACTGGCGGATCAACCGCCACAACAATCCGCGCCAGTTCGGGGA
The DNA here is from genome assembly GCA_021775855.1 of Hyphomicrobiales bacterium. GTDB lineage: Bacteria > Pseudomonadota > Alphaproteobacteria > Rhizobiales > NORP267 > NORP267. The sequence continues at coordinate 36,968 of JAJFGZ010000040.1, forward strand.
TTTGATCGACCCTGACTTGCTCAATGACGTCACGGGACCAGAGGCCGTCTTCACGATCTTCGAGCAGAACAGCGTCCAGCTCCTGCCTGCCAAGGCGGGTGCCCTGGTATTGGTCGATAACCGCCGTAAAAAACGCGCTCGACAGGTTTTGTCGGTTGTCGTTTGTGGTCATCCGCGAAACGGCAACAGCCGGATCACCCAGTAGCGATTTCAACAATTCCATCGGCCGGGGGGTCGTCGTCACAACCTGCCTCGGTCGAGCGCCCAGGCGAAGGGCGAATTGCAGCATGTCCCATGCCTGGCGGGGGTAACGCCATTTGCAGACTTCATCGCACCAGGCGGCGGCGAATTGCCGGCCCCGCAGGGAATCAGGATTGTCCGCCGACAGCACTTCACCGATCGTCCCGCCGGGCCAAACGACCTGGCCGCGTGAAACCACAAATTCTGGCCTTTCGCACTCCCGGTGGATGGCCATGAGCCCGGATGATCCCTCGACCATGATATCGCGGGCTTCGTCCAGCGTGCGGCCGATGATGGCAATGCGCCCCGGTACCCGCTGGTCGATGTCCGGTGGGCGCAGCGCCTGTGCGCGGACCCACTCGGCCCCGGCCCGGGTTTTTCCGGCACCTCGGCCACCCAGGATCAGCCAGGTCGTCCAGTCCATTCCTGGCGCCAGCTGTTCGGCCCGCGCCCATACCGGCCAGTCGAAGATGATCTGTTCAAGCTCTGCCGGGTCGAGACTGTTCAGAAAATTCGTGAGCCTGTTGTCATCCTTCAAATTCTTCAATGCGACGGATAATTTCGAGACGGAATCTATCGGCATCTAAGTCCGTTCTGGTGTCATCCGCTGTTCGGGCCCCGGCTGCTGCGCCGGCCTGAAGCTCGATCAGCTTTTCCAGGGTTCGAACCAGCGTTGAAAGGGTCCGGGCATCTCGCTCAGCAGTCGCCGTAGTGTTATTGTCGTCAATGTCGGGCATTGATTGCAAGCGTACCTCGATGGCTTTCATTTGCTGGCACAATGTGTCGTAAAGTCGAGCAACCAGCATGTCATTCTGTACGTTTCCGGCGACAATGGTGGGTCTTGCCGTTCTTTTCGCACGCTGACGCCGGGGCCAATTTTCGACCCGGGCGCGGCTGTATAACGAACTGGTTGAAATACCGAAGCGGGTACAAATCGCCGATACCGGTTCACTAGATTCAATATAGGCACGGTGAATTTCAGGCCAGCGACCAGAACCAGCGTCCGTCATTCAGGCAAATCTTTGAATTTATTTTTGAAAACCGCCCGGCATCTTCAGAGGCATTTATCGGACAGTAACAGGAAGATACACATGTAGCGTTACAGTGTCAATATATTTTTACGCATTTCGTGATTTATTATTCATCACCGTTGGTTTTCCCATTCTTTTCCATGATCGATCGTATATGGCCGGGCAAGTCCTTTTCAGTCACCTGCCCTTCCGGCACTGCCCAATCGCGGATCGAAACCCCCGCTCGATGGACGCTATCAGGATCACCGGTAATGAGGGGGTGCCAAGGGAGAAGTCCCTGGCCTTCGTCCAGCCGGCGGTATGCGCAGGTCACCGGTAACCAGCCAATTTCTTTAATATTCCGGGGATTGAGCGGGATGCAGGTCGGCACTTGTTTGTGGCGATTGGGATAATCGCTGCATTTGCAAATACCGATGTTGAGGAGCTCGCAGGCAACATCCGTATAGGCAATTTCTTCCGTGTCCTCATCCTCAAGCTTGATGAGGCAGCAAAGTCCGCACCCGTCGCATAAAGATTCCCATTCTTCCTCGGTCATTTCGTCCAGCGTTTTTTTTACCCAAAAGGCTTTTTCCGCCATAGAAATTTCCAAGTGTTAGCATTAACTGAGAGACAGGCTAAACAAGCGTGCACGTTGTTGATAGAAGGTTGTCTCAACCGCCCCAAGGGTACATAACATGTGACGGGTGGCAAACGACAATTGATTGAATATAGCGGGGAACTACCTTGCGAGACCCGTTCTTGGGCAGAAAAAACAGGCGCGCCGGGCTACGGTTGGTTGAGGTCGATTCGTGGGTCGACAGCACCATGTTCGCCGCTGGCCGAGCATTGCGTCATGGATATCAGGCTTTCTCGACCTGGATGAACCGATTCCAGGTTGGCGGGTTCAAACGCGTCGTAATCGAGATCGTTTCAGACGGCGCATCCTTCGGCGTAATGGGTGCCATGTTGATGCTGTTCCTTGCCCAACCGGCATTCGACGAGACGACCGACGACTGGTTGCGATCGAGCAATTACAGCGTCACCTTCACCGACCGATATGGCAACGAAATTGGCAACCGGGGCATCATCACGAATGCAACTGTGCCTCTGGACGAATTTCCCGATCACATGATTCAAGCCATATTGGCGACCGAAGACCGCCGGTTTTTTGATCATTTTGGCATCGATTTCCTTGGGTTGATTCGCGCCATATCCGAAAATGTTCAGGCCGACGGCGTTGTCCAGGGTGGCAGCACGATTACCCAACAGCTAGCCAAGAATATTTTCCTGACTTCCGAGCGGACAATCCAGCGAAAAATCAAGGAAGCCTTCCTCGCTGTCTGGCTTGAGGCCCGCCTCACAAAACGGGAAATTCTGAAACTATATCTTGACCGCGCTTATCTTGGAGGCGGAACAGTCGGCGCTGAGGCCGCTGCGGAATATTATTTTGGAAAATCGATCCGCGATGTAACAATTGCCGAAGCCGCAATGCTGGCAGGATTATTCAAGGCCCCCTCCAGATTTGCACCGCACGCCAATTTGCCCGCCGCGCGCGCGCGCGCAAATGTGGTCTTGAGCAACATGGTGGAAGCGAATTTCCTGACCGAGGGCGAAGTTTTTGGCGCGCGGCAACATCCGGCGACACCGGTGGACCGTTCGAATAATTACGTCCCCAATTATTTTCTCGATTGGGCTTTTTCGGAAGCGCAACGATTGGGCAATGGCGAAGATTATGTACTTTACGTCCAGACGACGATTGATATTCGCCTTCAGCAGGCGGCCGAAAACGCTATCGACGCCTCTTTGCGCCAGTTCGGCACTCAATACGGGACGGAGCAAGCCGCGATGGTGGTCAACGAACTCGACGGCGCCGTCCGCGCTATGGTGGGGGGGCGCGATTATGGACAGAGCCAGTTCAATCGTGCGGCAGACGCACTTCGCCAACCCGGCTCGGCGTTCAAACCGTTTGTTTACATGACCGCAATGCTGAACGGTTTCACGCCAGAGAGTGTGGTGCTCGATGCGCCGATCACAATCGGCAACTGGTCACCACGCAATTACGGCCGTTCCTACCGCGGCCCGGTCACCTTGATGACAGCGCTGACGCGCTCGATCAATACAATCCCCGTTCGCCTTTCCCGGGTATTCGGAATCCAGAAGATTGTCGAGACGTCGCAACTTCTGGGACTTAGAAATAATTTCGTCATGACCAGATCGCTGCCGCTCGGGACAAACGAGGTCACTGTCCTCGACATGACAGGCGGCTACACCGTATTTGCCAATGGCGGGCGCCGTGCAACTCCGTTTGGGATTCTCGAAATTCGCAATAGCGAAGGCATGGTTATTTACGATCACGAACGCGATGGCTCAAAAAATGATCAGATCGTGGACCCCCAATATATTTCCTATATGAATTCCATGCTGACCAATGTAGTGGAATCAGGTACGGGCCGACGGGCACAGCTTGATTTCACCGTAGCAGGCGGGAAAACCGGAACCACCCAGGCCTATCGGGATGCGTGGTTTATGGGGTATACTGGGCGTTACGTTGCCGGGGTATGGTTCGGCAACGACAACTTCTCCTCGACGCGACGAATGACCGGCGGGTCGTTGCCGGCAATGACCTGGAAGCAGTTCATGATCATGGCCCATACAGACTACGATATTCCGCCCATCCTTGGTGCGACTGATCCGCGTGGATTGACCCGGAATCGTGATATGCTTCTCGCTTCTGACAGTAACGGCAACGGTCCGGCCGGGATTGGCGCACAAGTTGCAACGCTTTCAAGGCCGATGAAAGATACATTGACGGGACTTGAAAGCTTGTTCCGGAATGCGGCTGTCGTGAGTGAACCTGAGGGTCCTGATGTGCAAGGTCCGGTCTCGGTGCTTCAGCCAAATACTGGGACCCGCCTGGTGCAGGGCGTCCGCCTGCAATCTCCCGATAATTCGTCATCAGCAACCCAATAGAGCGCCGATCAAATGATCGATCCGGCCGTCGCCATCAGCTTCGCAGCAGGTAAAAGCAGGTCTTCGATGGCAACGATAGTTGAGCAATCTCTGTGAAAATATTAGGAAACTTGATCGTTGCCCTGGTGATTGCTGCGATTTTTGGCCTTGGGTCGGTATGGCTTACGATCCAGGGGAGTGCTGGAATCGAACAGGTGCGCAAAGGACCGTGGGTCTCCTGGATTGCCGCCGGCGATCCCAATGCCGACCCTTACACCCAGTCCATGCTGGCGCGGACAGGGCGTATTCCCCTGGCTGCGGCGGAGGCAATTTATTTTCACGCAGCAACTGACAACGAAGGCAACACGCTAAGTAGTGACTGCACCTTCCGGATCCAAGGCCAACCACTTGATACACGGGTTTGGACATTGACCGCCACTACGGACGAAGGCACGCTGATCGACAATCCGGCGGCACGCTATGGCTTCAATAGTCTCAGCATTCTACGCGAGCCAGATGGCGGGTTTATCGTACATTTGGGACCGAAAGCACGAGCCGGAAACTGGATCCCGGCCGGGTCTAATAACGTTATTGTCCTGACTTTGCGACTTTACGACACCTCGATGAAGACAAATGGTGGACTTGCCGACCCGATTTTACCGTCAATTGAGCGGGAGGATTGTCAGGGATGAGGACATTTGCCTGGATACTCGGTGGATTGTTCCTTGCGGGTATCATTCACGTTGTTGCCGTTCTGGTATTGCCGATTTTTGCGACCGGCGATGCCTGGAACCGGCTTGCAAGATACGGCAGTTTTAATCATCTCAATATTCTACCCGCAGCGACGCCGTTCGGTGAAGCCATCGCCGATATGGACCCCAATCTGGAATACGCGGTATGCCGGTTTGATCTTGCAGAAGGCCCGTTGAGGGTCGCAGTGGATATCCCACAGGGCTATTGGTCAGTCGGAATTTACGACCGCTACGCCGGCAATTATTATACTCTCAACAATCGCAGCGCCGGAACAAAAACTCTGACGCTCTGGGTGGCCGATCAGCAGCAGATCCTTGCGATGCTCCCGGAAGGGTTGGACGATGTTGGCAATGATGCAGCGGATCTGCTGCCGGTTAAATCTCCCGACCGGTACGGGCTGGTCATTTTGCGCGTACTGGTACACGAGGAAAGTTTTCGCGCAAACGCAATCGCTGCGCTGGAAAATTCCAGTTGTCAGATCGATTCATCTATCCTGGATGTTGAGGAAACCGAAAGTGTTTTCCCCGTACCAATCATTCGACCGTCAGGGGAATAAGTCCAGTCCTGCCTCAGCGGAACAGGCCTACCCGCCGGATAAATCGACAATCGGCGGGTCTATAACTGAATAGACAGAATTCGCAGCCTCTTGCCCGGCCACCGCTCCATTCCTGTCGCCATCCACCCAGACCAACTGCTGGTACTGATATGCAAGGTTTTCTATCTTTGAGCGCGCGGTGAATACCAGATCGGACGGGGACTCAAGCTCCGCCCGGTCTATTGCCTGGCGATAAGCGGAAATCCGATCCGCCAGCGAGTCGGTGACCAGCTTGATAAATTCGCTATTTTCCTCGACCCGCGCAATCAGATCGCGCTGATCCAGACGTGTGTAGTTTCGTGCACTGAATATCTCAAGGCGACGAGCGTCTTGATCAAATACCTGTTCTGCAGCGGCGGTAAACCTCGGTGTGGAGTCAGCGTCATCCTGAATATCGCGGATCAATTTGTTCCACAGAGCGTCTTCATAACGTTCATGATTTTGGCGCAGATACTCGTAATACGGATCACCGCTGCTGAATGGGCGCTCGGTAAACCCGGACTGCGTATAACGGAGCGATGTCATCACGTCACGGTATCGGGGCTCAATGCCAAGAGGCTGGATCAACCGATAGCCGAGGGATCGCATGCGCTCTTCTTTGTATGTGAGGGAATAGTCCGAGTAAAACTGCTCCGCATAGGCGGAGGCGTCAGAGCTAACAGCTAAAATTGAAGCCGTATCACGAATCGATATTTTGGGGCGGTCGAAATCACCAACTTCGGTGCAGGCCGAAAGTGCAACCGCAAAAATTGCGGGCGCTGCCAGGGTCCGCAGAACTGGGTATGATTGAAATACGGAATTCCGAAGCGGGATTACGCGCTTCATTTTCGGGTTTGTTTAGAGCGGCGTGCGCGTTTTGCAGATTTTTTTGGATCATCAAGACGGTCCGATAGTTTGAAAGCTTCCCGCTCAACCCGGACGCCAGGAAAAATCACTATATCGGCCGGTCCAGATGACCGGTTCAGTTGATCTGGTTCGTGACCCAAAGATTCTCTTGGTTCGAACTTCAGTATCTTCGCCATCTTCCCCTCCTGGTGTCGGACGGCCGCTTGTGACCACGCCTATGCAATCCGCAATAGGCCCCTGAACAAAGTGATTAAGGCGCTGTCATGGTTAAGAAAGCGCTAACGGTTTCGGGGCTAAATTTGTTCCTAGGACAAAGCACAGCACAACGGGCCATGAAAGCTAGACCAATGGAATCAGTATTGAAGGATAACCGGAGTAACCCGATTACGCGGCCGATCAGCGCTGAGCCATCAGCCGAAGCCGAACGGCGCCAAACCGTCATAAGGGTTATGACTGATCTATTCATTCATGACGATGGGAACCTGAGTGACCGGGAGAGGTCGCTTCACGAGGATGTATTGGCGGGTCTCATTGGCGAAGCCGGGATGACCATGCGCATAGAAGTCGCAGAACGGTTTGCCAATCTTCGCTACGCGCCCAAAAAAGTTGTCCGGTTTCTTGCCCGCGATGACATCGCGGTCGCGCGAACAATCCTGACCCATTCGCCCGCGCTCAGCGACGCGGACCTTGTCGATGTGGTCAACAATGCAACGACCGAGCATAGGGTGGCAATCGCGTCACGACCGCGCGTGGACCATGACCTTATCTCGGCGCTGATCATCGGCGGCGAAGACGACGTCTTTGAAGCAATCGCGCGAAATCCAGGCGCAAGAATAGATGAAGTTTCGCTCACACGGATTGCCGCACGGAGCCAGCACAATGCCGGGCTAGCCGAAGCGTTGACCACCCGCGAAGACTTAAATGCCGGCGCGCTTTCCGGCCTGTTCTGGTCTGTTAGTGCAACCATGCGCGAAAAGATTATCGACCTGGTATCTCCGGCGGCCGAGATTGCCGGTGGTCTTGAGCGGGCACCGATCCGGATCGGCAGCGAAACCGAGCGAGAAACCGCGCTGGCGGGACTGGCCTCGCTTCTTACCGCACGCAAAAAAGATGCTTTCCAGCACATCATGGCGCAACTGCTGGGCATTTCGCCCGCGCTCATGGGACAAATAATGCGCGACACCGAAGGCGAACCTTTCGCGATTGCCTGCAAGGCAGCTGGATTTAGGAGCGAATCGTTCACAACCCTTTTGCTGCTTTACAATCCGACGGTATCCGAATCGATCAAGCGGGTATTCGCGCTCAGCGAGCTTTACGAGAGGATTTCGCCCGCGGCCGGGTGGCATTTCCTGCATATCTGGAACCGCAACGTGCCCGCAAGCGGCGCAACCGAAAACGTGAAACTGAAACCGGCCATTCACGATCAGGTCCTCGTACGGTCCAGTTCAGTTCAGCGCAAGGAATTCGAGCAGAAGGTTGCAGAACAGGTCGCAACGATTGGTGATTCTACCGCGCCAACTGCCCGACGGAAGGAATTTGGGCGCCGGGTCGGGTAACATTTCAGCCCTCGACCTTTTCGTCGTCCAGAAAATCCCGTCCCTGACGGTCTTCTATTTCGAGTATCCAAATATCGGGGTCGAAAGAGATTTCCCGTGTCAGAATATTATCCGCATCCGGTTCAGGCATCACCGATCCATCGCGGAGTGGCATCCATCGCCGACTTTCGGGATGATCGGATAAGGCCGTTTGCGGCGCCGGTGCCAGGATCGTCGCTGTACCATCCAGCCGGTTCACCTTGATATAAATCGCACCGGCCGCATCCTCGCCCCGGCGCACCACCATGACGGGCGCGTGGGACTGCTCACAGCGGCGAATATAGGCTGATATCCATATTGACGATTTGAGCCGCATTCAAGATCTCCTGCAGAAAACCAATCTAGCAGGACAGCCTAGTAAACGGGATTGGGAATTGGAGCAATTGTGGATCAGGACTGGGGGTCGATCTGGACACCGGATACGGATGATAGCTCGCGCAGCACGATATCTGATACCTGCCCGGTCTGCGGCATGCCACGATCGGCTTCAAATCGCCTGATCGCGTCTTCGGTTGTCCCCGATAGTTCGCCGTTCACCGGCCCCGGGCCATAGCCGAGATCCGCCAGTACGCGTTGCAGCGAAAGGATGGTTTGCTGGTCATCGGCAAGCGGCGCCGAGCCTCGATTTTGGGACTCTTGTTGGGCCGACTGGCGAATGTCTTGAAGAAGTTTATTGGTCGGCTGACCCGTTGCGGTCACGCCTTTGGCTACCTGGTAAGCCGAAATCGCGTTGCGGGTCATTGGTCCAACGATCCCGTCCACGTCCCCGGAATAATACCCGAGGGATTTCAGTGCGGCCTGTAGATCGTTATAAAACTGCTCGTCCAGTTGATCTCGAAGTTGGGGTATGGGGGCCAAGTGTTGGGGTCGCGATACGCTCAAGAATTCCAGGCTTCCGGTGGTCTGGGTCGGGGCAATACGGGTCTCGCTGAAAAGAGGTGCTGGGTGCGGCCCCGACTGCCACAACAGCGCGTTCGCCCACACAAACCCCATTCCGAGAAACCCCGAGACAAGCAAGAAATTTCGAACGTAGTGTCGGGGTCTCTCTTCTCGATCAGACATATTCCGCGTTCCCTGTCATGCTGATTTTAGAATGCGTACGGGGAGCCCCGTCGTCGCGACACCCATATCTGCTTCTTCTGCCCCGTTAACCGGCAGGCGTACCTTGACTGTGGTACCGATGCCTTCCTGGCTATCGATAGACATAGTGCCGCCATGCAAGGCGACCAATCCCTTGACGACGGAGAGACCGAGGCCGGTGCCCTCGTGCTTCCTGTTGTACGCAGCGTCGGCCTGAATAAATGGATTGCCTATGCGTGGGAGATCGTGCTCGGAAATTCCAACGCCGGTATCGCTGATCGCCATCACCATCGAACCGTCGATGATGGATGTATCGACAAAAACCTTGCCGCCAGGTTCAGAAAACTTGATGGCGTTTGAGAGAAGGTTGAGCAATATTTGCTTGCAGGCACGCTCATCCGCGAGGATTTCAGGCAGATCCGGGGCGACATTCTGTACGATTTCCAACTGGGCGCTCATGAGCTGTGGCTTGACCATCTGGCAACAGATATCGATCATGGGGCGCGGGTCGAAATGTTCGGTGAATATCTCAAACTTACCGGTTTCGATTCTGGACATGTCCAGAATATCGTTCACAACATTCAGCAAATGTCGCCCGCTTTCGTGGATCAGGGAGGCGTATTCCCTGTTGTGCACGGCTTTATCGGCCCCGTCGGTGGAATCGGTCAGGATTTCGGAAAACCCGATAATCGCGTTGAGCGGGGTACGCAGTTCGTGGCTCATATTGGCCAGGAAATGGGTCTTGGCGAGGCTCGCTCGTTCAGCTTCTTCGCGCGATTGCGTCAGCGCGGTTTCCTGGGCTTTTCGCTCGGAAATATCACGTGTCACGGCAACGATCTCGTCGTTTTGCCCTGAATACCTGATTTTCCGGCATCTCATTTCGACCCAGAAAAATCCGATCTCTCGATCCGCATGGCCTTTACAATTGCCCTCCAGGCGGAATTCCACCGAGGTCTCGCCATTGCCCCGTGCGGCGCGGGCAATGGCGGTCAGGTATGCGGGGCGATCTGCCACCAGGATCCGGTCGAAGAACCCCTCGCCCATCAATGTCTCTGCTGTGCAACCGACAAAGCGCTCGGCGCCAAGGGAGGCGAACAATACGTGGCCGTTCGGGCGGTGGCGGGTAATCAGGTCCGTGGCATTTTCCGACATGAGCCGGTAACGGCGCTCAGAGTCCCGGACGGATTGTTCCGATTCCTTATGTATATTGTGCACCGACAGGGCCACACCTCCGGCATAAGCAATTGCCGAACCGGTTCCAAGCACCAGTAACAGCCCGTCGCTAAGACCCAATTGGCGAGGCGCAGGGAGAATCGCAAGAAACTCCGCCCCCCAAAGACCGAACAAGGCCGCGATCGCGCAGGTCATGGCGACGACTATCACCCGTTTTGACGCAGACAAAGCCGCTTCGATCGGCACAACCAGCATCCAAGCGATTAGAAATGAGCTCAATCCGCCCGTCAGGGTCGCCGCAAAGGTAACCAGTCCAGACAGGTTTATTGCCGAAATGGTGTGCGCTGTCTTGTACCGCCCGGTCTTTGACAGAAGAACAGCGATGGTCACCGGCGACACGAACCAGGCAAATGCCAAGGCTTCGACCAGATCCGGCGGGCCGAATACGGCCAGATAGACCGGGATGACACACAGAGCCAACAAGCCGCCCAGGAAATGCGAAGATATAAATGACCGATGCCTAGCTCTAATTACCCTGTCCGTCTTGACTGACGGATGAACCAGGGTCTCGAACCAGCAATCCAGACTGGAAATCCCGTTACGCAAACGCACGCCACACTGAAGCGCCTTGGAAGCGCTTTCCTCTTAACTGTTACCAGATCATGGTCCCACCTGCGCTTTAATGAAGGGTGAAACGACGGATGCTTAAACATTTCAAAAAGCGCAGTTTTCCGCGGGTTTTTTATCTGGCCAGGATTTCAGGCACCTGAATGATATTGTTGGTAAATAGACGCCTAAGAAAAATTGCAGCGAATGTGTTGAAGTATACTTGTTGTTTAAGTGAAAATCCGTTTTTGACCCTCGTCTTTCCCATCACACACCTGGGCTCAAGACGGGATGACAGCGACAAAAACAGGATAAGATATTGATTTTATTCGATTTTAAATAGATAAAAATTGAATCAAATCTGTGTATAACTTGAATCAAATTTCTCTCAAATTGCTATAAAATCTTCTGAAAACTTGATTCAAAAATTAGTATTTAAAATTTTATACAAGATTTATTCCAATTTTACTCGAATATTACTGTGTATTTTTCGAAAATATATATTTCACATTGCTATAACCGCCCCAATCGAAACGTGAAAGGGCAAAACAATGTTTCTAATTCGCACAGCCTTCTGGCTCTCTATTGTAATTCTTCTTCTTCCCGCTGAACAAACTACCGAGGCCGGGGACGGTCAACAGTCCGGCAACCGAATCAGCGCGAGTGAGGTATTCGAGGCCGCCAAAGCCACCATCTCGGATGTCTCATCCATTTGTGAGCGTTCCCCCGACGTTTGCGATGCCGGCCGGGCCGCCGCCGAGACCTTTGGCAACAAAGCACGCTACGGCGCACAGCTCCTTATGGAATATGTCGCGGAGGAAGGCTCTACGACACCGACGACGCAACCCGCGCGGTCACTGAATGTGGAGGCTGCGCCAGCACCGGATGGTCGGAATACGCTCAACCAGAGCGACCTTCAGCCACGTTGGGGCGGACCGTTTAACGACAACGCATAAACCACTGATTTGGGCTTCGCGAGACTGAAATACACCCAAGGGCCTCTCGCGTAATCAAGTCCAACACGTTTGGCAGTTCATACCTGCCACGCGCCGCAAGCGATTTTCCCTGCCCTTTATTGCTTGCGGCGCATTTCTTCCCTAAAAAATTATGCCCGCCGAGTGGCCAGCCAGCCCGGCAGCTCCTATATTCGTCGCAGAAAACAAAATTCATGCGATGAAGCACCATGTCAATCAACGGTATAATTGAAGATTTTGAATTCCTCGATGACTGGGAAGACCGCTACCGGTATGTCATCGAGCTTGGCAAGGCGCTGGAACCGCTGTCTGAATCTGAGCGGACCGACCTCAACAAGGTCAATGGTTGCGTCAGCCAGGTTTGGCTAAGTTCGAAAGTCGACAAAAGCGATCCGGATTTTCCGCACTTGAAATTTGTTGGCGATAGTGACGCACATATCGTGCGCGGTCTGATTGCAATTTTATTTGCAATTTTTTCCAACCGATCCGCCGAGGAAATTATGAAAACCGACCCGGTGACCACGTTCAGCCAACTCGGCCTCAAGGAACATTTAACGCCACAACGTTCGAACGGCCTGTTCTCCATGGTCGACCGCATCAAGCGCGATGCGCGGAACGCTCTGGAACCGGCCTAACGCCATCGCTTCAGACTTCCGGATCGATTTCCGGCCGGTATCCAGACTCTGCCCAATGACGCATCCGGGATCCGATCGGCCTATGACCTGCCTGGGTCGCAGTCAAACCATAGTGACGGGCTAGGCTCGACAACGCGATTTGCAGGACCAGTTTTGCTGAACGTTTTGGCCATTTGTTTTCCCGCTCGGCCGTCTCCAACCCTTTCAGGAAACAGCAGACATCGATCAGTGCCGGGGCTAATTCGGGGCCAACAGCCTGAATGGCACGGTTGAACCGCTGGCGTGCAGCGACTGTTGAATCAAGCATCTCCACCTGCCCGGCGCTGCCGCTGCTCCGCCGCGAACCAGACTGAGCCATTGCTGACCAATCGGCCGTCACGCGGGGGGTCAACTGGGCCCGTGTAAAATCCATCCGCAGACGCTCTCCAGCGGAAAATTGCGCATCGTCCAACAATGATTTCCCGTCCTGTCCCTTTCGCTTGCGCAGCCATGCGAGTGGCGATTCGCTCAAGTTTACAGTTACGGACCGGCGCACGCCGTCGACTTCAACAGTTGCAACGCCGATATCCTGGTGCTGGGTGAGCCAGGGATCGGTGCCCGACAAAGCCCGGCGCAACCACGCCTTGCCGGTGCTGCTAATGGCCCAATTGCCGTCCTCAAGTTCGACAATCAAATCGTGGCGCCGGAGCACTTGCAGCAGCGGCTGGGTGTCCTTGCCCGGCGGCAGCCCCCCAGGCAGGCGTGTCAACTTTCGAAGCGCGCGCAGAATATCTTTGTTGTACGAGCCGCCGGATGCAGGGACTCCGTTTGGCCTCCCTCGAATTCCAGGTTTCTGCCGCGTCATTTTCGTGGAACATCCAGGCGCGAACGCAGCGCGGCTTCCAAATAGTCGAGGCAGGCATCCAGACACGCATCATCGCGTCGTTCTTCCACTATTCGGCAGGCATGGGCGGCAGTGGTCCGATCCCGGCGAAAAATTCGACCCGCTTCGGTATAGCTCAGGCCGAGCCCTACATGGGCCAGGTAAATGGCAGCCTGGCGCGCGAATGCGGCCGGGGCGCGACGTCTGCTGCGCGACGTGATTTCGTGTTTGGGAATCCCGAACGCAGCGGCCACGGCGCCCGCCAATAATGACCCAAGACCATCCTCTGTTTTCAAATAGGAATTTGACGGTCGCTCAATCGTAAATTCGCGGCGTACAATCTTGTTGTTGAGACGTGGCGTTCCCGCCGGCACCAGTTGATTTGAAAATATTGTGGAAATTTGTGGACGAGTTGCCCCGTTAAAATGACTTTCCTGCATTATTGCACCTATCTATACGTGTATACAGTTGATGATTCATATTAAAGTGGTAGGAATATAACCCCATGTTTGTCACTTTACGATATTTGTGACAAACGGGGATAAGTTTTTCGTATTGTGAAAGTTTGTATATACCACTACCGAGGTGCATTATGGAAACGCGCATCAGAGAATTACGCAAGGCGAAGGGTTGGACGCTACGGCAAGTCGCAGACCTTGTCGGTACAACAGCCCAGACTGTGCAGCGGCTTGAAACCGCAAACATGACGGTCTCAACCGACTGGCTGGAGCGATTTGCCAGCGCGTTTTCCGTTCGTGCGGTGGATCTTATCCGGGACCAAAGCGTTGCAGGAATTCCCTTGTATGGCCACTTGGGGCCCGACGGAATCAAGCACAACGTATCGGGTCTAGATCAGGTGGAGTATCTCTCATTGACAGCACCAGCACAGGACCCAGTTGCTGTGCGATTATCGGATGCAATCGGCTTGTACAGGGCCGGCTCGACACTGATTGGCAATCGGTTGGCGAATACCAACCAGATCGAAGCGCAGGGGAGAGATGCCCTGGTATTATCGAAAGAAGAGGCGCTTTTTCTGGGGCGAGTAGTCTTACTGGACCGACGTCTGATCATCGTTTCGGTTTCAGACACCGGTCCTGTAAAATTTGACGTCGACGCGATCTGGATAGCGCCGATAGTAATGGAAATTCGCTACCTTTAGACCCGCAAATTCAGTATACGGGGTCAGGAACCGGCGGACGTCCGCTTTCTACCCAAACCCATCTGTTTTGCCAGTTCGGAACGGGCCTTGGCGTAGTTTGGCGCCACCATCGGATAGTCTACTGGCAGCCGCCAACGCTCGCGATAATCCTCAGGCGAAAGATCGTAATGGGTACGCAGATGCCGCTTCAGAGACTTGAACTTTTTGCCGTCTTCCAGACAGATAATATAGTCGTCTGTAATCGATTTGCGGATCGACACGGCTGGTGTGGGTTTTTCCTTTTCAGGTTCGACACCACTTGAATTTACCTGCTGCAGCGCGGCGTAAACATTTACAATGACGCTAGGAAGCTCGGAAGCGACCACCGGGTTGTTGCTGACATAAGCGGAAACAATATCCGACGTCAATTCGATCAATACGCTGTCCTGTTCGACAACAATTTCAGACATTTCTTCGTCCTTTCCATTGAAATACGCGTTGGCGCCGATCTGTCCAGGACAGGACCGGCTGATGACTACTGCCTCAAAATCAGAAAATTGCCGATCCGGAGATAGCAATTTCATTACTTGCAATCAATAATAATTTCGAAAAATATTTGCTTGGTCGCAATCAACCAATGTATTCAGCCATGCTTCCCATACGGCAACTTTGCTTACGTTGGGACAGGCCTAATATTTCGTCATTTAATACACTTCGAACAAAGATTCACTCAATGTTTATATCCAATATCAGGATGCAGCGAATATTGCACTAAAAATCACAAAAAATAAATCAAAAGATACGCCGCCAGCAAAGCGGTTGTCCAAAACGCCATATTACCGGTTGGCCAAGTTCGCGCAAGAATGCCGTTCGGTCCATAGTGGCGGTATATTGTCGCAATGAATTTTTCTACCGCACGATAACCGCTCGCTATAAGCGTCGACCAGGCTTTTATGGAGAAATTGTCGAACTCAAGCGCCAATTTCCTGCCAAACGCCCGGTAGAACCAGTCGAAATCAAGCGTGATCGTCAAAGTCCTTGTCAAAAGATTGAGTAATAGGAAGAAAGCCAAACCCGAGAATAACAGTAGTTGCAACTGGAATACGACATGGGATCCAGTATACGGCACGTAGTCAACCGGATAGGGCAACAGTGCGTATAACAAACCGGGGAAGATGCCAAGTCCGATGCAAAAAATAGACAGGATATACATGGCCAATAACATGCTGCGGGGTGGCTCTGAGGGACGCATCCCGGAATCTTTCTGGAAGAAGACAAACCACGGGAACTTGATGCCGGCATGGAGGAATACGCCGGCGGAGGCAGCAGCCAGCAACATCCAGACAATCATCATGTTTTCGTCGGCCGCGCCCTGGCTTATCATCGATTTTGAGATGAACCCGGATGTCAGCGGGAAGGCGGATATCGAGAGCGCGCCGATGATCCCGCACAGGGCTGTTCTCGGCATAGTACGGAACAGGCCGCCAAGGTCAGTACATTTGCGTTTTCCCGTCTGATACAGGACTGACCCCGCCGACATCAACAACAGGGCTTTATACAGGATATGCGCGAATGCATGGGCGGCGGCGCCATTGAGCGCCATCTCCGTACCGATCCCGATGCCGGTCACCATAAACCCTACCTGGTTGACGATGGAATAGGCCAGGATACGCCGCATATCGTTCTCAAGGATCGCGTATACGATCCCGTAGAACACCATATAGAGGCCGATATAGATCAGAATTTCGGCGCCCGGAAATCCCCGCAACAGGACAAAAACCGCCGTCTTTGTTGTAAAGGCCGACAGGAAGACCATGCCGGACCAAGACGATTCCGGATAGGCATCTGGAAGCCACGCGGCCAACGGCGGGGCGCCGGCATTGATCAAGAACCCCGCTAATATCAGCCAGCGCGGCCAAGTGTCTGCTTCCATTGCCTGAAAGGCGATCGAGTTGGTTGTGGCAATTTCACCCGCAATCCCAGCCATCAGGATCACGCCGCCCAGTAAATGAATGACCGCATACCGTTGCCCGGCAGCCAGGGCTCCACCGCCGTTGGACCAGATCAACAGCGTTGACGCAATCGCCATGACTTCCCAGAAAATAAACACGGTGATGAGATCGCCGGCAAAGACAACGCTAAGGGCGGCGCCGGCATAGACGAAGGCCGAGGCAAGTTCGAGGGTGCGCGCCTGCTTCAATGCGAACATCCCGCCCGCAAACGCCATGATCGCGAAGACGGTGCCGAACAAACGGCTCAGGGCATCCACCTTGAGCGGCACCAGTTCGTAGCCGAGATATTGCAACGTAAGAACTGGGCCCTCCGGCAGTAGCCAAACTAGCAGAAGGGCAATAATGGGCGCTACCAGAATTAGCGGCGTGCGATACGGATCCCGTACAAACGGCAACAGCAATCCTGCTACAATCAGGATCAGACCTGGCGGGAATACGATATCAATCATCATAATAGGTATCCCGGCGCTTCAGGATTGCGCCAATCGCCTTGGACCCGGTAACCAGCAACAAGCAGGACGCAAAACCAAACCAGGCCCCAAATCCGAATGTCCCATCGATGCCAAATACAGGATGATGTTCGACTACAAAATCCGCCAACACTGTAAAGCCCAGCACGATAATCGAGCTGATCCAGATCATCCGGATGGTATCGGGTCTGACAAGCCAATGGTCATTCATAACCGATCTCTCCTGCAGGCAAAGTGGACGGTTCCGGGACAATGTTTGTCACTTCGGTGCCAAGGTCGACCATGGCGGAGGCCAGATCAAAGAGCGCGCCCGGGAAAATAAACAATGCGATGGTCCCGGCCGCAGTCAGGGTCAAAGCGATTACAATGGGCAGCGGCGCCTCGCCATGGTTGTGGAAAATTGTGTCGTCCTTCGAGGTCTTTTCATCGATCGGTTTTAGAAAGGAAGAGACAATGACGGGCAAAAAATAGCCGGCATTCAAAATTGTCGAAAGGACGATCACCGCGACCGCGAACCATTTTCCGCTATCGACCGCGCCTTGCAGTATAAACCATTTTCCGAGGAACCCTGCGGTTAGCGGGAGCCCGATCATGGACAGGCCGCCAATCGCAAATGCGGTCATGGTCCATGGCATTTTGCGCCCGATGCCGCGCATCTGGCTCACTTCTGTCACGTGTGCTGCGGTGTAGACCGATCCCGCTGCAAAAAAGAGCGTGATTTTGGATATCGCATGGGCGGCGATATGCATCGCGGCGCCGATCGCCGATATCGGAGTCAGGATGGCAGTTGCAAGGACCACATAGGAGAGTTGGCTGATGGTCGAGAAGGCTAGCCGGCGTTTCAGATTATCCTGCCGCAGCGCGATAACCGATGCCATTATCACGGTAAACCCCGCGACATACAGCAACCAGTCGCCCGCGCCCGTCGCAGCCAGGTTTTCAATCCCGAAAATATATACCACTACCTTGAGCATCGTGAATACGCCCGCCTTCACGACGGCGACGGCGTGCAGCAGGGCGGAGACTGGGGTTGGCGCCACCATCGCCGCCGGCAGCCAGGCGTGCACCGGCATCACCGCCGCCTTGCCGATGCCAAACACGTAGAGCGCGAGCAGAAGCCCAAGGGTCAGGTCGTCGACCTTGCCGCCAAGAATGCCCCCCGGGGTAAATTCCAGGGTACCGGTCAGGAACCAGGTCCAGATAATCGCGGGTAACAGCAGAACCGTTGAGGTGCCCAGAAGTAACACCAAATAGAGGCGTCCACCGGCCCTGGCCTCGTCGGTACCTTTGTGGGTCACCAGCGGATAGGTGGACAGCGTCAAGATTTCGTAGAACAGGAAGAGCGTGAACAGATTGTCGGCGAACGCAATTCCCATAGTGGCGGAGATCGCGAGTGCGAAGCACATGTAGAAAGGTGTCTGTCGTGGTTCGTTGTTGCCGCGCATGTAACCGATTGAATAGATCGAATTGACGATCCAGAGCGTGCCCGCGACGGCTGCGAAAATCATTCCCAACGGTTCTACCGCAAATGAGATCGGTAATTCCGGGACCACCTGAATCAACTCGACCTCAGGCCGCTCGCCCTCCAACACGCGGATCAACAGCGTGAAAATGGCCATGAACAAAAGGCCGGCAGCACTAAGCGTAATTGTTTCTCGAAGGTTCGGCTGGCTGTTGAATATCGGAATGATGCCGACAGCCACGGCCGGAATGGCGAGTGCCAGAATGATGAGGGTTTCACTCGTCATTGGACCCCCGCCAGCAGATCGTTGGCAATCTGGGCCGCGATGCCCGCTGTCCAGCTTGTCTCGACGCCAAAATAAATTGTCCCCAAGATCATTACCCATGCCGGGATCATCATGGAGAGCGGCATATCACGCGCCTCAAGCGCCTTGCCCTCGGGCTCGCGGAAATACGCCATCTCCACGACCCGGCCGATATAGATTACCGAAATGAGCGACGAGAGGACCAGCAGGATTACAAGCCAACCCCAGCCCTGTTCAAGCGCCGCGATCGCCAGATACCATTTGGAAACGAACCCAGCGGTTCCCGGTACGCCGATAATGCTAAGCCCGGCGATCGTGAACCCAGCCATGGTCAGCGGCATTTGTCGCCCGATCCCTTTGAAATCCTCAAGACGAGCGGCCCCCATCCGATAGACGATGCCGCCGACGGCCAGAAACAACGCGCCCTTGGTCACCGCATGGTTGGCGAGATGGACGATCGCGCCGGTTAGACCTTGCGCATTGGCGAGGCCGAACCCAAGCGTAATATAGCCGATTTGCGCGACCGACGAATAAGCAAGCATGCGTTTGATATTGTCCTGGAAAACCGCAACGATCGAGGCCGCGAACATGGCCAGGATCGAAAGCACGATCAGAATTTCCGAGACCGGGTGGATGCCGAATACAATTGCGACACCGTAGACCGCAAAGAAGAACCGCAGCATCAGATAGACGGCAGCCTTGGTGGCGGTTGCAGCCAGAAATGCAGTCGCGAATGTAGGGGCGTAGGCGTAGGCGTTGGGCAACCAGCTGTGAAGCGGAAATAGCGCGAATTTCAGGCTGATGCCGACCGTCAGAAATGCAAGAGCTGCGAACAGGGGTCGCACCGTCGCGACGTCGCCCAACCGATTGGACATATCCACCATATTCAGCGTGCCGGTCATGGAATAAAGAATGCCGATGGCGATCACGTAAAACGTCGCGCCGATTGTTCCCATAATCAGATATTGGTACGCAGCGAGTAGCGCGCGGCGGTCTTTGCCAAGCGCGATCATAGCGTAGGTCGAGAGCGATGATACTTCGAGGAACACAAATGCGTTGAAGGCGTCGCCGGTAATCGCGATCCCCAGCATGCCAGTCAGGCAGAGCAAATAAAGGGCGTAGAACCAGGCCTGCTTGTCTTCGTCTATTTCAGATTGGACGCTCAGATTTGCATACGGCAACATCACAGCACCGACGGCAGAAATTAACAGCAAGACAAAAGCATTCAGAAGATCAACCCGGTATTCGATCCCGATCGGTGGTGTCCAGCCGCCCATCGCGTACGAAATCGGACCCGAATCCAGCACCTGCAGGATCATGCCAACGGCAATGACCGGTACAATCCAGCTTACCACCAGCGCAATAAACCAGGCCAGCCAGCCGCGCCGCGCCAAGGCACAAAGGATCGCGCCAAACAGCGGCAGCACGACCTGCAGGGCGGGAAGATTGCCCGAGATCATGCTTCAACATCCTTCTCAAAGATTTCATCTTCTTCGATTGAACCAAACGCTTCGTTGATCCGCACCACAAGCGCCAGACCGAGCGCGAGGGTCGCCACACCGACGACGATCGCGGTCAGGATGAGGACGTGGGGCAACGGATTGGAATAGACTGTGTATTGGTCGGACAGGATCGGCGGGGTGCCACCAATAATTTTACCGGGCGACAGGTAGATCAAATATACCGACGTCTGAAACAGGCCCAAGCCGACCAGTTTTTTGACCATGTTGCCGCGCGCCACCACAATATAGAGACCGGAGACCATCAGAAAAATGGCGATCCAGCTATTGTAGTGTTGGACCAGTTCCTGGAATGCCGCCATTACCGGCCCCTGCCTGCAAAACTGTAAAAGATGGCGGTCATTGTTGCAAAAACGGTAATGAGCACACCGAGCTCAACCAGCAGGATACCAATATGCTGACCGGCGACCGGGTCGTGTTCCAGCACGGAATAATTCAGGAATTCGCCACCCTTGAGCATGCTGACAACACCAACCCCGGTGTACAACAAAACCCCCAGCCCGATCAGCGTTTCCACTAAAATCGGCGGCATGGCACGCTTTGCCGCGTCCAGCCCAAAAGTGATCGCGTAGAAAATAACCATGGCGGCCGCAATGACACCGGCCTGGAAACCGCCGCCCGGTCCATAGTCGCCGTGAAATTGAACATACAGCCCGAACACCAGAATGAATGGCAGCAGTAGTTTTGTGCCGACGCGTAGAATTGTGTCAAACTTCATTTTCTGCGCCTCCGTCTACGGGTTCTGGACTTCGCCTTTCCGTCACCGGATGCAGGCAACGGACGGCGGCCTTTCAGCAACAGCAACACGGCAATCCCAGCGGTGAAAATCACAACTGTCTCACCCAGCGTGTCAAAGCCCCGGTAACTCGCCAGAACGGCAGTCACGACATTGGGCGCCGATGTATCTGTGATTGAATTTTGCAAATAATACGGCGCAACATTCTGGTGAATAATGCCCGAGGGGTCGCCAAACGGCGGTAAATCGATGGTCCCATAGACCAGCCCACCCGCAGTCACAACTGCTACAAATAATGGCAACAAGGGGGTGTGCGCTGGTTTGATTTCTTCCATCTTGGTCAAGTGCAGGACGCCGAGCATCAACACGGTTGAAATACCAGCACCAACAGAAGCTTCGGTCATGGCGACGTCGACCGCGTCGAGCATGATCATGACGCTCGCCATCAAAAACGAATAGATTCCGCCAAGGATGACTACTGCGAACAAGTTCCGCAGTCGGACCACACCGATCGTGACGACTGCCATCATCGTCAACAGCACCATATTTATCAGCGCTTCGATGGCCGTGCCCTCCCCTTGCCTGAAGAGGTTGACTTGGACTTTCGGGTGGTACGCTTACGGGTCCCCGTACCAGTAGTTGATTTATCCCGCCCGCCGCCCGCGGCCCGCCGGGTTGCGCTTATGCGCCGGGCCTTTTTCAATCGGTCGTCTGAGAGAGCCGGTTTGACACCGGCATGAAGCGCTGCCTGTGCCAGAGCATGGGTCGCGATGGGGCCACTGAAAAACAAGAATGCCAGGATGATCACCAGACGGGCGGTATTTAAGCTCCAGCCCGCATCGATGGCCATCCCGGTGATTAGAAAACCAACACCGAGCGTATCCGATACGCTGGTCGCGTGCATGCGTGTAAACACGTCCGGCATGCGGAACAGGCCGAGAGCGCCGACCAGATAGAAAAAACTTCCCAGCGCCAGGAACATCCAACTGATGAGCGTGAGCAATTGATCCTGCATCAGTCGACCGGCTCCTCTCCGGCGTGACCAAGGTCGCCGTAGCGGAAGAATTTCAGGACCGCCAATGTGGCGATAATATTGAGCAGCGCATAGAGGATACCGATGTCGAGAAATTCCGGGCGGCCAGCCAGGAACCCAACGACTGCCAGCAGCATGATCGCGCCGTTGCCAACTGCGTTTGCCGCAAGCGCGCGGTCAAAGACCGTTGGTCCGGCAAGGGCCCGGAATACAGCTAACCCCAGCGAAGCCAGGATTGCGATCGCGGCCACGGTATAAATGATTGTTGAATCCATTATCCCTCCCCCTCGAAATCTCGCACCTTGCGGTCCATACCGCCCTCGACCAGTTCGTCGGCATTTTCTCCGGTGATGGCGTGGACGGTGAGGTCGTGACCTTTTACGCCGACTGTGATGGTTCCGGGCGTAAGGGTTATGGAATTGGCGTAGATATTGATCCCGAGTGCTGATTTCTGACTGCCGCGCACTTTCAGCATTGTCGGGAAAATCGGCAGGCTGGGAGAGAGGAGAATACGTGTCACCGACAAAGCTGCCTTGAAAATTTCAAGCAGGAGCCAGGGCCAATAAATAATCGCGCGAAAGATTAGCTGGATCGGGTGTCCTTCGGAATCGAGGATACCCATATGTCGCGCGTAAGCCGCCGCGCCAATCGTGGACAGAACCCCGAATGTCAAAAGAAGTGTCGTGTAATGCCCGGAAAGCAGAAGCCAGAACCCGAATAGGACAAGCGTTAAGCTGACAAATCGCATTCCCTGCTCCAGCTGATTTACGTCTCAGATCGATTTGTAATTCACGCTACGTACAACTGTAAAAAACGCCAAATGCATGATTCGGAACCGGCGCAAAGAATACATATCGGTAACCCGATCCCCGGTTGATGTCCAACACGTATTTTGGAGCACAACTTTAAGCCCTCTGGACCTTGAAACCTTTCCGATATAGAGCAGCGGCCTGAGCGCTAGCCCCGAGATTCAGGCGCCGCATAAGCTGGAGCGGGATGAATGAGAATTTTCGAATCTGTTGATGAATTTGCCACATGCGTCGGTGGCGAGATCGCCATCAGCGAATGGGTTGAGGTCACCCAGGACATGATTGACCGGTTTGCTGACATTACGGGCGACGATCAGTGGATCCATGTGGACCCGGAGCGGTGCCGGGCAGAACTTGGGACCGATACCATCGCGCACGGGTATCTCGTCTTGTCGCTGATAACCGGCCTCTCCCCGAAGACCTATCGGATCGATGGGAAAAAACGGGTCATCAATTACGGCTCCAACAAAGTTCGTTTCATCAACCCGGTATCGCCCGGCGCGAAAGTCCGCGCACGCTATGAATTGAAGGAATTCGTCCAGGACAAAGATCGTTGGCGCTCCACCAGCCAAGTCACCATGGAGATCGAAGGGTCCGACCAGCCCGCGATTGTTGCTGAAACGATGATGCTTTTCTATGTTTAGCGCCTATATCGTGGGGACGATTGTAGAAAGGCGAACCGAATGACTCGCAGCAAAACAAGATTTAATGTGGAAAAGACCGATGCCGAGTGGCGGGAGCTTTTAACGCCGGAGCAATTTCAGGTAACCCGCAAGCACGGGACGGAGCGCGCATTTTCGCACGATTATCACGATCGGAAAGATACCGGCAGCTACAATTGCCAGTGCTGCGGCGAGCCCCTTTTCGGATCCGACTCGAAGTTTGATTCAGGCACCGGATGGCCGAGCTTCTTCGCGCCTTTGGAAAAGGGCGCGGTCACCGAAACCGAAGACCGCAGCCTTTTCATGCGCCGCACAGAAGTGACTTGCGCCAATTGCGATGCGCATCTTGGTCACGTCTTTCCGGACGGCCCCGACCCGACGGGCTTGCGCTATTGCATGAACGGTGCAGCGCTTGATTTCAGCAAAGACAGCAAGGGTGAGTAAACCTGTCCCGGCCCCCATCACCGCCACAAAAACATCCAACGTCACTCATCACGGGATCACCGTAACCGACGAATATTCATGGTTGCGGGCGGACAATTGGCAGGAGGTGATGCGCGACGCGACCGTGCTGGACCCCGAAATTCGCGCGCATCTGGATGCCGAGAATGCCTGGCTTGATCAGTGCATGGCGCCGACAGAAGGATTGCAGGACGTACTTTTCGGGGAAATCCGGAAGCGTATCAAGGAAGACGATTCCTCCCCACCTGTCCCCGACGGCTCGTACGCCTATGCAACAAAATTCCTAACCGGGGCCGAACATCCCCAGCTTGTTCGCACCCCGCGCGATGGTGGCATTGAGAAAGTGTTGATCGATGGCGACGCGATGGCTGAGGCCAAGGAATTTTTCAAGCTTGGCGGCGTTGCACACAGCCCGGACCATGCGCTGCTCGCCTATTCGTACGACGATGTGGGGTCTGAATATTTCTCAATCCGCGTGCGCGATACCGCCACCCTGAAAGACGCCGATGATGTCATCAAAGATTCCGGCGGCAGTCCGGTTTGGGCGTTGGATAGCGGATCATTCTTCTATGTCGGGCTCGATGAAAACCACCGCCCTTCACGCGTCTTCAGGCATGTTTTGGGCCAGGACGCCGCCGCCGATCAGCTTGTATTTGAGGAAAAGAACAGCGGCTATTTTGTCGGAATCGGGGCAACGCTTGACCGGCGTTATGTCCAGATATCCTCGAACGATCACGAATCAAGCGAAGTCTGGTTGATCCCCACCGACCAGCCCGGAACAGCGCCCGCATTATTTATGGCGCGCGAGACCAACCACGAATACAGCGTCGAGCATGGCGGCAATCAGTTCTACATCCTGACCAACCGCGATGGCGCGGAGGATTTCCGGATCGTCGCGACGCCGGACCACATGACGAACCCTGAACATTGGCACGAGGTTGTTCCCCACGTACCCGGGCGGCTGATCCTGAACTTTGCGATTCTAGCCAACCATCTTGTGCGGTTCGAGCGGCTCGATAGCCTACCGCGAATCGTGGTGCGCGAATTGGCGAGCGGAGAAGAACACGACATCGTGTTTGACGAGGAGGCCTATTCGCTCGGCCTTTCGGTCGGGCTCGAATTCGATACAACCATGATCCGGTTCTCCTATTCCTCGATGACCACGCCCGCACGAACCTACGACTACGACATGGTGACCCGGGAGCGGATCCTGGTGAAAGAACAGGAAGTGCCGAGCGGGCACGATGCGGGTGATTACATCACCCGGCGGATCATGGCGAAAAGCCATGACGGCGAGGTGGTGCCGGTCTCCCTGCTGCATCACAGAGACACAAAAATCGACGGTAGCGCCCCGCTGCTCCTCTATGGCTACGGCGCTTATGGGATTGCAATACCCGCCGGGTTTTCGGTTGCCCGTCTGTCACTGGTTGATCGCGGTTTTGTCTACGCCATCGCCCATGTGCGCGGCGGCAAGGACAAGGGCTATGGCTGGTACAAGGCCGGCAAGATGTTTGCCAAGGAAAATACGTTCCATGATTTTTTAAGCTCTGGCGAAGCTTTGATCGAAGCGGGCTATACATCGCGCGGGCGGATCGTCGCACAGGGAGGGTCGGCCGGCGGGTTGCTGGTCGGCGCCGTTGCCAACATGGACCCGGATATGTTTCTCGGCATTATCGGCGACGTGCCGTTTGTCGATGTACTGGCGACCATGCTGGATGCCGACCTGCCGCTAACCCCGCCGGAATGGCCCGAATGGGGCAATCCGATCGAGAGCGAAGAAGCCTTTAAATACATCCACTCCTATTCACCCTATGACAATGTTACCGAACAGGCCTACCCACACATTCTGATCACTGGCGGACTGGCGGACCCGCGCGTCACTTATTGGGAACCGGCCAAATGGGCAGCAAAATTGCGCAGCAAACGCACCGACAACCGGATGACGCTCCTCAAAATGAATATCCAGGCGGGTCACGGCGGCAAACCGGGACGATTTGACGCTCTCCACGAGGTTGCGCTAACCCAGGCCTTTGCTCTTATGATTGCGGGAAAGACCTAGTCGGCCTATCAATAGGCAAGGCAAGGGTTGGATCGAATTAACTTTATGTATAAAGTAGCTCTGATCCAGCAGGTGACGATTGAAAGTTGAGCAAAGGGACGGACATGGCCGAGGCAGCTTTGAAGGTCGACGTGGCAGAACGCATCGGCGAGTTTAACTGGGAAGACCCGCTCGGGCTTGAGAACCAACTTAACGAAGAAGAGCGGATGATCCGCGATTCGGTCCGGCAATTCTGCGCCGACAAGCTGGAGCCGCGGGTCCGCTCCGCATTCCAGGACGAGCGTTTCGACCGAGAGATCATGGATGAAGCCGGAGACCTGGGCCTGCTCGGCATCATGATCCCCGAGGAATATGGCGGGGCAGGGCTGGATTATGTGGCCTACGGCCTGATCGCCCGCGAGATCGAACGCGTCGATTCCGGTTATCGGTCTGCGATCAGCGTCCAGAACAGCCTCGTCGCCCACCCGATTTATGCCTATGGGACCGAGGATCAGCGCAAGAAATACCTACCAAAACTTGCCAGCGGCAAATTTGTCGGTTGTTTCGGCCTGACCGAGCCGGATGCCGGGTCCGACCCCGGCTCCATGCGCACCCGCGCCAAACGGGTTGACGGCGGGTTCAAACTAAACGGCACCAAGATGTGGATCACAAATTCGCCGATCGCGGACATCGCGGTGGTGTGGGCCAAGCTCGAAGACGACGGCATCCACGGCTTTGTGGTCGAGCGCGGCATGGACGGGTTTTCGACCCCGAAGATCGAAGGCAAATTGTCACTGCGGGCTTCAATCACCGGCGAGATCGTTCTTGAAGACGTGTTCCTGCCCGAAGAAAACCTGCTGCCCAACGTCAAGGGATTGCGCGGGCCGTTCGGGTGTCTGAACAAGGCGCGCTACGGCATTTCATGGGGTGCAATGGGGGCAGCGGAAGCCTGTTGGCACGGTGCGCGGTCATACACGCTGGAGCGCAAACAGTTTGGCCGCCCGCTGGCCGCAACCCAGTTGATCCAAAAGAAACTTGCCGACATGCAGACTGAAATCGCGCTTGGTCTTCAGGGCGCTTTGGCGCTCGGGCGCATGCTGGAAGCCGGCACCGCCGCGCCGACATCGATCTCCCTGATGAAGCGCAACAATTGCGGCAAGGCGCTGGATATTGCCCGGGTCGCCCGCGATATGCACGGCGCTAACGGGATCTCGGACGAATACCCGATCATGCGCCACGTCATGAACCTGGAAACGGTCAACACCTATGAGGGCGCGCATGATGTGCATGCGCTCATTCTGGGGCGCGCGCAAACGGGCATTCAGGCGTTTTTCTAGAAACATTCACACACAACGGCTGACGAATTATTGCGGGCGGAGTCCAGCCACGCCACAATTTTGGCTGCGTTCAGCAGTTCAGGCGGCATACAAATCCAATTTTATGCTTTTCATAAAGCGGCGCGTAACGCTAACCGGTACAAATCGAATTAAGGCAAAAAGCCTATGATACACCAACGTCAACGTTCGACATTTCGCGGAATTCACAATGAATGATGCGGAGACAATTCGACTAAATTTCGCTTTTCTTTGGGGCTGTTCCACTGACCACGTCACGATGGAGTGAATAATCATGAGTAACCACATTTCCGCCACCCCCAGCACACGGGCCGAGGCCTTCATCCCGGCGATGTTCAGCCAGGCCAGCACGCCTCACACGGAAAATGCCGCACCTGCCAGCGCCGCAAATCGGGAA
This sequence comes from Hyphomicrobiales bacterium, assembly GCA_021775855.1. GTDB lineage: Bacteria > Pseudomonadota > Alphaproteobacteria > Rhizobiales > NORP267 > NORP267. Next base: position 64,684 of record JAJFGZ010000040.1, read on the forward strand.
ACGGTATGCGCCAAGGATTTTCTCCAGGACGCCCGAGAACCCGAGCGGCGAATACCAAACTCAGTTGGTAACGACATGCGCCGCGCGGCAGCACCGGCGGCGCCCGCTGGAGCATCCAGCGAAGCCATGGGGGATGTGCGCAAGACCTTGAGCGACATTCTGGAGGTAATGGTTGCCCCCGCTGAGCAAAAGAACGAGGCCCGGCTTGCGGAAATTCTGACGCTGATAGAAAGCCACCGGCGCGAGAACGAACAGAATTTCGATCAACTCGCCCGCCAATTCATCCAGCTGACGCTGGCCCTGCACGGGAGAACCAAAACCGCGATCAACAGGCTCGATCACCGGCTCGACGAATTCGGTACCCTTACAGCGCAAAACCGCGAGCAGGATCAGGAACGCCTGACCGCCCGGCTCACAGGCCTGGCCGAAGCCGCCGACGTCAAAATCAATTCGGTAACGGGTTCAATCGACGCTAGAATTTCGCTGCTGAGTGCCAAAATCAACGGCGACGTGAACAAAACGATTGCCGAGTTGGGACGGGCTATTTCCGAATTCGGGACTGCACTTCCAGGAATCAGTGATTAAACACTAAACCAGCCGGGTATCGCTATTTTTTGAAACACCCGGCGGGTGTAACCCACCTTCCAGATGTTCGTGACCCCATCCCATTATTTGCGACAGTACGGGTTCCAGTGACTGGCCGTTGTCTGTCAAAAGGTAATGATAGCGAAGCGGTCGTTCTTGATAAGGTTCGCGCCTCACGAGGCCCCAATCCATGAGTTTTTTCAACCGTTGGGACAGGATGTTGGTGGGGATCCGTTCCACGCTGTTTTGCATGGCTTGGAACGTATGTTTGTTGTGCCACATCAAGTCCCGAACAATGAGCAAGGTCCATTTGTCCCCAATCAATTCCAGGGCCCGCGCGATCGAACAGCGCGAGCGGAATTCATGGCCTGTGTTCGGGACTAGGTTGTTCTTCATTTCATATCTCGGGTTCTGTGTCCCAAATCCTGAATATTCTAGCATAGCAACTTGCATTTTTAAAGTTACATATGTAGAGTGACTTTAACTTTAAAAGTTACACTCCACAATTCAGAAAAACTTGGGAGGCGATTGCGTGAACAAGATTGTGTTGGCCCATATTGCGGCCATCATCGCGTCGCTCAGTGCGGGCGCCGCGGTGGTCGCCACACGGTTTGTCATTGGCGAGACCGATCCGTTGTCACTGGCATTTTACCGCTACGTCATCGGCATTCTCTGCCTTGCTCCAATCGTACCATTCATCTGGCCAAAGCACCGGATCGCCCTTTCTGAATTTGGGAAGATCGCTTTGCTGGGCGTATTGTTTTTCGGCTTCTTTCCCTGGGCCTTCAACGCCTCACTGCAGTATATACCGGCAGCGCGTGGGGCGGTTGGGCTGGCGACGATCCCCATCCAGACTCTAATCGTGGCGGCGCTATTTGGCCGGGAGAAACTGACCGTCAACAAAGTCCTTGGTGTCGCAGTAGCGTTTGCGGGAATCGCAGCGGTTTTCGGTCCGGAAGCGATCAAATTGACGAATTCCAACTATTTTGTTGGCGACACTCTGATGCTGCTCGGCGCGTTCAGCGCGGCGCTCTATTCGGTATTCAGCCGGGAGACCCTGACCCGCCATGGCCCTCTCCTGGTCACCGCATTGGCGATGGCATTCGCGGTGATAGCGCTCTTCCCTCTCGCTGTCTTCCAATCGGGTATGACCGGCATTCCGACATTCAGTCCGCAAGGTTGGTGGGCCGTTATTTTCCTCGGCACTTTTGCCGGCGCGGTTCAATTTTCCCTGTTCACCTGGGCGTTGCGCTGGCTGCCGCCCACCACAACAGTCCTGTACCTGACCCTCAACCCCATCGCTGCAATGCTGCTCGGCGTGGTGTTGATCGGGGAGACAATCTCGACTGTTTTGATCGCGGGGCTTGTTTTGGTCCTGGGCGGGATATTGGTAGCAAACGGGGTTGTCGCTAAGGTTTGGGCAAAGCGGGGTTTAGCCAACGCGCCAACCGACAGCTAGTGCCTGTTTTTCGCCACGTGCAGTTGCTCCCCCCTCAATGCTCCCCGTCGCATAGCGAGTGATCGGCCAGCACTTCGATGATCCGGCACTGGGAGACACTCCCGCCGGCGCAGGATTTTATCATGCGTGTTAACTCGCCACGCAGCGATTCCAGTTGTTCGATACGCTGTTCGACAGAGACCAGGTGCTTAACTGCCAGCGCATCGACCATGGCGCAGGACTGACCGGGTTCTTGCGACAGCGATAGTAATTCGCGGATGGAATCCAGGCCAAAACCAAGTGTGCGGCAGTGGCGGATGAATTTGAGGCGTTCCAGCGCGGGCTCGTCATAGCGGCGCTGGTTGCCACCGGTGCGCACTGCCTCCGGCATCAGACCGGTCTCCTCGTAATAACGCACAGTCTGGACCTTGCAGCCGGATTGGCGCGCCATTTCGCCGATCCCGTATTCAAAAACCTGCGCGGGCATTTGGGCGTTCCTTCAATCTACAATCGTTGTAGCTTTGATATAGTGCGCAACACGAGCGAAGGGAAGTGTCCATAAAGGGCAATTCTCGAGACCTGGCGCAGGGCAGTCCGGTTAAGCCTAGCCCGAAGAATGGGCCCCGGATTAATCCGGGGTAACGATGGGGGAATACCAATCTACGGAATACAACTCGCTTTTGACCTTGCCCGCACCTCCCGGAATCGTTACTTTCGCACCAACTAAAGTTGTATATGTGGGCATCGGTTTTGGCGGCTTTGCCCGGCCAAAACACAACAGGGGAGACACTCCTATGGGTGGACTTTTATCCAATCTGAAATCAACCGTCTTGGCAGGGATCGTACTCACGATCATCCTGTTCATCCTGATCCGCGCCACAAATGGCGCCGGATTCAATCTGGACTTCGCCTGGTACGCATTCTTCTTCCGCTGGCTTCATGTGCTGAACGGCGTGATGTGGGTTGGGCTTCTCTGGTATTTCAATTTCGTGCAAATCCCGAATATGCCGAATATTCCGGACGATCAGAAACCGGCCATCGGCAAAGTCATTGCGCCGGCGGCGCTATGGTGGTTCCGCTGGGCCGCGATGGGCACGATCGTCACCGGCCTGATCCTCGCCTGGATGAACGGCTATGTGGAATCGGCATTGGCGCTTGGCCTGACCGATGGCGGCGCGAGCACCCCGATCGGCATTGGCATGTGGCTCGGGATCATCATGTGGTTCAACGTCTGGTTCGTCATATGGCCGAACCAGAAAAAAGCCCTCGGTATGGTGGAAGTCGGGGCGGATGAAAAAGCCGCTGCCGCACGCACAGCCATGCTGTTCTCACGCACCAACACGCTGCTGTCGATCCCCATGCTGTTCTGCATGGTGGCGGCGCAAAATGGCGGTTTCTTCTAGAGGCAACAACAAATGTGATTACGAAAAGCCGGGGCTTCGTCCCCGGCTTTTTGCTATGCGGAACTGGTTCGTATTGGTTGTCCAGGAGACGTTGCAACTACTGGTTAGTCGATTAATTACCAACTCACCCAAGACAGGTTAGGGTCCCTACCCTGCGTGGGCCCATTCCCAATAGCGGTCGCGGGCTTTCTGGTAGATCGGACCCGGTTGCAGGTTGCGGCCGTCAATGCGGGTGGCGGGCGCGACTTTGGAATAGTTCCCGGTCGAAAAAATTTCGTCTGCCTCTTCGAAGTCCCGGTACGACAATGTGCGCTCGTGCACCGTGATCCCTTGCTCGCGCAACAGTGAAATCACGCGCTGGCGGGTAATGCCATTCAGGAACGTGCCGTTCGGCGCGGGCGTATGGGCTTCGCCGTCCTTGGCCATGAACAAGTTGGCTGTGGCGAGTTCCGCGACATTGCCCAGCGCGTCGCAAACCACCGCGTTGTCAAAACCCTTTTCGCCGGCTTCCTGCAGCGCACGGGCTGAATTCGGGTACAGACAGCCGGCCTTGGCGTTAACCGGGGCCTGCGCAATGGTTGGGCGACGGAAGCTCGACAGGGTGACCGAAAACCCGGTTGGATCCGGCATCGGGGTGTCGTACATGCACAGGCAAAAACGTGTTGATTCCTTCAGAGGCGGCACAGAAAAATTGCCGCCATGCTCAGCCCAATACATGGGGCGGATATACAGCTCGGCGTTTTTGTCGAAGCGGGTCAGGCCCTCCTGCACCAGCTCCTGGATGAACCCTGCTTCGTGGACCGCCTGGAGGCCCATGACTTCGGCAGAATTATTGACCCGCGCACAATGGCGGTCAATATCAGGGGTCACGCCTTCGAATGCTCGCCCGCCATCGAAAATTGACGAACCGAGCCACATTGCATGGCTGCGCGGACCGACAATCGGCGGGTTGCCGTCGATCCATTCTCCATCGTACCAGGTCCAGGTATTCGACCATTCGGCCATCGGTTCAACTCCTCAATCGTTTTGCCGGTATCGAATGCTCAATCGGATCGTAGGTCAAGAGATATCAGCGCGGCGCGACGACTTTCTGGGTCTGCTCGCCGAGGCCCGCGATGGCGAGGCGAATAGAGTCGCCAGGAACAAGATATTGTTGTGGTTTCATCCCCATGCCGACGCCCGGCGGGGTGCCGGTGATGAGGATGTCGCCGGGGAGCAGGGTCATGTAGTGGCTGACGTTGGCAACGAGTTGGCGGACGTTGAAGATCATCTTGGCGGTGTTGCCACGCTGGCGCTTTTGTCCGTTCACGTCGAGTTCCATATCGAGATCCTGGGGATCCGCGATCTCATCCGCCGTCACCATCCAGGGCCCGATGGGAGCGAAGGTGTCGCAACCTTTGCCCTTGTCCCATTGCCCGCCGGGCCGCCCGATCTGGAAGCTGCGCTCTGATACATCATTGGCGATACAATAGCCGGCAACATGGTCGAGCGCTGCGTGCTCGGACACATAACTGGCACGGGATCCAATCACGACACCAAGTTCAACTTCGTAATCCAGTTGGGTTGACCCTTTGGGAGTAATCACGTCGTCATCGGGGCCGCAGATCGAACTGACGGCTTTCATGAAGATGATGGGCTCGGACGGGATGTCCATTCCCGCCTCTTCTGCGTGATCGCTATAATTTAGGCCGATCCCGATTATTTTGGAGACCCCTGCGACGCAGGGCCCGATCCGGACCGTGTCGGATACCGCAGGCAACGAGGTTGGGTCAATTTCGGATAATTTGCGTAAATTCTCCGTGGACAATGCCGCACCATCGATATCACCGATATGGTCCGATAAATCACGGATCAGGCCATCTGTATCCAGCAACCCGGGTTTTTCCATGCCCGGCTCGCCAAAGCGTAAAAGTTTCATGGTTCGTCTCCCTGCCTTGCCTTTTTGGGTGGCGGATCAGGCCTCCGAGATCGCTTCAAGTATTCTAATCCAGCTTCTGATGCCGCCTTTAAAACTGTCGAGATCGTATTTCTCGTTCGGGCTGTGGATCCGATCATCGATCAGGCCAAATCCGATCAAAAGGCTGTCCATCCCGAGCATATCGCGGAACGACCCGACAACGGGGATGGAACCACCGCAACCCATCAGGACTGCATCGCGATTATATTCATCAGCCAACGCGGCGCGGGCTGCTTGCATCCATTTGCCGGTGGTCTCGAATGATATCGCGGGGTTTGCGCCGTGGGCAATAAACTCGACCGAGCAGTCGGAAGGTAACCGTGTCTGAACGTGAGCGCGAAAAGCGTTGCGGATTTTTCCCGGGTCCTGGTCTCCCACCAGGCGAAAGGACACCTTGGCGGACGCCTTTGACGGAATCACAGTCTTGGTCCCCTCGCCGGTATAACCACCGATAATCCCGTTGACGTCGCATGTGGGTCGCGACCAGATCTGCTCCAGGATGCTGCGACCGGACTCCCCCGCCGGGATTTTCAACCCTATCTCGTCCAGAAATGCACCCTCGTCGAAATCCAGACCTTGCCATTGCTGGCGCACCGCGTCGTCAATTTCCGGGACACCGTCATAAAAGCCATCCAGCGTCACCCCGCCGTGATCATCGTGCAGATCGCTGATGATCCGGGAAAGGATACGGATTGGGTTGCGGGCCGCACCCCCATAATACCCTGAATGCAAGTCCATCTTCGGTGCGGTCACAATGACCTCGTCGAGAAGCATGCCGCGCAGCATCGTGGTAACGGCCGGCTTGCCGCGATCGTACATGTTGGTATCGCAAACCAGCGCGAGATCGACACTCAATTCTGCACTATTTTCCTCAAGGAACCTTTCAAGGCTGGGGCTGCCGGATTCTTCTTCGCCCTCGAACAGGATTGTCACCCTCACCGGAAGTTCGCCGTTGGCAGCGATCCAGGCGCGGCACGCCTCAACAAAGGTCATGAGCTGGCCTTTGTCGTCGGCGGCGCCGCGCGCAACGATGATGTCCTGGCCAGCCTGTCCTTTGGCCATCCGGGGCTCGAACGGCGGGGTTTCCCATAGATCCAGTGGGTCCGGCGGCTGGACGTCGTAATGCCCGTAAAACAGCACATGCGGCTTGCCGTTGGTTGGTCCCCCGTGCGCTACCACCATAGGGTGCCCGGCCGTATCACGGACACTTGCATCGAACCCAAGTTCGGTCAGCATATCCTCGCAAAATTGTGCAGCTTTCCGGCAATCGCCTGCATAGGCCGGGTCCGTTGAAATGCTCTTAATCCGGAGCAGATCGAATAATCGATCGCGGCTATCATCCAGATTGTTTTCCGCGATACCGAGGATTGCTGAAAGTTCTGTCATGGCAGTTCCTCGAATTTCCTATTGGCCAATCTTCAGGCTGCCGAGGATTCCGCGCACCAGTGCCCGGCCAAGACCGGAGCCGACCGTGCGGACGACTGACTTGATCATTGTTTCGGTGGTGGATTGGCGGCGAGACGTGCTGCGGCGTCGGGTTGCTGTTGTACGGCTGCTCCTGGTCGGGCGGTCGTCGCGGCCAAATTCGGGCAGGGTGAAGCCGGTGCGCGAGCGGCGCATGCGGCCGCCCTCCTCGCGTTCCTTGTCTTCGTTGGCGCGCTGTTTGTCTTCGGCATCGGCCTTCGCGGTCGTCCGTTGGGCGAGCACCTCGAATGCAGATTCGCGATCGAGCGTTTCGTCGTAAATCCCCTGGACCGGGCTCTCCTGAATGAGAGCCTTCCGCTCGTCATCTTCAAGCGGCCCCATGCGCGAGGATGGCGGACGGATCAGGGTGCGTTGAACAATCGACGGGACACCCTTTTTCTCAAGAGTCGATACCAGTGCCTCGCCAACTCCCAGCTGTGTGATCACTTCAAACGCGTCGAATTCGGGGTTGGGCCGGAAAGTATCAGCTGCTGTCTTGACCGCTTTCCGCTCGCGCGGCGTGTAGGCCCTGAGCGCGTGCTGGATGCGGTTGCCAAGTTGCGACAATACGCTGTCGGGCACATCAAGCGGGTTTTGGGTGACGAAATAAACCCCGACGCCCTTGGACCGAATCAATTTTACAACCTGCTCGATTTTTTGAACAAGGGCCTTCGGCGCTTCGTCAAACAACAGATGCGCTTCGTCAAAGAAGAAAACCAGCTTCGGCTTGTCGGGGTCCCCGACCTCCGGCAATTCCTCAAACAGTTCGGACAAAAGCCAAAGCAGGAAGGTCGCGTAAAGCCGTGGCGATAACATCAGCTTGTCGGCAGCCAGTACATTGATCATGCCGCGCCCGTCGCGTGACGTACGCATTAGATCCTTGATGTCGAAGGCGGGTTCACCAAAAAACGATTCCGCGCCCTGATTCTCCAGCACCAGCAATTGCCGCTGGATCGCTCCAATACTCGCCTTGCTGACATTGCCATAATCAGATGTTAGCTCGCTTGCGCGCTCGGCAAGGTTGGAGAGCAAGGCGCGCAAGTCTTTCAGATCGAGTAGCAGCAGACCTTCCTCGTCTGCGATCCGGAAAGCGATGTTGAGCACCCCTTCCTGGGTCGCGTTCAATTCCATCAGCCGCGACAGGAGCAATGGCCCCATATCGGAAATAGTGGTGCGGATCGGGTGTCCCTGCTCGCCAAACAGGTCCCAGTAAACGGCCGGGAATTTCCGGTAGATATAATCTTCCGTGAAACCAATTGTCTCGGCGCGTTTGGTGAGAAAATCTTTTTCCTCGCCCTCGGTGCCAACACCGGAGACGTCGCCCTTCACGTCAGCGCAGAATACCGGTACGCCGGAGCGTGAAAAGCCTTCCGCCAGGATTTGCAGGGTGACGGTTTTTCCTGTCCCGGTTGCACCGGTCACCAACCCGTGACGGTTGGCTAGCTTCAAGCTGAGATATTCCGGCTTAACGCTCGTCCCCACATAGACCTTGTCATCTTCAAACATTCTGTTCTCTCCCCGAAAACTGGCAATCAAAAACATTGATAGAATGGTCGGCGCGCCGGTTCAACGTATCTCGACGCGATTATTTGAGTCCCTTATTCTTTTTCTCTCAATCAGGACTTGGACGGCGCTTCAACACGCGTTACAACAGGTCGCTGACTTGCGTCCATCAGGGCGTTTCTCATGCATACTGGCATCGCGGAGAACGAGGATCCTTGCAGATGGAAGAACTGATCGGACGGATTACGTCCAATGTTGGAATAGACGAAGAACTGGCCGGTAAAGCCATCAGCATTATTCTCAATTTTCTCAATAAGTCCGCTCCTGAAGACAAGATGGCGGAATTGCTTGGCTCCATGCCCGGCGCAAGTGACTTGATCACAGACGATAACGGCGGGGGACTGTTTAGCGGCGGCGCTATGGGTGCGATGGGTGCGATGAATGATCTGACGTCTGCTGGTCTCAGCATGGGTCAGGTCCAGGGCGTTACTTCAGAAGTCGTGGGCTTTGCCCGCGAAAAGAGCGGTGGCGTCGTGGATGAGATTGTATCCTCAATCCCGGGTCTCAGCCAGTTTGTGTAGATCGGTAACCATTATAAATTCAACTCAACCAAAAGCTAGACAAAGGGGAGGACGGGGCTCCAATGCGCTATCCAATTATTGATATTGAAGGTATCGGACCAACTTTTACGAAGAAACTAAAGAAAGTTGGTGTTAACCGGACGGACCAGTTGCTTGAACGCGGTGCGGCACCGAAGGGCCGCAAGGCTCTGGCAGCAGAATCCGGCGTCGACGAGAAGAAAATTCTCAAATGGTGCAATATGGCTGACCTGATGCGAATCCGCGGCGTGGCCGAAGAATATTCCGAACTGCTGGAAGCAGCCGGTGTAGACACGGTTAAGGAATTGCGGAACCGCAACGCGGCCAACCTGACTGCCGCCATGAAAGCGACCAACGACAAGCGCAAGCTGGTGCGGCTCTGCCCCGGCGAGAAAAGCGTGACGAACTGGGTCGCCCAGGCGAAAAAACTTAAGCCGGTCATGACCTACTGAACGTTCTTCGGATTATTTGAATTCAAAAAAGCGGTGCTCAGGTGCCGCTTTTTTTTGACCATTCCCAGTATTCCGAAAACTCAATTCCCCATCCACCCACTTGCCTAATCCTGTCCGGAAGATACATTTGCGGACAGCTTCAATCGTGCATGAAAGGGAACTGGATATTTGACTGATCCAGCCATACCAGTCGGAACTTTCAAGCCGTTTTCGCGGGCTGACTGGCGCAAACTCGCCGAGGCCGGGCTTGGTGGCGCCGATTTCGAACGCACGCTGGTCTCCCATACCCACGATGGTCTTCGCATTGAGCCGATCTACGAGCGCGCTGGCGGGGCAACGCTCAAGAGCCCCCGGGGGGCACAGCCATGGATAATCGTCCAGCGGGCCGACCATCCCATGCCGGAAGAGGCCAATCGGCAGGTTCTGATCGACCTTGAAAATGGCGCGACCGGGCTGACGTTAGTGTTTTCCAGTGCGCCAACGGCACGCGGATACGGCCTGCAAATACCTGATCTCGCTGCCATGGAGCAAACGCTCGACAACGTGCTGGCTGATCATATCCATTTGCGGCTTGAGGCCGGTCGAGCAGGATTTGAGGCCGCCGCACCGCTGATCGCTCTGGCAAAAAACCGGGTGTACAAACTTTCCACGCTTGACTGGTCGCTCGGCATCGATCCGATCGGCGCAATGATAGGGACGGGCGATGCTGGTGACGGGGCTGCGCCAGCGCTGACGCGCCTCGGGGATTTGACCCACTGTCTTGCCGGTGAAGGGTTCGGCGGACAGACGGCGCTCGCCGATGGACGGCCCTGGCACGAGGCGGGTGCCAGCGAAGCCGGGGAACTGGCCGCGATCCTTGCAACGGCAATTCTCTATCTACGTACCCTGGAGAAATCCGGGATCGACCTGGATGCCGCCTGGGCGCAGATTGGCTTCGCGGTTGCGGTTGACCCGGACCAGTTCCTTGGACTGGCGAAAATCCGTGCGCTCAATATGCTCCTACAACAAGTCGCCTTGTCCTGTGGCCTTACGAACCCCGCCGCACCCCGAATCCATGGCGAATCCGATTGGCGCAGCCAGACCCGGTTTGACGCCTATGTGAATATGTTGCGCGGGACCATGACAACCTTTGTCGCAGGCGTTGGCGGGGCCACATCGTTCACGCTATTGCCGTTCACATCCGCGCTTGGGTTGGCCGATGACTTTGCCCGCCGGGTCGCCCGCAATACCCAATTGGTCTTGATGGAAGAGTCCACTCTCGCACGGGTTTCCGATCCGCTCGCCGGATCCGGATACGGTGAAGATCTGACCGGCAACATCGCCAAAGAAGCCTGGGCCCTATTCCAGAAAATTGAGACGGCGGGCGGCATAGTTGCCACGCTCGACGATGGTTGGCTCCAGGAAACGGTTCTGGAAACGGCTGAATCGCGTGCCCGGAATCTGGCCCACGGCCAGGAAATCCTCACCGGGACCAGTAGTTTTCCCAATCTTCTGGAGAAAGCGCCGGGCGTCCTCAAGGCCGAGACCAGCAGTAAATTCCTGTGCAGCGGTTCAATCGATCTGCCGGAAGGCGGTACCGGCGAGCGGTTTTCAGCGCTCGTGCAGTCAATTGGCAATGGCGAGAAATTACAATTGGCGAATAGTCGTTCAGATGGCGGGCAGTTCACGCCCCTTCCCTCGCTTCGTCTGGCGGAACCGTTCGAGCATTTACGCGAGCGCGCCGACGCGGTCGCAAAGGGTGGTGAGCGTCCGACTGTTTTTCTGGCTGGGCTCGGGCCCGTACCGGGTCTGATCGCCCGGGCCAACTGGACCCGGAATCTGTTTGCAACAGCCGGGATCGACACCGACCTTCAAACGGATTTGGCCGACCCCGAGAAGGCAGTGGAGGCGTTCAAAAAAACGGGCGCGCGGATCGTCTGTATCTGTGGGCCGGACGATCTTTACCGCGAATGCGCAGCCACAGTCGCGGCTGCGCTCAAGGCTGGCGGTGCAACTCTGGTATGCCTTGCAGGCAGGCCCGGCGACCTGCGCGATCCTTTGACGAAGGCCGGTGTCGGCATCTTCCTTCATGCGGGATGTGATATGATTGCCAGCCTTGAACAGGTGCTGGCGGGACTGATCGCGGGTAGCGAAAAAGTCAATTTGGTCGACCACCTTCAGACGAGGAAGCCATGAGCCGCATCCCGGATTTCTCCACCATCGCGCTGGACGCGGCCGCGAATGCCGATGCGGATTATTCCGGCGAAGTCTGGAAGACGCCCGAGGGCATCGACGTCAAGCCGGCCTATTTCGACAGTGATATAGCAGGGCTTGATTTTGTTGATAGCTGGCCGGGGGCGGCGCCGTATTTGCGCGGTCCCTACCCGACCATGTATGTCCAGCGGCCCTGGACGATCCGGCAATATGCCGGCTTTTCCACTGCAGAAGATTCCAACGCCTTTTACCGGCGCAATCTGGCGGCAGGGCAGCGGGGGCTCTCGATCGCATTCGATCTGGCGACCCATCGTGGCTACGATTCTGATAATCCGCGCGTTGCGGGGGACGTTGGCATGGCTGGAGTGGCGATCGATTCCATCCTCGATATGCGCACCCTTTTCGACCGTATCCCGCTTGATGAGATGTCGGTTTCGATGACCATGAACGGCGCGGTGCTGCCCATTCTTGCGCTATATATTGTGGCAGGCGAGGAACAGGGCGTCCCGGTCGAGAAATTGTCCGGCACCATTCAAAATGACATTCTAAAAGAATTCATGGTGCGCAACACTTATATCTACCCGCCCGATTTTTCGATGCGGATCATTTCCGATATTTTTGCCTTCACATCGGCCAACATGCCGAAATTCAACTCGATTTCTATCTCCGGCTACCACATGCAGGAAGCCGGAGCGACGGCGGACCTGGAACTCGCCTACACGATCGCCGACGGCATCGAATATGCCCGCGCAGGCGTTGCCGCCGGGTTGGATATCGATACCTTTGCGCCCCGGCTCTCGTTCTTCTGGGCGACGGGAATGAATTTCTTCATGGAAATCGCCAAGATGCGGGCGGCGCGCCTGATCTGGGCAACACTCATGCGCGAAGAATTTTCGCCGAAAAACCCGCGCTCCATTTCGCTGCGCACCCATTGCCAGACCTCGGGCTGGAGCCTGACTGCGCAGGACGTCTACAACAATGTGGCGCGCACCACGATCGAGGCGATGGCCTCGACCCAGGGGCATACCCAATCTCTGCACACCAATTCGCTCGACGAAGCGCTCGCCCTGCCGACCGATTTTTCGGCCCGTATCGCCCGCAACACGCAGTTATTCCTGCAACAAGAATCTGGCACCTGCCGGGTCGTTGATCCCTGGGGCGGCAGCTATTATGTGGAGCGGCTCACAAACGATTTGGCGCAAAAGGCGCTTTCCCACATTGCCGAAGTTGAAGAGATGGGCGGCATGGCCCGGGCGATCGCTGAAGGCTTGCCGAAACGGCGGATCGAGGAAGCCGCGGCGCGCACCCAGGCCCGCATCGATTCCGGCCGCCAAACTGTTGTGGGCGTCAATAAATACAAGCCGACCAATGAAATGATGATCGACGTGCTCAGGGTCGAGAATGCCAAGGTGCGGCGGGAGCAGATCGAGAAACTGAAACGCCTGCGCAATGAGCGCGACGAAGCGGCGACACTAACGGCGCTCGAAGCTTTATCCAGTGGCGCGGCGACCAGGGATGCCAATCTCTTGTCTCTCACAATCGACGCGGCCCGTGCCAAGGCGACAGTCGGCGAAATTTCCGACGCTATGGAAAAGGTCGCCAGCCGCCATGTTGCCGAAATTCGAGCTATATCCGGGGTCTATAAACAGGAGATCGGGCAGATGAATGAGCCCGTCAAAAACGTACTGAAAATGGTCGAGACCTTCGAGAAAAACGAAGGCCGCCGCCCGCGCATCCTGATAGCGAAAATGGGCCAGGATGGCCACGACCGGGGGCAGAAGGTCATCGCCTCCGCGTTCGCCGATCTTGGCTTCGACGTGGATATCGGCCCGCTATTCCAGACCCCCGGCGAAGCCGCCCGTCAGGCGGTCGAAAACGATGTCCATGTAGTCGGCGTCTCGTCGCTCGCCGCAGGGCATCTGACGCTGGTCCCGGAATTGCGCGACGCGCTTGGAACCGAAGGCCGCGCCGATATCATGATCGTTGTCGGGGGCGTCGTCCCCCCACAGGATTATGATGCCCTGCACAAAGCCGGTGCCAAGGCCATCTTCGGCCCCGGCACGGTCATCCCTGACGCCGCACAGGAATTGATCCACGACTTGGCGAAGCAATTGGGGCACGAGGTGGAAGAATAGGTGGTGTGCAAAGTCGACATAGTAGCTCGACCCTATTTGCATTCCTGCGCAACTAAGAGGAGATCAAAAATGAAAGTATTTTTCTACGGTCTCTTCATGGATCAGGAATTACTCAGGAAATTGGGGGTTGCTCCAAGCAACGCAGTTGCTGGTTTCGTTGAAGGGTTTGAACTGTGCATAGGTGAACGGGCCACGTTGCAGCGCCGTCCCGGTGCAAAATTGCATGGCGTGGTGATGGATCTTGATAACGCCGAAGCCACCTCACTGTACTCGGAAGGCAGTGTAGCAGATTACGTGCCAGAAATTGTCAATGTGGAATTGGCAAATGGTGGATCGGTTGAGGCAACCTGCTACAATTTACCGGCCGAGAAAGTTACGGGCGCAAATGAGGATTATGCCAGATCATTATTTGAGGTCGCTTCCAAATTGGGCATGCCAAAAACCTGTCTGAATCAAATTTCGACTTATTTTAAGTCCTAGTATCGGTTGAGCCCGGAAAATTAAATTTGGAAACCGGAAAACACGTTCGGTTGCCGACGTTGCGTTTTTCCGCACATTCGAGTGACCGCATTCCGCAGAATTTAACTCAACAACGCTGCTTTCCGCGCGCTACCCTTTTACCACCCGGCAAAATTGATATAGTCAGCGCTGTGGGCCGGGCGTAGGATGGGTGTATGAGTAGAACATCCCTATTTACCGCATGTCTGCTGTTTACGGTTTCCGGCTGTGCGCAGATTACCGACATTGGCGGCGCCTCTTATCTAACAAGCGAACCGGTGATCCAGATGACGTCCTCGGGCATCGGCCCGATCGGCGCCGGCACTCCGTATTCGCGCGAGGGCATCGGACAGGCGCTACCGGGATTCGAGCTTGGCGACGTTACCACCATGTCGGAGGGCGAGGTGCGCCAGTTTCTGGCGGCTTTCAAGGGCGGGATGCAGCAATTGCAGTTTGAGCCTGGCGGGCCGAACGGCCTGATTGGCCGGGTTCACCTGGTTGGTCAGGAGGCGGCCGGGCCAAACGGCGAGCGGATCGGCATGACGTATTCCGAATCCGGTGGCCGTTCGCTCGACTGTTCAGCCGGCACCGGTGACTGGACCGGCATGGCGATCTGCATGACCAGCGACCAGCGGCTAAGCTATATTTACGCGCCCGAGGGGTATACCGGCCCGGACGGTCAATTGCCGCCAAGAGACGTCTTGGTCAAATCCCGACTGGTACGTATTATCTGGAATTCGCCTTCGTGACAGTCGAGTGAATTCTGATCAAACCGCGTGAGGATTGCGATGCTCAAATTATCCAGAATTGTTGTTCTGTTGACTGCCATTTGGTTCGTGATGGGCAATCCAAATTCGCAGGCTGATGATCGGATCACAGGTGAGCCTCAGTCACTGATCATCTTCAGCGAAGTGTCCGTTGCGGTCGACATGCATGCGAGCCTGCCACGAAGTGCAACGCGCGATCCCCAATTGCTCAAGCGGTTGCGCGATGACGTGACCAGTACTTTTCAGGAAATCCGCGAAGAGGGCAATGCTAGTTATGCAGAATTCGGTAGCGACAGCTTCAATCCCTATAGCCTGATCATGAACTGGACCGAGCGGTATGTCTCGGACCGGTATCTCAGTCTTTTGCAAATCTCCTACTATTATACCGGCGGCGCACACGGCAATACCGGGTTTACGTCCCTTGTTTGGGACTTGTCGGCAGGCGAAGAGGTCGGACTGCCCGATATTCTGAACAATACTGAAGACGGTTCCCCTGCTCTTAAAGCGATCGCCAAGCATCTCCGTGAGGCGCTGATCGAGGAGAAAATTCGCAATGACTATTCAGAAGAAGAGGCCCGCAACGACGACGGACTGAGCGAATTGAAAGCTTCGCTGGACGCTATGGGGACGTTCGCGTTTGTTCCGTCGCGCGATCCGGGCAAGGTCGCCGGGCTTACTTTCGTCTACGGGCCTTATTATCTCGGATCCTACGCTGAAGGGGATTACCAGCTCTATGTCCCGGCCTCCGTTTTTGCGGAATTTCTTGCACCGGAATTCGCGGCCCTGTTTGGCGGCGAACCCCAAATTATGGAAATCCTGTCCAGCTACCCGACCCCGGGTGCTTCGATCCTGCTCCTGGAGCCAACTAATTATGAAAGCCTGACCTCACCGCTGGTGTTAAATGGCGAAGCCCCGGATTTCTGGTTCACCTATGGGGTGGCAAAAATCGAATTATACGCCAACGATGAAGTGATCGCTGAAGGTGAAATTATGGCGATGCCGGAAGAGCCCGTGAGCGGAGCTGCCAGCGGCATGGTCCGGTTCCGGGGCGAGGTCTTGTTCGACGCCCAGCCTCCGGACACCTATGGCGAAATTCGATTTCTCCGTGGCTCTGGCGATTATGAGAGCCCGCCAAATAAAATCGCCTGGTGGGTTACTTTTGGAAAATGATATCGCGCACTACGTTTCATGACCGGCCTGGTGAAATACGCTGAGCAGGGTCGATGACAGAGTCTGAGCAAATTGATTCGATAGAGGATCTCGCGGTGCAGGTGCGGGCCGGCGAGCGGGCCTCGTTGGCGCGCGCCATTACACTGGTTGAATCAACGAAAACCAGCCATCAGGACCTTGCCGGGGAAATGCTGCAAACATTGCTGCCCGATACAGGAAAAGCGATCCGGATTGGAATGACCGGTGTGCCGGGGGTCGGCAAATCAACTGTGATCGACCAATTCGGCATCAACCTGACGCAAAGCGGTTACCGGGTCGCCGTGCTTGCGGTCGATCCCTCTTCAACACGGACCGGCGGGTCGATCCTAGGCGACAAGACGCGCATGGCGCGACTGGCGACCGATGAAAATGCCTTCATCCGCCCGTCGCCTACCGCCGGTACCCTTGGCGGCGTTGCCCGAAAGACCCGTGAGACCATGCTTCTTTGCGAAGCTGCCGGGTTCGATGTTATTCTTGTAGAGACCGTCGGGATCGGCCAGTCGGAGACAACGGTATCCGGCATGGTCGATTTTTTTCTGGCGCTGATGCTGCCAGGCGCCGGCGACGAATTGCAGGGAATCAAGAAAGGCGTCGTGGAAATTGCCGACATGATCGCGGTCAACAAGGCAGACGGCGACAATATCAAACGGGCAAAACAGGCGGCGGCCGAATACCGCGCAGCGCTCCATATCCTTACCCCCGCCCATCCGGACTGGCCGCCGCCGGTGATCACCATTTCCGGTCAGGAAAATCTCGGTCTCGACACGCTTTGGGGAAAGATCGCCGAACACCGGGACATCATGACCGCCAACGGTGGGCTGGCCGAGCGGCGGCGTACCCAGCAGGTGAAGTGGATGTGGGACCTGGTCGAAGAACGGTTGCGCCGGCAACTTGGCAATCATGAAAAACTCGGCGTCCGATTACCCGAAATTGAAGCAGCGGTCGCCGATGGCCGGATGGCGGCGACACTTGCGGTCCAGGAGATTTTTTCCATATTTGACGCCTGATCGGCGCCGGTACGCAAATTACTGTTCCGTTTTGATACAATTCCGTCGCCGTTTATTGGAATAGGGCTTGCAGTCATGTCTGCAGGAGGTAACTGCGTCATGACTATCGATCGCCGTTCATTTTTGAGCATGGGAACCGCTCTGGCGGGGTTAGCAGCTGTTTCAGCGGGACTAGTTACAGAAAATGGTGCTGCCAATGCTGCCATATCACCAGGCAGTGGAGCCCTGGACGTCACCCAATATGGGGTAGACCCGGGATATTCCGGCGATCAGGGGTCCGACCTGCAAATTGCGGTCGATGATTCCGCACGCCTCGGGATGCCGCTGTTTCTCCCGCCCGGGCGCTACATGGTCTCCAACATCATGCTTAAGGACAATGCCGCCATTATCGGCGTTCCGGGCCAGACACGGTTGATATTTTCAGGTGGGACTTTCATGATGCGGGCGTCGGGTGTGCGGCGGATTACCCTCGAAGGGTTGAGCATCGGCGCCGCCGGCAACAAACTGGCGGATGACGTCAAAGGCCTCGTTGATTTTACTGACTGTGCGGACGTTGCAATTGAGAATTGCACGATTGTCGGCGGCACCCGCAACGGAATCGCGTTTGAAAAGGTCTCCGGCAAAATCCGCGATTGCGAGATCAGCCATGCTGGTCAGGCCGGAATCTATTCGATCGATGCGCGGGGGCTGGAAATATCAAGCAACTACGTGCACGACTGCCTGAACAACGGCCTTCTGGTATGGCGCTCTTCGACCGGCGAAGACGCCTCCATTGTCACCAACAACCGCATCACCAATATCGGCGCGGCTGATGGCGGTACTGGCCAGAACGGAAACGGTGTCAATATATTCCGCGCCGGATCGGTACAGGTCATCAACAACCGGATCAGCGACTGTTCCTATTCCGCCGTTCGCGTGAATGCCGGGTCAAATTGCCAGATCATGGGAAATTCCTGTGCCCGTCTTGGCGAAGTCGCGTTGTACGCCGAATTCGGCTTTGAAGGCGCGATTGTATCCAATAATATTGTGGATACGGCAGCCGCCGGGATATCCATTTCCAACTTCAGCGAAGGTGGTAGGCTCGCGGTCTGCAGTGGCAACATCCTTCGCAATCTCACCAACATTGTCTCGAACGGCACCAGCGACCGCCGGGGCTTCGGCATCGGCGTCGAGGCCGACACGGTGGTCAATGCCAACGTCATTGAGAACGCACCGAATGCCGGCATTTCGCTCGGGTGGGGCCCCTATCTGCGCGACGTAACAGCGACCGGAAATATTATTCGCGATGCCGGGATCGGAATTGTCATTTCGGTGGCGCCCGGCGCAGGGAGCGCCATTATATCCGACAACATGATTTCAAATGTGCTAGAAGGCGCGATCCTTGGGGCGGAATGGCGTGAAGTCGTGACCGGCGACCTGGCGGATGCCGACACAAGCGGCTACCCGCAACTCACTATCGAACGAAATCACACCACCTGAGGCCCGTACGGCAGCAGCGAATTCCAAAAAAATTTCCCGGAAAACCTCACCTGCCGTTATCCAAGATGAGAGGATCTGAAGTATCCTTCATGAATACTCTTGAAATATCGCTCAAGAACAAGTACGTCATGGTATCGATTTTAGCCGGACTATTTGGCTGTATACCGCGCGAAGGCTTGGTTCACGCTCAGATTCCCCAAAAATTTCGACAATTTCGGTTAGCACCTGCGTCAATGCGTGGTTGTTTATCCGCGAATCAACATGGACCACAGAGAAGGAACTCCCATGGAAACTGGTACCGTAAAATTCTACAACGATCAAAAAGGCTATGGTTTTATTGAGCCGGAAAATGGCGGCAAGGACGTTTTCGTTCACGCCACTGCGCTTGAACGTGCAGGCATTACCGGACTTAGCGAAGGCCAGAAGGTATCTTTTGATACCGAAGTGGACAGCCGTTCAGGCAAGACCGCAGTCGCAAATATTTCGGCCGTGTAAGCTTCAAATACCGCGATCGCCAAATTAGGGCGTCGCAAAATACGTTTGCAGGAGCCGCGCCCGTCCGGGTGTGGCTCCTGTTTCGTATGGCCTGCAACGTTATTCCAGCAACGCCGCCAGCATGTCCGCCAGTTTCCTGATATCCGGAGGGGACAGCTTGTCCCCGATTGCTTTTTGAATGGCCGGACCGTAAATCGTCCACATTTTTTTCCGGATTTCGATTCCCGCGGGCGTTATGAAAAGCGATTGGCCCCGGCCATCGTCTGAGCAGGAAACGCGGCGCACGTATCCCGCCCTTTCCATCCGGTCGAGCAGCCGCGACATGCCGTATTGCGGCAGTAGGAGTTCAGCCTGTAATTCAAATGGCCTGACACCATCTTTGTCCGAGCGCTCCAGTTCCAGAAGCACGTCGTACCAGGCGAGTGTCGGCATTTGAGCAGCCTTCAACGCGGCTTCGACACTTGCGAACGCTTTTGTGTGTGCCCTGAGCAGCTTTGCCCAAGTTGTCACTGTCGATTGATCAGGGGAACTCATAATTTAATTATAAATGCAATTGCATTGACATTCAACAGGCCTCCTCCATATAAATGCAAACGCATCTATATGGAGACAACCACGTGTCTGAATTTCACCTGATAAGCCACCATCTCTGCCCATATGTGCAGCGCGCGGTCATTGTTTTGACCGAGAAGGACATTCCCCACCAGCGCACCTATATCGATCTCGCCGCAAAACCCGACTGGTTCGTAAAAATATCGCCGCTCGGGCGGGTTCCTATCCTGCAAACGGATAGCGCGGTTCTATTTGAGAGCCAGGTCATTGCGGAATATCTCGACGAAATTACACCCGGATCGCTGCACCCGGCGGACCCCCTGGAGAAGGCACGACACCGGTCATGGATCGAATATGCGTCAGAGACCCTGAACGCCATTGGTGGATTTTACAATGCGCCGGACGCGGAAACGTTCGAGGCCAAGCGAGGCGCGCTCCAGCAAAAATTCCAGCGGATCGAACAGGAAATTGCAGGCCCATTTTTCAACGGCGACCAGTTCCGCTTGATCGACGGTGTATGGGGAACGGTGTTCCGCTATCTCGATGTTTTTGATCGTTTAGCTGATTTCAACCTTATTGCCGGCTTGGAAAAAGTTCCGGAATGGCGGAAAGTTATATCGGCACGCTCTTCCGTCATCAACGCCACGCCTGAGGGATACACAGATCGGCTCACAATATTTTTACGCAACCGGACATCGCATATTTCAACCCTTGTGTCGGACACCGCCTAGCTGTCTTTGAATCGATAAACAAAATTCCTGAATTAGTTCAGTTCTTCGTACATCTTCAAACCTATCAGCGTGGTTTTTACCGCGTTCCAGAGGTCCCGCTCGTCGCGTACAACCTTGCACATGATATTGAGCCCCATGAGCAAATTCTGGAGCGCCAGAGCCAGGACACGCAAGTCCTGTCCGGGATCAATCTCCCCCTGTTCAACACCCCATTCGAGAAGCTGCTCGATCCGCGCCAGACTTCCAAGGACCAAGCCCTCCATGACCGGTCCAAGGTCTTCATGTTCGTTGCAAAGCTCGGCCACGCCATTGATCACCATGCAGCCGCGTCCAAGTTTATCGCCCGCGCGGGCCTTACAAGCCGCCCGAAAGGTCTCAGTGAATAACCGCTTGACCGGAACACCCCGCTCCGCTTCGTCCAACGCGATGTCGGGTGACTGGAGGAAATACAGTGCCAAAGCGTCGCGGTACAAACTCTCCCGGCTTTCAAAGGCGTTGTAGAAACTCGAACGGGTGATCCCCAGCTTCTCGGATAACAATTTGACGGAACTTGCCCCGTACCCGTTTTGCCAGATGTGATTCATAACGGTTTCGATGGCGTCGTCACGGTTGAATTTCGACGGTCGACCCATAAAGCTTCACATATTTTCCTGTGCAGTTAAATATTTAATGTACATATATGGACAAAATAAAACAAATGTGTTTTATTCATACATGAACAAAACGTCCATCGTCAAATTTTCCAAAACCCGGAGTTAACAATGTCCGCATTTTTCGTTGCCACAATCAAAATGACAAACCCAGAACAGTTTAAGGAATATTCCGAGAAAGCCGGGCTAACATTTGCGCAATTCGGAGGCAAACTCCTGACCCGGGGAAAGGCGGAGACGGCGCTGGCTGGAACCTGTGCGCATCACGCTGTGGGTATCGTGAGCTTCCCCGACATGGCCGCCCTGACGCGATGGTACGAATCGCCCGAATACCAGGCGCTTATCCCGTTGCGCGACGGGGCCGCGGAAATGGACCTCGTCGCCTATTCGGTGCCCGCTTAAACAGGTGGGAAAACGCGGGTTCAGAGCATATTTCGGGTTGTTCCGGAAATCCTGATGGACGTACCTGGATCAGCGTTGAATTCTGCTGTGATGAGCGAGCGCGCGCCCATGTCTTCGCCCTGCACGATATGGATCCTGCCACCATGATCCCATTCGAGATCCCGCAGATACCCGGCAAATGCAGCGGCTGCGGCACCGGTGGCGGGGTCTTCGAGCACGCCGCCTGAAGCAAACGCGTTGCGCACATCAAAATCCCGCGAACCACGGCGATGCACCAGCATGATCGTCACCAGGTCATTCTGGCGCATGAAGTCCCGGCCAGTATCAAGGTCGTAATCCATGGCAGCCAATGTTGACCTATCTTTCAGAGCAATCACCAGATGGTTCGCGCCGCCATGGATGCGCGCCGGCGGAAGGGAATCGTCCAGCTGATTGTGCTGAAGGGAAAACAGATCCAGAACTGCGTCGATGCCAGCCTGGCCAAGTTTCAAACTGTTGGTCGGCGGTGACTGCAGGGCTGAGGTGAGAACACCGTTTTCCAACCGCCCCTCGACGCTGATCTCGGCCTCATTCAATTTCAGTGAAAACACGCCATCCCCTTCTCTCCCCGCAAGTG
Organism: Hyphomicrobiales bacterium; assembly: GCA_021775855.1. Taxonomy (GTDB): domain Bacteria; phylum Pseudomonadota; class Alphaproteobacteria; order Rhizobiales; family NORP267; genus NORP267. The sequence goes on from JAJFGZ010000040.1 coordinate 86,819, forward strand.
CAGCGCCGAGTGCGATGGTAGCGTGTCCGCAAAAGGGAACTTCAGATTCGGGCGCGAAATACCGGACCCGCCAACCATCACCACGCTCAAGGCGAGCCGCAAAAGCGGTTTCCGAGAAGCCCACCTCGGCGGCGCAGGCCTGCATGACCTCTGCGGTTGGCAATTCGTCGCAAAGCACGATGCCTGCCGGATTACCGCCGACGTCGCCATCTGAAAATGCCGCAATTCGCATTACATTCATTGTTCAAATTCCTATTTGGTCTGACGGCATTCAGCCATCGTGCAATTCAAATAAATAGAAGGCGCCATTTTAACGCCGCTCGGCAACAAAATTGCCGAGCCGCTCCAATGCGGTCTCTAGAATATGTTGCTGCTTGCAGAAGCAGAAGCGCACATAATGGCGCGGGGCGTCGCTGGCGTAAAATGCGCTGACCGAGATCGGCGTAACGCCCGCTTCCAGCGTCAGAATCCGGCATGCCTCCACATCGTCGATATCGCCAAGGCCGAGGGGACGGAAATCGGCGGTGATAAAGTAAGTCCCGGCGCAATGCATGACCTCGAACCCGATGCGCTTCAGACCATCCGCGAAAAAGTCGCGCTTGGCCTCCAGGCCTTTGGCCAAACCATCATAATAATCATCGCCTTTCGCCAGGCCGAATGCGACGGCCTTTTGCAGGTTGGGCGGGGTTGTAAAAGTCATGAACTGGTGGGTTTTGGCGACGGGGCCAAGCAGATCCGGAGCGGCGGTGATGTAGCCGACCTTCCAGCCAGTGAGCGAAAAGGTTTTCCCCGCCGAACCTATTTTCAGGCAACGTTCGCGCATTCCCGGAAGTGTGATCAGGGATATATGCTTCTCAGAATCAAAGACAATATGTTCATAAACCTCGTCGCACACGGCATAGGCATTGTACTTTTCCAGTAAATCCGCGATGCCTTCCAATTCGATGCGGCTGAACACCTTGGCCGCAGGATTCATAGGGTTATTGAGAAGAATGAGCTTGGTCTTTTCGGAAAAGGCAGCCTCCAACGCGTCCAGATCCAGTTCCCATGACGGCGGCGTGACCCGCACGAGTTTTGGAATGGCCCCTGCCCGGCGCACGATCGGCAGGTAGCTGTCATAGAGCGGTTCGATCAGAATTACTTCGTCGCCCGGCTCGATCAACGCGAACAGGCAATCGGCCAATGCCTCGGTCGCGCCGGACGTCACCATAATTTCGGTCTGCCAGTCCACGTCCAGATTGTAGAATCGTTTGGCATGCTCGCCGAGCGTCTGGCGCAGTTCCGGGATGCCCATCATTGGCGGGTATTGGTTGGGACCGTCGATGACCGACCGTGCTGCTATCTCACGCACATCGTCGGGTCCGTCCTCGTCGGGGAAACCCTGACCGAGATTGATCGACTGGTGCTCCATGGCGAGCCTGGACATGACTTCGAAAACGGTCGTGCCGTACGCCGAAAGGATGCTGTTGGCGGGTTTCATCAGGTGCCTTGAATGTGATTGACGTGGATAAATTCCGAGTGTCCGGGATTCAAGCTAATCCGGCAAGTGCGGATTCAAATTCGGCGGTGGTGCGGATATCGCCCACAGGGATATTGTTCCAGTTGAGGAGTTTGGCGCCGGCGTAGGAAACGAGCACGCCGCGCCCGTCACCTTCCGCGCCAAGCAGCACGGCCAGGATGGCCGCCGTCATCGCTTCCGCTGCGCGGGTCGCGCCATCGCTGCATTTGACCGCAATGCCGATGCCCCTGCCCGGCAGGCATGCGCAAAACACACCTTCCGCTCCGGTCTTTGCGAAGACGCGGCCCGGGAAGGCCTCCATTATTTTGGTGCAGAAGCGCCCGGTACCCGCCACCATATGAGGCTCCGTCATACAGGCGTCTGCCAGTTGTTGGACCGCGGCACCGCGCGTTTTCCCGAGCCCCGCCGTGTCCGCCACCTTTGCAAAGGCGTGCGCCAGCGCGGCAAGGGGAATGGCATAGGTCGGGATCGAACATCCATCCGTCCCGCAATGGGCTTTGTCCAGATCCGTCCCGGTCATCTCCGAGATTGCACGTGCAACGGCATTCTGCACTTCGTGACCCCGGTGCGAATAGCCGTCTAGATCGATCCCCAGATGAATGGCGAGCGCCAGCATGCCTGCGTGTTTACCGGAACAATTGTTGAAGACCGCATCGGGTTGAACTCCCGCCGCGCCTAGCCGTTCAATATCGGCATTGAGCTTTGGCCAATGGGTGCCGCATTCAAGCGCCGTCTCATTGAGCCCCGCCGCCGCCAGCATCTGGCGGGCGGTTACGAGATGCTCTTCTTCACCATTGTGGGAAGCGCAAGCTAGTGCCAGTTCGCGGTTTCCGAACCTGAAACTGTCGGCGGCCCCGCTTTCGACCAGCGGCAATGCCTGCAATAGCTTGATCGCCGAGCGCGGGTAGATTGGGGAACTGGAGTCCCCGATTCCGAGCAACAACTCTCCGGACGGTGTTGATACCGCGACCGCGCCCCGGTGCCGGCTCTCTACCAGATCACCCCGAGTAACCTCGATCAGGACCGGATCAGACGTCGGCAAGGTCGTACCTGACCGGCGTCGCGTAGGCCGGGTCGTCGTGCAGCGTCCAATAGGTTTCGCGGATATCCAGCGCAACGCGGGAATTCGATTTATTCCCAACCGGGGTGCCATCGAGGCTGCGGATCGGTATGACGCCGCCAGCCGTGGATGATATGAAAATCTCGTCGGCGTCGCGCAGTATCTTCTCCGGCACGGTTGTGACCCGGACATCCAGGCCCTGGCGTTCGGCGATTTCCAACACCGTGCGCCGGGTAATTCCCATCAGAACGCCCGCATCCGGCGTCCACAATGTGCCGTCCTTGAAGACAAAGGTGTTGAAGCCCGCGCCCTCGGTCACGTTGCCGTGGCGGTTCAAGTGCACCGCGACTTTGGCGCCGGTATCGCTCGCCTCGATCATGCCCCGGGTCAGATCACCCCACTGAAAATTCTTGATGGTCGGGTCCAGTGTTTCTGGCGCCGTACGCTCGGGGTTGGCCACGATCATGTCGATCCCGGCTTCCTGCTCGTCGAACGGCGCGATCCAGGAGAAAGGAATTGTGAACCCGTAAACCCTGTTTTCGCAATCAAGCGGGTTGCGCGACCCCTTGGCGAGGCGGCCGCGGGTGGCGGTGAAATTGACATAGGCCTTGTCAAACCCCGTCCGCGCTACCATGCCGTGCAACATCCGGATCAACTCGTCTTTTGCGAGCGGCAGTGAAAAACGCAACCGGTCGCAACTGCCGAGGAACCGGTCCACGTGATCATTGAGCCGGAAGAAATTTCCGTTCCACACATGGACCACATCGTAGGTGGCGTCTGAGCGGATAAATCCCAGATCAGTGAGCGGTACACTCGCTTCCGCGACCGGAACAAACGCCCCGTTCACGTAAGCCGCGCCCTCGGCAAAGATTTTCGTGTCCTGAATATTCATGCCAGCCATCATCTGCCAACGGCCCGGCAAATTCAATCCAAGATTCTATTGATTGCTGTCGCGGTGGGCTGGTTGGGGCGGTAGGGATCGAACCTACGAATGACGGGATCAAAACCCGCTGCCTTACCACTTGGCTACGCCCCAGAACGGTTGGTCATATAACCCTATCTGCGATTCCCTGCAACGCACTTCAACGGGAAACAACGGCTTCGCAATGGCATCCCGGCTATTGACGCGTGGTGCGGGACCGGCCCGCGCGCCGGGTCCGCCGGGGGCCAGCGCCATTTTCCACCTGCGTTTCTTGGGGCAGATCAACAACTCTGCGTAAATTTGCATACGGCGCTGTTTTATGTGGCATCGCCATGGCGTCTACAAAATGCGCCTGGAACCGTGGCTCCACGGCAGTTTCGATCTTTTCGATTTTTGCGACAAGCGCCTCGATCTCGGTGCGGGACTTGGCGTTCAGCAATGCGATGCGGGCTCCGGTCCCCGCCGCATTGCCCGCCGAAGAGACATGATCGAGCGCGCAATCCGGGATCAGGCCGAGGATCATGGCGTATTTCGGATCGATATGGCTGCCAAACGCACCCGCAAGCACGATACGATCTACCGTGTCGATTTCCATCTCGTCCATCAGCAACCGGGCACCCGCATAGAGCGCGCCTTTGGCGAGCTGGATGGCCCGCACATCGTTCTGGGTGACCCGGATTTCCGGAATACCCTGGTGCAACAGATAGGAGAAGGTCCGGCCTTCAGGGATCAGGCGCGGGCAGAATTCCCGTTTCGTCCCGTCGATGATGCCGTCTTTTGTCAGCAACTCAGTTAGCAGCATCTCCGCCAATGCCTCGATGATGCCGGATCCGCAAATGCCGGTAACACCGATATTTGCGACGTCCTCGGCGAAACCCTCCTCGTTCGACCAGAGATCGCTGCCGATAACCTTGAATTTTGGTTCAAACGTACCCCGATCTATGCGCACGCGCTCGATCGCTCCCGGCGCGGCGCGCTGGCCGCTTGATATCTGCGCGCCCTCAAAAGCCGGGCCGGTCGGCGACGATGCCGCCAGCAGACGGTCTTTGTTGCCAAGCACGATTTCAGCATTGGTGCCTACATCCACCAGCAGACTAATGGCCTCGCCAAGATGGGGGGCTTCGGACAAGACCATGGCAGCGGTATCCGCCCCTACATGGCCGGCAATGCAGGGCAGAAAATAGCATTGCGTTCCGGCGCCAAGGCTTGCAATCGCGAGACTGGCGGCGCTCCGCTCCAGCGCCTCGTTCGTCACAAGCGCGAACGGTGCGTGGCCCAACTGAACGGGGTCAAATCCCAGCAACAAATGGTGCATGACAGGGTTGCCGACAAGGGTCACGACTGCAACGTTTTCGCCTGGAATACCGGCTTCAGCAATCGCCTCGGCAAAGACCTGATCGATACCTGCGCGGATACTTGCCGTCAGCTCGGCCGCGCCGCCGTCATTCATCATCGCGTAGGAAACGCGGCTCATCAGATCTTCGCCAAACCGGATCTGCGGGTTCATCTGTCCGCAGGCAGCGACCACCTCGCCGGTCGCGAGATCGCATAAATGCGCGGCGATTGTTGTCGATCCCACGTCGACCGCGATCCCGTATAACCGGTCCTCAAAACCGGGCCAAAGCCGCATAATTTTATTGCCCTGATAGACAGCAACAGTGACCCGCCAATCACCCTTTCTGAGCACCGCCTGGAGGGTCTCCAGGGCGTCTGGTTCGATTGCACGGATGGACAGGTTCCACTGCTCGCGAAGCGACGTGACCAGGCGTTGGTGGTCGCCATCGGGAACGCCCATATCAGGCTCCGCAACCTCCACATAATGGAGACGCACGACCGGGTCGATCTCGATGGCGCGCACTTCGGCGCGTTTTCGCACAACCTGCCGGTGGATCTGGCTTTCGGGTGGCACGTCAACCACCAGATCGCCGAGAAGCCGGGCGTGGCAGGAAAGCCTCCGGCCGGCAATCAGACCGGTCCGGACATCAAACCGTCGTTCGGGATCTGTCAGCGGTTCGACATTGCCCGCATTACTGACAATGCCATGTTTAGCGAAGTCGCCCTCGGCTATTACGACCTGGCAGCGCCCGCAAATGCCGCGCCCGCCGCATACCGAATCTACGTCGACGCCCAATTGCCGGGCGCAGTCGAGCAGCGGGGTCCCGGTGGAAAACCGGCCCTTTTTTCCCGAAGGTATGAATACGACAAGAGGGTCTTTCACGTTTGATGCTTCCCCGGCTCGTTTTATCCGGAACCTGCCCTAGGCCTGACGCCGACGCCTGCCACCCCGACGGCCACCTCGTCCTTCTTCGCCTTCTGCCGGTGGCTCTCTGTACGCCCTGATCCAGGCCCGGCAATTCGGGTCGTGCCCCATAACGACATCGGCACCACGTACAGCGGCCATTTCCGGTTCGTGCAGCGGATTAGTGATAGCCGATGTCATGCCAGCGCCAATCGCCATGGAGAGAAAGGCTGCGTTCATATAGTGGCGGTTGGGCAGGCCAAAGCTCACATTGGACGCGCCGCAGGTGGTGTTGACCTTGAGTTCTTCGCGGAGGCGCCGGATCAGATTGAGCGCCGAGGTGCCGGCTGAATCCATTGCGCCGACCGGCATAATAAGCGGATCAACAACAACATCCTCGTGGCTGATGCCGAAATCCGCCGCACGCTCGACGATTTTCCTGGCAACCTGGAAACGTTCGTCCGGGTCCTCCGAAATGCCGGTTTCATCGTTCGAAATAGCGACAACAGCCGCGCCATGTTTGGCGACCAGTGGCAATACCCGCTCCAGCACCTCTTCTTCACCAGTGACTGAATTCACCAGCGCTTTGCCCTTGTATACTGCCAGCCCGGCTTCCAACGCTTCGATGATCGAGGAATCGATCGATATCGGCGCGTCGGTCAGGCTCTGCACAAGCTGGATACATTTGGCCAGAATGCGCGGTTCGTCGGCCATGGGGATGCCCGCATTGACGTCGAGCATCTGCGCCCCCGCCCGGATCTGGGCCAAAGCATCCGCCTCAACCCGGCTATAGTCGCCCACCTTCATTTCGGCAGCGAGTAATTTCCGCCCGGTGGGGTTTATTCGCTCGCCAATAACAACAAAGGGCACATCAAAGCCGATAACGACCTCTTTGGTGGCCGAACTAAGGACGGTACGAGTCATTGAGCTTGATCCTGTCTAGTGTTGCTGAACTTTTTCCAAAATACGCTGTTTGATTGCCGCTGCCTCGATCAGCGCTTGATCGCCCGGCACCGGCTCGCGCTTCCACGGCTTTCTGCCTTTCAGAACACCGGATTGCTCGACAATATCGGCCACCAACTCCTCCTGGCGGTAGGCCATCACATGGACACCGGCGACGCCTGCCATATCCTTGACCTGCTGCATGATCTCAATGCAGATATTCCGGCCTTCGCGCTTCTGATCTTTGGCACCTTCGAGGCGATCAATGACTGCGTCCGGTATATGAATTCCCGGAACGTTACCTCTGATCCAGCGGGCTGCACGCGCTGACGCCAGGGGGCCGACCCCAACCAGAATAAAGCACTGCCGGTCGAGACCCAGGTCTAGCACGCGGGTCATGTATTCCTTCAACATTGCCACATCGAAGCAATATTGGCTCTGGACGAATTGGGCCCCTGCCTCGATTTTCTTGCCTAAGCGCAACGCGCGGAATTCGTAAGGCGGGGCAAATGGATTGATCGCCGCGCCCAAAAACAGTTTCGGAGGCTCGGTGATTGCACGCCCCGACAGAAATCTGCCCTCATCGCGCATAGTGCGGATGGTTGTCAAAAGCGACATGCAATCGAAATCGAACACCGGCTTGGCGCCCGGCTGGTCACCGGCCTGGACCCCATCGCCAGTAAGACACAGGATATTGGCGACCCCCATCGCGGCAGCCCCCAGAACGTCGCCCTGGATCGCGATCCGGTTGCGGTCGCGGCACGATATCTGCAAAACCGGGGCGTAGCCGACCCGGGTCAATAACGCACAGATGCCGACGCTCGACATGTGACAATTGGCACCCGACCCGTCGGTTGCGTTGATGGCATCGACCCATCCGTCGAACACTTCGCCGCGCTCATAGACTTTGTTAGGGTCAGCTGAATCGGGCGGGTTCAATTCGGCGGTCACCGCGAATTCTCCGCGCCGCAAGATCCGCTCCAGCCTACCGGCAGACGAATGCCCATCGGGGACGAAGCTTAAATCTTCGGGGTCGAATTCCTGCACCATCAGGCTTGCTCCCGCCGAACAGATATTTCCGTAGCTTGGATCGATGTTTCCCGGAGCCAGGCGGACGTGCCGATCAAACTCTGATCGACGGGCGGTTGGACATTCAGGATCGCGTCGTCCGCACGCATTGACTGGCTGCCGCGCCAGCCCTGGACCCAGACGCATGGCATGTCCGGTTCGACCTCGCAATGACCATTGGCCCGCACCCCGCCGCAAGGACCGTTGCGCAGGGTTTTTGGGCAATTCATCGGACACGACATGCCAGTCGACGACAGGATGCACTGCCCGCACATGCGGCAATCAAACAACAATCCCTTGACGTTCCGCTCCACAAACAGGATCGGGCGCTCGATGCGTTTGTAGCCAATCCACTCAAACACCTTGTGCAACTTGACCAACGCACCTGCAAAACGATTATACAGGCTTTCCAGAAACCGGGCGTGGCGCACTGACCAATGCCGCACGGTGTAGCGCATACGGACCCGGCGATTCAGGCTTGTGCCCGCCGGTTCGTACGCTTCGCCAGATGGTTGATTACGCCTCTTGAAGGACACGCTCGCTGCCCTCCTCGCTGGCCCGGACCGGAAAAGATTTCAGGAACATCTCGATCCCGCCGATCCCCGTCGGCCGGTGGACAAATTCCAGATCAAGACGCCGGGCGGCGGCTTTGGCCTGTTCGAGCAAGCCATTGTCGGCTTTCTGCGACAGATAGACCACGCGCTTGTAATGGCCAAAATAATCGACGCGCAGATGCGGGAAACGGTCGAGGCCGAGCCCCTTGATGATCAGCCGGTCAAAAAACCGGACCAGATAATCGGTCAGATATAGACTGCCGAGCTCTTCTTCAGCCATGGCTTCGAAGACTGTGCTACCTGCATAAAATTCGTAGCAATGGGCCCCGCCGATACGTGCAACGCCTTCCTCTTCAAGAACCTTGTCGAGCAACCCGCCGGTGCCACAATCGCCGTAAACGGCAAAAATATCGCTGTATTTACCGGTCGCTTTCGCGGCCCTGATTTTGGCGCGGATGGCGTCCGGAATATGCTGCGGGCGGTTGTGCAAATCGGCGGGCAGGCAGGTCAGCTCCATATGCCCCCAGTTGTTCTTCTCAATCGCCCATATAATTTCGCGCGCCAGCGCCCCGCACCCAATTAGCAGGATCGACGCCGGCCCGTTCATTGCGCCGCCATCCCAACGGCAGCGGCAGACCCCTGTCTTTTCGACATAAATTCCTTAGCGATCTCGACCGAGATTGCGGCGTCACGGCAATAGGCGTCGGCGCCGACATTGTCGGCAAATTCTTCGTTCAGGGGCGCGCCGCCTACAAGAACAATATAATCGTTGCGGATGCCTTTTTCCTTCAGGGCTTCGACCACGACCTTCATGTACGGCATGGTTGTGGTAAGCAGCGCCGACATACCCAGAATGTCGGGCTGGTGCTCATCAAGGGCAGTAAGATAGGCGTCGACATCGTTGTTTATTCCGATATCGATGACCTCAAACCCGGCGCCTTCCATCATCATGCCGACAAGATTCTTGCCGATATCGTGGATATCGCCCTTGACGGTACCGATGACTATCTTGCCCATGCGCGGCGCGCCGGATTCCGCCAGCAGCGGGCGCAAGATTGCCATGCCGGCCTTCATGGCATTGGCGGATTGCAAAACCTCGGGAACAAACAGAATTCCATCGCGGAAATCGATACCAACGATGCGCATACCTTCGACCAATGCCTCGGTCAGAACCTTGTAAGGCTCCCAGTCGCGCTGGAGCAGAATATTGGTGCCCTCAGCAATTTCGTCGGCGAGCCCATCGTAGAGATCGTCGTGCATCTGCGCGACGAGATCGGCATCGTTCAATTCTGCGAGAACGACGTCGTCTTCGCCGTCGACCTGACCGTCATTTTCAGCCATGACACCCAACTCCAATAGCGTCGGTTCCATACCTTGAGGCACGGATATGGCAAATTGTGCCGTCAATCTCGTAAATATCGAAGGTCAAAAACGAACTCAAACCAATAAAACGCGACATTTGGGCGAAATCTGACGCACATATCAACGCCGCAAAACGCGTTGATATGTGCGTCGCATACGCGCACGTCGCTGGATTGCGCCAACGCGGCGCAATTGGACCATGCGGATCGCCCGCATTCGCCGATAATATGCCGTCATATGGGGACAGCCATTTAGACCCGTTGATCGGGCTAAATTTGGAGTTTGCGGGAATGATCGACGATAAAATTGCAGTAACTGGCAGGCGTGGCAGGGGCGGCGGGCGGAAGGCCCGTCAGGAGCAAAGACAACCCGAGGCGACGCAAGTCATTGCGGGTCTTGTACGAAATATTCCGACTTACGAATTGCTCAGTGAAGAAGGCCTCGCGACGGTTGAGGCTGCTGCCGATACGATCCTCAAGGATGTGGGCATCGAGTTCCGCGACGACCCGGAGGTGATCGAAATCTGGCAACAGGCCGGCGCCGATATCGACGGCGAACGGGTGCGATTTGAACCCGGTATGCTGCGTACCATCATCCAGAAAAGTGCACCTAAACAATTTACTCAGCACGCGCGAAATCCGGCACGGAATGTGGAGATCGGTGGCAACAACATTGTTTTCGCTCCCGCCTATGGACCTCCATTCGTCCGCGACATCGAAGGCGGGCGGCGCTACGCCAGTATCGAGGATTTCCAGAATTTCGTGAAGCTCGCCTATCAGATCCCCTGGTTCCACCATTCGGGCGGCACGGTCTGTGAACCAGTGGATATTCCGGTCAACAAACGCCATCTGGACATGGTCTATGCGCATCTGCGCTATTCCGACAAACCGTTTATGGGTTCGGTGACAGCGGCGGAACGGGCGGCGGATTCTGTTGAATTGGCCAAAATCGCGTTCGGTGCAGATTTTGTTGACCAGAATTGCTGCATGATCAGCCTGATCAATGTGAATTCACCGCTGGTTTACGACGCCACCATGCTGGGGGCGCTCAAGGTCTATGCGAGGGCTAACCAGGGCGTCATCGCCACGCCGTTCATCCTTGGTGGTGCGATGGGCCCGGTCACGATAGGGGCCAGCGTGGCGCAGGTTCTGGCCGAAGCCATGGCCGGGCTGGCGCTGACCCAGCTGATCCGGCCGGGATCACCGTGCATCATGGGGGCGTTTGTCAGTTCCATGTCGCTGCGCTCAGGCGCACCCACATTCGGCATGCCGGAACCGGCCCTCGCCTATCTGGCGATCGGGCAACTGGCGCGCCGCCTGGGCGTCCCGCTCCGGCTCGGCGGGTGCCTCACGTCTTCCAAGATTTCCGACGCCCAGGCAGCCCAGGAAAGCGCCCACACGATCATGCCGACCGTTCTTGCCGGCGCCAACTTCGTACTTCATGGCGCCGGATGGCTCGAAGGCGGGCTGGTCATGGGTTACGAAAAGCTGATTCTCGACGCCGACCAGCTTGGCATGATGCATGTCATGGCCAGCGGGATCGCGCTCGACGATAACGGCCTGGCGCTGGACGCCTTTCGCGAAGTTGGCCCGGGCAGCCATTTCCTCGGTTGCGCCCATACCATGGCAAATTACGAGACGGCCTATTTTGATCCCGCCGTCACCGACAGCAATTCGTTCGAGCAATGGGAAGAGGAAGGTGAAAAAGATGCCCGCGTCCGCGCCAACGCCAGGTTACGGGAGTTGCAGGGAAGCTACGAGCCGCCCGACATAGATCCCGGCATCGACGAGGCGTTGAAGGACTTCATCGCCAGGCGGAAAGACTCGATGCCAGACGCCTGGTATTGATCTTCGACGCAGAATTCAGGATTTGCAGAACGGAACCGGCTTGCGGCAACCCAACGGGACTAGTATAACCGCGCTCGAAATTAAGTCGGAGTGTGGCGCAGCCTGGTAGCGCACCTCGTTCGGGACGAGGGGGTCAGAGGTTCGAATCCTCTCACTCCGACCAATCATTTCTTTCTTCCTGTCATTCGAAATTTGAACTGATCGCGAGATCAATCCTCCGGCAACGCGTAGGCCCCGTCTTCGTCATGGATTTCGCGGCCCGTCAAGGCGGGGGTGAAAACGCAGACCAGGCGCATGGCGGTGAAGGATTTCAGCCGGTGCCGATCGTGTTTGTCGAGGGTGTACATCGTGCCGGGTTTGAGCGGGAATACCTCGCCGGTAGCGAGGTTTTCAACTTCACCTTCTCCTTCAATGACGTAATTCGCTTCGATATGGTGTTTGTACCAGAGGACCTGTTCGGCGCCCGCTTCGGTGATTGTCTCGTGCAAGGAAAATCCAACGCCATCATCGGCCACCAGAAACCGGCGGCTGGCCCAGACGTCGCCGCGCACATCGCGCTCGGTTCCGATCAGGTCATCCAGGCTTTTTACAATCATGATAGAAGCATCTCCCCGCAGGATTTGTTGCCGCGCTGGTTGATTTCTTGTTCCGACTGCGCGACGGTCGCGGCATCCAGAACCACGCAATGGACCCAGTATGGCCGACGATATTCCGTTTAACAATTCATTCGATATTACCCATGGGGTGGCGGACCAAATCAGCCCGCTGGTGCGGCGCATCGTTGCGCCGAATGCCAGCCCGTTCACGTTCAAAGGCACCTGCACCTATATCGTCGGCAGGGGTGAGGTCGCGGTAATCGATCCGGGGCCCATGAACGACGACCATCTGGACGCGATCCGCTATGAATTGCGGGACGAAAAAATCACCCATATTCTGGTCACCCATACACACAACGACCATTCCCCCGGCGCACGCGTATTGGCCGCTGAAACCGGTGCACCGACTTACGCCTATGGCCCACACGTAACGCCGCCTGCGGAAAGCGACCAGCCAAACCTTGATGCTGCTAACGACCGGGAGTTTGATCCCGCCCACCATATGGAACATGGCGATATAATCGAGACAGGGGACTGGTCGTTCGAATGCGTCCATACGCCGGGCCACACCGCCAACCATATGGCGTTTTCGTTCCGCGAGGAAAATGCGCTGTTTTCCGGCGATCATGTCATGGCCTGGGCGACCAGCGTGATCGCGCCGCCGGACGGCAACATGACTGCATACATGGCGTCGCTCAGCCTGTTAACGGAACGCAAAGACCGCCTTTACTGGCCGGGACACGGCGGACCGGTCAGCAACCCCAACCCGTTCGTACGCGCCTTCATCACGCACCGCAAAATGCGCGAGCGGGCGATCTTCGAGCGGATCGAAAAGGGCGACCGGACGGTTGAAGCGATTGTGGACAAAGTCTATCGCGGGCTGTCAGAGCGGCTTGTCTTCGCCGCCCGGCTATCAGCGCTCGCGCATATCCAGGACCTCGCGGAGCGTGGTCGGATCATCGCCGAACAGGCTGAAGACCAGACGATCTACCTGCCTATTCGCTAAAACCGTTCCACATCGTAGCGTGAATACGTTCTAGGATTCGCCCAGGCTCGGCGCGACCTGTTCCTGCAGCGCGATCAGGAAACCCTTGATCCGCGCAGCATTGGCGCCGAAATCGTGGCGACCGTAGCGCGAAACCGAACGCACATCGATCCGGGTATCGCCCTGATCCGGACTAATCGAAATGATCACATCGTCTTCAAATCCCGCCAACAGGGTTTTTGCCACGGCCTGGATCCCGGCCGGGCTGTCGCTGTCGATCGCGGGCTCTTCGATGACAATCCGCCAGCCCATATCCCGAACCACTAGGATAACCGCCGCGTAGGTATCCTCAACACTGGAGCCGAGATAAAGCGGTCGGATGTCGGGATAAGCATCTCCCTGGATACGCGCGTTTTCCAATGTATAGCCGGAAACAATCTGGTTCGCGTCGGACGGGCGGATTCCGCTGAGCTGGATGAAGGCCGGTGGCGCGGTCAGGTTCGTCGAGATGTCGTTCATTTGCGGATAGAGCAAAGTCAGCCCGGCAAAATAGAGCGGGACTGCGATCAGTGGTAGCGACAGCGCGATCCCGAGAAGAGCCCGCCCGGCGCCATCCAGGCCGTAACTCCATATGGTCAGCAAACCCACCACGGCAAGGATGATCGCAAAGGCTGCACCGATCCATATAATCGCAAACAGGATCAACATGGTCTGGGCACCGATAATTCCGAATTGATGGAATACCGCCGTCAGGATGTATACCGGTATCGCGAAGCGCGACAGGCGCAGGCTCCACCGCGCGCTACGCGATGTTCGTCGCCTCAATCGGGTCACCATGAACCGGGTTCTCCTGTCAGCCCCAACCAGGCATATGATGGATCAGGCTGCGTCCGCGGTCGGCAACACATGATCCTTGAACATTTCCCGCAATTCCATTTTCTGGATTTTGCCAGTCGCGGTATGGGGGATTTCCTTGATGATGACCATATCATCCGGCATCCACCAGGACGCGATCTTGTCGGATAGATAATCCTTCATGTCATCGAAGGACGGTGTCTTGCCCTCCATCGGCACCACGATCAGCAGCGGGCGTTCGTCCCATTTTGGATGAGCGACGCCGATAACCGCAGCTTCGGCGACATCGGGGTGGCCGACCGCCATGTTCTCGACGTCGATCGAAGATATCCACTCACCTCCCGACTTGATGACGTCCTTCGACCGGTCGGTGATTTGCATATAGCCATGGGCATCAATATGGGCAACGTCACCAGTATCGAAAAACCCATTCGCGTCCAGGATTTCACCACCCTCGTTTTTGAAATATGCGCTGGAAACCGCAGGTCCCCGCACTTTCAGGCGTCCGAAGGTTTTTCCGTCCCAGGGCAACTCATTGTCTTCGTCGTCAAAAATTTTCATCTCGACGGAAAACGGAGCGTGGCCCTGTTTTTCCTGGATATCGAGCAAAGCCTCGCCTTCAAGGCCCGCATATTCCGGCTTGAGTGAACAGAACGAGCCAAGCGGGCTCATTTCGGTCATACCCCAGGCGTGGTCGACATGGGCACCATATTTGTTCTGGAAGGCTTCGGTCATGGCGCGCGGGCATGCTGCCCCGCCAATCACAACGCGCTGCAGGTCTGGCAATTTTCCGTTCTCCGCCTCAAGATATTGCAGCAACATCATCCAGATTGTCGGCACGGCTGCGGTAACCGTGACTTTCTCCGTGGTCAGCAATTCATAGATGCTGGCGCCATCCATGCCCGCGCCGGGAAGAACGAGACCAGCCCCGCTCATTGGAGCCGAAAATGCCAGCGACCAGCCATTGGCATGGAACAGGGGCACCACGGGCAGGGCTATATCGTTGCTTGAAAGCCCGAGCATGTCGGGCACGCTACAGGCCATCGAATGCAGCACGTTGGAGCGGTGAGAATAGACGACGCCTTTCGGGTTCCCCGTTGTTCCCGATGTGTAGCACATGCCCGCGGCGGCGTTTTCGTCAAGCTCCTTCCAGACAAAATCACCATCGACATCGTTGAGCCAATCCTCGTAACAGATCGCATTCTTCAGCGAAGTGTCCGGCATATGGTCGCGATCCGTCATGACGATATAGGTTTCGACCATGGGGAGATGTTCCTGAATTTTCTCAAATAACGGAACGAAAGTCAGATCAGTCATCATCACCCGGTCTTCGCCGTGATTGATGATGTAGATAAGCTGCTCGGGAAACAGGCGAGGATTTACAGTGTGGTAGACCGCGCCAACACCGAGAATCCCATACCACGCTTCAAAATGCCTCCAGGTATTCCAGGCCATGGTCCCGATCCGGTCACCTTCTTGGATGCCCATCTTATCGAGCGCCTGAGCGACCTTCAGCGACCGGGCGTGGATTTTGCTGTAATTGGTCCGATGGATAGGTCCTTCGACAGACCGCGAAATAATTTCCCGGTTTGGGTGTTGCGTTTTGGCGTGATCGATCACGCGATGGCATAGCAGCGGCCAGTCCTGCATCAGTCCTTGCATTGAATATCCCCTCTTTCTGTGCGCATTGAATTTACGCATTTTGTATGTTCAGTCTAGTGGTAGTATCGAGGAGTGACAAATGCCCGACACTTGCCTGTTATCCGCCGTCGAACTTTCGGAAATGATCGGCCAGAGAAAAATTTCACCGAGCGAGCTTCTGGAGGCCTACGTCGCGCGCATCGAGATGTTCAATCCCCGTCTCAACGCCGTCGTTTATAAGGATTTCGAGCGCGCCCGGGGTGTGGCCAGAGCAGCCGACGATCTGGTCGCCAAGGGCGGAGAATTACCTCCGCTCTTCGGCCTGCCGTGTACCATCAAGGACGCGTTCGAAGTGGCGGGGATGAAATCCACGGGCGGCATCTTGGAGCTCAAGGATCATGTCCCGGATAGAGACGCGGATGCTGTTGCGCTGGCGCGCGGCGCCGGCGCCAATATCATCGGAAAATCCAACGTGCCCAGGGCCTCATGCGACTTCCAGAGCTTCAACAAAATTTATGGCGTGACCAACAACCCCTACGATCTGGATCGAACCCCGGGAGGGTCATCCGGCGGACCGGCTACTGCCGTTGCGGCTGGAATGAGCGCATTCGAGATCGGCTCGGATATCGGCGGATCGATCCGTCTGCCGGCGCATTTCTGCGGGCTATTCGGTCTGAAAACCAGTTACGGAATTGTACCTATGCGCGGACATATTCCACCCCTGCCAGGTTCTCTCGCGCCATCCGATTTATCAGTTGCCGGGCCGCTCACGCGATCAGCAATGGACTTGGCACTGATCATTGATTCGATCACTGGACCCGCAGACAACAATCCGGCATGGCGGCCTGATATCCCGGCTGCGAGAAGGACTGATCCGGAAAATTTGCGTATCGCTGTCTGGCTGGAAGACGACTTCACCCATGTGGATAACGAGAGTGTTGCCCTGATCGAAGCGGCGGCGAATGCCCTGGGCAAGGCCGGGGCGAAAGTTGATTTTAAAGGCCGCCCGGATTTCACTCTGCGCGAAGCATTCGTCAATTACGTACTGATCATGTACGCGATTGTTGCAAGCGATCTTCCGGAACATATCCAGACCGATATGATCGAAGCTGCGAAGCATGTCGACCCTCAAGACACGAGCCATACGGCGCTGCAGGCACGGGCAAGCGCGCTCAATTATTCCCAATGGCTCACGCTCAACCAGACTCGCGAAATCCACCGGGCCAAATGGGCGGATTTTTTCAAATCCTACGATGCCCTCTTCTGCCCCGTGGCCCCCGTCCCGGCTTTTCGCCACGACCATCAAAGACTTACCAAACGGCGGCTCGACGTAAACGGTACCGAACAGCCCTATCTCGACGTGATCCATTGGGCTGGCCTTGCAACGGGCAGTTTTCTACCCGCAGCGGTCGCGCCGATCGGCCAAACGAAAACCGGACTTCCGATTGGCGTCCAGATTGTCGGCCCATGGCTTGAGGACCGAACCCCGATCGCTATCGCAGCAATTCTGGAGGATTTGATTGGCGGATTTGTTCCAGCAAGTGGATTTGCCTGAACATAATCATTCGAGCGCCGCAAAGTTGCCTCCTTTAGACTTAAGTCTACAGCATGCTTTCTTCTATGTTTGACACCATCGATCTTCGTTTCGCGGCCGCGACCAGCAGATTATCCGATTGTCTTACCACGCTGCCGATCGATGCGGATCCGGCAACAATCGTCCAGGTCATCCGCTCGGTTGCCAGCGAATTGGGCGGCCAGGTGGTTTTCGATTTCCGTACCGGGCTCGAATTTCCTGAACCCGTCCATTGGATTGCCACCCAATTCTGCCATGAAAATCAGGACCTTGTGGTCCATGTGCTGATTGGCGACGGGGACGAACCGTTCTGGATCGGGCTTGATGATGAATTGCCCGCGCAGTGCGCCCGTCTGGCCCGCGATCTTATGGGCTATGCGGTTTGCCCGCAAACAACGCTGCAGGATATCAGCGTCGTTTCCGGCTCGATCCACTGATCAATTAAACGTAATTCCCAGATCAAAAGATTCGGCTTGTATTCTTTTACCGGCGCGGGCTGTATGTGGCTTGTGCCGTAACAGGCATTCCGTAACTTCGAAAATTTCGCCGAGGACAGCATGCCACTCACCAACGCACAGGTTCGCGATGTCGAAACCCTGATCCATCCATACACCAATCTCGACGCTCACCGGGAAAACGGCCCGCTGGTCTTTGATCGTGGCGAGGGCATTTACCTTTATGATTCGAACGGTAATAAAATGATGGAAGGTCTGGCAGGCCTTTGGTGCACCTCGCTTGGATACGGCAACCGGGAGTTGATCGACGCGGCAACCCGGCAGATGGAAACCCTGACATACAGCCATATTTTTACTGGCAAGAGCCATGAACCGGCGATCGCGCTTGCGGAAAAACTGAAAGAGATTGCACCTGTCCCGATCTCGAAAATCTTTTTCACCTGTTCCGGTTCGGAAGCCAATGATACCCAGGTCAAGCTGATCTGGTACATGAATAACGCGCTCGGGCGGCCCGAGAAGAAGAAAATCATCAGTCGTATCAAGGGCTATCACGGGGTAACCGTGGCGTCGGCGAGCCTAACCGGATTGCCGCCAAACCATATCGACTGGGACCTGCCGATCAAGAATATCCTGCACACGGATTGCCCACATCATTACCGATTTGCCGAACCCGGAGAAACCGAAGAAGAATTCGCGAGCCGTTTGGCCAACAATCTTGAAGAAATGATCATCCGCGAGGGGCCCGAAACGGTTGCGGCCTTTATCGCGGAGCCGGTCATGGGTGCGGGAGGCGTGATCGTCCCGCCTGCCACGTATTTTGAGAAAATCCAGGCAGTCCTGCACAAATACGACGTCTACTTTATTTCGGACGAAGTGATTTGCGGGTTCGGCCGGACCGGCAACATGTTTGGGTGCCAGACCTACGGGTTCGAGCCCAATTCGATTTCGGTCGCCAAAGCATTGTCGTCCGCTTACATGCCGATCGGTGCCTGCATGATCGCCGAAGACATGTACCAGGCGATGCTGGACGAAAGCCGCAAGGTTGGCACGTTCGGGCACGGCTACACCTATTCCGGGCACCCGGTCTCTTGCGCGGTTGCGCTCAAAACCCTCGAAATTTATGAGCGCGACAAGATGGTCCAGAGCGTTCGCGACAAGATGCCCCTGTTCCAGAAACGTCTCCACGCATTTGCCGACCACCCGTTGGTCGGGGAAGCGCGCGGTGTAGGCCTTGTCGGCGCCGTTGAGCTGGTTGCCAATAAAGCCACCAAACAGGCTTTCGATCCAAAAGCGGCGGTTGGTGCGAAACTGGTCGGGTTCCTCCAGGAGGAGGGTTTGATCCTGCGTGCCATGGGCGACAATATCGGCATCTGCCCGCCACTGGTCATCACCGATGATGAGATCAACGCGTTGTTCGACATGCTCGGACGCGGTTTGGACAGGGTCCATCAATGGGCCCGACAGGAAGGCCTGACTGTATCCTGATCGCTAAAACAGTCCAGCGATCAGGGACGCCGCGATTGTCCACATAACCAGGCCGATTGCGATGTCCAGCACGCGCCACGCGTTGGGATTTCGAAATATTGGGGCCAACAACGTGGCGCCGTATCCAAGGCCGTAAAACCAGACGAACGAGGCGAAAGCCGCGCCAGCGCCGAACGCGGCGCGCGCGCTACCATCGTACCGCGCCGAGATACCGCCGAGCATCAGCACCGTATCCAGATAGACGTGCGGGTTCAGCCAGGTGAGCATCAATACCGTGGTCACGGCAACCGCCAGGGATTGGGCGCCGCCCGATCTCGATTCCAGCCGATTGGGTTTCCGCGCCCGGTTGAGAGCAAGCGCGCCGTAAACGATCAGAAAAAGGGCCCCAAAGATCGTGGCTACGATGATCAATACCGGCCAAGAGCGGACAATGGTGCCGAAGCCCGCGACGCCCGCCGCGATCAATAGTGCGTCCGACAAAAAGCAGATCGTTGTAACCGCAAATACGTGCCGGCGCGCAATCCCCTGCCCCAACACATAGGCGTTCTGGGCCCCGATCGCGATGATTAACCCGGCACCAAGCAAGAACCCTTCAAGCGCTGCTGCTCCCATCTAACGAATTTCAGGCGCGTAAAAAATAGATTTCACCGGAGATTCCTGTGGTAGCGTTTGACGACAATTTATACGGATACTTACGATGGGGACAAGAGCATGGGTGAATTGATCACAATACCGGCACGGGGCGGCAAGGCGGCTTACCTCAACAACGGGCAGGCGATCAAAATTATCAACACCCACGGCGAGCAGGTGGTTGATACCTGGGCGTTTCGCACTGCCCATATGATCGAGTTCATGTCGATGGAACATACCCGGCCGACGATCCAGCGGATGATCCCCAGGGTTGGCGATCATCTTTATACCAACAAACGGCGCCCCATCCTGCATTTCGAGGAAGATACCACACCCGGCCATCACGATACGCTGATGGCAGCCTGCGATAATGAACGCTACGGCCTGCTTGGCTGTACCGACTATCACGATAACTGCACCGACAATCTATCCGCAGGCCTGCGCGAACTGGGACTGCGCGAACCGGAAACCCCCAGCCCGTTCAATCTCTTCATGAATATCCCCTGGACCGAAGAAGGAGCGCTCTCGTTTGAAGCGCCGACCACAAAGCCAGGTGATTATGTGGTGCTGCGCGCCCAAATGGATTGCGTCATCGCCATGTCCGCCTGCCCTCAGGATATCCTGCCCATCAACGGCGTAGGGGTGTCTCCCACGGACGCGCATTTCGAGATTTTGGAGTAAACTGGGGTCTTAAACGTGCTGACCACCGTTGATATGGAGGTTGGTGCCGGTGACGTAACTGGAAGCGTCAGTGCACAGAAAATAGATCGCGCGGGCGACTTCTTCCGATGACCCCAAGCGACGCAGTGGGATTTTTTCGACCAGCTTTTCGGAGCCGGGGGACAGGATCGAGGTTTCGATTTCGCCGGGTGAGATTGAATTCACGCGGATGCCGAGCGGGCCGAAATCCGATGCCATTTCGCGGGTCAGACCTGCAAGCGCCGCCTTTGACGTTGCATACGCCGCGCCCGCAAAGGGGTGGACCCGGCTGCCGGCGATCGATGTGACATTGACGACCGATCCCTTGGCGGCCGCCAGTTCGTCGACCAGACCGCGCGCCAGCATGATGGGGCCGAAAAAATTGACCTGGAACACGGTTTGCCAGTCCGCCATGTTCATGTCGATTGCGCCAAGGCGCTCGCCGTCCGGCCCTTTCGGCGAAATCGCGGCGTTGTTGACAAGCGCGTTCAACCGCCCGCCTTCGGCGTCGAGACGCTCTTTCATTTCCAGAATTGCCGTGCGGGTATTCTCAATATCGGCGAGATCCACCTGGATATGGTCCTCTGGCCCTGCTTCCCATGGGCAATCCTCCGGAAAGGCGTGGCGCGAACAGGTGATGACCCGCCACCCGGCGCTTGAAAAACGTTTGACCGTGGCGTGCCCGATCCCCCGGCTAGCGCCTGTGAGAATCAATGTGCGACGTGGTTCGTTTGTATCCGTCATCATTCTTCAATTTCTGTTTCGCGTGGCCCTTCGGGTCTGACGACATTCTAACACGCTCAAATATGAGTTATGGGTAAAGAATTGCGCGCTGCCAGTCGTCGCCTTCCGCTTCCCTTCGGAACACCAACCGGTCGTGGAGACGGAACGGGCGATCGTGCCAGAATTCGATCTCGACCGGGACAAGCCTGAACCCGGACCAATGGTCCGGCCGGGGAACCTTGCCAAGGCCGAATTTGGTGCCAAATTTGGCAACTGCTTTCTCCAGGGCAAACCGGCTTTCCAACTCACGGGATTGCTGCGAAGCCCACGCTCCGATCCGGCTCCCGCGCGGGCGGCTCTCAAAATAGGCGTTGGCTTCATCCGCGCTGACCCGGGATACCGGGCCGCGTAGCCGGATCTGCCGGCGCAATGATTTCCAGTGGAACATCAACGCCGCCTTGCCGTTGCCGAGCAGCTCGCGCCCCTTGGCGCTTTCAAAATTCGTGTAGAATACGAAGCCGGCCTCGTCGATGCCCTTGAGAAGCACCATCCGCACATTTGGTAACCCGTCGCCATCCACACTGGCGAGCGCCATCGCATTGGGGTCATTCGGTTCGGACTGTTCCGCATCGCCCATCCACGAAGAAAAAAGCGAAAGCGGGTCTGTCGCCGTGAGAAAGTCGTCCGCCGGCGCGCCTTTATAAAAACCGGTGTTGCTCTTGGTCATGCGCCAAATGCTACCTTATGCAGTTCTGTCTACAGTTTTCTGATAACTGGGTTTTCCGTATCCAGTGATATAGGACAAATAGCGCCATAACCCCAATCCTAATGATGCCGATTGGATGGATAGTGGTAGACGCGCCAATTCAACGGACTATCATGTGGGAAACATTGGAATAATTTTCTTTCAGGGGGCCTTATGACTGCATGCGGAATTTTGGAGGGTAAGCGCGGCCTGATCATGGGGGTCGCGAACCGGCGCTCGATCGCGTGGGGCATTGCAGAAGCCTGCCACAAGGCGGGGGCCGAGCTTGCCTTCACGTACCAGGGCGAGGCGCTGTTGAAACGGGTCAAGCCGCTCGCCGAGGAGGCCGGCAGCGACATGGTGCTGCCCTGCGACGTGACAGACGAAGCAAGCCTTGAAGCCACCTTTGCTGAGATCGAGAAGAGCTGGGGCAAACTCGATTTTCTGGTTCACGCCATCGCTTTTTCCGACAAGGACGAATTGACCGGGCGCTACGTGGACACGACAAAAGAGAATTTCCAGAAAACCATGCTGATCTCCTGCTATTCGCTAACCGCGATTGCGCAGAAAGCCGAACCGCTGATGAAGGAGGGAGGATCGATCCTGACCCTTACCTATTTTGGCGCCGAACGGGTCATGCCCCATTACAACGTGATGGGTGTCGCCAAGGCAGGGCTGGAGGCGAGCGTGCGGTACCTCGCGGAAGATCTGGGCAAGCAGGGAATCCGCGTAAATGCCATTTCCGCCGGGCCGATTAAAACCCTGGCCTCGTCAGGCATTGGCGATTTCCGCTACATCCTGAAATGGAACGAATATAACGCGCCGCTGCGGCGCACCGTTACCATCGAAGAGGTCGGCCAGTCGGGCCTGTACCTCCTGTCGGATATGGGCAAAGCCGTAACCGGGGAAGTCCATCACGTGGATTCGGGCTATCATGTTGTCGGCATGAAGGCAGTGGATGCACCAGATATAAGTACAGTGGGGAAAGAGTAATGCCGAAAAATCGTGTCGCACGCCTGAAGAGCCGTCCCGTCGGACTTGTTACCCGTGACAATTTTGATATCGAGTCCGATGAATTGCCGGGACTTGAGGAAGGGCAAATTCTCGTCAAAATACAATTTGTCTCTCTCGATCCGGCCATGCGTGGATGGCTGGCCGAGGGCAAGTCCTATGTAGAGCCGGTCGCCGTCGGTGATGTGATGCGGTCCTATTCTGCGGGAATTGTGGAAGAATCGCGCCACCCGGATTTCGCGCCAGGGGATGCAGTCGCGGGGATGTTCGGGGTGCAGGAATATGCAATTATCGATTCCCGCGCTGCGCTGCGGGTCGATACCAGCTTGGCGCCGTTAGAACGCTGGATCGGCGGGCTCGGGATGCCGGGCGTAACCGCATATTTCGGCCTGCTGGATATAGGCAACCCGAAAGAGGGGGAAACCCTAGTCGTGTCGGCGGCCTCTGGAGCGGTTGGCTCGATCGTTGGACAAATCGGCAAACTAAAGGGTTTACGGGTCGTCGGGATCGCGGGCGGGCCGGAGAAATGCAAATACATTGTCGACGAACTGGGATTTGACGCAGCGGTCGATTACAAGGCCGGGAATCTGCGCGCGGCACTCAAGGAGCATTGCCCGGACGGCGTCGATATTTATTTCGAGAATGTCGGCGGCGAAATAACCGATACGGTCATGAACCTCATGAATATCGGTGGCCGGGTCCCGGTATGCGGCATGATTTCAGTCTACAACGCGACGGAAATACCCCCCGGTCTGAAGAGCATCCGATCCGTTCTCGTCAACCGCCTCCGGGTCCAGGGCTTCATTGTCTTTGACTTTGCAAAAAGATACCCCGAAGCCGTCAAGGCCCTAGGCGAGTGGCACGCGAGCGGTCTCCTGAAAATGCGTGAAGACGTGCGCGATGGTGGGGTCGATGCCTTCCCGGACGTCCTGAACATGCTCTATTCCGGCGAAAATAACGGCAAATTGGTTTTACGCGTTTAAGTTGCAATAGATACTTTTATTCAACTTTTAATATATTGGTAACTGATTCCCGTTATTCAATAACTGTCTGCAAAAACACAGACTTTGGGCTTCGCTGTCGCCCCGGAAAAGGCACCATATCCTGACGGCGAAGCCCTACCCTTATCCCTGCACATCCACGATAATTGCGGCCTGCTGTTGACCAAATTGACGGGATCGGTTTGACCCCCGCCGGGCGAGCGCCTACAAGCAGGAAAATCATCGATCCTGGCGAGACCCATGTCGCACAATTCGTTCGGCCACCTTTTCCGCATGACCACCTGGGGCGAAAGCCACGGCCCGGCGATCGGCTGCGTGGTGGACGGCTGTCCACCCGGGATCGCGCTGACGGAAGCCGATATCCAGGCGCATCTGGACAAGCGCCGGCCCGGGCAGTCCCGGTTCACGACTCAGCGCCGCGAACCGGATCAAGTCCGCATCCTGTCCGGCGTCTTCGCTCACCCCGACAGCGGCGAACAGGTGACCACCGGCACGCCGATATCGCTGATGATCGAGAATGTCGACGCGCGCTCTAAAGATTACACCAACATCGCCAGCGCCTACCGGCCTGGCCACGCGGATTTTACCTACGAAGCCAAATACGGCTTGCGCGATTATCGTGGCGGCGGCCGGTCATCTGCGCGCGAAACAGCCTGCCGCGTCGCCGCAGGCGCGGTGGCCCGGAAGGTTCTGGACGGTGTGACGATCCGCGCGGCGCTGGTTCAGGTCGGCCAGCATGGAATCGACCGGGACAAATGGGATTGGGACCAGGTGGGTGAAAACCCGTTTTTCTCGCCCGATCCGGAGATCGTGGAATCCTGGTCCCGCTATCTTGATGACCTGCGTAAGGCGGGATCATCCTGCGGTGCCATCGTTGAAGTTGTCGCCGAAGGTGTACCAGCCGGATGGGGCGCGCCGGTCTACGGCAAACTCGACCAGGATCTGGCGTCCGCGATGATGAGCATCAACGCGGTCAAAGGCGTTGAAATCGGTGCCGGTTTTGACGCGGCGGCGTTTACGGGCGAAGAAAATGCTGACGAAATTCGAATGATCAAAGGTAAGCCGGAGTTTCTCTCCAATCATGCGGGTGGTGTTCTTGGGGGCATTTCGTCCGGACAGGATCTGGTGGTGCGCTTTGCGGTCAAGCCCACGTCCAGCATATTGACCCCGCGCCGCACGATCGACCGGGACGGGAACGAGACTGACATTTCCACCAAAGGGCGCCACGACCCCTGCGTCGGCATCCGCGCGGTGCCCATCGGCGAAGCCATGATGGCGCTGGTTCTGGCCGACCATAAGCTGCGCCATCGTGGGCAAAACGGCTAGTCTAAATTTTCTCGAAAACGCTGCGTTTTGAGATAAAAATCGGCGTTGATTCCCGCAACTCCAACCCTGCATGGCTGAACAAATCCGCCAGATCTTCCTTGATATACGAACCATGATACGGCTCGTGGAAAAATCGCGGGAATCCCCTGAGCAGATCGTCGAATTCCGAGATATCGCCCAGTTGCAGTGAATCCATGTGGACATAAATGCCCCCGGGCTTCAGGACGCGGGCTATTTCACGCGCCACGGCGCGGCGGATTTTGGGTGGTAATTCGTGGAATAGAAATGTCGATGTTACGCAGTCAAGGCTGCTTTCAGCGAACGGCAAGGCTTCACCCTTGGCAAGCAGGAACCTGACATTGGAGCGGTGCCCCACTTGCCTGCGGGCTTCGTGCAGATATTCTTCCGACAGGTCCAGTCCCTGCATATCGAGGCGGGGAAACGCCGCGCAGGCAGCATCGATCAGGCGTCCCGTGCCGCAGGCGACATCCAGCAAGCGCAGCTTTCTCTGATCCTTGCCGGTAATAAATTTCGCCAGCGGCACCAGCGATTGCCGGCGCATTAGATTGGCCGAGCCACCAAACAGCGATTCCACCTGGATATCGTATATCCGGGCCGATTCGTCGCTCATCCAGCCGTCGGTCTGATAGTGGAAATTCTGCAGATAATAGCGCGGGCGCTTTTCCCGGTTTTCGTCGTTTAAAACCTCGTCGTGGATTTCTTGCTGCCGCCGGCGATTGCTTGCCGGAAGGTCGGCGTAAAAATTCCGGATGCGGCCCACCTGCGCGAGCAGGGATCCGTCATTGTCGCGGGGCATCGGGTAATAGCCCATGGCAACGTTGTGAAGATCCTCGCGAAAAAGTGCGCGCAAATTGCGGGATACGAGGCCTGCAGGCGGCGGTTTGAGTTCGGCCCGGTTTTGTTTCCGCTCCTTGCCGACCGCGCGTCGCAACGACGTTGAGGTTTGGGAATAGAGCGCCATGCGCGCCAATTGACGCAAACCATATTCAGCCACCGCGACACGTGGCAGGCGTCTGCGCTTTTGCTCGCTATCCCGGTCGGTATATGTCGCCGTCATTTCTGAAGTCCGATGGTCTGGATCAAGCGCGTCGCGAGGTTTCCTCGGCAAGATTGCGGCCAAGCAGGCCGGATACTTTTTCAACAATGGCGTCGCTATCTAGGCCGGCCTGGATATACATATTGGCTGGCGAATCCTGATCGATAAAACGGTCCGGAAGCGTCATGGCGCGGAATTTGAGATTGCCATCCAGCAACCCGTCCTCCGCCATAAACTGCATGACATGGGCGTGAAATCCACCGATCGAGCCCTCTTCGATCGTGATCAGGATATCGTGGTTTGACGCCAGATCGCGGATCAACTCGTGGTCGAGAGGTTTTGCAAACCGTGCATCAGCTACCGTTGTCGAGAGGCCAAGGGAAGCCAGTTCCTCCGCCGCATCGCGACACTCGCCAAGGCGGGTGCCGAGCGATAGAAGCGCGATAGCTGTGCCGCGCTGGATGATCCGGCCCTTGCCAATCTCCAACGGGATACCCTCTTCCGGCATCTCGGTACCAACACCCTCACCGCGCGGATAGCGCACGGCGGACGGACCGTCGTCTATTTGGGCAGCAGTTGCGATCATGTGGACCAGCTCGGATTCGTCCGCTGCCGCCATGACCGTGAAATTCGGCAGGGTCGCCAGATAGGTAATATCGAATGCGCCGGCATGGGTCGGGCCGTCGGCACCGACCAGCCCTGCCCGGTCGATTGCAAACCTGACCGGCAGGTTCTGGATCGCGACGTCGTGCACGACCTGATCGTACGCACGCTGCAGGAACGTCGAATAGATGACCGCGAACGGTTTCATGCCTTCGGCCGCAAGACCGGCGGCGAATGTCACCCCGTGCTGCTCCGCGATGCCAACGTCGAAACACCGGTCAGGAAATACATTTGCAAAACGATCAAGCCCCGTGCCTCCCGGCATAGCTGCTGTGATCGCAACGATGCGCTCATCCTTGCGCGCTTCTTTGATCAAGCTGTCGGAAAATACCCTTGTATAGCTCAGCGCGTTGGCTTGCGACTTCACCTGGTTGCCGGTGACCACGTCGAATTTAGATACGCCGTGATATTTGTCAGCAGAATTCTCGGCGGGCCCATAGCCCTTGCCTTTTTTGGTTACCACATGGACCAATACCGGGCCTTGTTTGGCGTCGCGTACGTTGCGCAAGACCGGCAACAGGTGGTCCATATTGTGGCCATCGATTGGCCCGACATAATAAAACCCAAGCTCTTCAAACAGCGTACCGCCGGTCCAGTATCCGCGCGCGAATTCTTCCGCCTTTGATGCCTTGTCGTGTAAAAAGCGCGGTAGGCGACGGGCGATCTGGCGGCCGACTTCGCGGACACTCAAATAGGTCTGCGACGAAACAAGCCGCGCCAGATAAGCGCTCATGGCGCCGACCGGCGGGGCAATCGACATGTCGTTATCATTCAGAATCACGATCAGGTCGGATTCGAGCGCGCCCGCATTATTCATAGCTTCATACGCCATGCCCGCCGACATGGCGCCGTCGCCAATCACACAGATTACCTGGTTGTCGCGCGCATTCAGATCCCGCGCCACCGCCATGCCGAGCCCGGCGGAAATCGACGTCGAGGCATGCGCCGCGCCGAACGGGTCGTAGTCGGATTCATCGCGCTTGGTGAAGCCAGACAGGCCGCCGCCCTTGCGCAAGGTGCGGATACGATCACGCCGCTCTGTCAGGATTTTGTGCGGATAGCATTGATGCCCGACATCCCAGATCAACCGGTCGCGGGGGGTATCGAACACCTTGTGGATCGCGACCGTCAACTCGACCACACCCAGACCCGCGCCCAAATGGCCGCCCGTCACGGAGACGGCGTCGATCATTTCGCGGCGCACTTCGTTGGCGAGATCGCTGAGCTTGTCGTCGGCTATATCGTGCAGATCCGCAGGCGCAACGATCGTGTCCAATAGCGGCGTGTCGGAGGTCTTTGACACTAAAATTCTCCCGCGGAGCAAGTCATTTAAAATCTTGCGCCTATTCTATAGCCATTTGCCGCAACAAGTCACCACACCGTGCCATAAGCGCGGGGCAACAACATGACATCAAACAATTAATCCACATCAAGCGGGGTTGTTCCGGTGGCCTGCTCGCCCGTTGCAGATATCTTTTCCACGCGGGATTCAGCTTGTTTCAGCAGGGCGTCACAGCGCGCCCGCAAAGCTTCTCCGCGCTCGTAAATCTGGATCGATTGTTCAAGGGCCACATCACCACTTTCGAGGCGGGTTACAATACCTTCGAGTTCGATCATTGCTTCTTCGAAGGACAGCGTCCCGGCGTCGGCCAATTTTTCTTTTTCAGTCATCGTCTCTTCCCGAATTAATGTCTGCCCTATCCTGACATCAGGGTGGCAACGTGTTCTCCAACCGAACTGCCAAGGGCCTCAAGGTCGTACCCGCCTTCAAGGACGGAAACAAGTCTACCGCCTGCATGGCGGTCAGCGGCATCAAGAAGTTTTCCGGTGATCCAGACAAAATCGTCTTCCACGAGGTTGATGTTTGCCAGGGGATCGCGGACATGGGCGTCGAAACCAGCGGAGACGATAATCAGGTTGGGTTTGAACGCGTCGAGCGCAGGCAGAATCACTTCGTTCATCGCCTCGCGGAAATCGACGCCGTCCGCGCCCGGCGATAGCGGCGCGTTGAATATGTTGCCGACCCCGGTTTCCGTATATGCCCCGGTCCCCGGGTAAAGCGGCATCTGATGGGTGGAGGCGTAAAACAGGTCTTTGTGGTCCCAGAATATATCCTGGGTGCCGTTGCCGTGATGGACATCGAAATCGACAACCGCGACCCGATCCAGACCCAGTTTCTCGCGGGCATATGTGGCGCCTATGGCGGCGTTGTTGAAAATGCAGAAACCCATGGCGCGTCGCGTTTCAGCATGGTGCCCGGGTGGGCGGGTCGCCACAAACGCATTCGCGAAATTCCGGTCCACGATCTTTTCGATCGCGTCGGTTATGGCGCCGACCCCGCGCAAAGCGGCGTCCCAACTGCCGGGTGAGAGGACCGTGTCGGCGTCCAGATGGACAAACCCTTCGCTCGGGCGGGCATCGGCGATTGTTTTAATATAATCGTCCGGGTGAGCCAGCAGGACCTGTTCCAGGGTTCCCATGGGGGCCTCAAAATGCTCCAGATCACCAAACCGGTCTCCGGCCAGCACCTTATTGACCACCCGAAGCCGGTCCGGATTCTCGGGGTGCCCAGGCGCAATCTCGTGGTTGAGGCAATCGTCGTGGCTGGTGAAGAGCGTGGTCATAATTCTTCTAACCCTTCACAGCCTTGAGACTTTGTGGGGGAACAGAATCGTCCGGTACAAAGAAATCAAGGAAAAGATCCTGTGTTGGGTCTATCCTGTATTGGTCGAGATCAGTGACCCCGTTTTCCACCAGGACGGAATCGTCGATCAGGAAATTCCCGGTAAAATCGCGAGACGGCTTGGTGAATATATGCCACGCGGCTTCGGCCATGATCTCCGGCGAGCGGCTAGCCTGCATCATCGCGTCACCGCCAACGATATATTTAATTGCCGAGGTAGCGATCGTGGTGCGTGGCCACAAGGCGTTGACCGCTATCCCCTGCGCCTTCAACTCTTCAGCCATGCCGAGCACGCAAAGGCTCATGCCGAATTTGGCAATTGTGTAAGCGACGTTGGGCGCAAACCATTTGGCCTTCATGTCGAGCGGCGGCGAGAGGTTCAGGATATGCGGGTTTTCCGATTTGGCGAGATGAGGGATGCAGGTCTTGGAGACCAGGAAGGTTCCGCGGGTATTCACCTGGTGCATCAGATCGAAGCGTTTCATATCGGTATTGACCGTATTGGTCATGCTAATCGCGCTCGCATTGTTGACGCAAATATCGATTCCGCCAAAGGTCTCGACTGTTTTATTGACGGCATCGACGACACTTTCCTCTTCGCGTACATCGACAATCAGGGGCAGAGCCCTACCGCCCGCCGCCTCAATCTCCTCCGCTGCCGTATAGATAGTGCCGGGCAGTTTCGGGTGCGGCTCGGCCGATTTGGCGGCAATCGCCACGTTGGCGCCATCGCGCGCTGCACGAAGGCCGATGGACAAACCTATCCCCCGGCTAGCGCCGGAAATGAACAGCGTTTTCCCTTTTAGGTTCGCCAAATCGTCCTCCTGTTTTGTGGTATGATGCCCTACCCGGCAAGTTGTTCAAGGCTAATACTAATGAGAGCCTCTGCCCCGCCGGTCACCGTTTTACGCAGTGCACCGGTCTCGGCAAGATGATTTTCAGCAAAATAGCGCGCGGTTGAGACGGCGCCGGGAGGCGCGCTTTCCGCGCCGGCATGGGCGGCCAGCGCCCCTTTTCCGAGCCAGGCACCGCCGGCAGCCAAGCCAAAGAGGCGCTGATAGGGAGTCGCACCGGCAAAGGCTTGGTTGGGTTCGGACTGGATAGCCTGAAGCATCCATTCGGTTGCCTCTTCCAGTTCGCCCACGGCTTCGTTGATCCGGTACCCCATGCGGCCAAAAGCGGGTTCGTTGATCGCCATGGTTTCTTCGGCAATGCCCCTTAATTCGGCGATCAAAGCGCGAACCGCCTCGCCGCCATCGAGGCCGAGCTTGCGGGTGATCAGATCAATCGCCTGAATTCCGTTGGTGCCCTCGTAGATCGGGGCAATACGGGCATCGCGCATATGTTGAGCCGCGCCGGTTTCCTCCACAAATCCCATACCGCCATGGACCTGGACGCCGATTGAGGTCATTTCGACGCCCATGTCGGTCGAAAACGCCTTGGCGATGGGTGTCAGGATATTGGCGCGGTGGGAGGCTGCTTTTCGCGCGTCTTCGTCTTCAAGTGCCTCAGCCCGGTCAATCGCGATACCAGTCATGTAACAAATGATACGCGCCGCTGCAGTCATGGATTTCATGGTCATGAGCATCCGTCTTACATCGGGGTGGGCAACGATAGGGACCATTTCCTCGGCTGAACCGGTTACCCCGCTCCATTCATCGGCCTTGCCCTGGCGGCGTTCCAGCGCGTATTCCAAAGCCTGCTGGAATGCGCGCTCGGCGATCGCAACGCCCTGGATACCGACCGACAGGCGGGCATTATTCATCATCGTGAACATGCAGTTGAGGCCACGATTTTCTTCACCGATCAAATACCCAACTGCGCCGTCATTGTCGCCAAAGGTCATGGTGCAGGTTGGGCTGGCATGGATCCCGAGCTTGTGTTCGAGCCCAGTACAATAAACGTCGTTACGTTTCCCAAGCGAGCCATCTTCGTTGACTAGAAATTTGGGGACGAGAAACAGTGAGATGCCGCGGGTTCCCGCCGGCGCATCGGGCAGGCGGGCAAGGACCAAATGGATGATATTGTCCGTCAAATCATGCTCACCATAGGTAATAAAAACCTTGGTACCAGTAATGCGGTAACTGCCGTCAGACTGTTTTTCCGCCCGCGCCCGCAGTCGGCTGAGGTCCGACCCCGCATGAGATTCGGTCAGGTTCATAGTGCCAGTCCATTCGCCGCTGACCATCCGGGGAAGATACATTTCGCGCAACTCCGAACTGCCATGCGCAGCGATGGCTTCTGTCGCGCCGTGGGTTAGCAAGGGGCATAGGCCAAATGCCAGGGCCGCTGCGTTCCACATTTCCTGCACCGCGACCGCAATCGATACCGGCAGGTTCTGCCCACCCCATTGTTCGTCGCCTGCTACCGCGCCCCACCCGGCTTCGGTCCATTTTTTATAGGCCTCGCGCCAACCGTCAGGCGTGGTAACCTCGCCGTCCCTGAGGGATGAACCGGTGAGATCGCCAAGCCGATTAAGGGGTGCGAGTTCCTGGGCCGCAAATTTTCCGGCTTCTTCGAGCACGGCCTGCACAAGGTCGGTCGATAAATCGCCAAGAAGGCCGGTCTCCAGATCACCCCGCAACCCGGCAATCTCGTTCAGAGCGAAGGAAATATCTCGGACCGGGGCAACAAAGGACATCAACATTCTCCCGAAATTTCTGCTAAGCGTCAGGATAAATCCACGCGGATCGGACGCGAGCTTTTAGTCTAGGATATGAACGCATAAATGCAATGCCACACATGAGCGCATCCATATTTGAAGCCGGGACGATGGTCGCGGCATCACCTGAGACGATTTCCGCTGCGGCGAAATTGCTGCAGACAGGCAAACTTGTCGCCTTCCCCACCGAGACCGTTTACGGACTTGGCGGCGATGCCACGAAGGGCGAGGCCGTTGCGCGGATTTTTGCGGCCAAAGGCAGGCCTGCATTCAACCCCTTGATCTGCCATGTGGCTAACCGTGAAGCTGCAGAAAAAATTGCCCGATTTTCCAATACTGCTCTCACACTCGCAGACACCTTTTGGCCGGGACCGCTGACACTCGTTTTACCGCGTGCCAAAAACTGTCTGGTCTCGCAATTGGCAAGCGCGGGGCTCGAGACGATCGCTGTCCGGGTACCGTCACATGCCACGGCGCAGGCGATTTTGCGCCTGGTCGATCGGCCCGTGGCCGCACCAAGTGCCAATGCGTCCGGGTCGATCAGCCCGACTCAGGCCCACCATGTGGCGGCCTCACTTGGCAAAAATGTCGATATGATCCTCGATAGCGGCGCCTGCGAAATCGGGATTGAATCGACGATTATCTCTTGCGAAGACGACGGGGTTCGCCTGCTCAGGGCGGGTGCTATCACCTTTGACCAGATCAATCAGGTTCTGGGTCGCGGGATCTGTGTCGAAGCCCATGATGATACTGGAAAACCCGCGTCACCCGGTCAAATGCGCTCCCATTATGCGCCACGTACCGGAATCAGGATCGAAGCGGATCACATCAATGCGGGCGACGCCCTGCTCGCCTTCGGCGCGGACCTTCCGGAAGGATATGAGACGGCGGCATCAATCTTGAATCTGAGCCACGCGGGTGATCTTGTCGAAGCCGCCGCCAATCTGTTTGATTACCTTCACCAGTTGGATGCTTCGGGGGCAAAGACGATTGCGTGCGCGAAAATCCCGGATATCGGGCTTGGAATAGCCATAAACGACCGGCTGCGGCGGGCCGCGGCGCCCCGCGAGACGAATTAGGACCTCGATCGAATGAGCGAAAGACCAACAATACCAGATGAACTCGTAGCTAAATTCACAGAGATTGTCGGCGAAAAAAATGCATTTCTGAATGCTGCGGACATGGCCCCCTACCTGACCGAGTGGCGCGACCTTTATTCCGGTTCGGCGCGGATGGTGTTGCGTCCGGGGACGACCGGCGAAGTGTCGCAAATCCTGAAGCTAGCCAACGAGACCGGGACCGGGATCGTCCCCCAGGGCGGGAATACCGGGCTTGTGGGCGCGCAGACCCCGTTCGATGAGAAGCGTGAAATCGTGGTTTCCCTGTCGCGCATGAATGAAATCAGGGCAATTGACCCCGATGCCAATACCCTTGTCTGCGACGCCGGCACCATCCTCGCCAACATCCAGACAGCCGCTGACGATGCGGACCGGTTTTTTCCCTTGAGTCTAGGCGCCGAGGGATCCTGCCAGATCGGCGGCAATCTCTCGACTAATGCCGGGGGTACCGGCGTATTGGCCTACGGCAATGCCCGCGACATGGTGCTCGGGCTCGAAGTGGTGCTCGCCAATGGCGAAATCTGGGACGGATTGAAAACGCTCCGCAAGGACAATACCGGGTACGATCTGAAGCAGTTATTTGTCGGCGCCGAAGGCACGCTCGGGATCATCACCAAGGTGGCGCTGAAATTGTTCGCCAGGCCGAGGGCACGCGAGGTGGCGTTTGTGGGCGTGAAAAGCGCCGAGGCCGCCGTCGCTCTGTTCCGCAGCGTGATTGGCGCCGAGGGGCGCAACATAACCGGGTTTGAAATAATGCCGCGGATTGGTATTGATTTTATGCTGCGGCACATTCCTGACACCCGGGACCCCCTCGCTGACCCCCACCCCTGGTATGTGCTTCTTGAAATATCTTCGGGCGACAATGCGGAAACTCTCAAAGCGCGGGCCGAAGACATTCTCGGCGACATTTTGGAGGCAGGCATTGGCGATGATGTGGTGTTGGCAAATTCTGGGTCGCAGGCCAAAGATTTCTGGGAATTACGCACCCGCATGTCAGAAGTTCAGAAACTGGAGGGAGGGTCGATCAAGCACGATGTTTCAGTGCCTGTCTCGGCAATCCCCGAATTTCTGGACCGCGCAGCGACTGCTGTAGAGAATTGCGTATCAGGCGCGCGCCCGGTCCCGTTCGGCCATCTGGGCGACGGCAATATCCATTACAATGTCAGTCAACCGGTTGGCGCCGATCGACACGCCTACCTCGCCAGGTGGGAGGACATGAACGAAGCTGTGCACGGTGTGGTTGCGTCCCTCAACGGTTCGATCAGCGCCGAACATGGCATCGGGATTTTGAAACGCGACCTGCTGCCGCGCTACAAAAGCAAAGTCGAAATGAAGATGATGCACGCGCTCAAGAAAACCTTTGATCCGAATGGAATTCTCAACCCAGGGAAACTGATGTGATAGGCGCGATACCGGGCGATATTGGCCCATGCACAGACCAGGATATCCCTGGGATCATTGATCTTTGGCAAAAGACAGGGCTGACCCGGCCTTGGAATGATCCGGCGCGTGATATTTCGTTTGCGCGCGGATCATCCAACTCGGATGTCTTGGCCTGCCGCACCAATGAGGCCGTCTGTGCGACCGTAATGGTCGGCCATGACGGCCACCGGGGGGTTGTCTACTATCTTGCTGTTGACCCGGATTACCAAGGCAAAGGCCTGGGCCGGCGCATGATGGCGGCGGCTGAAGCATGGCTCAAACACAAGGGCGCGTGGAAACTCAACTTGATGATCCGGGTAGACAACAACTCAGTCCAGGCGTTTTATGAACAAATCGGGTATCAGACCGAGGAACGGATTGTCATGTCGCGCCGGCTCGACGATGGTGACAACGCCTAGATCTCAACGGCGCAATTCACTCTAGGGTATTATCGGATTTCGACTGTCGGCAAGAATGCGGCCGCCAATCGCGATAAAACAAACGCCAGCGGCCCGCTCGATCCAGTGTTGGGCATTTCTGAACCGGCTCAAAATGGGCGGCGACGACATAAATATACTGACGATCGCATACCAGACCAGCGACGAGAGCATGACCAGCCCGATCATCAAAGCCAGCAACCAGAACGGCGTGGTTTCTGTAATCGTAGTTGCAAATACACTTGTAAAAATTACAACCGCCTTGGGATTGGTCAACGTCACGAGAAAGCCGAACAAGAGCGGGTTACCGCCTGTCGGCTTCCCCCTTGTCATTTGAATTTGGGCGGGCATGGCTATCACCAGCCGCACGCCCAGATAGATCAGGTAGCAGCCACCCAAAATCCGCACTAGCCAGGCCAGCCACTGGTATTCGACCAGAATAGCCGAGAGCCCGACCAGGCTAATGGTCGCGTAAAATCCAAGCCCAAGCGATACCCCGAGCGTTGTCTGTAGGCCCGCTTTTGTCCCCCGGGTCATGGCAGATCTCACAACGGCGATGAAATCTGGGCCCGGTAGCATCAACGCTGGAATGAAAATTATGAATACACTTGCCAATGCGATCGTCGCGTTCATTTAGATTCTCCAAATCGTTGCCGGTCTGCCGGGATCACAACAGTTTCAGCTGGTCATCCAACTGCGCTTCAACATTGGTTGCGTCAACGTCAACGGTTACCGGCTCCTGAATGTCAGCAGTATCGTTGGCGACCTTGTTGACCCGGGTCGAAACCGGCACCGATTCCAACGAGTCGTTGGCGGCGGGTACAAGCAACGGCTTCAACCGCTCGGCTTCAGTCTCGGGCCGCTCAAGCCAATCGGTAAAATTTTCGGGCTGCAAAATCACCGGCATGCGGTGGTGGATCGGTTTCAGCGTATCGTTGGCGGCGGTTGTGAGGATCGCGGCGGACTGTATTTCGCTTCCCTCCGCATCCATCCAGTGTTCCCAGATGCCTGCAAAGGCCATAACACCGCCCCCCACGGGACGGATCATGAACGGTTGTTTCGGACCCTTGCCGCGCGCCTGCCACTCGTAAAAGGCGTCGGCCGGGATGATGCAGCGCCGGCGGTGGATCGCTGCCCGGAAAGCCGGTTTTTCAAACGCCGTCTCGGACCGGGCGTTGATCATCAGGGGAAATTTCTGGCTATCCTTGACCCAGCCCGGCAAAAGTCCCCAGCGCACAAACGTGAATTCATTGGCGCGTTTTCCAGAACGGATGATAGCGATTGGCTGGGTTGGCGCAATATTGTAGCGTGCCTGCAAGTTCGGCTGTTCGGAAAATCCGAATAGCTGACGCATCGCTTCGACCGGCAGGGTCAGGGCAAATCGTCCACACATCGACGTATTCTACCGAGCTAGTAAGGAAATCGAAACCCTGAATGCCGAAACTGGCAGTTGGAATGCAATGAACCTGCTGGGGATATGTTGATGGCGCAAGCTGGAACTGCCGCGAAACAAGATAACGATCCAGATTTTTCGCCCGGGAACGCGGTGGCGTTTGACCGCGGCCAGTTGAAGGGTACCAATATCCATCCGGATACCCTGCTCGCTACTGACTACCTGAATCATTTCAATGAAGTGGCGATGATGATCGAAATGATCCCGATGATGCCCGAGGCCATCGATGATATCGCAGACTGGACGCCCAGCTCGTATCAAGAGCATTTTCGGGATTCGGGTTTGCGCGACGCCGACCTGGCGGTTACTGCCTACCAGCATGCGCCTGAAATGGTCCGGATCACGTTTGAAGATGCCGTTGAGCGCCTGAATGCCTGCGTCTCGGCAAGCATCTCAGACGCCCATAAACTTTGTGAAATCAACAATGCAGAAATCCTCGCTTTCAAGGCCTCCGAAATTGCCTGGCAGATATTTGCACTGATTGAGGAAGCCGGCACAATCATCAACGGCGGTTCTTTCCAGGCATCCAACGAAGACGCGACCCAGCACGCGATTGATTCACTATTCGACTAAACACGCACCTTTAGCTTCGTTCAGGCTGGCAACCAGCTTCACGAGCCTTTGATTGGCGTATTGGTGACTTCCAGTCCCAATATACAACACATTCATTGGCCGGATAGTCGAAATGACCCCGACAACTTTGATCAGAACCTTTGCCGCCGCAATGGTCATGTCCATCGTCGCTAGTGGACATGGATACGCCAATCCCGACAGCTGGCGGTTGTCGGGCTGGGCCGATACGGATTTTTCACGCACAAGTATCGATCTGGACGACATTCTGTCGGGCGGTCCCCCCAAGGACGGCATCCCGGCAATCGACGATCCTCAATTCGTGGATGCAGGTTCAGCGGCAAACGTCCAACCAGGGGAACCGGTGGTTACCGTGAAGATTGGCGATGACGCCCGGGCCTATCCGTTCGGCATCCTGACCTGGCACGAAATTGTCAACGATGTTGTCGGTGGGCGTCCGGTGACGATCACCTATTGTCCGCTTTGTAATTCGGCTGTCGTGTTTGACCGCCGCGTCGCTGGCCGGATTCTGGATTTTGGCACGACGGGCAAACTACTCGCGTCCAATCTGGTCATGTATGACCGCCAGACGCAGAGCTGGTGGCAGCAATTTACCGGCGAGGGGATTGTCGGCGCAATGACCGGCGTTGAGTTGGAAACCGTTCCTGTGCGGGTCGAATCGTTCGAGCGTTTCCTGGCAGCAAATCCCGACGGCAGGGTGCTGGTCCCGAACAATCCGAACATGCGCCGCTATGGCCAGAATCCATACGAACGCTACGATGGGCGCACACGCCCCTACGAATTTCTGTTCAACGCCGAACTGCCGGATTACATCAACCCGATGGAACGCGTCGTGGCCTATGAATATGATGGCGTGGACCGGGCCGTCACCATGGCGTTGGTTCGCGAGGAGGGAAGTATTACGCTCGGCAACGTTACGATTGGCTGGTTTGAAGGCCAGAATTCCGCACTCGACACAACCGTGATCAGCCAGGGCCGGGACGTTGGCAATATCGTTGTCCAGGCCAACACGTCAGACGGGCCGGTTGATCTTGTCTACGATGTGACGTTTGCGTTTGTGTTCCATGCCTTTTACCCGGACGAGCGGATTAAGCAAAACTAGTTTCGTTCAAGGATGTGCCTTGAATCCGCCCACCATCGCAGCCATAAGACCGGTGTTAAATTTTGTATTCCAGGACCTGGTTCCAATCTTGCGCATTAATCGATCCAAATTCAGTTTTGCTGGGTGTCTGCTGATTGTTCTGACCCTTTTGGCGATTGGTTTCGAATCATCACCAGTCCGTTCTGAGGAAATTGATCCGGCAGCGTCAACTGCGCCGTCAGCATCCTCCGGAGGCAGCCGGTCCCGGGGCCGGCAGGTAAGTTTCCCGACTGCCGTGCCGAGGACAGCGACGGCCATTGCCCAACCACCAAACTCAACCGAAGAGCCGGAAGATACCAGCCCAGAGGCTTTGCCGCCGTATCAGGAAGAACTGATCAGGCTTGCCGAAATTCTGGGTGCCGTACATTATCTGCGTGCCTTGTGCGGCGCCGACGAAGGTGAGTTGTGGCGGGCGCAAATGGAGGCCCTGCTGGAGGCCGAAGAGCCTGGACCGAAATGGCGGGCCCAACTGGTTGAAGAGTTCAATCTGGGGTACCGGACTTTCGAGCGTAGCTACCGCCGTTGTACGGCTAGCGCCGTGTTGGCGACCCGGCGTTATATGAACGAAGGTGCAGAATTGGCCCTTGCCACCCAAAACACCTATGCCAATTAGGCGTCCCTGCCCCGGAAAAAAATCGTGACATCCACCACGTCTATCACGAGCGAAATCGCCGTAACGGCGATCGCTGATGTGAGCCACATGGAATAATCGCTGGCGCTATCGAACCCCGGATACAGCCAGATTTGGGTCGTCAGCATTGGGATCCATGGCACATGCATGAGCCCGAGAAGTTTTGTAAATCCTTGAAGACGGACCAATAGCAAGCCAAGAATTGCCCCGCTGATCACGCCAGCGAGCGTCACGACTGCAGCCAGATCGGGTAGAAAAAGTAACGGCATGACGCCATTGACGACGGCCATCAACAACAGCCAGACCTGCCAAATGGGGTGCAGTCCGAAAACGCCCGACATAAAGGTCCGAATGTCCTGCATCATGTCCCGTGTTAATCCTCGATCAATTCCTCGTCCAAAGCCAGGCCTTCAAAAACCGCGAAGTCACCGGTGTCAGAATCCATGGTCCACAATTCACCGCTGGCTATGTCAAACCACATGCCGTGCAGACTTAGCCGGTTTTTATTTTCGAGAATCGAAACACACGGGAAGGTGCGCAGGTTATCGATCGAATGTCGGATGGCGATCCGCTCGAGTGCGGTCTGCCGTTCGGCGCTGGTCAACCAGGTATTGTCGCCAATGGCTTCCGCGGCAGGCGCCAGCAGATCCATCCAGGTGCCAATAAAATCGCCCGGCGATAGAGGTCCTGAATTCGGGTCCAATGCCGCCTTGATGCCGCCGCAACGGCCATGACCGAGCACGACAATGTGTTTCACCTTGATGCTCTGGACGGCAAATTCCAGCGCGGCGGACGTGGAATGGTGTTCGCCGTCGGGTTGGTAAGGAGGGACGATATTGGCGACATTGCGCAGAACGAAAATCTCGCCCGGCAAGGCATTGAATATGGTTTCGGGGGCCGCTCGGGAATCGCAACAGGCGATTACCATGACTTCTGGCGTCTGGCCCAATTCCGCAAGCTCGTGATAGCGCGCGCGTTCGCGCACGAACCTGCCCTGCTTGAAAGCCAGGTAACCTTCGATAAGTGCTGTCGGCGGTTTGGTCATGGACAGGACATAGGCACAAAATGGATCGAGGGCAACGCCGACCCGCGCAAAATATGACAGCATGCCGCATTCACCCGTGGCTGGAGAAGCAACAGCCTAATTCCTCGCCGATTCAAGCGGAATCACCATTGGAAACGCCCGGATTGCGGCCGCGGTGCCGCCGATTAACCGTTAAAGGGGATTGCGCGAGCCAAGCAGATGGCAAGCTGTTAGTACTTTGACTTCAAAAGTGCCTGCTACCTGCTTTCACTTTAATAACAATATGTTAACGATAAATCTCAAGGACAGGCCATGCCCGATACCACTTCAGATTACGAGCTTCCGAATTCCAAGGAAGCCGCCCTCGGGTATATCATGGAAGCCTGGTTTGAGGCCAAGCAGGACGGCATCGAGCCCGAAGCCATTGCCAACGCTGCGCTGTTTGCCGCTCTGAGCGATCTCGTGACGATTTACGGGGAAATCCCGGTGGTGGAATTTGCGGAAGGCCTTGCCGACCGGGTGCGCCGGGGTGAATTCACGCTCAACAAAGTAACCCAGTAGCCGCCAGTCCTATCCTTACCCGACCGGGAAACCCTTTTTCGGTCGCCTACCCGATTTTATCCCAATTCTTTAGCATAAAGATGTAAGCAAATTCGCCGCCTGCATCTTGCGAGGGTTGTGGTGCGCGGCCAGCATGCGTACATGCTAGGTTAAAGTATGGATTCGTGGATATGCGGGATATCATGGACAATTCGGCAATACTGACAGACCGCGGTTTGGTGCGGATCTCGGGCGAAGCCGCCCGCGATTTTTTACAGGGTCTATTCACATGCGACATGTCAGATGTCAGCCCTACAAAGCCGGCCTTTGGCGCACTCCTAACTCCCCAGGGAAAAATTCTGTTTGATTTTTTTGTCGTCGAGCAAGACGGTGCGTTCTTGCTCGATTGCCGGAAAGACCTAGCTGGCGACCTCGCAAAACGGCTGGTATTTTACCGGCTTCGGGCGCCTGTCGACATCGAGGACGCAACCGGCACGCTTGAGGTTGTGGCTGGGTGGGGAAACTGCCCGCCACCAGAAGGGGCTAATCCCGATCCCCGGCTCGATGCCCTTGGCTGGCGGATGATCGCCGAGACCGGCACGATTTCAACCCGATCCTCACTCAAAGATTACCATGCCCACCGGATATCCCTTGGCGTCCCGGAAGGCGGGATGGATTACGCCTACAGCAATGCCTTTCCCCATGAAGCGGATATGGATCTCTTGAATGGCGTGTCGTTCTCGAAGGGCTGCTATGTGGGCCAGGAGGTGGTCTCACGCATGGAAAACCGGGGCACAGCCAGGACCCGAATTATCTCTGTCAGCTTGTCCGGTGACGCCCCGCCTCCAGGCACAGAAATCCGCGCCGGCGACAGGCAAATCGGGACATTTGGCAGCGCCGCAAACGGCCATGGCTTGGCGATGGTCCGGACCGACCGTGTGTCCAATGCGCTCGCCGACAACATCGCGCTGGATGCTGGAGGTGTAGAAATATCACCGGCCGCATCTCCGTGGGTCGATTTTGGATTAACCGGCGGCAAATAAGCATGGCACAGAGCCAGACCAAAAGTCCGCAATCCGACACCGCGCCGTCACGCGCCTGGCAGCGAATGCTGAGCGGCCGGAGGCTCGATCTGCTCGATCCATCGCCTCTCGATATCGAAATCGAAGATATCGCCCACGGCCTGGCCCGGATTGCCCGCTGGAACGGACAAACCGTTGGCGCCAACACCTTTTCCGTGGCGCAGCATTGCCTTCTGGTCGACGATTTGTGCTGCGCGTTGACCAGGGACCTTGCGCCGCACTGGCGGCTTGCGGCCCTGCTGCACGATGCAGCGGAATATGTCATCGGCGATCTGATCAGTCCCTTCAAGGCAGCGATCGGGCTCAACTACCGGGAACTGGAAGAGAAGCTTTTGGCGGCGATCCATATCCGTTTTTCACTGCCACCCGTGCTGCCCGAAAAAATTGTCCGCCGGATCAAACGCGCGGACCGGATGGCGGCGTATTTCGAAGCGACCCGGCTCGCCGGCTTCAGCGAAGAAGAGGCTGCGAAGTTTTTCAACAGACCCAGTGGCCTCGGCCCCAATTCTGCAAAATTTGGATTGCTGGATGCCGTATCAACCAACCAGGCCCAGGCCGACTATCTGGAACGGTTTATGGCGCTTCAAGAAAAAATGGAGCCAACTGTATGATCCATGTTTGTTCGCTCCGGCTGCTGGACCAAAGCATTGCCGAAACCGGGGCAAGTCATTTGATCACGCTGATCAACGAAGACACGATGCCGTCGACACCAGCGGCGATCGCTCCGGAAAATCATCTGCGCCTGGGGATGAACGATATCATCGAGCCGATCGAAGGGCTGACCCCGCCATCGGATTCTCATGTGGACGAACTGATCGAATTCGTCACCATGTGGGACCGGCAATCCCCGATGGTGATTCATTGTTGGGCCGGGATATCGCGTTCGACAGCTGCCGGATATGTAGCTCTGTGTCAGATCAACCCGGATGTAGACGAGCAGATAATCGCGGCATCCATGCGTAGCGCGTCGCCGTCCGCCACGCCGAACCGGCTGATCGTCGAAATTGCTGACCGGATATTGAACCGAAACGGTCGCATGGTC
The DNA here is from genome assembly GCA_021775855.1 of Hyphomicrobiales bacterium. GTDB lineage: Bacteria > Pseudomonadota > Alphaproteobacteria > Rhizobiales > NORP267 > NORP267. The sequence goes on from JAJFGZ010000040.1 coordinate 129,603, forward strand.
ATGGCGATCGACGAGATCGGCCGGGGTGCGTTGGCAAGCGAAGGCAACCCGTTTTCAATCCCAGTCAGGTTTTAGCGGACCAAACCGGCTGTTCATGCGGCTTGATCGGATTCACCTTCGCGAACCACCTCCCCGACCTGATCGAGCAGATCAAACAGTGTCGCCCGGCTCTCCAGTCCAATCGAGCGGAGCATTTTACTCTCCGCATGACGCCAGCCCGCATTGCACCGGGTCAGGATTTCGATCCCAGCATCAGTGATCACGAGATCACGGGCGCGGCGATCCAGTGCTTCTCCGCTCGCGATCCAACTATCCCGCAGCATCGGTTTTATGGTCCTGGAAACGGTTGTCCGGTCCATACCCAATCGCTTTCCGAGCGCGGTCACAGAGAGGTTAGGGGTGCGCGACAATTCGGTCAGCACGCTCATTTTGGTCAAGGTCGCGCCGGCCCCCGAAAGTGCTTCGTCGTAGAACTGGGTGAGCGCGCGGGCTGCCTTGCGGACCCGGTAGCAGGTACAATTGAGATCGGCCGCGGTATTTTGAGCCATCGCTCAACCTCCAGCAAATGACATATATCGCGTGCAGCAACACGCGAATTCACCGACAATGCTGACGGGTGATGGTTAGTAAACGGTTAAATCGGAATTGCGTGTATGCGCACGGGCAAGACCGGCCGTCATCCCAGATCGACGACAATCCGCCCGCGAATTTTACCGTCCATCAGGGCGTGCGCCGACTTTTCCACCTCATCCAGCGGGATTGTGGTGGTCATGGCCGATAATTTTTCCAGATCGAGATCGGTAACGAGACGCTCATAGGCCCGAACCCGGCGCTCGTAGGGCTCGGTCACGGAATCGACGCCGATCAGGGCAACAGCACGCAGAATGAACGGCGCGACGGACGATGGCAGGTCCATCCCCTGGGCCAGGCCGCAGGCAACGACCGTCCCGCGAGGACTGGTCCTGGCGATGACGTTGGCCAGCGTATGACTGCCGACACAATCGATCCCGCCAGCCCAGCGGGGTTTGTCCAGCGCCCGGGCGGGTTCAGATAATTCGCTTCGATCTATAATTTCAGCAGCCCCGAGATTTTTCAGATAGTCCGCTTCGGATGCACGGCCTGTCGACGCAATCACCCGGTAACCGAGTTTAGCGAGGATGGCGATGGCAACGGACCCTACGCCACCCGCCGCGCCGGTCACCACAATATCGCCTTTGTCGGGTGAAACGCCGCGATCTTCCAGTTCGAGAACGCACAGCATCGAGGTGTACCCCGCCGTGCCGATGGCCATAGCGTCGGCTGCGCTCAATCCGTCGGGTTGCGGGATCAGCCAGTCTCCGTTGACCCGGGCCATCTGGGCATGGCCGCCAAAATGGGCTTCGCCGACGCCCCAGCCGTTGAGCAGAACAGCATCACCCGTCTTGTACTTCGGATGCGATGAATTTTCGACAATGCCGGCAAGATCGGCACCAGGGATCATCGGCCAATGCCGGACGATCCGGCCCTTGCCGGTGATCGCCAGGGCGTCTTTATAGTTGATCGTTGAACGCGAGACGCGGATGGTGACATCGCCCTCCATCAAGTCGTCGAGACCCAACTGGACGATACCGACAGCCTGTCCGTCGTCGGTCTTGGATATTTGAAGGGCGTTGAATTTTTCCATTCTTGTTCTCCCGAGAATATAAATTGCTGGAGCGGAAATTCAGGCGGCCGCCTGCGCCGGCTCGCTGTAAGCCTGTTCCTTGATAGGCCAATGGATAATTGCGGCGAATATGCCGAACCCGACACTCAACCACCAGACCCCATCGTAGGTTTGATACTGGTCGTACATCCAGCCGCCAAGCCAGACGCCCATGAAGGAGCCGAGTTGGTGAGAGAAAAAGACGAACCCGAACAACGTCGCCATATAACGCGGGCCGAACATTACGACCACCAGAGCAGAGGTCAGTGGCACCGTGGAGAGCCACAGGAAGCCCATAAGAGCCGCGAAAATCATGACGTTCAGAGCCGATGGCGGCGAAAGAATGAACCATGTAACAAGGATTGAACGCGCAATATAGAGCAGCGATAGCGACATAGTCTTGGAATATTTCGAACCGATAATTCCGGCCATCAAGGCACCAATGATATTGCAAAATCCTATGACCGCGATCGCCCAGGCACCAATCGAGGCATCCAACCCGATATCAACGATATAGGCGGGCAGGTGAACCGTGATGAACGCTACTTGGAATCCACACACAAAAAATCCAGCGGTCAGCAGCAGATAGCTTTTATGCCCGAAGGCCTGCACAATTGCTGCTTTCAAAGGCAAATCGGGCGTCGTGGAATTTGGGTCCGGTTCGGATTTCCCGCGTAGTGGAAAAACCAGGAACGGAATAACCATCATCACCGCCGCCAGGATGAAAAGCGTCTGTTGCCAACCGAAATTGTTGATCAGCATCTGGCTCACAGGCGCAAAAACAAATTGGCCCGCCGAGCCCGAGGCCATGCCAATGCCAAAGGCGATGGAGCGCTGGCTTTCGGTTACGGCGCGTCCGAACGCAGCAATCACGATGGTGAATGAAGACCCGGCAATGCCCAGTCCGACAAGGATTCCGGCGCCCACATCAAGCCATAGCGGCGTATCGGCCCAGGCTGTGACGACCAGGCCGATCGCGTATAATATTCCGCCAATAGCGAGCACCCGGGCGGTGCCGTATTTTTCCGCAATTGCGCCAGCGGCCGGTTGCGCCGTGCCCCAAATCAGGTTCTGGAGGGCGAGTGCAAACCCGAATATCTCGCGGCTCCATTCGCGCGCTTCGGTCATTGGGGCCAATAGCAGCCCGAAGGCCGACCTGGACCCAAACGAAAGCATCGAAATGATGCATCCAAAGATGATGAGAATTGCAACGCTGTTCCAGGTTGCCTGGCGTGCTTTGGTGCCAGCCATGATTTGTCCCGCGATTCTTGTTCTTTATTACTTGGAACAAAACTAGCGCGAATGCGGGCGAACACCAAACGGCCAATGCATGATCGTTAGGCCGTCCAGCTTGAGAGGAAATATTTTTGGCAGTTTTGCCCTAGGTCCAGGCGCGTACGCGGTAGAAAATATGGGCCCCGATCTGGCGGATCTTGACCATATCGCGGATCCAGTTGGGCCTGACGTAATTGGCGTGATAATGAGTGGCTTGGATTCCCACTGCTTCCGACATCGTTTCGCCAGTCAAAACCTGCCGGGCGATGGTAGTGGCGAGGCCCCACGATTCCTGGTCGTTTATGCGCTCGGGACGCCCGTCGCAAGCGAACGAAAATTGGCAACGGTTGCGGCGGTTCTGGTTCTGGTACACCACGTCGCAAACATTGTTTGGGTAATATTCGCTGGCGACCCGATTTACTACGACCTGCGCCACAGCCAACTGACCCTCGGCCGGTTCGCTCCGGGATTCAAAATAAATTGCCTGGGCCAGGCAGGCGTGATCACGCTCTCGGAAACTGGCGTTTTGCTGCGGTGAATTAACCGGGTCTTCGGGCCGCTCGGCCAGGCGGCCATCTGCCCAGCCCTGGGGCAACGCGAATTGTTGTGGGATCTCGCCATACATGGTTTCGGGATCGCCAAAATAGAATTGTCCGAGACCGTCCATGGCGCCAAAACCGGGGTTCAACCTGGCGTAGGTGGATTCAGTGGAAATCGGTACCAGCCGGTCTTCCTTTGTATTGCGGTTTACGCGTGGATAGGAGATCGACGGCTGATCGAGTAGTTCGGGCTTCGGCAAGCTGCCGGTTATATCTTCATAACTAGCGAGAATTGGCTGGCGATCACCCTTGATTTCATAGTTGGCGAAGTAAAAATTGTTGCCGGTGACCAGGGAAGCCTGGCTAACGGCGCCGTTGGCAGATAGCGAGCGGGACAATTGCCGGCTGTTGTCGCTGGTCCGGTTCTGGGCCAGTCCGAATTCAGCCGCCAGGCTCAACGCCTCGGCATATTCGGTGATCGTTGAGGTCGCGGAAACGAAGGTCGTTCCTGCCGCTAAAACAAGCGAGGAAACGGCTGTGGTGACCCGGCCAAGGGGCGAAACAGGACGCAAAACTGACATACTCACTCATACCCTGACGCGACAACAACTAAACTTGCGAAGGCGGCAGAAATGGGGCTGTCAGACAATACACGCCGAAGCCTTGCCACCCGTGACGGAACAACGCATATCCATCACTCAACAGGATCCATTAAGACGCAAAACGGTTTATGGGTGATTAACCACGCCGCTTAAAGTTTTGTTGGGTATGAAACGATTTAGCGGGGCGCGCTGGCTCGCCGGAATAGTCAACGACCTGCTCTAGATAATTTTAGGTCTTCGATGCAGCCTGTGCAGCAGCAAGCCGCGCGATGGGCACGCGGAAGGGTGAGCAGGAAACATAGTCGAGCCCGATCTCATTGCAGAAATGGATGGAACCGGGTTCGCCCGCGTGCTCGCCGCAGATGCCGAGCTTGATGTCGGGGCGACTTTTCTGGCCGCGCTCAACGCCGATTTTCATCAATTCACCGACACCCTCCTGATCGATTGCCACGAACGGATCGATCGGCAACAGCCCCTTTGCTACGTATTCGGTCAGGAACGTGCCGGCATCGTCGCGCGAAATGCCGAAACAGGTCTGCGTCAAGTCGTTGGTGCCAAACGAGAAAAATTCGGCGCTCTCGGCTATTTCGTCGGCCTTGAGGCAGGCGCGCGGCAATTCGATCATGGTGCCGATCGTGAAATCGAGCTTGACGTCGCGCTCAGCTTCGATTTCGCGGGCGACTTTGTGGATGCGCTCCGCCAGAAAATCAAACTCAGCCTTGGACGTCACCAGCGGGATCATGATTTCCGGTGTGACCGGTGCACCGCTCGCGGTGGCTGCATCGATACTCGCTTCGAGTATGGCGCGGGCCTGCATCTCGGTGATTTCGGGATAGGTGATCGCCAACCGGCACCCACGATGGCCGAGCATGGGGTTGAATTCGTGCAGTTCTTCGGAACGCACTTTCAGATCTTCGGCACTGATTTCCATCACCTCGGCGACAGCCGCGATATCCTCGTCGGTCTTTGGCAAAAACTCGTGGAGCGGCGGATCGAGCAGCCGGATGGTGACCGGCAGGCCGGACATGTTTTCAAAAATAGCGGTGAAATCCGCCCGCTGCATGGGCAGCAACTTGTCGAGCGCCTTGCGGCGACCTGCTTCATTGGAGGCCAGGATCATTTCACGCACAGCGACAATGCGTTCGGCGTCAAAGAACATGTGTTCGGTTCGGCACAGCCCGATCCCCTCGGCGCCGAATTCGCGCGCGGCCTTGGCGTCGGCGGGGGTATCGGCATTGGCGCGAATACCAAGACGGCGTACATCGTCCGCCCAATGCATCAGCTTGCCAAAGTCACCGGATAATTCCGGCTGGCGCATGGTCACCTTGCCGATCAGCACCTGTCCGGCGGAGCCATCGAGGGTGATTGTATCGCCGGCATTGAGGGTCTTGCCCATCACGGACAGGGTCTTTTTCCTGTAATCGATTTTCAATGCGCCCGCTCCGGAGACGCAGGGGCGCCCCATGCCACGGGCCACAACCGCCGCGTGTGATGTCATACCGCCACGCGAGGTCAGAATACCAGCGGCGGCGTGCATGCCGTGGATATCCTCGGGCGAAGTTTCGATCCGCACCAGGATGACGCTTTTGCCCTGGCTTTTGAGTTGTTCGGCGCTATCGGGATCGAACACAATTTCGCCAACCGCGGCGCCGGGCGACGCCGGCAGGCCGATGGTCAACAGCTCACGTGGGGCCTCGGGATCGAGGGTCGGGTGGAGCAGCTGATCGAGGCTTTCCGGGTCTATCCGCATGACGGCTTCGGCCGGACCCAACAGCCCTTCTTCGACCATTTCAACCGCGATGCGCAACGCCGCTTTGGCGGTCCGTTTGCCGGCGCGGGTCTGCAGCATCCATAATTTGCCATCCTGTACGGTAAATTCGATGTCCTGCATATCGCGGTAATGGCCTTCGAGTTTTTCGTAGATCTCTGTCAGGTCGGAGAACACGCCGGGCATCAGTTTTTCCAGCGACGGCATATCGGACATCGCGTTCATGCGGGCTTTCTCGGTGATATTCTGCGGTGTGCGGATGCCGGCAACCACGTCTTCGCCCTGGGCGTTCACCAGGAACTCACCGTAAAATTCTTTCTCGCCGGTCGACGGGTTGCGGGTGAATGCCACACCGGTGGCAGATGTATCCCCCATATTGCCGAACACCATGGCCTGGACATTGACGGCGGTACCCCAGGATTCCGGGATGTTGTGGAGACGCCGGTAGGTGACCGCGCGGCGGTTCATCCAGGACGAGAAGACCGCGCTAATCGCGCCCCAGAGCTGGTCCTTCGGGGCTTGAGGGAACGGTGCATCGCTCTCGTCCGCAACCCGCTCCTTGAACAAAGCCACCACCGATTGCCACTCGTCCGCCGAGAGGTCTGTATCCAGCAGGTGGCCGTTATCCTCCTTGAAGGATTCCAGAATATCCTCGAAATGATCGTGGGAGACACCCAGCACGACGTCGGAATACATCTGGATAAAGCGGCGGTAAGAATCGTACGCAAAACGCTTGTCGCCCATACGCTGAGCCAGCGCCTCGACGGTAACATCGTTCAACCCGAGGTTGAGGACCGTGTCCATCATGCCCGGCATCGAGGCCCGTCCGCCTGAGCGTACCGAGACCAGCAGTGGATTTTCGCCACCACCAAATTCCGCGCCCGCGATTTCGCTAACCCTGGCGAGCGCTGCCTCGACCTGATCGTTCAGCTCACCGGGAAAGGTTTCACCGTTGGCGTAATAATGGGTGCAGACCTCGGTGGTGATCGTAAAACCGGGTGGGACGGGAAGATCCAGGCTGCACATTTCGGCAAGGTTGGCGCCTTTGCCACCAAGCAGATTCTTCATCGCCGCTTCGCCTTCGGCCGCACCATCGCCGAAAGAATAGATCCATTTTGTCATCGATCGAACTTCCGGAGGGTTTGACAATGCCGCACTGCAACAGACGCGTTTTAACCGGAGTCGGGGTTTGAGTCCAACCTGCAATATTCCGGGCAGGGAAACTGGACGATCCCGTTGAGCTTGTACTGCCAGAACGCAACCACGGAATGGATCATCGGGTTAAACCCGACAATGGCTGAGGGTTGCCTAGCCCTCGATTTTCGAGAAATCCGCGATGCGGCTTGAAGTTTCTCGGATGCGGTTAAGGAGCCGGAGACGGGTGGCGCGCAGGTCCGCGTCGTCGGCATTGACCTTCACCTCCTCGAAAAAAGCATCGACGGGCGCCCGCAGGGAGGCGAGCGCTGAAAGCGCACCGGCAAAATTCTCTTTATCGATTGCAGCGGCCAATTTGCCATCCACTTCGGCAATCGCGTCGTTCAGGGCGATCTCGGACTTGTCCTGGAGGAGACCCGCGTCCGGCAATCCCGTGTATTGGCACGCATCTCTCGATTCCTCGATGCGCAGGATATTGGTGGCACGCTTGATCCCGGCCAGCAGGTTGGCCCCGTCATCGGTCTCAAGGAATACGCCGAGCGCCTCGACCCTTTGGACGATCATGAGCAGATCGTTAGCTTCAGTCGAGATCACAGCATCGATCAGATCGTGCCGCGCCCCGGTATCGCGGAGATGGACCTTCAGGCGGTCGTGGAAGAATGCGAGGAGGTTGGGAACGGCCATGTCAGCTGACACAAGTAATTCCAACTTATCAAACTTCTTCGTATCCAGCCGCATCTGATTTCTCTCGGCAATCGGATCACTGGTGAGGCCATAGGAATAAGTCAGAAGGTCAATTAAATGCAGCTGGACCTCATTTTCCAACACAATCCGAACAACCCCCAGCGCCGCACGTCTCAAGGCAAACGGGTCCTTCGATCCTGTCGGTTTCTCGTCAATCGCCCAGAAGCCGACCAACGTGTCGAGTTTATCCGCCAGCGCCACGGTGATCGCGACCGGGTCGGTGGGGACCGCATCGGACGGGCCTTGGGGCCGATAATGCTCTTCGATCGCAACAGCGACGGAGGCATCTTCGCCTGCTTTAAGCGCGTAATATTTCCCCATCAGTCCCTGCAATTCGGGGAATTCGCCGACCATCTCAGTCACCAGGTCGGCCTTGCAGAGCTGCGCAGCGCGGTCAGCCAGATCGGGGTTGGCGCCGACCAGTGGGGCGATTTCGCGTGATAATGCACGCAATCGCTCGATGCGCTCGAACTGGGTGTCGAGTTTTTCATGGAAGGTGATGTTTTTCAGTTTCTCGATCTGATCTTCCAGCGGGATTTTCAGGTCCTGCTCCCAGAAGAAGCGGGCGTCGGACAATCTTGCTGCAATGACCCGCTCGTTGCCGGCTATAATCGCCGCGCCGCCGTCGTCGGCCTTGAGGTTGGCGACCAGAATGAATTTATTGGCCAGCTTGCCGGTCTTTTGGTCACGCAATGAAAAGCATTTCTGGTGGCTTTTCATCGAAGTTGTGAGGACCTCGGGAGGCACGTCGAGAAAGGCCTCGTCAAATGTACCCATCAACACAACCGGGTGCTCGACCAGCCCAGCAACCTCGGCCAGCAGGGCGGCGTCCTCGTCCAGTTCCAGCCCTTGCGCAAAGGCGAGGTTTTTAGCGTCCGCGTGGATCGCGTCGGCACGCCGCGCGGGGTCAAGCGTCACGAAGGCCTTTTCGAGCGCGCTCGCATAATCATCGAACCGGCGCACGGAAATCGCATCCGGTGCCATGAAACGATGGCCGTAAGTCACGTTTCCGCTTTTTACCCCGCCAATCTCGAACTCAACTACCACCGGGTCTTCGGTCTCGGGACCGAACGTGCACAGGATCGATTGCAGTGGGCGCACCCAGCGCAGGTCTCCGGACCCCCAGCGCATGGATTTGGGCCAGGGAAAATTACGGATAATGTCAGGGATAATTTCACCGATCACAGCTTCACTGGCGCGGCCGGGCTTCTCGATGACGGCAAGATAATAGTCGCCCTTTTTCTCATCCCTGACGATCGACGCGTCATCAACGGACGTGAGACCAGCAGCGCGGAGAAATCCATCGAGCGCTTTTTCCGGTGCGCCGACGCGGGGGCCCTTGCGCTCGTCCCTTGTGTCGGGCTGTCGGGCGGGCAGACCGACGATATTCAGCGTCAGCCGACGTGGGGTGGCGAACGCGCTCGCGCCCTCGTAGGTCAACCCGGCATCAACCAGTGCACCCGTGACCAGCCGCTTCAGATCATCGCTGGCGCGCACCTGCATACGGGCAGGGATTTCTTCGCAGAATAATTCAAGCAGGAGATCGGGCATGGGCCGGGCCGGATAAGTTGGAAAAGCTGTTGCGCTCTAGCAAAGTTGGCAACCAATGTCACGCTGGTGATTTCCAAAGCGATTACCACCCGCCACCGCCACCGCCACCGCCGCCGCCACCCGAAGAGCCGCCACCGCCGGACCCGGACGAACTTTTCGGCGCGGGCATGGCGGTCGCCATGGAGGAAGATACGGCGGCCATGGCCCCGCCCATGGCGTCGCCCACAGTCATCGAGCGCCAGCTACCACCATGGTACCAGTTTGGCTGGTAGCTCCGCTGGGCTTCCGGCACGGTCCGCGCCAGATGGGCTGTGAAGGCATCTGACCAGGGTTTTTCAACACCAAGCCCGGCGGCGTAAGGCAGGTATCGTTCAAACATGTCCTCGGTCAGTTCCGGCGCATCGCGCAGGTTCAGACGCTCGGATTCAGCAGTTGCGAGGTACATCATAAAGCCTTCGATCTGGCTCAGAGTTTTGGCGCCAGACGGGGTCGGGGCGCGCAGCAACCAGAAAAAAGCGGAGATCATGCCGACCCCGGCAAATGCGATCAGCCCGGCGATCCGGTAGATGAAATAATCGGAGACCTGGGATATGCCGAGCGCCGCTAATATGGTGAGGACCCCGAGTACCAGAAACAATCCACCGATCAGACGGTCACCGACTGTTGGATAAAAGCTCTTGAATTTCCGCCAACCAAGGATGGCCACTGTCCAGCCAATGCCTGACAGGATCAGCGGCGGAAAGACCGAGATGATCCCGGCGTCGGGCGGCTGCTGCAAGACCATGGAGAGAACAATTACGATGATTGCCAAAACAACGCCGATCACGAACCAACCCAGATTATGGTTGAAGAATTTGCCGCTATATTCCCCTGTGATCGCCTTTTTGAGCGCCGAATGCGCTGCCATCAGTTTCGGTCCGTTGGACTTGTTCAGCTTCACGCTATCGCTCGAACTGAAAATCCGGTTGAGCAAGGCGGTTTCGCCACGCGACAATTCTGCGTCCGCGTCCACAAGTTTGTTGAATGTCACATCGCCGTCGCTGTCCTCGTCGATCCGCAGGTGTTTTTTCACCCCGAGCGATAGCAAGGCCGCGATGAAGGCGCGCGACGACCCGCGTTTGATCTGCCGGAAACTCTGAAAATACAGCCAGGAGATGGTGGCCGGTGAAAAATTTTCAGGCGGATGAAACAGCGGGAACACAGCGTCACCCGGTGGATCGCGCCCAACCCGGTTCCAGATAGTCAGGAAATAAAACGCCACGCCGAGCCACCCGGCGAAATAGATCGCTGCGCCGATATTGTCCCAGATTTTAGCGAGCAGCTCTCCTGTCTGATTTTCAGTGACTAGGCCCTTGGTAAAACCGACCGCGATGGTCAGCCCCTCGCGTGCGTCGAGCACCCGCGACGTCGTAAAGACCATATCGCTGGTACCCTGGCCGGCCACGTTGTAGTCAACCCCGACAGAGCCGTATCCGCCAGTATAGGCCGTGACCCATTCGGCAACCGCACCCTCTGGCAGATGCAACCTGGCCGTCGCTTCAATAATGGGAAACGTCCAGAAACTGCCCGTCGCGTTCCAGTAAATTTCGTCGTAGGCTTCGAAATACCTTAGCTGCCGGGTGGTCCGGTACCGGATACGGTAAGTATAGACGCCCGGCTGAAGGTAGGTGTCGGCGTCGCCGATATAAATGCGCTGGCCACGCGACAGGATTTCGGTGAAATACGGCGCCGGGGCGCCATCCTGCTCGACGTCCAGCACCTCGAAACCGTTATTCGACCAAAAGCCGTATTCATCGAGCGCCCTCAACGGGATATCGCGGAAAATTCCGCGCTTGATCTGGCGACCCTCGGCGCGCACCGTGATGGTCTCACTGACGAGAAGATCCCCGTCGGTTTCAACCGTAATATCCGCGACAAAGGAAAGGATTTCCTCGCGCGCCGACGCTGCGTTGCTTGCCAGAACGGTAATGGCAAATAAACCGAGGACCAGGAGGCGACGCATGGTCAGTCCCGCCTCAACCAAACGATACCTTGGGCACGGCCCGGTCGCCGGCGTCCTCGATTTCAAAATACTCGGCTGTCTCGAACCCGAAATTATTTGCAATAAGGTTCGAGGGAAACGATTCCACCGCAATATTATTGTTCCGCGCAGCGCCGTTATAGTAGCGACGCGACAATTGAATTTCGCTCTCGATCTCTTCCAGAGCGTTCTGGAAATCGAGGAAATTCTCGTTTGCCTTCAGGTCGGGATAATTTTCGACGACCGCCATCAATTTACCGAGCACGGCGGACAGCATGCCTTCTGCCTGAGACCGTTCGCCGGGGGTTCCACCCGAAGCTGCTTCGGCGTTGGCACGCAATCGCGTCACCTCTTCGAGAAGCTCCTTCTCGTGCTTCATATAGCCTTTGACGCTTTCCAGCAGGTTGGGGATGAGGTTTGACCGGCGCTTGAGCTGGACATCGATCCCGCTCCAGCCTTCGCCGACCATCTGCCGGTTTTTCACCAACCGGTTGTAGAGCATCACGCCGTAACCGGCGATTGCGACAATCACAGCAACTGCAATAAGTCCGCCCATCGAATCCTCCTGTTTGCCGTATACTGACAATTAGCACGTGAAATTAGTAACACGGAATACATACAGGCGAAATCTGAAGAGAAGATCAGGCGCCGCGTCCGGCCTCGGTCTTCACCCAGGCCTCGCCGCAGGCTTTGGAGAGGTCGCGGACGCGCAGGATGTAGCTTTGGCGCTCCTGCACCGAGATGACGCCGCGCGCATCAAGTAGATTAAAGACGTGGCTGGCTTTGATGCATTGGTCGTATGCCGGCAACGCCATCAGGTGTCTGTCTTCGCCGTCTCCCGCCGCCAGCAGTGCCTTGCACTCCGTCTCGGCATCGCGGAAATGGGTTTCCAGCATCTCAGTATTGGCGTGCTCAAAATTATAGCGGGAATATTCCTGCTCCGCCTGCAGGAATACGTCACCGTAAGTGACCCGGTCATCACCGGAGCCGCCGTTGAAATTCAGATCGTAAACGTTATCGACGCCCTGGACATACATTGCGAGGCGTTCAAGACCGTAGGTCAGCTCGCCCGATACCGGGTTGCAGTCGATCCCGCAAACCTGCTGAAAATAGGTAAATTGTGACACCTCCATGCCATCGCACCAGACCTCCCAGCCGAGACCCCAGGCGCCTAGTGTCGGGCTTTCCCAGTCGTCCTCCACAAATCGCATATCATGGTTTTTAGGGTCGATCCCAATCGCGTACAGGCTCTGCAAATAGAGCTCCTGGAGATTGTCCGGGGACGGTTTGAGAATGACCTGGAACTGATAATACTGCTGTAACCGGTTCGGGTTTTCGCCGTAGCGGCCATCCTTCGGACGGCGCGAGGGCTGGACATAGGCCGCCTTCCAGTGGCCCGGGCCGAGCGCCCGGAGCGTTGTTGCCGGGTGGAAGGTGCCGGCGCCCACTTCCATATCGTAGGGCTGCAGAATCAGGCACCCATAATTCGCCCAATAATTCTGCAGCGTCAGGATCAATCCCTGAAAGGAATTTTGGGGCGCCTGGCTGGGCGTGCCCTTGCTGGTGTCTTTACCCATGCGGCAATAGTTCCATTCATGTCGCTGAAAATTTGGTCGAACCAATTTCCCTGGAGCAAGCTCTAATGTTTGCCCGTTTCAGGGTCAAGCAGTTGCGCGTGGGCAACAGATTTAAACCAATCAGTTACCAATCAACGAAAGTTGTTTCGCTTTTTAACCAAATCGGTTTACCTTGTTCGCAATCCTGAATCGCGTCCTGAATCTGGGAACGGAACCGACATGAAATCGATCACAAAAGCAGTGACGCTCACCGCGTGTCTGGTTGCGACAACCATACCTGCGCAGGCCGGAAATACGTTCCGTCTCGAATTTTTCCGCGATTATAGCGGCCTCCAAATCGGCACCGATGTCTACCAGCATCACAACGATTATCGCCATTATGATGATCTCTATGTGCGTGAAGGATTTACTTCTTCGTCGGGCGGCGCTTATTGCCACCGCCATGTGGAACGCGCGTCAGGGATGCAGTTTCATGCCAACACCCAGTGCCACCGTCATGATCCATGGCTCCATCCGAGCCTCGATTACGGGCTCCGGTAGACGCGTATTTTCGCCCGGCTGCCTTGCTGGCTGTTGAATAAGAGAGCTCAAAGCCCGAAGCGGGTCCAGATCGCGCGGGCTTCCAGCGCCCCTAGAAGTTCATCCGCCCAGCCATCCATAAGACCAAATTCCCTGCCCGCACCAATACCTGAAATCGGCAAGACCCGGCGGAACAGGCTGCGTGGCGGTGAAACGAGTTTCAGCTTTACCTTGTCGCCGAACTTGTCCTTGAGGACCCCACGTAGATCGCCGATACCGTCGATCAAACCCAGTTCCTGCGCCCGGCCGCCAGTCCAGAATGCACCGGTAAAGAGGTTCTCCTCCTCGCCGGTCAAGCGGCCCTCGCGGCGCGTGAGCACCATGTCCTTGAAGGTCTCGTGGATATCCCCCTGGATCTCCTTGAGGCGGCGCACATCCGCCGCCTTTTCCGGCTGGAAAGGATCAAGAATGGACTTCGATTTTCCGGCAGTATGCACCCGGCGCTCCACACCGACTTTCTCGATCAGTTTGTCGAACCCGAAGGACGCCGATACAACCCCGATGGAGCCGACGATCGAGCTCGGATCGGCATAGATCTCGTCGGCAGCAAGCGCAAGCATATAGCCGCCGGATGCGGCAACATCTTCGGCAAAGGCGTAAACCGGGATTTCTTTTTCATCCGCCAGTTGACGGATGCGCTTGAAGATCAAGTTGGACTGGACCGGTGATCCGCCCGGCGAATTGATCGCCAGCGCCACTGCAACCGCGCCGTTCACATTGAATGCCTTTTCCAGGCTGCCGGTGACCGAGGCATAAGTTAGCCCCGGGCGCAACGGCGAAGAGATACCGATCGCGCCGTACAAGCGTACTACCGGAACAACGGCGCCAGCTTCGCGCAACGGCGCCGGCATCAATTGCCGCCAAAATGAAGGGGTCGATTTCGCCATCAACGATAGATAGGCCTGGAGGCGATGCGTGGCAAGGGGCGGCACAGGCGGGAGATGTTTAGGACCATTTGGGGCTCGCCGCAATTTTCATCAAAATTCTGTTTCAATAGGCCGGGGATGTGGATAGTTTCTCACAGCATCGCCAAAAATTCGCCAAACGCGGGCAAGAACATTAATGAATTCTCCAGAAAAATTGGACTGTTCTGAATCTGATCAGATGCGACGAGCCTGCCCTTATTGCCAAAGCTCTCATCAAGTTGGCCTAGACGAATATTCATTATCGCCGTGGCGTATTGTTAGGTGCGGTGAATGCAGCTTTGTTTATCTCGCAAATCCCGTCGACTATGCCGATCTTGTTGAAGACCAGGCATGGGAGACCAACGTTCTCAAAGAGATCGAACGAAGGAAGACTGATAGGCCGTTCAGCTACCGCCTAAGCCAGCTGACAAGGCGGCGACTTAAAATTCTTGGGAGACCGAAATCCCATCGATTTTCAGGTGTGTTCAAAAGCGGCCGCATTCTTGATGTCGGTTGCGGCAAAGGAGAAAATCTCCCTCCACCCCTCGTTCCCTTTGGCGTGGAAATTTCGAAAAACCTGTCTCAGATCGCTGACAAGGCCATGCGAGCACGCGGTGGGTTGTGCATCCACGGAAATGCCGTCGACGGCGTTAAATCGTTTGATAGTCAGTTTTTTGATGGCGTTCTTCTGCGCTCGTTTCTAGAGCACGAAACAAAACCACTACCGTTGTTGATTGGATTGAACCGCATATTAAAGACCGATGGAATTGTATACATCCGGGTTCCCAATTTTTCTTCCCTCAACAGGCGTGTTATGGGCCGTAAATGGTGCGGATTCCGGTATCCTGACCACGTCAATTACTTCAGTATGAAATCGCTGTCTCGCATGGCTGACAAAGCCGGATTCAGGATGCGCCTCGTGAACAGAGCCACCGTCGTGGTTGACGACAACATCAAGGCGATACTTGAAAAAACTTGATAGAATGCACTGGCGAAGTAAGCTGTCCAAGCCATTCTAATTTCATATCGCAAGTCTCGAGCAGCATGATAATACTTCCTGGATATCGCCGCTAAATACTTTAGTCCTCGAATTGCAGCGCTTCTCCCATCCGTAAAATTGATTCTGCTTTTTCTGTATAGTTGGTTGCCTCGTCGTGAAGCACCAGGCCCGGCATGGTTTTGATGCTAGCCGACTCGCCTTTGACCAGTTGATATATTCGCCGAAGCGGATATTCTCCCTCGCGCGGTAAGAGGGGAACGATTTTCAATAAATTTTCTCGCACAATTGATAGCTGGCAAATGGCTTCGTCCAGCTCCGACGGCAGGATCATAGTAACCGTTCCTCCGTCACCAACCAAATTGACCAGATTGTTCATCCAGGTCTGAATTCCACCTATATCAATGACATAAGCTACGCGACGACCTGCATCCTCAGGTTTGCGAAACTTCCCTACTTCGCGGTAAGGCGGGTTGGCGAAGGCGTGATCGAAACTGCCCAGCGCGAAGATCTGGGTATCCGACAATCTGGTCATATCGCCAGTCGAGATCGTGATGCTGTCCTTGAAACTATTTCGGGCTGCGTTTTCCTCCGCCAATGCTGCATAGTCAGGATTGATTTCTATGCCTGTGATCAGGATGCCCGGCACACGTCTGGCAAGGCAGAGTGCCGCGACGCCAGTCCCTATTCCGGCTTCGAACACATGGTCGCCCGGTTTTGCCGGAACAGCCGCGGCCACCATGACGGCATCCAATCCCGCACGGTAACCCTTTCGCGGCTGTAAGACTTTCAGGCGGTTGTCGAGAAAGCCGTCGTCGGTAAGGTCATCGGCTTTCATATTTATCCGGTTCAAGTTCGATATCGGCGTCGGTCAAGGTCTGGCGGGCCTCCTCCCAACCATCATCCTCGACCAGAATCCGGCACGGCAGAATGCCGAGCGAACCTTCCATGATGCTCATATTGGTGTCCAATACCATGTGATACACATCAGCCTGCTTTAGCAGATGTTGGATAACCGAAATGAGGACCGGATCGTTGGTCCGGATGATTTCTCGCACAGGTCTTCACTCCGCTTTGATTTGGCATCCAGCCTGTTGAAAGTTATGCTAAACATTCTTGCCAAAGAGACAAATTGGCTGGGTTAAATTTGATGGGCTGGCAATCACTTCCATGATCGGGTTAGGCACCAGGAGGCAATTTTGGGCGTAGTAGTACAATTGAGCGACGGCAAGAAACCGGATGCATCGATCGCGCTTCTGTCGAAGCTGGTCGGCGAGGACATGAAGCGCGTCAACGCACTCATTCTCGACAAGGCGGCGTCGAACGTCAACCTGATCCCAGATCTCGCGCGGCACCTGATCGATTCCGGCGGCAAGCGACTCCGACCCATGCTGACGCTAGCATGCGCCGATCTTTGCGGCTATCGCGGCGAATACCATATCAATCTCGCAATGGCAGTGGAGTTCATGCATACAGCCACGTTGCTCCACGACGATGTTGTTGACGAAAGCGATTTGCGACGCGGTAAAAAGACCGCACGGATTTTGTGGGGAAATCAAGCAAGCGTTCTTGTGGGTGATTTCCTGCTTGGCCAGGCCTTCAAGATGATGGTCGAAACCGGATCGCTGGAAAGCCTGCGGATCCTCTCGGGCGCAGCTGCGGTTATCGCCGAGGGCGAAGTCTGGCAACTCTCAACAGCGCAGAATGTCGCGACTACAGAAGATGAATATCTGAACGTTATTCGCGCCAAGACAGCAGCCCTCTTTTCTGCCGCCGCCGAAGTCGGCGCGGCCATCGCCGAACGACCGGCGGAAGAACAAACCGCTCTAAAATCTTACGGCAGCAATCTTGGTATCGCGTTTCAGCTGATTGACGACGCCCTCGACTATTCCGGTGACCAGGCCAAGCTCGGTAAATCGGTGGGCGACGATTTCCGGGAAGGAAAGGTCACGCTGCCGGTCGTCCTGAGCTACCGGCGCGGCAACGAGGATGAGCGCGTATTCTGGCAACGGACCATCGAAGCGGGCGACATCCGGGACGGCGACCTTGAAGAAGCAACCGCACTGATCGTCAAGCACGACGCGCTTGCCGACACGATCGAGCGGGCCGGGCATTACGGCGCGATGGCGCGGGATGCTCTGGCGTTATTCCCCGATTGCGATCACAAGACTGCGCTACTCGACGTGATCGATTTCTGTATCAGCCGTGGTTATTGAGGCCCGAAGCCCGCGTTGCCATCACCCACCAGTCTGGATTATCGCCGCGGATTCTTGCAGCCGCCTGAGCCAGCGATTCCTTGTCCGGGAACAGGCCGAACAGGGTCGCGCCGCTCCCCGACATGCGCGCAAGCAGGCAATCCGGCTGGCAGTTCAGAAGCGCCAGCACGTCGGCGATCTCCGGCACAATCTCGATCGCTGGGGCCTGCAGATCGTTGCGGCACCCATTTAGAAATTTGACCAGGGCATGAATGTCCGAAAAATTGACGGGTACTACTGGATCCCGGATTTCGGGAATTGCCTTCAATGCCTGGAATACCTGCGGCGTGGACAACGAAATTCCCGGATTGACCAACAGCATCGGCAGGTCGGGGATTGCCGGTGAAGGTGACAATTGATCGCCGATGCCCCTTACCCACGACGGCGTTCCCGCAACGCACATCGGCACATCGGCGCCAAGCCCGCGACCCAATTCCTGAAGGCCGCGCGTATCGAGACCCAGTTGCCGGAAATGGTTCAACCCGTGCAGCGTCGCAGCTGCATCCGCTGAGCCCCCGCCAAGACCAGCTGCAACCGGAATATTCTTCTCAACATCGATCCGCACACTTTTGCCGGACGGCTGGTTTTCAAAGGAAATTTTACGCGCAGCCTGAAGGACGAGATTGTCGCCGCCAGCGGATATTTTATCGGCAAACGGTCCGGTTAACTGCAGCTCGATCTCAGGGCCGTTCGCCCGAGATATCTTCAGTTGGTCGCCAAATTCGGTGAAGACCACCAGCGAAGAAAGCTCGTGAAAACCGTCTTCCCGCTGCCCGATAATGTGCAGAAATAGATTGACCTTTGCCGGTGCATTCAAGACCAGAGTCCCGGTCGCGGCCATCATATATGAGCCGATTAGGTGCCGTTTGCGGAAGCGTCTTCGCCCGCGGTACGTTCCAACTGGACGTCTGGCAGACCATCCGCAAGCTTGCTCTCGATCATTTCAAGTGCCTCCGGATCGGGATCAAAGACCCGCGCCTGCTCCCATTGAAACTTGGCTTCAGTCCGGCGGCCGGCGCGCCAATAGGCGTCGCCCAGATGATCATTGATGACCGCGTCGTCGGGTTTTAGATGTACCGCGCGCTCCAGTACCGTGACCGCTTCCTCGTAATCCCCGAGCTGGTAATGGGCCCACCCGAGGCTGTCTACAATGTAGCCGTCATCGGGGCGCTGTTCGACAGCCCGGCGGATCATGTCCATGGCCCGGCTGAGATACAATCCCTGGTCAATCCAGGAATATCCGAGATAATTCAGGACTTGCGGGTTGCCGGGCGCTAACTCAAGCGCCTTGACCAGATCCGCCTCAGCGCTCGGCCAGTTTCTCAACCGCTCGTAGCTGATGCCCCGGGAATAGAGCAGCCGCCAATCATCAGGCGTAATCTCGTCGAGCTGGTTTATGGCCGAAGAAAAAACCTCAACCGCCTCGTCGTAGCGCTCGAGGGTTCGGAATATGTAGCCAAGGGACTCCAACGCCTGTTGGTTGCTGGGATCGGCAATGATCAGGTTGCGGAGTGTGTCGATTGTCTCCTCGTCCCGATCAAGCTGGCTGAGATTGAGGGCCGCCTGGATTTGAGCACCCCGCCAAAATGGGGACGATCTGGAAACCGAATTATAGCTTTCGATCGCCAGGAGGTAGTTCTCGTTCTGCTCATGGATATTGCCTAACGAGACAAGAACCTGTGGCGATTCTGGGCTGAGATGCCTGGCAAATTCAAGAAATACGATGGCCAGATCGCTGCCACTTTCCCGCGCCAGGGCCGAGCCGATGCCGTAAAGGCCCTCTGACGCACCTTCAGGCGTTGAGCGGATGATCGGGTCAGGGGTCTCGCCGCCGCGAACCTGCGCCAGCAGAGCGGATATAATCGGGTGATCAGGAATGATCGATTGATAGTCTTCGAGAATTTCAATCGCCCTGCCGGCTTCGCCGTTTCTGGCGAGAAAACGGGAATAGCCTTCGACCACACGGTATAGGCTATTGTCAGTTTCGTAAGCGGCTGTATATTGCGCCCGGGCGAGGTTGGTGCGGCCGGACAGTTCGGCGATCAACGCCGAATGGTAGGATTTGAAAAGGCTGAACCATTCCGGGCCCTCCAGATTTTCAATGGTTTCCAGAGCTTTCGCCGTGTCACCACTCCCCTGATAGCTCCAGGCGACCAACAGAGTGGAAACCATTTCGCCAATCGGGCCACGCTGGTCGGAAAGCTCAAACTGACGGCGGGCTGCCTGGAACTGGCGCGCCCGCAAGTCGATCACCCCGAGCACATATCTCGACAGGCGGTGTGAGGGATCCACCTTGACCAGACGTTCGGCCAGATCTACAGCACCTGCCAGGTTTCCGCTCGAGAGTTCGAGCAGGAATGCGCGCTCAAGGATGATATTGTTGTCTGGGTCTTCCTCGACGGCGTTGCGGTAAAATTCTGCAGCCGCCCGCGTATCTTTTTCATACGTTGCGTGGCGTGCCGCAAGGTAATTTCCAAATAGGTTGCCATCGCCGTCATCCGACGCTGACCGGTGCAGACCGGTTCCGGATTCGGGTTGTGCTGTCACCAGTACGGCGAGCAGAATGAGGCCAACGAGGACTGCGACCGCACGTCCCAAGTCGCTCTTTAAAATTGCCCGCACGGGGTTATTGGCGAAAGAACTTTTTCTGGTCAATTCCGGCTCCTCAATTCGACGATACGCGACCATCGAAATGGTAATGTGGTGTGCTTAACGCAATCCTCCAGGCATTACAAAGCAAGAGTTGGTGAAGGATTCGTCAAAAAGAAGACCTACATATTGGGATAATTCGGTCCTCCGCCGCCTTCCGGAACCGTCCAGGTAATGTTCCGGTTGGGATCCTTGATGTCGCATGTTTTGCAGTGCACGCAGTTTTGTGAATTGATCTGGAACTGTTTTTCCTCGCCATTATCCCCAACCCATTCGTAAACAGCAGCCGGACAATAGAGCCCGGACGGGCCTGCAAATTCACCCAATTCGCTCGACTTTTGTAATGCTAAATCGGCAATTTTAAGGTGAACAGGCTGCTCCTCTTCGTGGTTGGTCGACGACAGGAATACGGAAGACAGCCGGTCAAACGTGATTTTACCATCGGGTGCGGGGTATTTGATCGGTTCGAAATTCGCGGCTGGTTCCAGGGTTTGCGAATCCGGTTTGCCGTGCTTCATCGTACCGAAAAACGAAAATCCAAGTGTGTTGGTCCAGAGATCGAGGCCGGTCAGGACCAGGCCACCGAGGAAAGTACCGAATTTCGACCAGAGCGGTTTGGCGTTGCGGACCCGCCACAAGTCCTTGGCGACGGGGCTTATCTCGTAGGCCTGTTGGTACGCCTCGAGCGCGTCGTGCTGGCGGTCTTCGCCGATAGCGGCAAAGGCCGCTTCCGCTGCCATCATGCCGGTCAGCATGGCGTTATGGCTGCCCTTGATACGCGGCAGGTTGACGAACCCGGCGGCGCAACCGACCAGGGCGCCGCCCGGAAAGACCAGCTTCGGCACGGATTGATACCCGCCCTCGGTTATGACCCTAGCGCCATAGGCGATGCGCTTGCCACCCTCGAACGTTTTCCTGATGGCCGGATGGGTTTTCATTCGCTGGAATTCGTTGAAAGGCGAGAGCCATGGGTTGCGGTAATTCAGGTGGACCACGTACCCCACGGCGACCAGATTAATGTCGTAATGATAGAGGAATGCGCCGCCTCCGGTTTTATTATCGAGCGGCCAGCCAAAGGCATGCTGGACCAGGCCTGGCTTGTGTTTTTCCGGCTCGACTTCCCACAATTCCTTGATGCCAAGGCCGAATTTCGGCGGTTCGCTGTCTTTGTCGAGTTCAAATTTCGCAATCGCCTGCTGGGTTAGCGACCCGCGCGCGCCTTCCGCAAAGAACGTATATTTGCCGTGTAGTTCCATGCCGCGCATATAAGTGTCTTTCGGCTGGCCGTCCTTCCCGACACCCATATCGCCGGTGGCGACCCCTTTGACCGAGCCGTCGTCGTTGTAGACGATTTCCGCTGCTGCAAAGCCGGGGTAAATTTCGACGCCGAGTGCTTCCGCCTGTTCGGCGAGCCAGCGGCACATATTGCCGAGGCTGACGATATAATTGCCGTGGTTGCTCATCAGGGGCGGCATCGTAAAATTCGGCAGACGCATGGCTCCGCCTTCGCTCAGATAGAGGAACCGGTCGGACTTCACCTTGGTCTCGATCGGCGCGCCGCGTTCTTTCCAATCCGGGATCAGCTTGTCGATGCCGCACGGATCGATAACCGCGCCCGAGAGGATATGCGCGCCAACTTCGGAACCCTTTTCAAGTACGGTGACGGTGATCTCGCGGCCCGCCTCTTCAGCCAGCTGCTTCAGGCGGATCGCGGCCGATAGTCCGGCCGGTCCTGCGCCTACGATCACAACGTCATATTCCATGAATTCGCGTTCGGCATTCATGTCTGTCATTTTATTACTGGTCCGATCCCAATTAGCCGTTTTGTCCGGCGTACAGATCGGATATTCTCATGATCCAATCCAAGACTGCAAGGCACTAGGGTCTGGTGTTGCGCAAATTTCTACCGGGACAAGTATGGAAAAGTCTGAATCGACCGAGAATGCCGCTGCGGACCTTCTCGTCTATTATTCCGACCTGGGCGTCGACGAGGCGCTCGATTCAAAGCCCGTTGACCGGATCGCAACTGCGAAAGAGAAAAAACAGACCCGCACAGCACCTGCCCCGGTTAAGGAATTGGCCGCCCCTGTTTCCCGTGAAACGCCACCTCCACCGGCCCGCCCGAATGTCGCTATCCAGGCGAGCGGCGACGCGGCCATCGCAGCAGCACGCGAGGCGGCAGCTGGCGCCAAAGACCTCGACGAGCTGAACACCGCCCTTGCCGAATTTGAGGGATGCGGGTTGCGGCGCACGGCAAAAAACCTCTGTTTCGCTGACGGCAACCCGCAAGCCGGGTTAATGCTGGTCGGCGAAGCGCCGGGGCGCGACGAGGATATCCAGGGGCTTCCTTTTGTCGGCCGCGCCGGCCAGTTGCTCGATAAAATGTTGGCGGCCATCGGGTTGAACCGGGAGAGCGCCTATATCGCCAATTCGGTTTATTGGCGCCCGCCCGGAAACCGGACCCCGACACCGGCCGAGGCCGCCGTTTGCAGGCCCTTTATCGAGCGCCAGATCGAACTGGCCGACCCGGATATCCTGATGCTGCTTGGCGGGGCGGCGGCAAAATCCTTGCTGGAGACAAGCCAGGGCATCATGCGCCTCAGAGGGCGGTGGCGCACCTTCAAGGTTGGCAACAAGGAGTTTCGCACCCTCGCCACCCTGCACCCGGCCTACCTTTTGCGCCAGCCTGCGCAGAAACGGCTGGCATGGCGGGATCTGCTTGAAGTCAAATCAGCGCTTACGGAAATTTCGGACAAGGAACCCAGTTGACCATGCCCGGCATCGACGATACCCGCGAATTCATCCCCCTCGGCATCGCCGTGCTGACGGTCTCGGATTCACGCACGCCAGAGGACGATAAATCCGGAAATACACTCGTTGCCCGGATCGAAGCCGCCGGTCACACGCTGGCCAACCGCGCCATCTGCCCCGATAACATTGACGATATCCGAGGGAAGGTCTCGGGCTGGATCGCGGACGAAGCCATCGACGTGGTGATCACCACGGGCGGCACCGGATTTACCGGTCGCGATGTCACACCGGAAGCGGTCGAGCCCCTTTTCGAGAAACCGATGGACGGGTTTTCAGCGATTTTTCACCGGATATCCTATGAGAAAATCGGCACCTCGACGGTCCAGTCGCGGGCGACCGGCGGGGTTGCCAACGCCACCTATATTTTCGTGCTGCCCGGCTCGCCCGGCGCCTGCAAGGATGCCTGGGACGGGATATTGGTCAATCAGCTCGATTATCGATACATGCCATGCAATTTTGTCGAAATCCTGCCGCGCCTGAACGAACATTTGCGGCGGACAAAGAGGTGATCCGCGCGCGCCGTCAATTTGGCCAACCCGCATGAAAAACGTGGCTGGCCGGCCCGGTCTTGCGGACTACGGCTTGCTGCTCGCCCTCGCCTTTGCCTGGGGCAGCAGCTACATGTTCATCAAGCTGGCGATCGACACCGTACCACCCATCACCCTGACGGCGGGGCGGATTTGCATCGCCGCGTTGCTGCTCCTGATCGCGGCACGTTTAGCTCGGGAAAAACTTATCGCGCAGAACGACCTCTGGCCGACCATTTTTCTGGCCGGGTTTTTCGGGAACGCCATGCCGTTCTTTCTGATTTCCTGGGGCGAAGAACAAATCGATAGCACCATCGCCGCGATTTTAATGGCGGTGATGCCGATCACCACGGTCGTCCTGGCGCACCTCTTCACTGACGACGAGAAGCTGAACCGCTTCAAAATATTCGGCGTGATGCTGGGGCTGGTGGGTCTTGTTGTGCTGATCGGTCCGTCGACGTTGGCCAAACTTGGCGACGATTCAGTGCGTCAGCTGGCGGTTGCGGCGGCCGCGATGTGCTACGGCGTCAACGCCCTCCTGACTAAAAAACTGGCCAGACAACCGCCGCGTATCCTGTCGGCCTGGATTTTAACTGCGTCTGCAATCATGGTGGTGCCGGCGAGTTTTCTATTTGAATCTCCTCTCCAGCTTGCTCCAACCAATCAAGCTATCTGGTCCGTCATTTCGCTCGGCTTTATCCAGACCGCGCTCGCGACTTACATTCTTGTCATCATTGTACGGCGCCA
>JAJFGZ010000005.1 GCA_021775855.1 Hyphomicrobiales bacterium
CGGTCGATAAAGCCCCGGGGCAGCCGGGCCTTGACGCGGGCGGGTTTGGTTTTCTTGCTCATGGAACATCTGGCTCATATGCGCGGCGCGGACGGCGCCGGATTCCGCGCGGTTTTAGCCGATTGCCCGCCGCACCACAAGGCAACCCGGACGCGGGCCCGGTTTGTTGCAAGCAAACTCAATCAAACAAGGCGTCGATATCACCCTGTTCGGCCAGGTCATCATCGGTTTCGAGCGCGGGGCCGTGGAGCAGCGCGGCGTCGCCGGTCGGCTGATCCAAGTCATCCACCTCGATATCGTCAAAGGACTCGATCCCGCCCCAGATATCCATCATCTTCCCGACCCGCTCTTCGATAAAGCGGAAAGCTGAAATCACCTTGGTGATCCGCTGTCCGGTCAGGTCCTGGAAATTACAGGCTTCAAACACCTTGACCACCTGCGCCTGGATATCGTCGGCGAGGCCCTGGTCAGCCTCTTCGGTGAGTTTTGCGGTCAGGGTTGAGGCGTTCTGGTCAATATCTTCCGCTGCCGACAGAATTGTCTCTGTTGCTTGTTCGGTGCCGACAACAATGGCATCCAGTTCGTCGGTCACGCGGGACATTTCCGCACCCTTGAACCCGGTTGTATGAAGTGTCGCGATTTCTTTCTTGGTATCGTCGATTATCTCGTAGATTTCGGAGAGTTCGTGCTTCAGCTTTGCGGCTTCACCTAAATCCCGCTTGACCTCATCAAGGATCGATTTGGCCTCCTCCGCACCTGGCGCGGACGTGACCGGCCCGGATTTTCCAAGATTACGAATTGCTTCCATGATCTCCCGGTGACGGGCCGCGGCGATATCATCGCCGGGATTGTCATTGACAAAACTCTCTTCATCTCCAGCGATATCGCGTTGAAGGGACTCAATGCGAAAAACTTTTCGTTGTGCCGACATATGGTATCCAGATAATTTCGGTGACAGATCAAGAAGTTGAGTTTGGATATTCGCGGGATAGGGTTAAAAATCCGTTCCGGAAATCTGATTCGACGCGGGTTGACCGTTTCTGTACACTTGGTCGCTAAATCCGTAGGCGCCAGATTTTGGGTGAAGGTAAAATGCGACGTCAAATTATGTTCTGGGTATCAGGGATTATTTTTGCGGTTTCCCTGTTTGGGTTGAGACCCGCCGGGGCTGAAACACTGATGGAAAAAGCTGAGCTTTGGGGTGCAATGCACGGCTATTCGATCCATTGCCGAATGGCTAATTCGCACGAATTCGGTGTCCGCGCGGTTCGATATTTTCGCCGCAACGCCAGTGGCGAAACGTTCGAGCGGTTGCGCGACGCCTACGGACTCAAGATCATGGAAAACGCACGCCAAACGCCCCCACGGTCGCTCGGAGGTGACTGCGGCAGCTTCCGCGTCAAGTTCATGGAAATTTACACTGAACTTGACGGATAAACCGTTGAGATCAATCGTTAATCGTTGATTCATAGTTATTGATTCGTTGACAGCGGATTCACTGTTTAGTTGCATGTGACTGGCATACTCCTCTTCAACAGGCGGGGACATTCCTTCTTCAAATCGCCTGACTGGTTCCACACCACGAGAGCCAGCAGGCATTGTCCCCATAACTCTTGATTGAGGGTGGCGACATGCACCAGATGTTTGGAATTTTTGTTATACTGGCCGGGATGATTTTGTCGACGCAGGCAAGCGCGAGCGATCGGCGCCACGCGAACGAACCGTTTCAAGTTGCGGCGGTTGATCCGATCGTAACCAGATCAATTGTCGAGAACGGGTCCAGCGCGTTCGACCCACGCTATGAACCACAGATCGTGAACGTAACTACGCCATACGATCCGGGCACAGTCATCGTCGATACCGACCGCAAATTTCTTTATCTCGTACAGGAAAACGGCACCGCTATTCGCTATGGCGTCGGGGTTGGACGGGCGGGTTTTGAATGGACCGGCACGGAGCGGGTCACGCGCAAGGCCGAGTGGCCTGGCTGGACGCCGCCAGCAGAAATGCGCCGGCGCGAACCCAATCTACCTGCCTTCATGCCGGGCGGTCCGGAAAACCCGTTGGGCGCTCGTGCACTGTATCTTGGCAGCACGTTGTATCGGTTGCACGGCACGGCCAATCCCGCAACCATTGGCAGAAACATCTCATCCGGGTGCATCCGGTTACGGAACCAGGATATCGTCGACTTGTACGAACGCGTACCGGTTGGTGCGACGGTTATTGTATTCTAAGAATTTAGTACCAAATTTATTTCGGAAAGGGTGGCGTTCGCGTCGCCCTTTTTGTTTCTCAGCCGGAATATATCGCGATTCTGATGGTTGCGTGCATCGGCTGTCAGATTGCACCCGATTAACGACCGGGTAACCTGTCTCGATCACACTGCCCCTGCCGTCGCACGACACAGGTTGAACGCGGTAAAATACATCGCCAACGAACTGCGCGGGCGGACTTGAATGGCAAAACCCGATCGTGTCACAGCGATCGAAACGGTCCGCCCCGCACTTTCGGTTATTTTATCAAGTCGTAGGCCGGCAAGGTCAGGAAAGCAGGGAAATCATCTGACAACGCGACATCAGTAAAGACGCCGATCGCGCTTGTGAAATTGCCATCATCGTATGTTTCCGCGCCAATTGTTTCGCGTAGCGCCGCCATTTCCTCGTCGAGCAGCTTGCAGATCCAGTTTTTGGTCACAACCTGACCAGCCTCGGTTTTAGCGCCGTGCCGGATCCATTGCCAGATCTGCGCTCGCGAAATTTCTGCAGTCGCCGCATCTTCCATGAGATTGTATAGCGGCACCGCACCGCGTCCACCGAGCCAGGCTTCGATATACTGAACCCCGACCCGGATATTTTCACGCACCCCGGCTTCGGTGATGGTACCGGTATGGATCTCCAGCAGCGCTTTTGCGCCGATCCCGCCTTCGGGAGATTTGTCAAGCTGGTTGGGCCCGGGCATCAAGCGGTCGAATACGTCTTTTGCAACCGGGACAAGGCCCGGATGCGCCACCCATGTGCCGTCGTGCCCCACCCTGGCTTCGCGCTCCTTGTCGGCGCGGACTTTTTCAAATGCGACCTGGTTGGAGGCTTCGTCCCCTTTCACAGGAATTTGCGCCGCCATGCCGCCCATAGCGTAGGCGCCCCGCTTGTGGCAGGTCTGGACCAACAGGCTGGCATAGGCACCGAGAAACGCCTTGCCCATGACGATCTGGGCACGGTCCGGCATGACAAATTTTGGGTTGTTGCGCAGCGTCTTGATGGCCGAGAAAATATAATCCCAGCGCCCGCAATTCAGCCCGACAATATGGTCCCGCATCTCAAACAGGATTTCATCCATCTCGAAGGCAGCCGGCAGGGTTTCGATCAGGACCGTGGCTTTGATTGTCCCGTCTGGAAGTCCAAGGGCCTTCTGGGCGGCCATGAAAACGTCATTCCAGAGCCGCGCTTCGAGATGGCTTTCGAGTTTAGGCAAGTAGAAATACGGACCGGAGCCACGGTCCATCAGCGCCTTGGCATTGTGATAAAAATAGAGACCAAAATCGAACAAGCTGCTGGAGACAGGGTCACCGTCAACCAGCATATGTTCCTCAACAAGATGCCAGCCGCGCGGACGTACCAGCAGTACCGCCGGATGGTCGCCGACCGCATAATGTTTGCCCGAACCAGGGTCAGTGAATTCCAGTTTCCCGTGCGCAAAATCATAGAGATTGAGTTGTCCCTCGATCATGTTCGACCAGGTTGGCGCGTTGGCATCTTCGAAGTCGGTCATGAAAACGTTGGCGCCGGAATTCAAGGCGTTGATGACCATCTTGCGATCAGTTGGGCCGGTAATCTCAACGCGGCGATCCTCCAGATCAGCCGGAACCGTCCCGACCCGCCAATCGGCGCTTCGGACGTCGGCGGTCTCGTCGAGGAAACGGGGAAGCGCTCCGGCATCCCATTTTTTCTGCCGCGCCACCCGCCTGTCCATCAAATCACGGCGCCCGGCTTCGAATGCCCGGTGAAGGTCGGCCACATAGGCGAGCGCACCGGGGCTCAGGACTTCATCGTACCGGTCTGCATTTTCCGCCGTCAGCGCAATGCCCGGCAAGGAGATGGCGTTTGTCATGGTCAGTCTCCGTACAGGTCGAGAGGGTCAGGCGGGTATGAATCTCAGGAGAGCTTTGCCGGCTTCGGGCCACCGGTCGCCCAATCCAGCAATTCAATGGTATGAACCAGGGGAATTTTGGTGCCTGTTGCTAGCTGGGTGATACAACCAAGGTTTCCGGTTGCAACGACGTCGGGATCGAGGCCTTCAATATGGCCTATTTTTCGATTCCGCAAGGCCTTCGAAAGTCGGGGTTGCAGCATGTTGTAGGTTCCGGCCGAACCGCAACAGAGGTGCCCCTCCGGGATTTCGTGGACCCTGAACCCAGCCTTGCTCAACAGATCACGCGGGGGCTCATGAACCTGCTGGCCGTGCTGCAGGGAACAAGCGCTGTGGTAGGCAACGTCGAGGTCGGGATCGATCGTTGGATCGTCGAGACCGAGTTGGTTAAGAAATTCAGTGATGTCGGCCGCAAGTTCTGAAATGCGGGCTGCCTTCACGCTATAGACGGGATCTTCGCGGAACATGAAACCGTAATCCTTGAGGGTGGTTCCGCACCCCGACGCGTTGACCAGGATCGCGTCCAGCCCCTGGTCGTCGATCTCGTGGGACCAGGCATCGATGTTGCGTTTGGCGAGCGCAAAACTGTCGCCGGTTTTGCCCAGGTGGTGAGGCAGGCCGCCGCAGCATCCCTCGCCTTTCGCCAGTACAACTTCGACGCCGTGGCGCTGTAAAATCCGGATGGTCGCATCGTGAAGCTCAGGTGCCAGCACCCGCTGGGCGCAGCCGGAAAGGAGCGCGACGCGCTTTCTCCGCACGCCCATGGCGGGGAAAGTTCCAGGCCCCTCATTCGCCGAACGGCCCGGCAGGCGCGACGGCGCGAGCCGGGCGAGTGCAGCCAACCGGCGGGTCACGGGGATCGCTTCCAGAAGCGATGCAAACGGCTTCGCCACAAAACCCGCGATCATGCCAAGCCGGAACAGGCGCGGATTGGGCAACAATTTGGCCAGAATAGCCCGGAACAACCTGTCGCTCAACGGGCGCCTGTATGTCTCTTCGATATGGTCGCGGGCATAATCTACAAGGTGCATGTAATTGACGCTTGCGGGGCACGTCGACATGCAGGAGAGGCACGACAGGCAGCGGTCCACGTGTTTGACCGTGTCGGGCGACGGTGCACCGCCATCTTCCAACATGTTCTTGATCAGATAGATGCGCCCGCGCGGGCTGTCGAGCTCGTCGCCGAGCAGGACGTAGGTCGGGCAGGTGGCAGTGCAGAACCCACAATGCACGCATTTTCGCAGGATATCGTTGGCAACCGAGATATCCGGGTCGGCAAGCTGGTGGATCGAGAATCGGGTTTGCATGGCGTCAGACCGTCCGGTACATGCGGCCGGGGTTTAAAATCCGTTCCGGATCGAACCCGTCTTTCAACCGGCTGGTAACCCCGGCGAGCGCGGCGTCCTGGGGATGGAAAATGTCGGTTTTTCTCCGGACGCCGTCGTCTGCCCGCACCAGGGTCGCGTGACCGCCGTGGGGCCGTACGGCGTCGCGCACAATACCCGCACCGGCATCGTCGCCAGCTTCAGAGGAAAACTCGATCCAGACCAGACCACCCGCCCAATCATATACTGCCCTGATGTCGGCTTGCCCTCTGAGTGTTGCGACAACGTCAGGTCCGGACATCGGCGCGACCGATACCCGCCAGAGGGGCCGGTCCCGGTGTTCGGTAAAGAATTCGGCATCGCGTACCGATCGCCAAAAAGCACGCGAGTCGCCTGTCTTCTCGATCCGGCAATCGCCTGCCGGTTTCAACATCTCCGCCAGTCCCGCCGCCCGATAGGAAACCGAGGGACCGGTACCTTCGACCCTGATGGCTGCAATTGCCCCATCCGTCGCGCTTTTGATCGATACATCGGCCGGGATATAGGCCGCGCCAGAGACCTCAAAGCTCGACCCCATCGCGGCGGCCATGGCGTTAGTCGCGTCGCTGTCCGACAGCCCGGATACAATCACTGTCAAGATACGCTGACCGGCGGGGAGCACCTTTACCGTGACTTCGGTTAAAATTGCGAGGGTGCCCCAGGATCCGCACAGTATTTTACACAGGTCGTAGCCGGTTACGTTTTTGACGACACGGCCACCCGCCTTGAAGATTTCGCCGCGCCCAGAGACCGCCCTGAGACCAAGAAAATGATCCCGCGCTGCGCCCGCCTTGATACGCCTCGGGCCGGAAATATTACCGGCGAGGATGCCGCCCAAAGTCGCACTCCCACCCCGCTTGCCATAGATTTTGCTGTAATCGGCGGGTTCAAAGGCAAGCTCCTGGTTGTTAGCGTGCAATGTTTTTTCAATTTCCGCCAAGGGTGTGCCGGGCCGGGCGGTCATGACCAATTCTTCCGGTTCGTATAGGGAAATTCCGGATAGTCCCGATACGTCTGCCAAAGCCGCCGCCTCGACCGGGCGTCCATAGCCGCGCTTTGTGCCCCCTGACACGATCTCAAGGGGTTTTTTGTCCGCGACCGCCCATTTGACTATCTCGAGGCAATCGGCTTCGTCGCGGGGTTTGAGTTTTTCCAATACCCCGTTCCTCAGAATCTGGGAATATCCGGGAACGGTATTTTGCCCCCATGGATATGGATGCGGCCGAGCTCGGCACAGCGGTGCAGCGTCGGGAAGACTTTTCCGGGGTTGAGCAGACCGTCGGCATCGAAGGCGCATTTGACCCGTTGCTGGTGATCGAGATCGGTTTCCGAAAACATCTCGGGCATCAGGTCGCGCTTCTCGACCCCGACCCCGTGTTCGCCGGTCAAGACGCCGCCCACCTCGACGCACAGTCTCAATATATCAGCGCCGAAATCCTCGGCCGCTTCGAGTTCGCCCGGAACGTTCGAATCGTACATGATCAGCGGGTGCAGGTTGCCGTCGCCAGCGTGAAACACATTAGCGACCCCAAGGCCGTATTTTTCCGAAAGTTCGCGCATTCGTGCAAGAACCTTCGGCAATTGGTGGCGCGGGATGGTGCCATCCATACAATAATAGTCCGGTGAAATCCGCCCGATTGCAGGGAAGGCCGCTTTACGTCCGGCCCAGAATTTCTGGCGCTCGGGCTCGTTTTGCGAAACCTGCACATTACTTGCGTTGTTCGCGTCGGCAATCTCTTCAACCCGCCCGATCAGGTCGGTCACCTCTGCTTCCGGACCATCCAATTCCACAATGAGAAGTGCCTCGACGTCGAGCGGGTAGCCGGCTTGCGCAAATTCGTCGGCCGCGTGGATTGCCGGCCGGTCCATCATTTCCATGCCGCCCGCTATAATCCCGGCGCCGATGATGCTGCCGACGCAGGCACCTGCATCTTCGCTCGACGGGAACCCGATGATCATGGCGCGGGCGGTTTCGGGTTCGCGCAATATCCTGACGGTCACCTCGGTAATGACACCGAGCAGGCCCTCCGACCCGGTCAAAAGCCCGAGAAGATCGTAGCCGTCGCTGTCCAGGTGTTTGCCGCCTATATTTATGATTTCGCCGGTGATCAGGACCAGCTGGAGACCAAGGATGTTGTTGGTGGTGAGGCCGTATTTCAAACAATGCACACCGCCGGAATTCTCGGCTACATTGCCCCCGATGGTGCATGCGATCTGGCTGGATGGGTCCGGCGCGTAATAAAAGCCGCGCCCCTCGACTGCTTTTGTAATGGCGAGATTAGTAACCCCGGGTTGCACAGTCGCGGTTCGGTTCGCGTAATCGATATCGAGTATCCGGTTGAATTTTGCGAGCCCCAGCAAAACCCCGTCCCCGAGGGGAAGTGCCCCGCCCGAGAGCGAGGTGCCGGCCCCGCGCGGAACGACCTTTAGACCGGTTTTATGGCAATAGCGGAGTACCGCCGATACCTGCTCAACGGTTTCAGGCAATACAACGACGAATGGCAACTGACGGTAGGCCGTCAAACCATCGGATTCATAGACCCGCATCTCGCTCGTCTCTGATATGACACCTTCGCCAGGGACAAGCGCGCGCAGGTCGCGAATAATTTCGTTGCGGCGGCCAAGGATATCAACATCGAGTTCGGGCATCTCGAGTGCGGAATGTTGATCGAGTGACACGGCCTGCTCCGGGGCGCTGTTCATCTTTTGGTTGACCCTAGCGCAATAATTTCAATAATTGAACACATAGCGACAAAACTTTTTATTATTTCCAAAAAGGAAATTCAACTGTGACACCTGTCCAGGACATGGAAATTTTCGCCCGGATCGTCACCGCCGGGACAATGACAGCGGCAAGCCGGGAGCTTAGCATATCCCCGGCGGTGGTCTCAAAGCGTATCCGCCGCCTGGAGGAACGTCTGGGTGTTCGCCTGTTCCAGCGCACAACGCGGCAGATCACGTTGACCGAAGCCGGTCAGGAATATTACCGGCGCGTTGTTGCCATCCTGGCGAGCATCGACGAAGCCGAGAACGCCATGTCCCGTGGTGCTGATCTGGCCCAGGGGACCATAAAAATCTCTGCGCCTACCACGTTCGGGCGGCTCCACATCGCGCCCTATCTCGGGAAATTCATGGAACGCCATCCGGACCTGATGATCGATATCGCCCTGACCGACCATTTTGTCGATCTGGTTGCCGACGGCGTTGATGTGGCGATCCGGATTGCGGAACTGGAAGATTCAAACCTTGTTGCTAGAAAGCTCGCGCCCAATCACCGGATCCTGTGTGCGTCCGCCGATTATTTTGCAAACCACGAAATGCCGCAGACTCTGGAGGACCTGTCCAAACACAATTGCCTCGCGGCGACTGCCCAGGATATCTGGCGGCTTGAGGGTCCGGACGGGCCCGTCGATTTCCGGGTCGGCGGGCGGCTGCTGACCAATTCCAGCGAGGTGGTACACGAAGCCCTGCTTGCGGGGACAGGGATCGCGCTCCGCTCGACCTGGGATGTGGGGCCAGAACTGAAACAGGGATTGCTGAAAATCATCCTGCCCGAATACCAGGTCAAGACCCGGATCAGCATTTACGCCGTATTCCCGAGCCGGGAATTTCTGCCCGTCAAAGTTCGGCTATTTATCGATTACCTTTCAGCTATCTATGGCCCAGATCCCTATTGGGACGAAGGCCTGGATCTTACGCAATATTTGGACTGATCCAACGCGGGATTGCAGACATTCGCGAAGATGATGTAGAAATGTTTCAATGGCTTGCCCGCTCGCGGGACATCGCCTCCCCCTCGCCACGGACATCCTTGGAAGTTTCGTTTCATGACCATTCCAACACATCAGGCAAGCGCCGATAAACCCCATGTGGGGCTGTTCGTGACTTGCCTCGTGGACCTGATGCGGCCGGTGATCGGGTTTGCAACTGTCGATCTGATCGAGAAATCCGGGTGCCGGGTCAGCGTCCCTGAAATGCAAACCTGCTGCGGCCAGCCGGCGTTCAATTCCGGCGACCGGGCCGGCACCAAACGCCTCGCCCGGCAAGTGATCGCGGCGTTTGATGAGTTTGACTATGTGGTGGCGCCATCGGGCTCCTGCGCCGGGATGTTGAAAGCCCATTATGGAGAATTGTTCGCCGATGAACCGGGTATGTCGGACACGGTAAAATCCTTCTGCGACAAGACCTTCGAACTGGTCTCCTTCCTTGTCGATATCCGCGGCATGACGGAGGTTGCCGCCGAGTTCCGTGGCAAAGTCACCTACCACGATTCCTGCGCCGGACTTCGCGAACTGGGTATCCAGGCACAGCCCCGCGCGCTGCTCAAATCGGTGGCCGGGCTGGAGATCAGCGAAATGCAAGACCCGGATGTGTGTTGTGGATTTGGCGGCACATTCTGTGTCAAATACGGTGATATCTCGAACGCCATTGTGGAGAAGAAAACCGCCAATATCGACGCCTCCGGGGCAGAGGTGCTGCTGGCCGGTGATCTCGGTTGCCTGATGAACATGGCGGGAAAATTGTCGCGCGAGGGCCGGTCGGTCGAAGTCCGCCATGTGAGCGAGGTTCTCGCCGGCATGACCGACGGGCCAGCCATCGGCGCGAAGAGAACCTGACGGAAAAATGATGGTCATCCGATCCGGAAAATTCAAGGCAAACGCCCGCGAGGCCCTGGCCGATCCGCAGTTACAGCGCGCCATGAGCAATGTGGGTGTCGGGTTTGTCCAAAAACGCCGCATGGCGATGGACAAGTTACCGGAGTTCGACGCGCTCCGCGATCAGGCCCGGGATATCAAGAACCACACCTTTCAATATCTCGACCTCTATTACGAGGAATACGAGAAGAAGGTGCGCGAGGCCGGGGGCCACGTTCACTTTGCCCCCACCGATGGTGACGCCCGGGATATCATTCTGGATATCTGCCGCAACGCCGGAGCCCATTCGGTCACCAAGGGCAAATCCATGATCGCGGAAGAAATCGCGATCAACGATCATTTGGAAGAAAACGGTATCAAGCCGATCGAGACCGACCTTGGGGAGTATATCATCCAGCTGCGCGGCGAAGCGCCAAGCCATATCATCGCGCCCGCAATTCATCTCAACAAGGATCAGGTTGAAGCATCATTCCGCGAGGCCCATACCGGGCTCGACGAGAATCGTAATCTGGATGAACCTGAATCCCTCGTCGCGGAAGCACGTTCCATGCTGCGCGAAGCCTTCCTCAATGCCGATGTGGGGATTACCGGCGCGAATTTCCTGATCGCGGAAACCGGCACATCTGTCATCGTCACCAACGAGGGTAATGGCGACCTGACCCAGTCCCTGCCGCGCGTCCATATTGTGATTACCAGCCTCGAGAAGATGGTGCCGACGCTTGAAGACGCGACGGCCATCCTGCGGGTCCTGGCGCGTACGGCGACGGGTCAGGAAATGGCGGTCTATAATACCTTCTCGACCGGGCCACGGCGCGAGGGCGATCCGGACGGGCCTGAAGAATACCATGTTGTTGTCCTCGACAATGGCCGCTCGTCCATGATCGGCACCGAATTTCAGGATATGTTGCGCTGTATCCGCTGTGGGGCCTGCATGAACCACTGCCCGGTTTACCAGTCGGTTGGTGGGCATGCTTATGGCTGGGTTTATCCCGGCCCGATGGGGTCTGTGTTGTCGCCCTCCCTGATCGGCGTTGATAAGGCCGGGCATCTGCCGAATGCTTCGACCTTTTGCGGGCGCTGCGAAGCCGTCTGTCCGATGCGGATCCCGCTGCCGAAAATGATGCGGCACTGGCGCGAACGAGAATTCGAGCGCCACCTCTCACCATTTTCGGTCAGAAGCGGACTTGGGTTTTGGAAATTTTTCGCGACCCGTCCGCGGCTCTACAATTTCACGGCTGCTGTTGCGATGCCTGTCCTGGCTGCCTTAGCCGGCGCCAAGGGGTATTTGAAAGCTCTGCCGCTGGCGACCGGGTGGACCCACTATCGGAATCTGCCGGCCCCTGAAGGGCGTACCTTCCAGCAGCAATGGCGGGATCATCTTGCGGGGGTGGATGAATGACCATTGAGGACGAACGCCGTGAACAAGTGCTCGGCACCGTCCGGCGCTCGCTCGGGAATATGAAATCCGACAAAGCCCGACGTGCGATCGTGCGCGGGCGGCTGGAAAACCATCCCAAAGGAGAAATTCCGGCTCGGGCACAGGTCAACCATTTCAAGCAAGTTGACTTGTTCGTGGAAATGGCGGGCGCGGTGGATGCCAGCGTTGACCGGGTAAAAACAAAAGCAGATATTCTCGACGCGGTGACAGAATTTCTTCGCAGTCGCAATCTGCCGCAAAGCCTGATCCACGGAGACGATGCCTACTTTGCGGACCTGCCCTGGGGAAAACACAAAACGCTTGAACACCGGCGCGGACCGGCAGCGGCAAAGGATTTGGTATCACTCGCAAAGGCCCATAGCGGGGTCGCCGAGACCGGAACGCTGATGATGGCGTCCGGCGCGGATAACCCAGTGACGCTCAACTTTTTACCCGATGTCTCGATTGTGGTGCTGGAGACAAAGGATATCACGGGCGACTACGAAACAGCATGGGACCGCCTGCGTGAGAAATTTGGCGAACGTGAAATGCCCCGGACTCTGAACATGGTGACCGGACCGTCGCGGACCGCCGATATCGAACAGACCTTGCTGCTCGGTGCCCACGGGCCGCGCAGCGTGCATATCATCATCGTCGGCAGGTAATTGGGCAGTGACGCTTCAAAACCGCGTTACGCCAAAAGGCGACATTGTTGCCGCGCCGGCTCGAGGGTTGTTCATGGGGAACCGGGGTGGGCGCATCCACGATCCCTCGACCCGGACCCTGCTCAACCGGAAATGGGCATCAAAACGCTGGATTTGTTGCGTCACGTCCTTCAAGGACCGCCAGCGCCAGGTCATGGGGCGCGGCTATACCGAAATGTTTTTTCTCGACGAAGTTACAGCGCTTGCCGCCGGTCACCGGCCCTGCTTTGAGTGCCGGCGCGGCGCCGCGCGCGCCTTTGCCGGGATTTGGCAGCAGGCTTTTGACCTCGCCGCACCGCCCATGGCCGACGATATGGACCACGTGCTGCACCAGGAACGGGTGGTATCCGGAAAAGCCAGGCGATCTGTGATTGAGACCGCCAAACTGCCGGACGGGGCAATGATTGTGGTCCAGGAAAATATCTACGCCGTCCACCGCCGTTCATTGTTGCGATGGACGTTTGACGGGTATGAGGAAAGCAGCCGACGCTCCCTGGTACAAGAAGCGGAACTGCTAACCCCACCCGCGATCGTCGCGGTTCTTGAGGCCGGATACACGCCGGAATGGCATTCATCGGCTCGGGACTAGATGCCTGGCTGTCAATCGAAATTCAATCCTCGGCTGGTGCGCAAGGCGACGGCCATCGCGAGCAGCGCGCCAAGCCCGGCAGCGACCATCACCATAACCATAGCGATGCGGGTGTCACCGTAAACGATCCCGACCAACCAGGTGGCAATCATGCCGATCCCGAATTGCAGAAACCCGACAATGCCCGCAGCCGACCCGGCAATGTTCGGATGGATGGAGATCGCACTGGCCACCGCACTTGGGATGTTTATTCCGTTCGCGATTGCTATAAAAAACACCGGAATGAAGATCACCAACGGATGAGCGATCGATGTCATGTTCATGGCAACGAGAAAACCCAAGCTGGCGATCATCAATAGTGTCCCTACAACGATCATGCGGTTCGCCCCGGCCCTCTCGGCGAAGCGACCGGAGCAAAAATTCCCGAACATATAGCCGAAGGAAACGGTAATGAAATAAAACCCGAAAGCGGAAGGAGGCAGGCCATAGGTTTGCGCCATGACAAACGGCGCACCTGCCAGGAAAGCGAAAAACACGCCCGCGCCAAATGCTGAGTTGAGGGCGTATCCGAGGAAAGCAGGCTCGGCGAGCAATCGCTTTGCGTTTCGAAAAATCGTGCCCAGGTTCATTTCAGGCACCCGATTCAGGTTGGTCTCGGAGAGCTGGGTCCACACGATTGCGAAGGTGAAAAGCCCCATTCCGGTGATAAAATAAAACCCGGCCCGCCAGCCGGCAACCTCATCCAGAAATGCGCCGAAGACCGGCGCCAGCATGGGTACCGTTACCATCGCGGTCGTGACGTATCCGATCACCGACGCGGCCCGGTTGCGGGTATGGATATCGCGCACGACGGCGCGCGCGAGCGCCATCCCGGTAGTTCCTCCGGCTGCCTGCAATACCCGCCCAATCAGCAATTCTGTAATTGAGTCGGCAATCGCGCAGTAAAAACTTGCAAACGTGAATAAGGCAATCCCGACAAGCGCCACCGGGCGGCGGCCGTATCGGTCGGAGAGCGGTCCGACGATCAGTTGCCCGATTGCCAACGCCGCCAGATAAACGGTCAGGGTTAGCTGCGCGGTGGCGTTGTCGATGCCCATTGAAGCCTGAAGGCCGGGCATGGAGGGGAGAAAAATATTGAGTGCGGCCGGGCCAAATGCCGCCATGGCGATAAGCACGAGAAGCCCTGGTCTGCGCCGGGTGGCGGCAGGAGTTTCGGTCGACAGCATTGAGGTATCCGCGAATTGGGTCGTACTGTACAAATATCTGCGCAGCAGACGTGTTGCCCAATTATAAGTCTTAAAAGGCCGCCTGGCCAACAGTACGCCAATATTTTAACGCAAACACCGGGCTATCCACCTACACCGGCCCGGGATAAACTTCCTCAACCAATTGTTTCCGAACGGGATGGATCCATGGACCTGGAATTGAGTGAAGAACAGAATTTGATCAAGGAATCCGCACGCCGGATGGCCAACGACTTGTTGGCTCCCGTTGCACCTGCGCTCGATCATGGCGAGGGACATGAGGAATTTATGGTCAATCTCAGGAAGCTGGCCGATGCCGGATTTATGGGCATCAACATCTCAAGCGAATACGGAGGGACAGAGGCTGGTGTTGTATCCTACGCGCTGGCGCTTGAGGAAACGGCGCGGGCCTGCGCGGCGTCTGCCGTCACACTGTCGGTCACGAACCTTGTTGCTGAGATAATTGAAAGCGTCGGCAGCGACGCCCAACGTGCGGCCCATATTCCTAAAATCTGCAACGGGACCTACCCATCCGGCGCCTTCTGCCTGACCGAATCCGGTGCCGGGTCGGACCCATCGGGCATGCAGACACGGGCAAAAATGGACGGCAACGAATGGGTCCTCAATGGCGAGAAAATATTCGTGACTTCTGGTGGCATTACCGGGATTTTTGTCGTCTGGGCAGTGACCGATCCCGACGCTCCCAAAGGTCGGGGGATTTCCTGCTTTCTGGTCGAACCCGGCACGGAAGGTCTGGAGATTGGACGCGCGGAAAAGAAAATGGGTCAGCGCGGGTCGCTCACAAATGTCATTACTTTCGATGATTGCCGGATCCCCGCAGACGCGATGCTGGGGGTCGAGAATGACGGGTTCCGGATCGCCGTTGGCGAGCTTGCAGGTGGGCGCATCGGGGTAGCCTCCATAGCGCGCGGGATCGCCTGTGCCGCGCTCGATGCCGCCAAAAGCTACATCAGCGAGCGCCGGCAGTTCGGCAAACGGATCGCCGATTTTCAGGGCATCCAGTGGCAGCTTGTTGATCACGAAACCGAGCTGGAGGCAGCCCGGCTGTTGATCCTGCAAGCAGCATTACTGAAAGAACAGGGCAAGCCGTTCGGGACGGCTGCTTCCATGGCCAAACTCTATTCGACCGAAGCCGCGCAACGCGCCTGTTATACCGCCCTGCAGCTCCATGGCGGCGCCGGGTATACAGAAGAGTTCCCAGTCGAGCGGTATATGCGCGATGTCCGGATCACGACGATTTATGAGGGTACCAGCGAGGTTCAGCGGGTGATTATCGCGCGCAATATCCTCAAGGAAATGGACGCAACGGCGTAATCCCCGGTCAGGCAGTAGGATCAGGAAATCCCGAGGCCGCGGATTTCGCGCTCCAACTTGCGGCGCATTGCCTCGGCAAAGGAATTGTATGATTCAGCCTCGATAATAAAATTCCCTGGTCCCCCGGTCACGTGGTTGCGAAAATAGGATTTCAACCACGCCACTTCGTGCAGGATGGTGAGGCCATTGATCGTCACACCGGTTGCGAGCGCCCGGGCACGGGCGTCATCGACCCGATCACCGTTATTGTTGGTGCCGTCAGAGGCCACGTCGATCACGGACCGCAAACCCGAATAGGGACCCGATGCGATCAGGTTCACACTGTGGCGTAAAAACGCTGAGATCGAGGTTGCTCCGTCAGCCGTCTGCCGCGGCGTCGCCAAAATTTCCTGAGCCAACCGGGTGGCGTCATCACGAGACGCAACAATGGTCCAGGGAATCGCGGTGATCTGGCTCTCGCTGCTGGACCATTGCACAACCGTGATCGCGATCCGGCCGATGGGTCCGTCAGCGATTGCCTGCAATACATCCGGCGATACGATGGCGTTGGCAATGCCGGCTTTCTGGAGGAGGAATTCGTTGGCATCGACGCTGTAGGAACAATCGATCCCAAGCACCAGAGTGACGTCAACTTCAGGCCTTGATTGCCCAGAGACTGAAGATTGCAGAAAGACAAGTGTAAGCGCGACAGCCAAAAAGCATGCAAGTTGGCAGATCGAGAGGCGTGCCAATTTTTAACGGGCCTCCCACTAATCGCGTTGCCCGGCAATAAATTTTATTGCGGCTTGATACCACGCAGCCGTTCGGACCTGCGACGCAACAATTCCAGCACCGTCAGTAATATGATCGACAAGGTCACCATAATCGTGGCGACCGCCAAAATGGTCGGGCTGATCTGCTCGCGCAGACCGGACCACATCTGCCGTGGGATGGTGCGTTGCTCGAAGCCGGCCAGGAAGATGACGGCGACGACTTCATCGAACGAAGTGATAAAGGCAAACAGCGCGCCTGAAATCATGCCCGGCGTGATCAGCGGCATAACGATCTTGAAAAACACGGTGCGCGGATTGGCACCCATATTCGCGCCAGCACGCATAAGACTGCGATCAAACCCCACAAGCGTTGCGGTGACGGTAATCACCACGAACGGGACTCCAAGCACAGCATGGGCGATGATAATTCCTGTATAGGTCTGGCTCAGGCTGAGATCCGACAGGAAGAAAAATAAAGCTGCCGCGGTAATGATCAGGGGCACGATCATCGGGGCAATCAGCAGGCTCATGATGAGGTTGCGGTAAGGCATATCGGACTGGCTGAGACCGAGCGCGGCCAGCGTACCAAATACCGTTGCCAGGATCGTGGATACAAAGGCAATGAAGAAACTGTTGCGCATGGAATGCAGCCATTGGGCATTGTTCCAGCTATCGGCAATCCAGGCCCAGCCGAACGGCGCGTTGCGGTCCGACATACCGTTAGTGAGAATATCCAAATACCAGCGCAGCGAATAGGCATCCGGGTCGAGCCGCAACATGCCTTCGGAGAACGAGAAGTAAGGTTCCGCGTTGAAAGATAACGGGATAATAACGATGATCGGGAGAATCAGAAACAGGAAAACAAGCCCGCAGAAAAAGCGGAAACTGTAATACCAGATCCGTTCCCCGGGTCCTGCATAAGCTGGCAATGACATGAACTTCAGTCTCCCAATCTCTAGCCGAACTTCATATTGTCGACGCCGACAATCTTGTTGTAGAGCCAGTACAAGAACAGAACGCCAAGCAGCAGGATGGTCGCGAGCGCTGCCGCCAGACCCCAGTTGAGCGACCGCTGCATATGGTAGGCGATGATGTTTGAGATCAGCTGACCCGACTGACCACCAACAAGAGCCGGGGTGATGTAGAACCCGATCGACAGGATAAAGACCAGGATCGACCCGGCCCCGACACCCGGTAGCGTCTGCGGGATATATACCCGCCGGAATGCTGTAAACTGGTTGGCACCCATCGAGCGCGCCGCGCGCATATAGCTCGGCGGGATGGTTTTCATCACGGAGAATAGAGGCAGGATCATAAAGGGCAGCAGGATATGCACCATGGCGATCGTTGTGCCGGTCGCATTGAACATCATCTGTAACCGGTTTTCATCAGACACCAGTCCCAACCCCACGACAATATCGTTGAGCACGCCCTCTTTTTGCAAAAGGGTGATCCACGACGTTGTTCGCACCAATAGCGATGTCCAGAAGGGCAGCAAAACCAGGATCATCAACAAATTCGAATAGCGGAGCGGCAAGGTCGCGAGCAAATACGAAACGGGGTATCCGAGAAGAATGCAGAAACCGGTGATAATCGCGCTCATGATCAACGTTCGAATGAAAAGCCTGACATAGATCTGGCGTTCTTCAGGCTGGCGCACGATCTCGTTATTCTCACCAACCTGATAATCGACCGAATTGAGATAGAAACGCGTTGTGAAGGGCTTTACCAGTCGCTGGAAATTCAACCAGAACTCGTGGTTGCCCCAGGCATCATTTATTTCAATTAGGCCCTCGGTATATGGGCCTTCAGTCAGCGTATTAATTTTTCGCCCAGTCCGGGTAAACACGCTGCGTGTCCCCGGAAACGAAAAATTGAAGCGGGTCGCGGCCCGGCCAATGGTCTTGTCTTCCTTTGCCTGGGTAAGATCCGCGACAACGGCGGTAAAAATGGCCTCGTCGGGTATCCCCTCGCCGTCCCAGTCTTCCATCAAAGCCGCTGTGCGATACATGATTTCGCCGAAATCCGGCGCGTGCACGCTGCGCAGAAGCATGGCCCCGATAGGCCACAAAAATCCAATAATCAGAAAAATTCCGAGCGGCGCAACGAGCCCCAATGCACGCAACTTGTTGCGTCTGGTCGCGCGAGCCAGTTTGGCCTTGAGTGAAACGCCGTCGTCAGTTTCAAGAAGATCGGACGGCTGGATCGATGTATCTGTCATGACTGCCCCAATAGCCCGGTAACTGGATGCGAAAATTTGTCAAATAAATTTATAAAGCCGGGAGTGGGGGAAACCCCACTCCCGTATTAGAGGTCCGGACTAGTTAGCCAGCCAGGCGTTGAAACGTTCGTTCAACTGATCCTGGTTGTCTGCCCAGAATTCATAATCATTCTGGACAACGCGTTTAAAATTGTCCGGCGCGGTCGGCATATGCGGAGCCATAGGAATTCCGGCTGTCGCATGATCACCGATCAGGGGGTTTGAAGACATGCGTGCCGGGCCGTACGAGATGTACGCAGCCTGATTGGCAAGCTGCTCGGTAGCGGTCGAGAAGGCCACAAATTCGAGAGCGCTTTCCAAGTTCGCTGCACCCTTGGGGATCACCCAGAGGTCGAGATCGAAGATCTGACCGTCCCAGATAATCACGAAAGGCTTATCTTCAGTCGCAACCGCGTTGAAAATACGGCCGTTATAGGCAGTGGTCATCACGACTTCACCGTCAGCAAGAAGTTGCGGTGGCTGTGCACCAGCTTCCCACCAAACAACTTCGCTTTTGATGGTATCAAGTTTGGCGAATGCACGATCAACACCTTCAGGTGTGTTGAGGACATCATAGACATCTTCAGGTGCAACACCGTCAGCCATCAGAGCCATTTCAAGGTTGGCTTTGGGGGACTTGCGTAGGCCGCGCTTGCCGGGGAATGCCGCAAGATCAAAGAAATCTTCCATGGTGCTCGGCTGTGCGCCGGTAATGACCGTTGAGTCATAGGCGTAAATTGTCGACCAAACGATGCTGGCGACAGCGCATTCGGTGATGGTGCCTTCGATGAAATCTTCCATGGCGGGCGTGCCATCGGGTGCCGCCGGCAGGATCGAGGCGTCGATTGGCTCGAGCAGACCTTCGTCGCAACCGCGCACGGCATCAGACAATTCCACATCGACAAGATCCCATGTGACGTTGCCGGCCTCCACCTGAGCCTTGATTTCGGCAAGACCGCCGGAATAGTCGGCGGAATTAATGGTGATTCCTGTCTGGGCTGTAAATGGCTCATGATAAGCCTTGATCTGGCTCTGGGTGTACGCACCACCCCACGATACGACTGTCAGCGCTTCTTGCGCCACAGCCGGGCTGTATGCCAGACCAACAGCGAGGCCAAGAATGGCTGCTGCACTGGTCATTGAACGAAATTTCATACTAACTTCTCCCTATTTACGGCACCGCCCGTGCGGCACCAATTCACGATTGCCGGACTGGTCCGATCATGCGATCGGGTCGAGGGCCCGACAGTCCCCGGTAAGCCACCCGATTTTAACGGTCTTACCTTCTTCCAACGGCGTGTGACCGCTCGTGTTTGGAACCTTTACAATAAATTCGCTACTGCCGCCGGCACTCATACGGGTCCGGATGTGATCACCGAGATAAATCGCTTCTTCGATTTTTCCGCTGATGATACTGCGGCCAGCTTTTGATTTTGGATTGATTTCGATCCGCTCGGG
Source organism: Hyphomicrobiales bacterium (assembly GCA_021775855.1). GTDB lineage: Bacteria > Pseudomonadota > Alphaproteobacteria > Rhizobiales > NORP267 > NORP267. The sequence continues at coordinate 19,925 of JAJFGZ010000005.1, forward strand.
GCGTAGCGACAGCGTAGTCCGGGTGCCCTTGCCCCCTACATTAACGGCTGAAGCATCAACGGTCTCACCGGAATCGAGTTTCACCTTGCACTTGCCGTTGCGGACCGACAATATCGTTCCATCGAAGCGATTATTCTCGCCAATAAACTGGGCAACAAAAGAATTGTCCGGGCGCTCGTAGAGATCTGACGGTGACGAGAGCTGCTGGATAACACCATCATTGAAGACCGCGATCCGGTCTGACATGGTCAGCGCTTCCGACTGGTCGTGGGTCACGTAGACAACAGTCACGCCGAGGCTTTCGTGGATGTGCTTGATCTCGTACTGCATCTGCTCGCGCAACTGCTTGTCCAAGGCGCCAAGGGGTTCGTCCATTAGAATGAGTTCGGGTTCAAAAACGAGCGCGCGGGCGACGGCCACGCGCTGCTGCTGGCCACCAGACAATTGCGCCGGCATCCGGTTGCCGAAAGCGCCAAGTTCAACCATGTCGAGGGCGCGTTTGACCTTGGTCTCGCGCTCGCTCTTGTCCATCCCACGAACTTCAAGCGGGAACGCCAGATTTTCACCCACCGACATATGCGGAAACAGCGCGTAGTTCTGAAACACCATACCGATGCCGCGCTTATGGGGTGGCACGTTATTGATCGGTTGATCGCCGAGGAAAATCTCGCCGTGGGTTGCCGGTTCAAAACCCGCCAGCATCATCAGGCAGGTCGTCTTGCCCGAACCCGATGGGCCAAGCATCGTCACAAACTCCCCGGCAGGGATATCTAGATTAAGATTCTTTACAACGAGAATCTCACCGTCGTAACTCTTTTGGACTTTGTCAAACCTGACAAACGGCTGCGCTTCTGACATATATGGACGCCCACTTCACCCTGGAATTTTGTTTTTTTGGCTTTGCGCCTTGAACGGTAATTTTGCATAGCTGAAAGCAGATTGCAAATTTTCTGATGGAACCCGTCAATCGCGCTTACCTTTACATTCGGAGATCATTGTTCGGGTTGCTTTTATGTGCCCGGATAGTTCGCTTAACGAACCTAACATGTCGTTTTTTGGCCTTAAACACAATATCTTACGGTAAATCTCCGACCACGTACTGGAACTATCCAGGAGGCAAAAAATGCGCTTTGCCGGCAACCGTATTCATGGATCTCAGAAAAATTTGGATTATTCAGCTTGGTTGCGATTGAGAAGACCGTCGAGCAGTGACCTGACGTCGCCCTTGCCCCCGTCGATCGCCTCTTCCACTGCGTCGCGGGCAGCATCCAGATCACCACTACGAACGGCGTCTCCGACGCTACGCACGGTTTCCTGAACGCGCTCATTACCCTGGATAAAACCGGCTGCATCGGGCCGGACGCGCGGCGACGCCCAGGGTCCGGTGACATTCAACGGGATCTCAAACAATGGTGTGCCGAGCTGGTCTTCCGGCGATCCCGTTTGATTGAGCAGGCTGGCGCGAACTTTAAGATCGAGGGTCTGCGCAGGCAGGTCGACACTGCCCGCACCATTGGCTGCGAAAGCGGGTCCCTGGGTCGTCAGATTCTGCACGGTGGCAATTCCGTTCTCGACCGTAAATGAGGCTTCTATAAATTCAAACTGGGTCTCCCCGCCTGTGCCGACAACGAGGCTTGCAAAGTCGCGGCGTTGTAGGCCGCTCAGCGCGCCGGCAAGATCGATCCCAATAATCCGGCCATTCGTAATCTGTAGCGAGCCGTTGCCGCTGAGGTTGGCGACAATCTCCTTCTCGTTGCTCCCGGAGGATGCCAGATCGATGGCGAGATTGGTTACGCCCGTGACCCGCCCGTTTTCGGCGACATCGTCGAGTACGGCGCCCAGGTCAACTTCGCTGGCATTGATCTTGGCCGTCATTGATGGCCGGGCGCCCCGCGCGTTGACGACGATATTGCCGTTGAGCTGACCGCCATAGGCACCCACTTCTGCAAGCTCGACGGTGATTCTCGAGTTCTTCAAGCCGATCGTCACCGCCCCGGCGCCGATATCATAGACCCCCAAATCAATATCGCTCGCTGACAATCCGATATCCGCGTCCAGTTCACCCAACCCGCCCAGATCGAACCGCTCGACATTCCAGTTAGGTCCGGATGCGCCGCCAGATCCGCTATCCGCCCCGGCCTCCAGATAGGGGTTGAGGTCCAGATTGGCCAAGGCCAGCGTCGCCTGGACGTACGGCCTGTCCTCGCCAGCGACAAAGGTGACCGCGCCTTCGGCGGCGTTGCCGTCAAACTCGATCTGCGCTTCCGAGAGCGCTATCTTGTCGCCGCCCGCGGTAATGCCCGACTGAATGATCAATTGTCCAAAACCGGGGCCCGAAGGGACGTCGGTTCCAAACCACCTGGCGAGCCCGCGCACCGAGGGAACGTCAAGATTTAGATTCCCGTTCACGGCAAGATCGGTGGTCATGCTTGCAAGACCCGAAATGGTTGCTCGCATCGGACTGGATGCAATTGCGAGCGTCGTTGTAGAAGACCCATTGTTGATGAACGAAACAGGATCGCCGAACAGGCCCTCAAACTTGATCATCTCGCCCTGCCAAACCAATGATCCGCTGGCGTCCAACGGGGACGACGTGCTCGGCCAGTTGATCTCAGCATTGAGCGATGTCACTTCAAAGACTTGGCCATCCTGCAAATTGCGGTAGCGCAGAATTCCGTCCTTGATCACCAGCAAACCCAGTTCGATCGACGGCGAAATCCCGGCGCCGTCCGGGCTTGCGTCAGTGGATTCAGTAGAACTACCCGATAGCTGCCAATTGGCCTGACCATCGCTGTCGACAACAAGTTCGATTCTCGGTCGAACAAGTTCAAAACTATCAACCTGAATTTGACCTGACAGCAACGGAAGCAATTGTACCCGGCCGCGGATGCCGTCCATGGCGATGATCGGGCTGTCTCCGAAACGCGGTTCGTTGGCGATGGATATCCCGGAAATGTCAATCGAGATATTCGGGAAAACTTTCAGCGTGGCCGGTCCGGTTAGCTGGACGTCGCGCCCGGTCCACATTGTCAGCTGTTCGGAAACCTTGTTTCGTACTACGTCCATGGAGAGAAAATAGGGGAGCAGGGCAACGAGCACACCCGCAGCCACAATCAGAAACAGCAAAAATACAAAAAGCCGCTTCATTTATTCAGACCTGTCCCCGATTGGTAAAGTTTACCGCCATGCCGAAGCATGTGGAAATCGTCTCGTGCTTGTGGCAAAACTCACGCCAAACAACAAGTACCATTTGCGTGTAAATTTTTAAACCGCAGATCGACCGCAACCTGTGAATGAACAAGGCCCAAATATCATGGACCAGCCGCTCTGGACACCCGACCCGAAAATCGTAGCGAAATCGAGGCTGATCAGATTTCGCGACCATATCAATGCGACCGAGAAGACGAAGCTGGAAAGTTACAGCGACATGCTTCGCTATTCGACGACAGAACTGGATGGGTTCTGGAACGCTGTCTGGGAATTTTGCGGCGTGATAGCAAGCGTCAAAGGCAACCGCGTTCAGGAAAACCCGGGCAAGATGCCCGGAACTCTGTTCTTCCCCGACGCCCGTTTGAATTTCGCGGAGAATTTATTGCGCCGTCGCGACGACAGCGAGTGCCTGGTATTTCGCGGCGAGGACAAGGTCCAGGTGCGGATGACGTGGGCGGAATTGTATGACGAGGTCGCGCGCGCGGCTGCGTACTTCAAGGGTATCGGGCTAACCGCAGGCGACCGGGTGGTCGCCATGATGCCCAACATGCCCGAGACGATCATCGCCATGCTGGCCGCGACTTCGCTCGGCGCCATCTGGTCGTCGTGTTCGCCCGACTTTGGGGTCAACGGGGTCACTGACCGGTTCGGCCAGATCGACCCGAAAATCCTGATCGTGTCGGACGGATATTTTTACAACGGCAAGACAATCGACATTGCGGAGAAGGTTAGACAAATTATTTCCGACTTGTCGAGCCTGGAGAAGGTGCTTGTTGTGCCTTACGCGGGTGACGGCAGGGGTATCGGAAAGACATCTGACAAAACCATTGTCTGGCGTGATGCGCTTGGAGACGCCCCGGGTGGCGACATTGATTTCCTCCAGGTGCCGTTTAACAGCCCCCTCTATATCCTGTTTTCAAGTGGCACGACGGGGGTCCCGAAATGCATCGTACATTCGGTCGGCGGCGTGCTGCTCCAGAATCTGAAAGAACACCAGTTGACCGGCGGGCTGGAGCCTGACGAGCGGGTATTCTATTTCTCCACCTGCGGGTGGATGATGTGGAACTGGCTGGCCGGGGCATTGGCGAGCGAATGTACGCTCATGCTGTATGACGGGTCACCCTTTTATCCGGACGTATCGGCGTTGTTCGATTATGCCGAAGCCGAGTCCTGGGCGGTATTTGGTACCTCGGCTAAATATATCGACGCGGTCAAGAAAAGCGGGTACCGGCCAGGCGACAATCACAACCTCGATAGCATTCGATTGATCTGTTCGACCGGGTCGCCTCTGGTGCCGGAGAGTTTTTCCTTTGTCTATGACGCCTTCAAGCGGGATGTGCATCTGGCTTCGATGTCGGGTGGAACCGATTTGTGCGGTTGTTTCGTCGGTGCCGATTCGACTTCGCCCGTCTGGAGTGGCGAGATCCAGGCACCATCGCTCGGGATGTCGATCGAGATCTGGGACGACGATGGCAAGCCGATGACAGAAGGTAAAGGTGAGCTAGTCTGTACGGTCCCCTTCCCCTCGATGCCGCTGATGTTCTGGAGTGACGAGGGCGGCCAGAAATATCACGACGCCTATTTTGCGCGCTACGACAATATCTGGTGTCAGGGCGATTTCGCCGAATGGACCACGAATGGCGGGATCGTTATCCATGGCCGCTCGGACGCGACGCTAAACCCCGGCGGGGTGCGGATCGGAACCGCGGAGATTTACGCCCAGGTCGAGAAGTTGCCCGAGATCGTCGAGGCGCTCGCCATCGGGCAATCCTGGGATAACGATACGCGCGTCGTGCTGTTCGTTATCCTGGCAGAGGGGGTCGCGCTGGACGACGATCTGGCGGCGCGGATCAAGCGAAATATTTTTACCGGCGCCTCGCCGCGCCATGTGCCCGCGCGGATCATCGCGGTCAAGGACATCCCGCGCACCAAATCCGGCAAGATCACTGAGATTGCAGTGCGCGATATCGTCCATGGCCGTACCATCAAAAACCGCGAGGCGCTGGCCAACCCCGAAGCGCTTGATCTGTTTATCGATCTACCTGAACTGCAATCGTAGCATCGCGGTCGGTCCGGAACGACAATCCGATTGTCGCGCTCAGGATTGCCACCGGCACGAGGCCGACAGCGACGATCGCGAGCGCGGGGAGAGCGGCGTCCTCGAACCGCTCGATCGACGCGTAGGTGTAGACGTGAGTCGCCAGGGTGTCGAAATTGAACGGGCGCAACAAAAGGGTCGCTGGTAGTTCCTTCATGGCATCAACAAACACCAAGAGGGCGGCGGTGATGATCGCCGGACGGATGAGTGGCAGATCCACATCGCGCAGGGTCCCGCCGGCGCTTCTCCCCAGGGTTCGGGCGGCGAGCGACAGGTTGGGGCTGACCTTGCCAAGCCCGGCCCCGATCGCACCCTGGGATATTGCCAGAAATCGGATTGTGAAGGTCAGGACCAGCGCGAACAGGGTACCGCTCATCAGCAAACCCGTGGAGACTCCGAACAGGTTTTTCATCCACCCGTCGATATAATTGTCGAGCGCAGCCAGCGGGATCAGTACGCCAATCGCAAGCACGGTACCGGGCACCGCATAGCCGATGCTCGCCAGCCGCGTCAGCGCGTGCAACGGACGCCACCGGATAAACCTGCGCGCATAGACCAAGACAAGACCCGCGAAAATAGCCGTGATCGCAGCGACGACCGATAGAAACAGGCTGTTGCCCGCAAGGCTGAGGAAGGACACGCCGGGAGGCTCGCCGATCCTGGCATAGACGTAGATGCCCAACAGGCTTGCCGGGATGACAAAACCAACAAGAACCGGCGACAGGCAAAAGAGAGTAGCCAAAACCCTGCGCCATCCAGCAATCCGTTTTGTCGGCAGCCCGTGATATTTGCTGGAGGTATGGTGAAAGCGCTGTTTGCGCCTGCTCCATCGCTCGAGCCAGAGCAGCAGCATGACGACGATCAGCAGAATAACCGCGAGCTGGGCGGCGCCCGACAGGGAACCGCGCCCGAGCCAGGTTGTATAGATTGTCACAGTAAGTGTCCGGACCCCGAAATATTCAACCGCACCAATGTCATTCAGCGTTTCCATCAACGCGATCGTGACACCAGCGACCAAGGCCGGGCGGGCCAGGGGAATAGCAACTTGGCGGAAACTGTCCCACGGTCCTGCCCCCAGCGTTCTGGATACATCAAGAACACAAACCGATTGGGCCAGGAAGGCGCTCCGGGCGGTGAGATAGACGTAAGGATAGAGGACGCTGGCGATCACAAACACAGCGCCTGGAAGCGAGCGGATTTCAGGGAACCAATAGTCGCGGCTCGACCGCCAACCCATCAGGTCGCGCAGCAGGGTCTGCACCGGCCCGGAAAAATCCAGTATCTCCACATAACTATACGCAATTATATATGTGGGCATGGCGAGCGGCAGCAGGAGTGCCCAAGACAAGAATTTGCTCGCCGGGAAACGGTACATGGTGACCAGCCAGGCAGTGGCGGTTCCGGTGGCGAGCGTCAGGATGCCGACACCGGATAAAAGCAGCGCGGTATCGATCGCGGCGCGCGGTAAAATGGTAGAAACCAGATGCGGCCAAATATTATCGCTGGCCTGAAACGCGATTGTCAGGATCGCGAAAATCGGCGCGGTGGCAATCAGGACGATGGCACCAACCAGCCAGATCCAGACCCTGTTGCCTACCCCGGCAATCGCCGTGCCGGTATGGCGGACTGGGGCGTTTGTGGATTCCGCTGTCATGGAATGTCGGGGCTGTGTGCTCGCGCCAGCTTACCTGTACGGGCAGTGTTAGTCGGCGTTTTCATCACCGGCGGCACCCATCTGCGATTGGAGATACATACCTTCGCCGAGATGTTTCATCAGACGAAGCTGTTTCTCCAGCCACTCGGTATGGCCTTCTTCATCTGAAATAAGCGAAACAAAAAGATCGCGGCTGACAAAGTCGCCGGCCTTTTCACAATCTGTCGCCGCATTCGCATAGGCTGCGCGCGCGGCGCGCTCCCCGATAAGATCTTTTTCGAGCAGCTCGGGAACGGTTTCCGAGATCGTCACCTTGTCCAAAGTGGAGAGATCGGGTTCGCCGCCGTGAAACAGGATCCGCTCAATCAGGAGGTCCGCATGCCCGGCTTCCTCCGCCATTTCTTCGCGCATCTTGTTGGATAATTTGTCAAAACCCCAATCGCGCAGGATATGAGAATGCAGCAGATACTGATTGACGGCGGTCAGCTCCATGCGAAGCGCGGTCGCCAGATGCTGCATGACGGCTTTATCTACGTTCATTTTTTCCTCGAAAATTGGAGCGCCATAGGGACCCGCATATTCCCCCGAACACATTGCCAGACTTTGGTCGCGGAGTCTCGCCGGGGTGGCACTATTTAACTTTCACCCGGTTAACTGGCAAGCACCCGATTGATCGGAAATGTGACCTCGACCAAGGTGCCTTCGCCGACTGCGCTTTCGATCGAGAACCGCGCCCGGTTGGCTTCAATCATAGCGTGGGTCAACGGCAGCCCGAGGCCCGTGCCCTCGATTTCGCCGCGCACAGTTTCCGCCCGGCCAAACGGTTTCAGCGCCGTACCCAATTCTTCATCCGACATGCCACGCCCTGTATCGCGGACCCGCAATTGCTGTTCGCCGTTATCCGTCATGCGGGTACTGACAATAACCTGGCCGCCGGGACCGGTATATTTGACCGCGTTGGACAATAGGTTGAGGGCGATCTGGCGCAGACTTTGCTGGTCGGCAACGATTTCAGGCATATCGGTCGCCAGGTTTGAGCGGATGATAATCCTCTCCTTGTTGGCGTCAGGCTGCATCATCTTCACGCACCCGGACGCTAGTTCGTTTAGATCAACGCTTGCAAAATTTAGCTCGGCCTGGCCGGCTTCGATCTTCGAGAGGTCCAGCATATCGTTGACCAGACCCAGAAGGTGGGTCCCGCTATCGTGGATGTTCTGGACATATTCCGTATACTGCTTGTGCTCCAGCGAACCGAACCGCTCTTCGATAATGGCTTCCGAAAATCCCAGAACCGGATTGAGCGCGGTGCGGATTTCGTGGCTGATACTGGACAGGAATTCAGATTTCTGATCGCTCGCGTCTTCTGCGGCCGTGCGGGCGCGGGCTTCGGCGGCCGTTGCGTCGCGCCAGCGGCTGATATCGGTAAAGGTGGCGCAACAGGTTGAAGCTGAACCCGATTCAGGCAAGTCGCGTAAAATCATATTCAGGGGCAGATCGGCACCGCCATAAACCCTGCCGAGTACTTCCAGCCCGGAGGACTGCGCATGATCCTGGTTGTCGCGGAGCCGGTTGAGAAATTCACCAGGGCTCTCGCCCGTGGCGGATTCCAGTACATTTGTGAGCGAAAGCCCGTCCTGACCGTCATTTTCAAGGTTGAACAGCGCGATCGCTGCAGCATTGGCGTGCAGAATGTTGCCGGTGTCGTCGAGAATAATTGCAGCTTCAAACGCCTCGTCAAATGCTATTGCAAGATCGACGCCGTCAGGGGCAACAGATGGAGATGCAACTTCCACCTGCTTCCGGTTGGTCAACGTCATCACGACAGCGCCTGTTCCCTGCCAGTTGATGACATCCAGCCGCGCCAGCACCGGCACGTTCGCGCCGCTCCCGGTTGTGATCGTCATGATCTGGCTGTCCCCGGAAAATTTATCGGGGGTCTGAGCTACAGGCAACAAGGCCGCGATCCCACCTGCTGCAATAGCCATTTCCATGCTGTCGTAGCCGAACAATTCGAGATAAGCGTCGGAGGCAAAATACGCTTCGCCTTCATAGTCCTCGCCCGCGGCGCGGTAGACGAAACAGGCAACGGACAACTTGTTGACCAATGCCCAGGTTTCAGACCATTTTGTATCGATGGGTGTCGCAACCGTATTTTCAGCGGCGACCCCGCCGGTATCACTGTCATCATGAGGTTCCGCTTCGGCGGGTTCCTGTCCCTCGGTCAGATCGAGCGCATCGGCGATTGCCTGAAAGGCTTCCTTCTCGTCACCGGTCAGTTGTGATGCGTCAGATCCTGTTGCCGTACCGGAATTCCGGAAGGGTACAATGTTTGCTCCCACAAGCGCATCGAGGGCGCCAACCGCGCTTTCCACGACGTCATTGAGGATGGTTTGGTTGTCGTCCGGACGGTCGATATCATCAACGTCCATGTCGTCACCGGCCGGCCCCTCGTCACCTTGCGCGATCTCATCCAGATGTTCGTGTATTTCATCTAGAGGCACAGCCAGGGTGTCGCCATCATCATCCGTCGTGTCGACCACCGGAAGATTGGGGATTGGGCTCATCGACATGGCGAGCAGGTATTTCGTGCCGTCTAAATTCAGCGCGTTGATCTTGCAGGTCAACAGAACGTCGCGGCCGTGGCGAAAGAAACGCAACCGGTCGACGCGGGCACGGCCCGTTTCCAGTTCCTCGCCGAGGCGGTCAAGGTGACGAAAACCGTGCGCCCGGCCCGGGGCACCACGGGTTGAAAGTTCGGATAAAGACGCAAAACCCCAAAACGCCAACCCGGTACGGTTGGCCCAGACAATCCGGTGGCCACTGGGTGACCAGAGCCATGCCGGTCTGATATCGCCGGCGAGCGCCGTTAGTTCGGGCGATTGAGCGAAATTCAAGGTGTCAGTCATCTGGAATATTGTCCCGAATACCAAAATTGCGGGGTTTTATCCCCTCTAAGTGTCGGCACGGGCCTCGTATTGCCGCCGGATCGTGGTTCCGCCAAACGTTGCGATCCGGATCATTCCGTTATAAACCAGCGCCGCCAAAGACAATAGCCCCGGCGACCGGATTTGGCCGCGGAAATTAATAATTGGTTAACCTAGGCGGCGTCCGTATATCCCTATTTCCCGGGAGTTTTTCAACAAATTGCCCCTGAAAAAATTTGCCTTATTGTCATGTAATCGCATTCAAGACTGCTTGCAATGGCAAGGGCAAGGGCCTAGGTTGCCCCCGCTATTGGAAAGGCCCCGTGCAGCTGTAGCTCAGTCGGTTAGAGCGCCTGATTGTGGATCAGGAGGTCCCCCGTTCAATTCGGGGCAGCTGTACCATTCCACCCAAACACTTCCAGATTTCTGTTCGCACCCGCCTTCTATTCGAGCTTGAACCTGATCGCCATGTTGATGGTGATCTGGCTTAATTCCATGCTGGCGGGCATGGTCGGCAGCGGCTGAACCCTATCGATCATGTTGCGTACTTCCTCGTCGAGGATGTCGAAGCCCGAGCCGCTAGTGATTCGGAATGCGGTGACGCGGCCGGCCCTGTTGATCGTCAGCCCGATCTGCACCACGCCTTCGATGCTGTCGCGCCGGGCCGATTGGGGATAGCGTCTTGAGCGCACCAGCTGACTGTGCAATCTGGTCAGATAGTCGGCCCGTTCTGCGTCGCTGCTGGCATCGGTCCGGGCCTGCTGGTTTTCGAAATTTCGCTGCGCAGCGAGTGCGGTGCGTTCCGTCCTGACTTCCGGTAGCGGGGCCGCCGCCAACCCGGTATCCACCGGCGGGTCGTCGTGTTCGGGAGCGCCTTCAAGATCTTGCGTCGGGTCGGGCACAGGTTGATCCGGTTCGGTTTCAGCGGTCACATTTGCCGGCTCGGGAACCGGTTCGGTCAGATCCGCCTCTGGTATTTCCGATACCGCATCCACGGGAATCTCAACCGAGGTCGCTTCCGGTGGGGCGTTTTCAGCCTCCAGCCCGGCAGGGCCCGTCGACGGTATATCTGGAGTCGGGCCGTCCGGTTGTTCCGGCTCAATTGCAGCTGTTTCCGGATTTAGTGGTTCCGGAGGCGCAGCTTCGGGGGAGAGCACCTCCTCCACATTTTGCTCGGCCGTGTCTTCGTCTCCAGCCCCAGTTTTGGGCGGTGTGCCGAGCGCAACCAGAATGCCTTCGTCACCGTCGGGCGCGGCGCCGCTGGCGTCGGGCACTTCGAATTGCAGGAAAATGGCAGCATGGAGCGCGAGGGCCCCCAGAAACGCCCCCGCCAACCAGACCGGCCGGAGCGTCATTGCCCGGTCTCCAGGGTCAGCAATACGAGTTCCTCGACACCCGCCAGGCGGAGCTGTTCGAGGACCCGGATGACCTGGGCCGTCGGCGCGCCGCCGTCCACCTTGAACCGGATCCGGGTTTCCGGATTGCCGGACAATTGGCCAGCAATAGCCGCGCGCAATTGCCCGATATCAAACATTTCTTCGCGCAGATAAAGGCTTCCCTCGCCATCCATCACGATTTCAGCAAGGCCGTTATCCTCGCGCTCGCCGCTTGTGGAAACAGGCGGGGCGACACTAACAAAATCCGTCGGTTCGACCGAGCCTGCCAGCATGAAAAACAGCAACAGCAGGAACACAATGTTGATCATCGGCAGATTAAATTCGGGGTAGGCCCGCTGGGTCCGCCGGGGCAGTTTCACTCTGAGTCCTCCCCATCCACCTGCTCGACCAGCGTGGCATCGGCACCACCCAAATCGTCGATCATATCCAGCAGATCGATACTGTCCTGGAGCGTTACACCAGGGGCAACCCGTACGATGATCGGGCGATCCGGATTGGCTCGGAGAACCACACCAAGGGGCAGCGCAAGATCCCTGCCGTCGAATTCATTTCCCCCAAACAATACGCCACGACCATTGGTCAGGGTTAGAGTAACGGGGTTTTGACCTTCTTCGCCAACGGTGCCGGGAGGCGGCAGGCTCATTCGGAGCCCGCTCCAGTCGTTGAAACTTGACGCCAACATGAAAAAGATCAGCAGAATGAATACCACGTCCACAAGCGGGGTCAGGCTGACCAGCGCCCGTCGTGGAGGTTTGGACGTAGCGAATTGAATCACAGTTGAGCCATAGTGGATCTGGCTTCCGCCACTCTGGTCTCAGCGGTTCTGGCCGAGCTTGCTCCCGACAGGATGAGGGTGACCGACTGTTCCATGCGGGACACGGTTTTTTCGACGGCGCCTTCGAACAAACTATGAAAAGTGGCGGCTGGAATGGCCACCACAAGACCGGCCGCAGTCGTCAACAATGCGACCCAGATACCTCCGGATAGGATCGACGGATCGACCCGGCTGCCGGCCTCCTCAAGGGCACGGAAGGCTTCAATCATGCCAAGCACCGTGCCCAACAAGCCCAATAGAGGTGCGGTTATGGCTACCAGCTCAATCGCGCGCAGAAACTGGCGGAGCCCGGCAATTTCCCGGACCGCTTCGATTTCAAGAATTTCCTCGATTGCCGAACGCTGGATGCCTTTGCTCCGGGCCGTCATGGCACCAGCCATCAGCCGGGATACAGGTGCCGAATTATTCATGACCAAGCCTCTTGCCTGATCTCTTTCGCCTTCTTGCCAAAGCGCGAGAGCGCGCGATTCACGCGAGGCCTGCACCTTGAGTACCGAGAATTGAAGTATTTTGTAGAGGATTAAAGTCAGGACCAGCACCGACATACCGGCCAGGATATAGAGGACCATTCCGCCTTGCCCTGCGAACAGATTGGCGGCGTCGGTTGCCCGATCCATAACACTGCCGCCCTGCGCCGCGGTTTCGGTCGTGGTATTTTCCATGCTGGTATTTTCTCCGTTCCCGTCAGACGGGCTACGACTAATTGTAATTGGACGAAATCAGGATACGTTCATAGCGAACCGTTCGAGATAAAAAAATCGATTTATATCCACCTTGCCATAGTGTTTTGGCCTCGATTCCAACCCCAAATGGGTGCTGGTTAAGGCCCTATCAACCATGTTGGTGCAAATTGTGGCTATGGTTTCAGGTATCGGTCCTGTCCCGGTGTTTGCCCGATCAGGCCTTGCAGCCGCGACAGGTGTGGCCGGGTCCGGTCAGGCAATTCAGTCGCGTATCCCTGACGGCGGTGCTGCTGCACGCGCCACGGAGTCGCGTGCGCCCGCTTCTACGCGTCCGATTGAACCTGTCGAGAATACTTCAAAATCCGCAAAGACGAATGATCAGGACCTTTCCAAGGAAGAAGAAAGCACAGTCCGGGAGTTGAAACGGCGCGATACAGAGGTACGCGCCCACGAACACGCCCACGCCACCGCGGGGGGTGACCTGACGGGGTCGCCGAGTTACGAATTTACCCAGGGGCCTGACGGCAAACGCTATGCGACGGGCGGCGAAGTGCAAATCGATTCGAGTCCGGTGCGTGGGGACCCTGCTGCAACAATCCGCAAAATGGACATCGTTATCCGCGCCGCTTTGGCGCCCGCCAATCCGTCTTCGCAGGATCAGCAGGTCGCCCGCCAGGCCCAGCAAGCGCGTACCCAGGCACAAGCAGAGCTCGCAGGCCAGCGGCTCGCGGAAAACCCGGACGGCGGTGAGGAGGCGTTATCAGGCTCAGAATCCGCGACAAATGAACAGCCCTCCTCCGCCAGGCAATTGCAGGCCCGATCCGTCTATGGACAATCGGAAACCGGCGGCGAAGAAGATATCGCAACCCAGATATTCGCTGCCGCGAACGCGCTTTCTGTATTCGCCTAGGTCTTTTGTCCGTCCACCAGAACCAGACCTTCACGCACCAGCCGCTCGATCAACACCTGGCGGCTTTCGTCGTCATCCAGATCCGGAATATCGGACAACGCAAAGGCCTTGTCCTGCAGACAGAATGATACAGCGTTCGCGGCACCAGCGGGAAAGCGCACTTCCTTGCCATAAAACCGCAGAACAAAATTTTCGTCCTCGTCGTATTGCTGGACCGGAATGGAATGATTGCCGCGATAGGATTTCTCGTTGTTCCTCGACAGGAAGTTTATCGCTGAGAGGAATTGACCGGAAAATTGGCCGTCGAGCCGATCGCTCCACAAGTGTGGAAAATCCCGTAATTCGTTGGCGATGAAATCTTCATCTATAAATTCAGCGATCATTTTTGCCCATTTTCGCGATTCTTTTTCGCCACCACTGGCGAGGTCCATCATCGGAATGGCTTCGCGCAGCACCTGGTGTTTGCGGGACGCGGAATCGATTACCTGGGTCAGCAAACGATACCAGGTCGGCGGATGAAAACCGAGGGTGACATGGATCGAAAATTCCGTGTCGCTGGATTCAGCCCGGTGCAGAAAACCCTTGGGAACGAAGATCATGTCTCCCTTGGTCATCATGTGTTCGGTAAAGGTACGGCCCTCCATGCTGTCGGGACCTTCATAATGGTCACCTTCGATCGGGAAGGACAGGAGTTCGGAATCGACGAACCATTTCTTGACGCCGTGGGTTTGCAGGATGAATACGTCGTGGCCGTCAAAGTGTAATTTAAAAGCGCGCGCTGCCGGCGGGGTGATATAAATATTACACTGGAAGCGGTACATCGTCTCGGCCTGGAGGGCGATACACATGTCTTTCAGAGGCGGGTGGCGGACCTGCAGCGCGTCAAGCACAATCGAATGACCACCATGGAGCTTGTCGTAGACCTGTTCCATGTAGGAATGTTTGGCGCCCCCGCTAAATCCCGAACGGCGCCCTTCTTCGTCGGTGGCGCTGACCGTGGAAATATGATCCAGGTCGGTTTCAATGAGAAATTCCAGATCGTCCAGTTCCAGCAAACCGTCATAATAGCTGGGGTCCTTGCGATCAAAAAACATAGGCTTCTTTTCGAAATAATCGCGAAAGAATTCGTCGCGGGTCATCCCGTGCAATAGGTCTGAAATCTGGCGGATCGGCTTATTGACAACTGATTTGAGCATATTTTTCACCTTTGGTTTGCTGTGCGCACTTGGCAGTACCCTCGCAACCATTCACTGGACTTTACCCCAAGACCCGCCCGGCAAGTCTTTCTGAATGGCCCACCTCGTTTCTGGTCCTTTGTTCAACCAGATGGCTGCCCGCAAACGTCGTATACCCGCACCAAAATACCTTAAAGAGCGGGGAAAGGGATGACAATACGGCAAGGAAGAAATTCGCTCCAGGGATCGATAGACCGTATGCGCCGTATTAAAAATCAGACCAGCGAAGCCGCGCCCCGCTGGTCTGTGTTTCCGCTGTAATCGTGTCGGTCCAGATGCATCGCTGCACCTGCCCGCAATCACGAATGAATCTAGTCCGAGTCGGCCCCGTTATACGGATCCGAATCCGCAGGGTCCGAATAACGCCGCTGACGACGACGGCGCCTGCGCGGGGTCCCGTCCCTAATATCTGTGTCATCATAGGGATCGTTGTCATAGGGATCGTTGGAGTCGGTATCTTTAGCTCCCTGCGGCGTATTTCTCCCGGTACGACCATCCCTGATGTCGGAATCATCGTAAGGGTCGTTGTCGTACGGGTCGCCCGGATCGCCGTCTTTGGCGGCTGCCGTCTTCGGCATGAGGCTTGTTCCGGCGATGGAAACAAATGCGCCCACGGAACCCAGTTTCAAAAGGCGTCTTCGATCCAAGTCGCGGACTGTTTCAATATCTTCTTTTTTGAGTTTCATCCGGTTTCCTCTCAATATTCCTCGACCACCTGCAGGATCCTCGCATTCAGTGGAATCATTCTAATGTCAGAAACAGGAATTGACAAGGTCGCCGGCGTTGCGCCGGCGCTGAACACAAAAAGCCAGACCCCATGATCGCAGGGTCTGGCTTTCTAAAATTTATTCGGACAGTCGGTCTATCGACAACCAACACCCGATACAGGACTAGATCCTAATCGGCGTCGGCTCCGTTATATGGATCGGAATCGGCCGGGTCGGAACGGCGCCGGCTTCTGTGGCGGCGGCGCGTGCGGGTGCGGCCGTTTCGGATATCGGAATCATCATAAGGATCGTTGTCATACGAATCCGAGGGATCGGAATCATGGGCTCCAGCCTCCTCAGTGGAGAGCACCGTCCCCGTCATTGCAACCAATGCTCCAGCCGACCCGTATTTCAGGAGACGTCTGCGATCCGGATCGCGAATTGTCTCGATATCGTCTTTTCCCAATTTCATTAGATTGCCCTCCAAAAGACCTGTGCTGCAAGCCTGCATATTCTTCCGCAACATGGATCAGACTAGAGCAACACATGCCAAAAGACAATATTTCTCCATCAACTGAGTTTATCGGCCACCCAGGCGGGTTTGCCATAATCATGAAAAAACCCGACTTACGGAGAATTATCCACTAGCCGGGTATTGGTTAAAATGTGTGAGGGGAGACGCCAAGGTGCCTACCCCACACATTCGAAGAGAACCGCCAGATTCTAGTCGGAATCAGCGCCATTATAAGGATCTGAATCGGCTGGATCTGAATACCGGCGGCGGTTGCGGCGGCCGGTGCGGCCATCACGAATATCGGAATCATCGTAGCGATCGTTATCATAGGGATCACCGGGGTCGCCGTCTTTGGCAGCTGCTGTCGTAGGTTCCAAAGTTACGCCTGCTATGGTGATGAAAGCACCCGCAGAACCCAGTTTTAGCAGACGCCGTCGATCCAGATCGCGGACCGTCTCGATATCGTTCTTTTTCAGTTTCATCCGGTTTCCTTCCCTTGAAATTGTGCTTGGTATTTCGGTAATTCACTTTCCAGACTGCGAATTGGCCGTTCCAATTTAGATTCTATAACAATCAGGACACTGATTGGCAAAACATATCCGGGAACAGTTTAGTCGTTATCCGACCCATTATAGGGATCTGAATCGGAGGGATCCGAACGGCGTCGGGACGTTCCGTCCCGGATATCGGAATCATCATAATTATCGTTGTCATAGGGATCGTTGGAGTCTGTATCCTTCAAACTCTGAGGTTGATTTCGCCCAGTGCGGCCATCGCGGATATCGGAATCATCGTAGGAATCGTTATCGTACGGATCGCCCGGATCGCCATCCTTGGCAGCTGCCTTTTTCGGAAACAGGCTCGTGCCGGCAATGGAGACAAAGGCGCCGACGGAGCCTAATTTCAATAACCGCCTTCGATCCAGGTCGCGGACAGTTTGGATATCGTCTTTTTTTAGTTTCATTATTCTTCCCCTTAAACCCTGCCCAGGGTGTCCGCATATTCAGTGAGCGGACTGTATGGCACATGCCCAGGATTGGCAATCAAAGAGAATGCTTTCTCCCCGGCATAACACCTTCAGGAAAAAAGATTTTCCGCTTGCCGCTCTGCTGAATTCGTTCAAAGGTTCCCGGTAAACAATTTTAATCTCACCTGCTGTAGCTTCAATGACTGATGTTGTCTCCATAGCGGCCGATCGTGGCCGGGGCGTATTGTACGGCGCCCTGGCCGGAATCGCACTCAGCCTTGGCGGGCTGATCGTTCGCCTGATGAGCGGCGAGACCAGCGGCTGGCAAATGCTGACCTGGCGAAGCCTGGCGTTTGCTGCGCTGATGTTCGCGATCGCCTTGTTCCGAACCAGGTCACTGCGCCAGATTGTCCGCAATATTGTCGACGCCGGATGGCTTGGCGTTGGCGTCGCGTTGGCGGTTGGGCTCGGACAGATCGCCTATCTGATGGGCCTGATCCACACCAGTGTTGCCAATGTGACCTTCCTGCTTGGCTCCGCGCCGGTCGTCGTCGCCTTTGCCGGGTGGCTGGTTCTTGGCGAGCGTCTCTCAGGCAGGGGAATCGTGACACTTGTCGCCGCAATGTCCGGTGTTGCGATCATGTTTTCCGGCGGGATCAGCGGCAGCGATGTGCTCGGCGTGGCTTACGCCGCAGGTGCGCTGGCTGCCTACGCATCCATGGTGCTCCTGCTCCGAAAAGCCGGGCCGGTCGATACCTTCGCTGTGACAGGCGTTGGTGGGCTGCTGTCGGCGATCATTTCGACATGGATTGCGGGAGGCGATTTGGCCATCGTTCCCGCAGACGCTGCGCTCAGTGTCGTTTCCGGGGTATTCCAGGTTGGTGCCGGGTTTGCCCTCATTGCCCTTGCGGCACGCTACGTGAAGGCCGCCGAGGTGACGCTGCTTGTTCTGCTGGAGACCATTCTAGGCCCCCTGCTGGTCTGGATTTTCATTGGCGAGACACCCGCGCCGGTTACGCTCGTCGGCGGTGCGATCGTAATTCTCAGCGTGGCGGCGTTTGCGATTTTTGCGCGGGAAAAGAGCTAAGCAACTAGTAGCCGCCATCATCCTCGGTACTGATATCGGCCGGATCCTTGGGCGGCGGTACGCCGTCCTGCAGGTCTTTGTCATCAGCAGTATTCTGGTCCACCGAACTATGATTGCCGCTATGTTTGGCCAGCGCTGTCTGCGACCATTGGCTGACGGTTGTAATCGCTACAAGGGCGCTCACGGACCCAAGCTTCAATAGCCGTCGGCGATCCGGGTCCCGGACTGTTTCGATATCCTGTCTATCCAGTTTCACTTGAGGCTCCACAATTCCGACCGATCTTCACCCGTTCGGTCAACGGCAAGGGCTATAAAATACCATCCCGGTCAGACGTGAACAAGGCAGCGAGACATCACGATCACATGATCAGGCCGCCGCCGGCGAGCAGGACCTGGCCGGATATGTAATTGGCCTCCGGCGTGCACATCAGGTAGACGGCGCCTGCTGCCTCTTCCGGGGTGCCGCCGCGCCCGAGCGGTATCATCTGCTCCATCGCCTTGATCATTTCGGGTTGGATACCCATTCCGATCTCCCGGTTGCCGATTTTCGCAATCGCGTCACCGGTACCCAATTCCTGGGTCATGCGGGTGCGGATGAAGCCGAACGCGACGCAATTGACGTTGACATTGTAACGCCCCCATTCCTTGGCGAGCGTCCGGGTCATGCCCACCAGCGCCGATTTCCCGGCAGAATACCCCATCTGCCCGGCATTGCCGTAGAGGCCGGATACCGACGAAATATTGACCACCTTGCGGTACCTGATTTCACCATTCCCCATTTCGGCCTTGGCTGCGGGGCGGATAAAGTCGGCGGCCGCGCGCAGGATGCGGAATGGCGCGACTGTGTGGACGGCGAGCATAGCCTCGAACTGCTCGTCTGACATTTTCTGGATAACGCTGTCCCAGACGTACCCGGCATTATTGACAATAATGTCGACGCCACCAAAATTGTCGACCGCAGCGTCGACAAATCGTTTGCCGAAATCGGGCGTGGTAACGTCGCCGACGCAGGCAACCGCCTTGCTGCCCAGGGCGCCGATTGCGTTGACGGTCTCGCCCGCAACATCGTCGTCGAGATCGTTGACCACGATAAATGCGCCTTCAGACGCCAGTTTCTCGGCAATCGCCCGGCCGATCCCCCGGCCCGATCCGGTAACCAGGGCAACCCGCCCCTCGAGATTTCCGCTCATTGAAATTTCTCCGTTCTGCATAACCGCTATTGGGACGAGAAAATTATTCCATCGCCCGCGAGAGATTTAATTTCTGCGTCCGAGAGGCCCGCTTCGCCAAGGATCGCTTTCGTGTGTTCGCCGTAGCGCGGGGCAAAATCCAGATCAGTCTTGGCGCCTTTCGTGTCCACTGCCATCGGTGGCATGCTTATCAACTTACCGTCCGGGGCAGTGGTCGTGGTCAGCCGGGATTTGACGGCAGGTTCTTCGCGTACCATAGGGACGGTGTTGATAACGGCGTTTGGGACGCTGGCTGCTGAGAAATCGCGTTGCAAATCAGCGGTCTCGAATTGCGCGGTGATCGCGCCAATATCGGCATAGATGGCTTCGCAATCCTCGTAGCGCCCGGCATTGCTGGCGCGCGCCGGGTTTGCCAGTGACCTAAATTTCTCAACCTCGACCATGCGCTGCCATTGGCGGTCGGACCCCATGGCCACGTAGATAAAACCATCCCTGGTGGGGTAGACGTTGGAGGGGATGAATTTGCGGTGGGCGTTGCCCCAGCGGGTCATTTCTTCGATGCCCGCACCAAAATCGATCAGCGGCAGGGTGGTGATCAGCCACGAGGAGGCTGCCTGTAGCATGGAAACATCGATCCTTTTCCCGGTACCGGTCTCGGCGCGTTCGGCGAGCGCCAGACAAACCTGAGCGAACACCTCATCGCCGGCTTTCAGATCGATGATCGGGATGCCCGACAGCATCGGCGGGCCATCTGGATCGCCGGTGGTTTCCATGAACCCGGCCATGGCCTGGATGCCCGGATCGTAGCCCGGCGTATCCGGGTATTCGGGCCCGAGCGCTGAAATCCCGGCCCAAATCAGTTCGGGGCGGATCGCGGACAGGGTTTCGTAGTCGATCCCAAACGCCTGGTAGCGTCCGGGCAAGGTATTACAGCAGAATACGTCCACATCCATTTCGCGGATCATACGGTGCAACACGTCGCGCCCGGCCTGTTCCTTAAGATTGAGGGCGATCGCTTCTTTGCCCACATTCGGCGCGATGAAATAGGAGTGGCGGTCTTCGTCCGCGATATCCGATCCGATATAACGGTTCGGATCGCCGGGGGGACCTTTGCCGGTCGGCGTTGCCTCGATCCGGATCACGCGCCATCCGAGCTGTGCAAAACGCAAGGTCGCATAGGGCATCGACAAGGCCTGCTCGAGCGACAGGATTGTGCGCTTTTTCATGGGACTAAGTTGGCCACAAACTGAAAACGGAACCGGGCTGCGTGCAAATTCGACCTAACCTCGATGGGGAGCGGTGGACGTGATCTATTCCGCGTCATTTTTGTTGCTTCTCTCCCAGATCGCGCGGGCTACTTTTTCAGGGTTCAAGGGCGGGTGATCGATGCGCACACCGGTCGCGTTATAGAGCGCGTTGCCGAGCGCGGGCGCGATCACGATGGTCGGCAATTCTGCGATGCCCTTGGCGCCCGCCGGGCCTTCGTGATCGTCGGTTTCGATAAAAGCCATGTCGATGGGTGGCATTTCAGGCGCGGTCACTACGTGGTAATCGCGGAATGCCGGGTTTTGCACGATCCCCTTTTCGATTTTCAGGTCCTCGTGCAAACCGTAGCCGATGCCCATGGCGATGCCGCCCTCGATCTGGCCTTCCAGGCCGTTGAGGTTGATGATCTTGCCTACATCCTGGACCGACCAGATTTTCTCGATTTCGATCTCACCGGTATGGGTGTCGACGATAATCTCCGCCACATGGGCGGCGTGGGAATAGGCCGCCGACATGTCACCCATATGGTTCTCGTCTTCGGGTTCGGTGGGGGGTTCGTAATAGTCCGTTGCCATGACAAGCTTGGCGTCCTCGCCTGCAAAATGCATCTGGCGGAGCAACCGGCCTGTCTCAATGACCACTTCACCATTGTCCGCCTGGACCACGTGTCCGCCCCGGAGATCGAGTTGATCGGCAGTGACGTTGGATTGTTTTTCCGCTGCTGCCAGGATCTGGTTACGGGCGTCGAGCGCTGCGCGTTTTGCAGAATTCCCGGCAATGTAGGTCGTCCGGCTGGCATGGACGCCCACGTCCCATGGCCCGAGCGCGGTGTCGTTGTTGATGACCGTGATATCGCGCAGCGGCACGCCGAGTTCCTGGGCCACGATCTGGGCGATCACCGTGTCGCTGCCCTGGCCGATATCCGAGGCCCCGGTCATCACCGTGACCCGGGCATAATCGTCCATGGTGAGGATCGTACCGCAACCATCGGACTTGTGGATTTTAGCGCCACCCGCATTGTGCAGCGAGGTCGCGATGCCAATACCACGCTTGTAGCGCTCGCCATTGTCCCATTGGGCGCTGTAGGCGTTCCACTTTTTGAGAAAGTCTGATTTCTCAGCAGAAATCTTGATGCAACCGACAAGATCGATGCAGCCAAGGTTGGAGCCTTGCGGGGTCATCGAATGCGGTTGGTTGGCGTTACGCAAGCGGATTTCAAGTGGGTCAAGACCCGCCACTTCGGCCATCTTGTCCACGTGGGTTTCCAGCATCCAGGTCGCCTGCACGTTGCCGTAGCCACGGAACGATCCGGCATAGGGGTTGTTGGTATAAACCGCGCGCGCCGAGTAGCGGATATGCGGCACCACGTAATGAGACGAACAGGTGCGCATGGTGACGTACGGCGTCGTTGCGCCCCACGAAGTATAGCCGCCATTGTTCAACAACGTCGAGATATCCCGGAAGGTGAAAATGCCGTCGCTGGTCATCCCGGCACGGATCCTGAATTCCACCGGCTGGCGGGTGGGGGACGCAATAAATTCTTCCTCCCGGCTGAATTCCAACTTGACTGGGCGGCCGGTCTTGCGTGCCAGCAATACGCAGATCGGTTCGTACGGGTAGACGTCCAGCTTGGAGCCGAACGCGCCGCCGACAGGTGGCTGGATGATGCGCAAATCGCCGGGGTGAATGCCGAGAGCCGGGGCAAGATCCATCTTCATGATGTAGGGATACTGGCTCTGGGAATAGAGCGTCACTTTGCCATCGACTGAAATGTCCGCGAGGCAGCAACTGACCCCCATATTGCAATGGGTGACGTAATGGACGTTGTATTTGCCTTCGACAATATGGTCGGACGCCTTTTCGCCCTCTGCGATATCACCAGCGCTGAAATCCTGCGCCATGGCGATATTGTCGGGGCGGTCCACTTCGATCACCGGAGCGCCGGGTTTGAGCGCGTCCTCGCAAGTAAAGACAGGCGGGAGGTCTTCATATTCGACCTCAATCAGGCGAAGCGCCGCGTCGCAAATCTCTTCCGTTTCGGCGGCGACTGCGGCCAGTTCGTCGCGGATGCAGCGCACCTTGTCCTTCTTCAAAGGCGGGTTATCCTTGATAACCCCAATCTTGCCGTCAGGGGCATCAACCCCTGTGATCACGGCAACTACACCCGGCAGGGCTTCGGCCTTAGAGGTGTCGATTTTAAGTATCTTGGCATGGACCCGGTCGGTGCGGAAAATCTTGGCGCGCAGCATGCGCGGCAGCACCATGTCGTTGATATAGCGGGTCCGGCCGGTGACTTTTTCCGGTGCGTCGAGCTTTGCGACCCGGGCGCCGATGATATCTTCCCTGTCGATAGTCTTGTTCATGATGTTTCCCCACTGGCAGCAACGATGGCGTCGACAATCTTGTGGTATCCGGTGCAACGGCAGACATTACCTTCGAGCCCGCGCAGCACGTGGTCGCGGGTAAGTTTTTTGCCGGGTGCCAGCAGGAATTTTGCCTGCATCACCATGCCGGGCGTGCAAAATCCGCACTGGACCGCGCCTGCTTCGACAAAAGCGTCCTGCAGAAGGTCCATTCCATTCCCGGTCCACAAGCCTTCGACGGTTTCTACATCACGCCCGTCAAGGTCTACGCCCGGCGTCAGGCACGAATTGCGCGAAACGCCGTCTAAAAGGATCGTGCAGGCTCCGCATTCACCCTCGCCGCAGGCGAGTTTGGCCGACGTCAGATCAAAATCCCGGTTCATCACCTGCAGGGCAGACGCAGAAACGGGGACCGCCGCAGCGACCGGGCGGCCATTCAGGGTGAAAGCAATGTCAACTTTGTGCGGCATCGTGCAAAGCCTCCTGCAAGTAGGTGCGTGCCAGGTGCTGGCGGTACCAGGCCGACCCGCGCACATCGTCGATCGGGGATATTTCGTCGGCAAGGGTGTCCAGCGCCGCCGCCTTGAGATCATCCGTTAGCCGTTGGCCTTCGAGCAACTTTTCAGTCTTGCGCGCGCGGACAGGGGTTGGCCCGACGGCGCCAAGGGCTATGCGCACGTTGGTCAATTTGCCACCGGCGAGGCGGGCGCTAAACCCGAGAGACACAATGGCGATTTCCAGCGCCGGGCGTGGGCCGCTCTTGAAAAAGCGGGCGATTGGATTCGTGCCCGGGTGCTCGAAGGATATGGCTGTGATCAATTCGTCAACGGCGAGGACAGATTGTCCGGGAGCCGAAAAAAAAGCGTCCGCCGGAACGTCCCGGGTCGAGATTTTCTTGCCGTCCCATTTCGACAATTCAATTTTCGCGTCGAGGCATAGAAGTGGCACAACCGCATCGGCGGCGGGCGAGGCGTTAGCGACATTGCCGCCGATGGTGGCGGCGTTGCGGATTTGCGGGCTGGCAAATTTGTTGGCGGCTTCACACAACGCCGGGGCGATATCGCCCAGGTCGCCATTGTCGAGGATATCGCTCATGGTCACGCGGGCGCCAAGGCGGATTCGGTCCCTCCCGATCTCGATACGCGCCAACTCCTCGATATTTGAAATATTGATCAGACGCGGGCCGAAGGTCTTGTGCGCCTCGTCCTTCTGCACCCACAGATCGGTCCCGCCCGCAACGACCGTCCCGTCGCCAATTGCGAGCGCCTTGCACGCTTCGTCTATGCTCGTCGCGTTGACAAAGGCCTCGAACGCAGTCGGTATCTGGTTTTGCGGCAACGCCATTCCGTTTACTCCCTGGGTCCGGTTAAAACATTACCGGTTCGTTGTATTTGCCGAACACGTCGGTCAGGACCGCGTTTATCTCACCGACGCTGGCATAGGCCTTCACGGCGCCCATGATGGCCGGCATCATATTGTCGCTGCCCTCGGCCGCCTGGCGCAAACTGGCAAGGGCGGCTGTGACCGCGTCATTGTCACGTTCAGTTTTAACGGCCTGAAGTCGGGCCACCTGCTTGTCGGCGTCCTCGCGTTTATAGGGGTGCATTTCGACCGCATGGTCTTCCTGCCCGGTCTCGAAACAATTGACGCCGACCTTTCGGAAACTCCCGTCTTCCAGTCTCTTCTGGTGCTCGTGGGCCCGCTTCGAGACCCGCGCCTGGATCTTGCCTTCCGATATCAATTTCAGGATGCCACCCTCGGCATCGACCTCTTCCATGACCCGAACCATCTCGGCTTCCATCTGGTTGGTCAGGGTCTCCACATAGTGCGAGCCAGCCAGAGGATCGACGGTGTCGGTCAGGCCCATTTCCTCGATTAGAATCTGCATGGTGCGGGTGGAGATGCGTTGGGCTTTTTCCGACGGGATCGTGTAGGCCTCGTCGTAGCAACAGAGCGCCACGGTCTGGGCACCCGACAGGGCCGAGATCAGGGCATAGTATGCGCCGCGCACGATGTTATTTTCCGGTTGCTCGATGGTCAGGCCCGAACCGCCGCCACCGGCAATCATGCGCAGCCACATGGATTTAGGGTTTTTGGCGGAATATTCGTGTCTGACGATTTTAGCCCACAACCTGCGCCCAGCGCGGAATTTGCAAATCTGTTCGAAGAGCTGACCGAAAATATTGAAGTTGAACGACATACGGTAGGCAAACTCGTCGATATCGAGGCCGCGCTTTAAGACCTCGTCGAAATAGGCGCGGGCGATGCAGAAGCCGTAGGCCATTTCCTCGACCGGGGTCGCACCGGATTCGCGGATATGGTAGCCGCAGACAGAAACCGGGCTGTAGAGCGGGGCCTCCCGCGCGCAATATTCCATCGTATCGGCGACCAGACGGACGGAGGCGTCGACCGGGTAAATCCAGGTGCCGCGACCGACATATTCCTTCAGGATATCGTTCTGACAAGTGCCGCGCAGGTTTTTCAGGTCGAACCCGCGCTTCTCGGCAACCGCCAGATACATGGCGATCATGATTGCCGCAGAACCGTTGATGGTCAGCGACACGGTAACGTTCTCGATGTCGATCCCGTCGAAGGCGATTTCCATGTCCTTCAAGGTATCGATCGCCATGCCGACCCGGCCGACTTCGCCAGCCGCCATGGGGTCGTCTGAATCAAGGCCGCACTGGGTCGGTAAATCGAAAGCCACGTTGAGCCCGGTATTGCCGGTCTCGATCAGGTATTTGAAGCGGGCGTTGGTGTCTTCAGCATTCCCGAAACCGGTATACTGGCGCATGGTCCAGGGGCGTTTCCGGTACATCAGATCGTGGATACCGCGGGTGAACGGGTATTCGCCCGGCAGACCGACGCCATCCGATATCCCCGGCTCGTCGATCCGGCTCGCGGCAACATCGTCCGCCGTATAAAGCGGTTTGATCTCGATCCCGGATTCGTTCCAGCGGACATCCACCTTAACTTGCTTATTCACCGGTTTTCTCCCTGATGAAGGCGACGATCTCGTCGAGTTTGGCGCCTGTATTGAAGACCCCTTCGATGCCCAGCTCCAACAAACTGGCATGGTCCTCTTTCGGGATATTACCGCCAATCACCCAGACCTTGTTGGTGAGCTGGTACTTTTCCAGTTGCGATTTCAACGCGCTGCAAAGCGGAATATGCGAGCCGGACAGGATTGAGAGGCCGATTACATCCACATCGTTGTCGCGGGCGGCGAGCGCGATCTCCTCGGGGCTTTTGCGCAGTCCTGTATAGATCACTTCAAAACCGGCTTCTACAAGCGCGCGGGCGACCACCTTGCCGCCTACATCATGGCCGTCGAGACCAGGCTTGGCGATCAGTACCTTGATTTTTTTGTTCCCGCTCAAGCTGACAATTCCTTGGCGATGATCAGTTTCAGGATTTCGCTGGTGCCGCCGCCGATCAGCAGAAAACGCACGTCGCGCAAGTAGCGCTGAACCGGATATTCCATGGCGTACCCGTACGACGCAAAAACCCGAGCTGAATTGTCGCAAATCCGGGCCGCCGCTTCAGTCGCGAACAGCTTGGCCATGGACGATTCTTTGTGGTGCGGCAGACCGGAATCTTTCAGCCAGGCAGCGTTTGAGACAATGTGGGTGGCTGCTTCGAGGTCGGTCGCCATGTCGGCGAGTTTCAGCTGGATCGCCTGGAACCGGTTGATGGGCTTACCGAACTGGACCCGCTCGCTCGAATATTGCACTGCTGCGTCAAGTGCCGCCTGGCCAATTCCGAGGCCCATGGCAGCGGTGATGATGCGGATTTCAGCAAGTAATTTTCGCAGATGGCGCTCCCCGTCACCCTCCTCCCTGCTCAAACGGTGCGTGTCCGGTACAAAACAGTCGTTGAACGCTACTTCGGAGGTTGGCAGCGCCCACACCCCCATCTTTTCAATCGTCTTGCCGATTTCCAGCCCGTCGAAATCCTTCTCGACAAGGAAGATGGTGATTTTTTCTTCGTTGCCCGCTTTGGCAAATACCGTGAAGAAATCCGCTACCGGCGCAGCGGTCACCCACATTTTCTGGCCGTTCAGTTTATAGCCGCCTTCAACTTTGACGGCGTTGGTGGTCATGCCACCAAGATCGCTGCCGGAATTCGGTTCGGTCATGCAGATCGCGCCGATTTTCTTGGCGTCAAGCGCCGGAGCAAATAGGCGCGCGCGGATATCGTCATTGCCAAGCATATGGAGAAATTTAGTGCCCATTAGCGACTGCATGGCGACGCACCCTGCGAGCGACAGGGACCCGCGCGCAACTTCGCGGAGCGCGATGCAGAAGGTCTGCAGATCGACACCAGAACCGCCATCCTCTTCCGGGTAGCGCATGGCGATGAAGCCAAGGCCAGCCAATTCGCGCACCAGTTCGAGCGGGTAAGCATGGGCCTCGTCGATGGCTTCGGCGGCAGGCGCAATGCGCTCATCCGCGAACCTTGTAAAGGTATCACAGACCGCCTGCTGCTCTTCGCTCAGGGTGAAATCCATCAGCCCGCCTGTCCCGCCTTGTAGCCGTAAACGGTTTCCGCCATTTCCGCTGAAATGACGCCGTTGGTGATTTCCTCGGCAAGCACCCTTGTATCGCGTTTTTTCGGATCGCCGTAGCCACCGCCACCACCAGCAAACTGATGGTACAACGTACCTTTGGGCACGCCGGCGATCAGGTCCTTGTTGTTCGGGACATGCTCAGTGCCATCGGGGTAGGTCAGCACAATTGAGTTGAGTGTTGAATCGTGGCCACCAAACAGGCCAAAGGCCGGTTCGAAATCGCCATCGCCGAATGTGACAAACTGGGTATCTTCCGACCCGATGGTGTAGATCGTTTCGACCCCGAGGCCGCCGCGCCATTGGCCCGCGCCAGCGGAATCAATCGTATATTCGTGGCGGTGCAACAGGTGTGGAGTCTGCTGCTCGAACATTTCGTAATCCTGATCCAGCACCCCGCCAGACGCGTCGATCATGCCGATATGGTCGTAGCCGTCGGTGCCATTCATGCCACCAGACCCGCCCTTCAAACCCATAAAGCCGATATCTACGTAGGCTTCGCCGTTGCCGGGGTCGATGCCGGTGGTCAGGGAACAGAGCAGGTTGTTCCAGCCCGCCGTGACCCGATCGGGGATGACCGGGGCCAGGGCGCGGATGATCGCGTCGGCGTTTGGCGGGCATAGATGGTTGCCGAACGTGGTCGCTTTCGGGTAGCTGGCGTTCAGGATGGTGCCTTCCGGGATGATGATTTCGAACGGCTCCACCATGCCCTCATTGTGCGGAATATCGGGGTTGACCATCTGCAGCAAGGTCAGGACGGTTGCCGAGGCGCTGGACGTGTAGGTGCCGTTTACAAATCCATCCGTCTGGGCGTCGGTCTCGCTATAATCGAAGGTGATCTTCTCGTCTTCGACGTGAATTGTCACCCGGATGGTGAATTCGGTGCCGAGGTTGTGGCCATCGAAATAGACCATGCCTTCGCCCGAATAGGTGCCATTCGGGATCGAGCGGATTTCTGCCTGCATCATTTTGCGGGTGGCGTCGAACAGGGCCGCCTTGTGGGCGTCGTAACTCGCGATGCCGTATTTGGTGATCAGGGCCTGGATGCGGCGCTCGCCGACAGTGCAGGCCCCCATCTGGGCCTTCAGATCATGCTCGACGATGTCGAAACGGATATTGGCGAAAATCAGATCCCAGACGTCCTTGCGGCGTTTGCCCTTCTCGAACACCTTGACCGGCGGGATGCGGAGTGCCTCCTGCCAGACTTCGGTGGCGCGCGGATTGTAGCCGCCCGGCACGTTGCCGCCGATATCGGCCTGGTGGCCTTTCACCGCCGACCACGCGACCAGTTTGGCGTCGGTAAAGATTGGTTTGTAGACGGCGACGTCGTTATTCTGATTGCCGAGGGAAAAGACATCGTTGTGAAAAATAACATCCCCTGGGTGAATATCCCCATCGAAATATTCGATGATATATTTACAAACCGGCGCCAGCGAAAAAGCCAGGATCGGCAGGTTTTCAGTCTGTTCCAGCATCCGGCCTTCGGCATCGTACAGACCCGTGACGAAATCCTTGGCTTCGCACAGGATCGGCGAGCGGGTCGTTTTCTGCACCGACATGCTCATCTCGTCGGAGATTGATTTGAAGGTGCGGGCATAGACCGAGAGAAGGATTGGATCGACCTTTGTCATTTTGCTGATCCCTTTATTCCTGAGGATACTAGGTCTTCACGTCCCTTCAGATAGAGGACGAACGAATCGTTCGCATCCAGCATGCAGTCGAAACCGGCGCTGACGAAAATCGCGGTGGTGACCTGCTCGATCATGGCCGGGCCTTCGATCTTGTGGCCAAAATGCAGACGTGCACCATCGTACACGGAAATATCCGCGAACGCATCGGTCTCCGGGATGTAAACCCGGCGGGACCCCTTGATCGCGGTGGCGGCGTCTGAAGTCGCCTTTTCGCCAGTTCCCATTTTCGGCTTGCTGGTTTCACCCACGGCCTGGAGACGAACATTGATGATTTCGACCGGCACCTCGCCGCTATCGAGGGAATAGCCGTAGAGCCGGTTGTGTTCCTCGTGGAAGGCGGTTTCGATTTTCGTGGCGTCGCGCGCCTTGATCGCCGTATCGTCGACGACAAAAGACACTTCGTGGTACTGTTTCAGGTAGCGGCAATCAAATTTGACGTGGAATTTACAGTCCTTCGCCGCGATTCCCTCATCCTTCAGCATGGCGGCGGCGGCCGACTTCATATCGGTGATGCGGTCGTCAAGCGCGCCCCAATCGTGGGTCCCGAGCCGGGCAACGAAGGTACGGACCATGTCGTGGCGCAGGTCACTCATCAACATCCCGACGGCGCACAGGACAGAGGATTCCCTGGGCACAATCTGGAGCGGGATTTCAAGCTCGTTGCAGATCTGGCAGGAATGGATCGGGCCGGCACCGCCCGCAACTATGAGCGGGAATTCGCGCGGATCGAAACCGCGCTTGATAGTCACCTCGCGCACCCCCTGCGCCATATTGTTGCAGACCACCCGGTACATGCCGGCGGCGGCGGCCTCGACGCTCATGCCAAGCGGTTTGGCGATTTTTTCTTCAATTGCCTTGCGCGATCCCTCGATATCAAGGCTGATCTGGCCGCCCGCGAAAAAATCAGGGTTGAGGTACCCGAGTACCAGATTGGCGTCGGTACAAGCGGGATCTACCCCGCTCTTGCGGTAACAGACCGGGCCCGGATCGGCACCGGCTGATTGCGGACCCATGCGCAACAGCCCGCCCTTGTCGATCCACCCAATGCTGCCACCACCCGCCCCAATGGTGTGGATACCGAGCATCGGCAGGGCAAGCTTGTGGCGGTCGATCGATCCTTCGTTGACCATGACCGGGCTTTCGTCAACGAGCGCCGCCTCAAAGCTTGTGCCCCCCATATCGACAACCAGACATTTATTCTGACCGTGGGCTTCGGCATAAACCAGCCCTGCAGCGGGGCCGCCAGCGGGGCCCGAGAGGAGTGTCAGGGCGGCATGATCGCGGGCTATTTCCGGTGACATGACACCGCCGTTGGACTGCATGATCAGCAGGGTGCCGTTGAACCCGGCGTCCCCCAGCCGGGAACGCAGCTGGTCAAGATAATGTGCCAGGATCGGCCCGATATAGGAATTCAGCGCGGTGGTGGAGATGCGCTCGTAAAACCGGATCGATGGGAGCAGGTCGGTGGAGACTGTCAGGTAGGCGTCGGGCATTTCTGCACGCACAAGGTTCGCGGCGGCCTGTTCGTGATGCGGGTTGGCAAAGGCATTCATGAAACAGATGGAAATCGCTTCAACGCCGCTCGCCTTGAATTGATCAATGGCAGCCTTCACGTCCTCAAGATTGAGAGCCGTAATTTCGTTACCGTCACGATCAATGCGTCCTTCGACGCCGATGCGGCGACGGCGCGGGACCAACGGTACCACATTGGTATAGCGGTTGTTGTATTGCTCCTCGCGGATGCCGCGGCGCATCTCAAGTGCGTCGCGCAGACCCATGGTTGTGATGAGCCCGGACTTTGCGCCGCGCCGGGTTAGCGTCGCGTTGGTCGTTACCGTGGTGCCGTGGACGATGGTCTCCAGGCTGCCGGTGAACTCCTCAAGCGACATGGCCGGGTCCAGGCTTTCCGCGATTTCGTGCAACCCCTTCACGACCGCGATCGAGGGGTCGTCAGGTGTCGACAGCGTTTTGAAAATCAGCGGTGCGGACCCGTCCCGGGTCAGGAAAAAATCCGTAAACGTTCCGCCAACATCGACACCGAGTTTCATCTTCTCAGGACCTGTCGCTTACTTTCAAGACCACGGCCATCGCGGTATCGCCTGCGGCGCAACCTTCGAACAGGCCGGTGCCGCCGCCGCGCATCGCCAGCTCCTCGATCAACTCGATGATCGAGCGCATGCCGGTCGGTCCCTGGGGGTGACCCCAGATCAGCGAGCAGCCGTAATTGTTCATGTCGTTGGCGTCGACGCCGGTGGCGCTCGCAAACACAATATCGTTGACCGCGAACGGATTGTGGGAGTTGATCGCGTCCATCTCGCTGGCTTTCATGTCCGCTGCATCGAGGGCACGTTGTGCGGCCGGGATTGTTGCTTCAGGCATATAGGCAAGTTCAGCACGGGCCAGGCCAAAACCGAGAATTTCAATTCGAATTCCGGCGTCGGTCGCCAGCTCCCTGGCTTTGTCGGACGTTGTCACCATCATGCCCGCGTTGCCGTCGGCGGGGTGGGTCTGGGCGCCATACGTGACCGTGCCGCCGTCTTTGACGGGCCGCAATTTGGCCAATCCCTCGGCGGTCGAGATAGTGATACCCTCGTCGCCTTCCATGGTCGTCGCAGTCTTGCGGTAGCGCTGATCGGGGACATCGAAAGGCAGGGTCATGTAACGCTTCTGGAAGGCGTGGTTGTCGGCAGTTGATGTCAGATATTGCTCGGTGCGGCGCAGCACCAGGTCGTGTTGTTGCTCGGCCGTTACCTGGTGCCTCTTGGCGACATTTTCGGCTGTGTCGATCATGGCATGCCCGCCAAGCGGGTCGCAGGAAAAATTGTCCATGACCCAGTCTTCATGCGTACCGGTTCCACCTGGCCCGCTCGGATTGGGGTAATAGAGGTGCGGACCATTTGAAGTGCGGTCGCAGGTGGCGACGATGGCGTTGGTTGCCATGCCAACTTCAACCTCCTGTACTGCCGCAAGCAAACTCCGAACTGACGTGGCGCAGGCTTGCGACAGGGTCGGGCCGCCAACTTTGTTGGCCCCGATCATTCCGGTAAACCAGGGCACGCCGTAAAAGGAATGGTGCTGTACGACAGACAGGCCCAGGACGCCAAAATCGATTTCCTCCGGCTCGATCTTCCGCTTTGCCATCTCCTTTTTGGCGACATGGGCGGCAAACTCCACCGAGTTCAGGCCCGCCAGGCTGCCCTGCCAGCGGGCAAAAGGCGTCGACCAATAGGCACCGTATGGAATTTCAGCTTTAAACGACACGTGAATGCACTCCTGTTTCCAGCGAAATATTCGTTAGCCTACTGCAACTACTGCTTTTCCAGCGAGCAATATGTCGCCATTCTGGTTGACCGCCTCGAGGTCCAGATCGACCAGATGCTCTCCCGCTTCCTGGCGTCTGCCCGCTACCCGGCCGCGGCATGAGATCGTATCGCCGGGTAATGCCATGGCCGCGAACCGGTTCGAGAATGAACGGATCTGGTTTTGCCCGGCCCAACAGGTGATCAGCCGCCCAAGCACCGCCATGTTGAACATGCCGTGGATAATGATCCCCGGTAATCCGCTGGAACGCGCGATTTCATCATCGAGATGGATCGGGCTCGGATCGCCGGAAGCCTTGGCAAACGCAGCGATGGTTTCCTTGTCCACCGGGCCGATCTCGACGGGAGGCAATGCGTCGCCGATCGCGATATTTTCGAAACTCGTAAGGGTCACCATTCCGCTCCTAACTGTTCAGAATGACGATGGATGTCTTGAGGTCGCAGACGCGGGCCCCGTGCTGATTGTCCATCTGTGTCTCGGTGACGATGAATTGCAACGCACCGCCTTTTTTTTCGAACATGTCTGCAATCTTTTGCCGCCCGGTGATTGTATCACCGGCAAACATCGCGGCGTGGTAATTGAACCATTGTTCACCGTGGACCGTTTTCGGGATCGGGATATCCATGTCGCCGTGTACCAGGAAGGATTGTTCGGCATCCATCATAAGGGAAAAACAAAATGTCAGTGGGGCCGGAATCGCCGGATACCCAGCTGCCCTTGCCGCCACCTCTTCCCGGTAAACCGGGCTGGTCTCACCGATGGCGTCGGCGAAGGCTGCGATCCGCGCCGCGTCCACAATTATCGAAAACGGGGCATATTCCTTGCCGATATAATCCGGATTCCACATGACGTGTCTTGAGCTCCAACCGATCCAGTCAAATCTCCCCGCCAACCTCGCGTTTGAGGCCGCCGGAACCATTTTTTAGTCCGGTTTTACGCTAGTGTAAAATCTTTTTTTACATACCTGTAAAATTGACTGTGCAGATGTTACCAATGGTCCTAGTATAG
Source organism: Hyphomicrobiales bacterium (assembly GCA_021775855.1). Taxonomy (GTDB): domain Bacteria; phylum Pseudomonadota; class Alphaproteobacteria; order Rhizobiales; family NORP267; genus NORP267. The sequence continues at coordinate 53,552 of JAJFGZ010000005.1, forward strand.
GCCCACTCAATTATTGCGGAAAATGACCGGATGGGACGACGAAACGAAATCCTGCAGCGCGCGACAGAGGTATTCGAGCGCAAAGGGGTGACCCAGACCTCGATCGAAGATATCGCACAGGCGGTCGGGATCAAGCGCGAGGCGATCTATTATTATTTCAGGGGCCGCCACGATATCCTGCTGGAAATCATCCTGCCATCGAGCAAGGAGTTGCTGACGGGGATCGAGGCAATCCGGGATAGCGACACGCCGGGTGCGGAGAAACTCAAGGATGCGGTGCGCAATCATTTGCTTGCCTACGACCCGCGCTATCTGGAAATGAGTGTGGCGTTGCGCGAAGATCTGTTTTTCAGCGATGGCGACGGCAAATTGCGTGAATTGCAGGATATCTGGCATCGGTACGGCGACCTCTGGGCGGAACTCATCGAAGACGGTCAGATGACGGGCGCTTTTCGCAGCGACCTGGACGCCAAACTAGTATCTTACGCTATCCTCGGCATGTGCAATTGGCTGTCGCGTTGGTTCGACCCCAAAAAAGATCTTTCGCTCGACGAGATCATCGATACTTATTTCAAGCTCACGTTCGAAGGCATCCAGCCGCGCGGCTGACAATCCGGACCATACCCATGACCTACCGATTGATCGCCACTTATGAGCGCAGCGACAGCTCAACCAGAAAGGCCGCGAGCGCTGAACTGGATTCATGGTTCTCGTCACCTGAGTTTGAAGACATTGCCCGCGCGCCGGGGTTGACGGCCTTCGATGTCTTGGTGCCCGAGACCGGAAAAGCTCGGTTTTTTGATGACGGACCGGCTCCGGTAGCGATCGTCCACCTCTCTGCTGAGACACCCGGAATGCTCGCGGATCTCGCCCGATCAGACCCGTTCATTGACGCCTTCTGGAAGACCCCGTTAAAGCTGGCCGGTGTTTCGCCTGATTTTGGGCTATACCAGGTAATCGCGGCTCCGATCGGCGATACACCTGACCCACAGGATCGCAAGGCGGCGCTCTCCTTCGTGGTGCGGTATTTTGAACCGATCGTGGAGGCCAAAAAATTCCGCGACTTTTATGTTGCGAACCACCCACCGATCCTGGCGCGGTTTCCGGATGTCAGAAACGTCCTTTGCTACCTGCCAATCGACGCGGATTTCGGTGACTTTTCCGCTGCCAGAGTGGCGCTCGGTAATGAAGTTGTTTTCGACGATCTAGCAGCGCTGAACACGGCACTCTCGTCAAACGTCTTGGCGGATCTCAGGGAAGATTCGCAAAACTTTCCGCCGTTCGGCCGCGTCTGCCACCACGCGATGATCCGGCATCGCCATTTTACACTATCGTAAAATTGTTTGCCGGGGCGCACTCCTTGCCCTAAGCTTGAATGGGATTTGCGGCTCGAGAGCTTCAAATCTCCAGTGGCACGAGAATGCATAATCTCGTGCTACCACAATATTTCACGGGCGATTCAAGCTCCAACCTAGTGGGAGGAAGAGTATGACATTCCTGAAATCATTATTTGCCGCCGTTGGTCTTTCGGCGATGTTATTCAGCGGGCAGGCGCTCGCGGTCGAGAGAATTACCGCCGTCCACGCGTTCCCGGCATTTCTGGTTTATACCAAAACCTTTCTCGCCATGATCGACGATCTGAACGCCCGTGGCGAGGGTATTCTGGAAGTCGAGGTTCTTGGCGGCCCAGAGGCCATCGGCATGTTCGAGCAACCCAACGCAGTACGTGACGGGGTTGTCGACATGATCCACACACCCGGCAGTTTTTACGGCGCATCGGTGCCTGAAATCGACGCTATGGTTGCCGGGCGGGTGACTCCGATGGAGGCCCGCGCCAATGGCGGCGCCGCGCTGATGGACGAAATCCATCAGGCCCGCTTCAACGTCAAGCATCTCGGCTGGATTGATGGCGGCGTCAATTTCCACATCTATTCGGTCAATCCGCCTACTTTTAACAGCGACGGACTGCTCGATCTGACCGGCGTGAAACTGCGCGACAACCCGATCTATCACGCGTTTTTTGTCGCCTTGAATGCGACAACCTCTTCGATGCCTTCGACCGAGGTTTACTCGGCGCTGGAAAAAGGCGTGGTGGAATCGACCGCATGGACATCGATTGGCCTGCTCGATCTGAAATGGAACGAGTTTCTCAATTTCCGTGTCGACCCGGCTTTCTACAACACTGACATCGGCGTCATCATGAACAAGGACCGGTGGGATAGCCTGTCACCTGAAGCCCAGGCTTTGATCCAGCAGGTGGTGATCGACTGGGAGCAGAAATCCTACGACGCCCGCCAGACAGACCGGGTCAGCGACGAAGCAGCGTTACAGGCCGGCGGCATGCAGTTTGTTGCCATGACAGATGAAGCTGCAGCAGCCTACCAGAAGATGGCGGACGATGCCGCCTGGGCGCGGATGCGTGGCCGGTTGGATGAAATGGGATCCGCAGAGAATTACGACCGTCTGCGCGAATTGTATTACGGGGAATAACAGGCGGACCTTGGACGGGCCGGAATGTTGATGCGTGCGATCGATCGGGTATGCGATGTTCTCGCTATTTTTGCGGGAATATATCTAGTCGCGATCATGGCGGGAATTGTCTTTCAGGCAACCGCGCGCACGCTGAACTTTTCCGGCTCGTCCCACATTTTCACCTTTACCGAATACGGCCTGCTGTACATCGCGATGGCCGCCTCGCCGTGGCTGGCGCGGATACGTGGGCACGTTTTTATTGAAATGCTCACAGCCGCATTGCCGAATCGGCAGGCCAGGGCCTTCTCCCGGGTTATTGCTGGATTGTGTGTTGTAATCTGCCTGCTACTCGTCTGGTATTCGGGCGGCGCCACCATCAAGGCGTATGCGCGTGGCGACGCCGATATGCGCTCTCTGGATATGCCGAAATGGCTATTGCTTGGAGCCATGCCGATCTGTTTTTCCCTGATGGCGGCGCAGTTTTCGAGGTTCATCTGGGGCGATGAGACGATGCATTCCGGGGAGGCCGGGGTCCATGAATAGCCGCCAGTTCAGGACAGGATAAGCGCCAAAATGGAATGGTATTTCGCGCTTGTTTTCCTGCTCGGTTCGGTGCTCGGATTTATGTTTCTGGGCGTACCAGTGGCACTCGCATTTCTTGCCGCCAACATGGTCGGGGCCACCTTCTTCATGGGCGGCAGCGGCGATCTGTTTACACAGATGTCGCGCGGTATCGGGCAATTGGTAAACAATGCGATCCCGACAGTCACAACTTTCAACCTGATGCCAGTGCCCATGTTCCTGCTTATGGGTGAAATATTTTTCTTTACCGGGCTTGCCAGCCGAATGTTCTCGGCGATCGACCAGTTGATGGGCCGGATCCCGGGCCGGTTGTCCTTCGTCACCGTTGCCGGCGGCACAGCATTCGCCACGCTGTCCGGATCATCGATAGGATCGACCGCCCTGCTCGGCTCGCTGATGGTGCCGGAGATGGAGAAGCGCGGGTACAAAAAGCACATGGCGATCGGGCCTATTCTCGGCACCGGCGGACTGGCCATGCTGATCCCGCCATCGGCGCTTGCCGTATTGCTGGCGACGCTTGCCAACCTTGACGTGGGCCGGTTGCTGATCGCAGGTGTCGTCCCCGGCCTGGTGCTGGCATGTTTTTATGCGATCCTGATCCTGGCCATGTGCTTGATCGATCCTGACGCCGCGCCTTCTTACGACGTTGTGCAAACGTCTCTGGTCGAGAAATTCCGCCTGCTCTTGGTCGACATCCTGCCGATGATCTCGATCGTTGCCGGTGTCATTCTGCTGATCCTGAATGGCTGGGCGACGCCGTCCGAATCGGCCGCCTTTGGCTGCGTCGGGGTGATATTGCTGGCGGCGATTTACCGCAAGTTGACTTGGGATTCGATGATTAAGTCGGTCACCGGAGCCTTGAGGGTTACGACGATGGCGCTGTTGATCATTTTCGGCTCGGCAACCTTTTCGGCCCTGCTGGCTTTTTCCGGCGCCAGCTCCGGATTGATCCGCTGGGCCACCGGGTTCGATTTCGACGCCATCACCATGCTGTTGATTATGTTTGCGATCCTTCTCGTGCTTGGCATGTTCATGGATCAATTGTCGATGATGCTCCTGACCGTCCCGATATTTTTTCCGCTGGCGACCCAATTCGGTTTCGATCTAATTTGGTTCGGTGTGATTGTCCTGCTGGCGCTGGAAATCAGCTTTACGACACCACCCTTCGGCCTACTGCTGTTCGTCATGAAAGGGGTTTCGCCGCCCGGCACCAGCATGCGCGATATATACATGGCAGCCGTACCATTCATGGCCTGCGCCATGGCGCTGGTCGGGCTCCTTATCCTATGGCCGGATATCGCCCTGTGGTTGCCCAATCTCGGGCGCTGAAACCCTGCCTGACAGCCCGCTTAATCGCCAGATCAATCGGCCAGCAAATCGGCGACGACGCGGTCGAACAGAGCCATGCCGTCCAGGTTTTTAGCCAAGATCATTGCACCCTGTAATGTCGCGACAATGTGCTCCGCTCTGGCACGCGCTTTTTGTTCGCCAAGATCGTCGGCCAACGTTTCGGAAAGCCAGGAAATGTTTCGTTCCAGAAATGCTGCAACCGCTTTGCTCAATTCGTTCGGAAGGCCATCTTTTTCCGCACCGAATATGCCACACAGACAAATCTTGTGGTTCTCAGCCAAGGCCCCCCGGTAAAGCCTGTAGAATATCGCGAGGCGTTCACTGTTGGTCGATGCGGTCTCACATTCTGCGTCCAGCAAGTTGAATATTTTCTTCGAGTATTGCTCGACTACCGCCAGGCCAAGGTCTTCCTTGCGGCGGTAATAATAATGGACGCTCGAGCTTTTGATCTCCAGCTCGTCGGCAAGTTCCCGGAAACTGACACCGTGATACCCATCGGAACGAAATCGGTTCTCGGCAGTATCCAGCAGTTTTTGTTGCATATCGCTCACAATGCGCACCATTCTCACAAATCTATCGATAGGTAGGCTTGACATAACCTCAAGCTATTGCGTATATCAACTATCTACTGATAGATAGAGGTATGGAGATACATTACAATGAAAATTTATGATTACAGGGAATTCCCCAATCCGGCTCGGGTGCGTATTGCCCTGGCCGAACTTGAGCTTATCGATCAGGTCGAATTTATCAGTGTCGATGTCCCGAACGGTGAGCATAAATCACCGCAATTCCGCAAAATGAACCCGTTTCCCGCCGTACCCGTGCTTGAACTGGAGGACGGAACCAAGCTTGCGGAATGTACCGCTATTACTGAATACCTTGACAATCTGGGTGACGTACCAAAACTCACCGGGACGGACGCAAAGCAGCGTGGAATTATCCACATGATGCAGCGGCGGGCCGAAGCCGTTTTGCTGGATGCCGTCGCGGCCTATTTCCATCATGCCACGCCCGGGCTTGGTCCCGATATCGAAGAATTCCAATGCAAAGAATGGGGCCTGCACCAGCGCGAACGCGCAGCCAAAGGCATGGCTTATTTCAATGGTGTTCTTGAAACCCAACCCTATGTTGCAGGAGATAATTTTTCCATGGCTGATATTACAGTCTTTGCCGGACTGAGTTTTGCTGACGCCGTGAATATCGACATACCGGAAGATTGCACACACCTGAATAAGTGGCGGCAGAAACTGAACAAACGCCCGAGTATCGCAGGGTAGAAACCAGATCAGGTCCCGTCAGCCCGAATACCTTGGCTGACGGGGGTCGGGCAATAAGGAACATCCATGAAAATCAACGCGGATTTTAGCCAACGCACGCTTGTGCACGGGGCGTCGATCGACTGGGTCGAGACCCGCATGCCGGGCGTTTCTCGACGCATGCTGGACAGGATTGGAGCCGAGGCGGGGCGGGCCACGTCGATTGTCCGGTACGCGCCCGACAGCCGGTTTTCAGCCCATACCCACACAGGTGGCGAGGAATTCATCGTCCTTGACGGTGTCTTTCAGGACGAGCATGGCGACTATCCGGCGGGTTATTATGTGCGCAACCCGCCCCAATCGCGCCACACCCCGCGCTCGGATGAAGGGTGTACGATCTTCGTCAAGCTCTGGCAGTTCGAGGATCAGGACCGGAGCCACGGGCGGATTGATACCAATAAAATGGTTTTCACGCCCGAAGCCGACGGGGTTGAGGTTATGCCGCTGTTTCACGATTCCCGCGAAGACGTCCGGATGGAGACGTGGGCCGCCGGGCAATTCGTCTCTCTGGCCGCGCCAAAGGGAATGGAAATCTTTGTACTTGAGGGCGGCTTTGCCGAAGCCGGAGAGACGCTGGAAAAATGGTCCTGGCTGCGCTTGCCCGCCGGGTCGACGACCACCGCGATTGCCGGGCAATCGGGGGCCCGGGTCTGGATCAAGCGCGGACACCTGGACGTCGAGACCCTGGCGGCGCAATTGCAATTCGCTGAGACCGTCGCCTAGGCGTATTATTCGCCGGGTGATAACGCGGCTGCACGGCTGCCAGCCCTGGCCCCGTTTTCTTCCGCACCAGGCAGCAATGCTACAAATTGATTGCCGTCCGGGTCGGCCAACGCGGAGTCTCTGGCTTCGGCAACTTTTTTGGCGGCGTTACGGTTGGCATCGATCGCAGGCATGACGATTTCAGCCATCAGGCGGTTGAAGTTCGCAACCCCACGGCGGTAGGTGTTGCCATACCCCTTGATCAGGTTGGCGCATTCGGCCACCTCGACGCCGAACCGGTAATTGACATTGGCGGCGCGCAGCACCAGCCCGAGCCAGGTCTCGATCTGCGCCTTCTCCTGCGCGTAACGCCACGACCGCTTACGCAAACCGCGAAGCGCGGCCAGGATCCGCATGGTGAGAAAGCCGGTAACAGTGTCGGAGCGAATATGCATCCCCATATGGTACCGCGACTCATTGCCATTGCGGCGCACCCGGTTCATCAACCAATTGCCCACACCAATCGGCAGCAGCGCGCAAAACTCTTCCGGTCCCGGTTTGAGAAATTCGGTGATCCGGACCGGTTCGTGATCGCCGGCACGGGCCTCCTCACGGATCCGGTCGAAACGGGACTTTCTGGTTTTCAGCCAGGCAACGCGCATTATGTCTTCATAACTCATGCGGAGCGCGAGATAGCGGGCGGTCTCCTTGGTGAGTTGCCAACCGTTGCGGGCACCTCTATGGGCCCTGTCGAACGCGATAACCGGTGCCATGTGCTCAAGATACAAAGCAGCGTATTTATTGTTCTGGTAATCGATCAAACGGGCAAGTGCCGCCATCCCGACATACTGGGTTTCCACCGGCCAGCTGGCGCTGACGCGATCTGCCAGAAACGAGGGAGGCGCTATTGTGTTGGGGGCACTAGCAGGGGTAGGGGTTTCCACTGCGCCGACTTCGGTAACCGCCCTGAAGCCGCGATGATATCCGGCAAGGCTCGCCTCGGCGGCGCGCCCGGAATTGGCGACCACAGCCTCGAATTTCGCGGCCGGGATAGGGACCGCGCCGGTGCCCGCCAACCCCCCGATCATGACCGAGGAGAGCACAGTACCTTCGTCGGCCGCGATTTTTTCCATGTCGAAAATGACAGCACGCGCAGCCATTTCATGGCACGCTTTAAGCGCCAAATCAGAATCGAACGTACCGTCGCCCATGGCGGATTTTTCGGCGATCGCGAATACCCGGTGGGACGACGCAATTAACGTTGTGCGTTTGGGATCCACAAAACCGCCCTGGACCGCGCGGGCAGCTTCGATCAGTTCCGAAGTAATCACCACATCGACCCGCCCCGGCATCGGGGTCAGGGCGAGGTTGGGCCGGCGGTTGCCAAGTTCGGAGATCGGGACCGGGTAAAACTCGATATAATAGGTCGTACCGCCGGTCCGCTGGGCAACGCCCGGGATCGAGGTCGATTGCACGTAATAGCCGCAACTGGAAATCGCCTGGACCAGCCAGTTGGTCAGCACGCCACCGCCTTCGCCGCCAAGCGCCGCGATCAGAATGCCAAATGTCCGGGGGCGGGGTTTCGTCTTGGCCATTACGCCGCCTGCCCGCCCTGCAGCCAGCCGATCACGCGGCTGCGCACGCCAAAGAGCATCCGGTCGAGCAGGTTCGGGTTCTGGATGATGGTGGTCTTGTGGAAGGACGGGCATAGGATCGCGGCGTGGGCCACCTCGCCGCAATTGCCGCAGCCGATACAGCCGTTGGTGACATGGGCAACCGGATCCTTGCGCAGGGGATCGCGGCTCTCCTTGATGGTCAGGGTGGGACAACCAGACAGTCTGATACACGAATGATCGCCGGTGCAGGTCTCTTCATCGACGCCGAACCGGACCCGCTCGACCCGTTTGCCGGATTTCAGCGCAGCGGCGATTTTTGGTTTGATGCGGCGCTGGCGGGCGAGCATGCATTCGCCTTCGGCGATGATGACGCTGAGGCCTTTTCTGGTGCTGGTGATGGCCCGCTTCAGGCTGGTAATCATCTTGCCCACACTGAAAGAATCGACGCGCTCTATCTGTGTGACGCCGATACCGCGCAGCGCCTGTTCGATGCTCATACCAGTTTCCATGTCGCGGGCATTTGTCCCGGTCGAAGGGATATGCTGGTGCCCGGTCGCCGACGAATAGCCGTTGGCGACGATGACCAGTACGCCGTCATCCTGGTTGAATATGTGGTTGGCAACGCCGGTTGTGAGGCCGTTGTGCCAGAACCCGCCATCGCCCATGATCGAGACAACCTTGCGCTTCATCATCGACGATAGTCCCGTGGATGACGCCAGCCCGAGCCCGTATCCAAGCACCGTATTGCCGAGGTTGAAAGGCGCCAGAGCCGCAAAGGTGTGGCAGCCGATATCGGCGCTGATATGCACCTTGCCGACCTGTTCCTCCACCAATTTAAGGGCGCTGAAGATCGGACGTTCCGGGCAGCCGGTGCAGAAACCGGGCGGACGCGCAGGGACCGGCTGGCCGAGAATATCGGCGGCCCTGGCCTGGATATTGTCCATTTCCTTAACCGCCTTGGCAATGGGCCCGAGGGCGGTTTCCGCTGAGCGGTGTTTCTTGAAAAAGTCCGACAGGCCCCGGAGCATGGCTTCGCCGTTCAACTCGCCCGCCATGAGCATCACATCGCCGCCTGAAACCTTCGTCTTGATGCTGCGATCCAGCACCAGCGACTTGATCTCATGCTCCATAAATTTCGGCTGTCCTTCCTCAACGATGAGGACCGCCTTTTTACCCTTGCAGAAATTTGCAATTTCGTCGGGCACCAAAGGATAGACGACGTTGAGCACCAAAAGCGGAACATCGGTCTTGCCGAATTCGTCAGCTAGCCCGAAGGCCTGCAGCGCCCGGATCACGCCGGTATACATGCCGCCCTGGACGATCAGCCCGGTTTCCTTGACCCGGCCTTTGTGCAATTCGTTGAGTTTGTTTTTGGCGATGAACTTGATCGCAGCCGGCCAGCGCACTTCGATCTTCAGCTTTTCCTGCACATAGGTCGATGGCGGCAGGCTGATGTGGTCCTGATTATAATACGGCTCTTGGATCGGGTTGTTCAGGGACAGATCGGCAGCCACATTGTCGCGCGCCTCGAACCGTCCGCTCATATGGCAGACCCTGGCACGCAATTCCATCATGACCGGGGTGTTGGTGGCTTCCGACAGTTCGAACGCCTTTTCGGTCAGATCGACGATTGTTTTGAGGTCCGGTTTCGGGTCGAGCAGCCAGACCTGGGATTTCATGGCGACCGCGTGGGTGCGCTCCTGGATAATGCTCGAGCCTTCCCCGTAATCCTCGCCAAGCACGATCAACGCGCCACCGGTCACGCCAGGGGATGCCAGATTCGACAAGGCGTCGGAGGCCACATTGGTGCCCACAATAGATTTGAACGTCACAGCGCCGCGGATCGGGTAATTGATCGACGCGCCCAACATGGCAGCGGCACCCGCTTCGTTAGCGCAGGTCTCCAAATGGATGCCCAATTCGTCGAGGATATCGCGGGCGTCGTTGAGCACGTCCGTGAGGTGCGAGACCGGGGCGCCCTGGTAGCCACCCACATAGGAGACTCCTGACTGTAGCAAGCCCTTGGTGACGGCAAGGATGCCTTCGCCTTCGAAGACTTCACCTGCCCCGACACGCAGTTGCTTGACTTCTTTCGCGAACGATCGCTCTGGCATTTGGATGCATCTCCTGATCGCAAGCCTGGCCCGGTTTATGACTATCCAGGCCAAGGATGTCTGACCGGGATGGTGTCACGAAATGTGGCGGCGCTTCAAGTGTAATCAGGAAACGAAGTTCCACTTGCGAGAGCAAGCCTGTCTGACTGGTCAATCGTTCCGGTCGGGCATGTTCAGCAATTGCTGACGGTCTATCTTGCCCGTGCCGGTTTTCGGTAAGTTTTCAACGAAAACGACGATGCGGGGGTACTTGTAGGGCAGCAGGCGGTCTTTCACAAAAGCCTGCAGGCCCTTGATGGTGGCGTCGTGGCCGCATGACCCATCGTTCAATGCAACAATGGCTTTCAAGACGGTGCGGCGGTCGGCAAGCGCCACCGCTATCACGGCACATTCCCTGACATCGGGGTGTTCGTTCAAACAGCCTTCTACTTCCAGCGGGTAGACCCATTGACCGGACACCTTGACCAGATCGTCCGCCCGGCCAAGGAAATAGTAATAGCCGTCCCGGTCCCGCCGGAACCGGTCGCCGGTATAGAGCCAGCCGTCGTCGCGCATCGTCTCGGCGGTTTTGTCCGGCTGGTTCCAGTAGCCCGGTGAACTGGAATGGCCGCGCACCCACAAGATACCTTCTTCATTGTCACCAACCGCGAGACCAGCAGCATCGCGCAGCACAACTTCGTACCCGGGCAGGCGGCGGCCCGCGGCGCCCGCCTTTTTAGCGTCGGAGGTGTTGGAGAGATACATGTGCAGGATTTCAGTTGAACCCAGCCCCTCCACGATTTCGAGGCCGGACATGTCTTTCCAGGCGGTAAAAATCTCTTCCGACAAAATTTCGGCGGCAGAGAGGCAAAGACGCAGAGAGGTCAGATCCGAATCCGCAGCATCAGGTGCCTTGACGAGTGCGGTGAAAAGAGTCGGTAGACCGAAAAACACCGTCGGGCGAAATGCCTTGATCGCTTCAAATATCGCTGCCGGGTTCGGCTGTCCCGCAAGAAGCAGGCAGGACGCTCCTGCGTGAAACGGGAAATTGATGGAATTTCCGAAGCCATAGGCGAAGAAAATCTTGGGGACCGAGAAACAAATATCGTCGGTGTCGAGCTTCAATACATGGTCGGCATAGGACCGCGCTGAATAAGCCATGTCGTGCTGCAGGTGGACGATGCCCTTGGGGCGACCGGTCGAGCCGGAGGAATACATCCAGAATGCCATGTCGTCGCGGTGGGTATTGCCGGCGTCGAGGCTGGAATCAAACCCTTCCAGCCAGGGGGTTGCATTCAGGGTATTAATCGGGATCTCACCAGCGTCGCCATTGACGACAATCAGCGTCTCCAGATCCGTCCCCGTGCAGGCCGTGGCCGAAAACCGCGCAACAAATTCGGCATCAGCGATGGCCACCCGGGCACCGGAATTTTCGAGATAATATTGCAGAAGATCGTCTGGCGTCAGAACATTGATCAGGACCGGCACCAGGCCCGCGCGGATCGCACCAAATAGCGCCGCCGGGTATGCGGGCGTATCGTCCAGAAACAATAAAACGCGCTCGCCCGCCCCGAGCCCGAGAGAAAGAAGGGCGTTTCCATAGCGGGCCGCCTCGGCGCATAATTCACCGTAGGTACGGTTTCCCAACGGACAGTATATGGCGGTTTTTCCGGACCGCCCCTTGTCCAAATTGTCGAATAGAATGGAGCTGGCATTATAAAATTCAGGACAGGAAAATCCGATTTCCCGACTGCCGGGGCAATCGTCGGGGACGTGGTCAGCCATCAGGGATGGAGAAGTTTTCCTGGTCATGCTGCGACCGCCGGACCGGCTGACCGCCTCATATAGCTGTCGGCGAATTCTCGGGGCATCAATTTCATATGTTCAGGGAAATGCTCGTACCATGAAGCCGAAGATTTCGCGGCCGCGACAAGCTTGTCGACAACCGGGCGCCTGCTCACCTCGTAGGCCATTAGCCCGGCTTCGATATCGCCGGGATGCTCCTCCAGCCCGTTGACCAGGGCAATCACATCTTCAAGCGCCAGCCGGGTGCCCGAACCTATAGAATAATGCGCTGTGCGGAGCGCGTCGCCCACCAGAACCATGTTGCGGTACGACCAGCGATCGTTCCGGATCCAAGGGAAATTGCGCCACAAGGACCGGTTGGGGATCAGCGGGTGACCGTCGAGCGTATCCTCGAAGACGCGCGCGCAGACGTCAAGGGTTTCCGGTTCAGACATCCGGTCAAATCCGGTGTCCAGCCACGTGTCCCGGTCGCACTCGACGATGAAGGTGCTCATCTTGTCGGAATAGCGGTAATGGTGAGCGTTAAACGTGCCTGACGGCGTCTCGACAAAGGTCTGGGTCAGTGTATCGAACGTTTTGGTGGTGCCGTACCAGACGAACTTGTTGCCGAGGTAACTGACCGACGTCCCGAAATCGCCTTCAAAGCTCCTGCGAACAAGCGAATTGACGCCATCGGCGGCGACCACAAGGTCGTAGCCCTCGAGCCTTGATAAGTCGGCGAGCGGCGTCTCGAAATGCATTTCAGCGCCCGCTGCGCTGACCGGTTGCTGGAGCAGTTGCAACAATTCCAGGCGGCCGATGGCAGCAAACCCGACATTATCGATCTGGATATGCTCGCCCCGGTGGTTGATGGACAGGTTCTTCCACAATTCCATGTGGGGCATAATAAGATCGTAGACATCGGGGTCGCCCTCGCGCATGAAACCGAGCGCTGATTCAGAAAAAACCACGCCAAATCCGAAGGTTGCGTCCGCCGGATTTTGTTCAAAAAGATGCACCTCGTCCCGGCCGTGGCGTTTCTTCCAGAGCGAGGCAAAATACAATCCCGCCGGACCGCCGCCAATAATCGCCACCCGCATAGCCGCTATTCCTTTGCAACAATTCCCGTACCAAACTTCAATATAGTCTTTCCCGGTTTGCAAGATACGCGGACCGGCTCGATAATTCCCAATAGACTTTCCAGCGCTTCCCTGAGATATTTTTGCCATGGCGACGCGCTTTTATGGTTTACCCCCACTCACGTCACTCGCTGTCTTTGAGGCGACGGCGCGGCATTTGAGTATGAAAGACGCGGCTGCCGAGTTGAACGTGACACCGGGGGCGGTCAGTCACCAGATCAAGGCGCTCGAGCAGGATATCGCCGTCTCGCTGTTCCGGCGCATCCATCGCGGGATCGAGCTGACACCTGAAGGCGAAGAGCTTTACGATGTTCTGGCGCGCGCCTTCAACCATACAGCCACCGTACTTGATCGGTTGCGGTCCGGCGACGTCAATTCAGCGGTGACGATCGGGGCAACCACCGCTGTCGCGTCTCTCTGGCTGATGCCACGGATCACGGCGTTCTGGCGCCAACACCCCGATATACGGGTCAACCACAGGATTTCGGACACCCCGTTTGATCTGAAACGAGCAGACGTCGATCTGGCCATCCGTTATGGACGCGGCAACTGGCCCGGCGAAGAAGCAGCTATTCTTTTTGATGACGAGATCATCCCGGTTGCCAGCCCCGAATTTGCCAAACGTCATGCCGGAATAGGGGGTGTCGAACTGCCCGGCCTGCCGCTAATCCAAATGGAGGCGCTCAACCGCAGCTGGATGACCTGGTCCGAATGGTTCCGCGATATGGGCATCCCGGCCGGGCGGCTCAATGGACCCCGCTTCAACAATTATTCGATCTCGCTGCAGGCCGCCGCCGACGGAATAGGGGTTGGACTTTGCTGGCGACATCTGTCCCGGCCTTTTCTAATATCCGGGGAACTGGTTCATTTCACCGGGTTGTCGTTACCGGCAGCCGGACATTTTTGCCTGACCTGGTCTAACCGCGACAACCTCTCACCGTCCGGCATCTTGGTCCGCGATTGGTTGTTGCATGAATCCGGCCGCGATCAACCTTCACTTGAATAAAATTCAAGTGAAGAGGATATTTTTTCGGATTGCGTCCTAAACAATTAGTCTAGCAATCTCGTTCAGCCTAATTTCGCGCGGGAAAATCATGAACGTCATTGATCGCGACTCACTCAAACATGTGCTCGAACCGGTCGATACGGCGCGCGGGCTCGGGAATGCTTTTTACACCAACAAAACGATGTTCGAAGAAGAAAAGCGGGTCGTCTTTTTCGACAATTGGATGGCGATCGGGTTTGGCAACGATGTCCCGAAGCCGGGCTACGCCAAGCCGATCGAGTTTGCCGGCCAGCCGCTGCTGATTGTCCGGAACGCGGCTGGCACCATCAATGTGTTTGAGAATACCTGCCGGCACCGGGGGATGATCCTGGTGGACAAGCCGGGTAAAATAAAAGGCGCCATCCGCTGCCCCTACCATTCCTGGTGCTACGATCATGACGGCGCGCTCAAATCGACGCCGTATGTGGGTGGTCCCGGCAGCAATGAACATAAAGATATCCACCGGGATGAACTCGGGCTTTTTAAGATTCGTTCTCACGTGTGGCGCGATGTGATTTTTGTCAATATATCAGGAACCGCACCCGCATTCACCGAATGGGCTCAGGATCTGATCAAACGTTGGTCCGAATTCGATCAACCCATTTATCACGGTGGCCCGGAAAGTTCCTTTTCCCTCACCGTCAATACGAATTGGAAACTGGCGGTCGAGAATTATTGCGAATCCTACCATCTGCCCTGGATCCATCCGGGTCTGAACAGCTATTCACGGCTTGAGGACCATTACCATATCGAGAAACGCGGCGCATATTCGGGCCAGGGGAGCAACGTTTATCGCCAGATCGAAGACGAGGTTAGCGGGCTGTTTATCGATTTTACCGGGTTGGATCATAAATGGGACACGGCGGCGGAATATATATCGCTCTACCCCAACGTCCTGTTCGGGGTGCACCGCGATCATGTCTACGCCATCCTGTTGATCCCGGTGGACGAGACAACGACCATCGAGCAGGTCGAGATTTACTACGCATCCCCGGATATGCTGGACAATTCCCACGCCGCACTTCGCGAGAAAAACGCCCGACAATGGCAGGACATTTTCGTCGAAGATGTTTTCGTTGTTGAAGGCATGCAACGTGGTCGGCGCGGGGCGAGTTTCGATGGCGGAAAATTTTCCCCGGCCATGGACGGCCCGACCCACAATTTTCATCACTGGGTGGCGTCCCAATTCGTCAGGTAAACTGCGCTGCTCCTCCTCAATCGCGCTTTGATTTGCTGAAATCTCCAGGTGCGACTAATCTAGGTCTCAGCCGGATGCGGCACCAAAGGAGGCTCCCATGCCGGGCGAGCGAGACTTGCGCGAAGATCTAGAGGCACAGGAACAGGCGGCGCGCCTCAAGGACGAAGTAATGCGGGCCGACCCCGAGACCATCCGGCTGCTGCTCACCGACGCCCGGAGCCACAATGGCTGGACCGGGAAACAGGTCTCGGAGGCGACCTGTCGTCGGCTTTACGACCTGATGAAATGGGGTCCCACCAGCATGAACCAGCAGCCGGCGCGGTATATCTTTGTTGCCAGCAACAGAGAGAAGAAGCGGCTAGGTGACTGCGTTTTTGGGGGCAACGCCGACAAGGTACTAGCCGCCCCCGTGACGGTTATCATCACTTACGATCTGGAATTCTGGAAAGAACTTCCAAAGGTTTTCCCGCACGATCCAAAGGCAGCTGATTATTACCGCGGCAAAGACGACGTGATTTTGGATGAGGCGTTTCGCAATGGCACCCTGCAGGGGGCCTATTTCATGTTTGCGGCGCGAGCACTCGGGCTCGATTGCGGGCCGATATCGGGGTTCAACAAAGAGAAGGTAAAAGCCGCGTTCCTGGACGGCACCGCCCAGGAGGTCAACTTTTTGTGCTGCCTTGGCTATGCCGACACTGAAAAACTTTTCCGCCGCCTGCCCCGGCTGGAATTCGACGAGGTGGCGCGGATTATCTGACCCGCAACTCTGCGATCAACCGCCGACCAGGTGTTCAAAGCCCGCGGATTTTAAGATTTCCAACGCTTCGATCCGGCCCACCCGGGATTTGTCTGGATCGGGTTCAACCACGATACCGCGAAATTGATCCAGATAATCGTCCGGCAAACAATGCTGGGTTGCGCCAGCAAGAACCAGCGCACGGTACCAGTCGAACGGTTTGAGGCTATCGTTGTAGGCGTGGCACACGCCGATATAAGTGCTGGCTTGGATTTCCTTGCCGTCTGGACCCGTAACCCGGAAAGACTGTTGATAATCGTAGCCGACGCCCGCGCCCTCAGCGCTGTGCAGCGCATCAAGTTCGCAAGTCTCGATTGCGAACAGGACGCCGTGAACCATTTGCGCGGGGTCTCTGACAAGCGTTGCCTTGGCAGAACCGTCCCGGCCCGTTTTTGCAAAACGCAGCCGATATTCGAGGGCAGCCGCAGGCCCAGCCGGTGCTGCGCTCGGGCACCGCCGGACCAGGCGCTCGGTCAGCATATTCGATCCGTAGGCGAAATATCGGAACGTGTTCAAATGGCCCGTCTCCCGCGAAAATGCGCGGCTATTTCAGGATATAAACCAGCAGCCCGATGATGATCGCCAGAAACACCCAGTTGAGGTGCCGCACATGCACCGCGTTGGATCCAGAACCTCCGGCGACAGCACCAGCCGGGGCCGCGGCTGGTGCAGCGGATGCGGCCACATCCCCGGTCGGTGCGGCCGCGCCCTCGTCGAGCGCAATTTCACCGGTGACGATGCCGCCGAATTTGGCGAAAAAGTCGCGGGCATATTTATTCGCGGTCGACTGGATCAAGCGCGACCCGATTTGGGCGAGCTTGCCACCCACGTCGGCCTTGACCGTATATTTCAGGATCGTCGTATCGCCATCAGCTTCGAGGAACACGTCAGCGCCACCCTTGGCCATGCCGGCGGCGCCGCCCTTACCTTCACCAGATATCGTGTAACTTTCCGGCGGGTTGATGTTTGACAATTCCACGTTGCCGGTAAACCTGGCCTTGACCGGCCCGATCTTGGCAAGGACTATCGCGTCGAAGCCATTGTCTCCAACCTGGTTGAGTTCTTCGCAACCGGGAATACAGGCTTTCAAAACCTTGGGATCGTTCAGGGCTTCCCAGACTTTTTCCCTCGAAGCCTCAATCTTTTGCTCACCTTTAAGTTCCATAATTCGTATTTCCTTTCAATAGCTTAACATCACCTGAAGGGCTTGTTGAGTTTGGCAATTTTGCTGGAGGCGACAATTTCGCCGTTGACGAAGGCTTCGTGATTGCGTTCCAGATCCCGAAGGTCGTAGAGATAATTCACCATCAGACCCACGCCGCCGGAAAGGCCCTGTTCGGATACATCGCCCAGCCAGTTGATCCGCTCGAGGCGGGCGCCGTTGCCAAGATGGAACCGCGCAACCGGATCGAACGGTTCACCATGTTTATTCTTGGCGGTCAGAAAATAATGCGCCGCCAGCGGCATCATCCGGGCCATGGCCGCTTTGACTGTCTCCGGATTTTGGTACCATTTCTGCTCTCCGATCAGCCGGAGTGCTTCCCCGGCCATGGTATCGGCTTCTCCACCATTTTCGTCACGCACCAATTGTTCCAGCCAGCGGCGAAACCGGGGGACCGGCGACAGCGTGACGAAATTTGCCAGGTCAGGTAAATCGCGCGTCAATTCGTCGACCACCTGTTTGATCAGGAAGTTCCCAAATGAGACCCCGCGCAGGCCTTCCTGGCAGTTCGAGATCGAATAGAAAACGGCGGTGTTGACCTTTTTGAGATCATCCGGCTCGCGGCCATCGGCCAAAATCGGCTCGATCGTATTCGGGATTTCGTGGGTCAACGCGACCTCAATAAAAATCAGCGGCTCGTTCCCAAGCGTCGGGTGGAAAAAACCGTAACAACGCCGATCCGGGGCATCCACGCGGCGGCGCAAATCTTCCCAATCCCGGATCTCATGGACGGCTTCATAGCGGATGATTTTTTCTAAAATACTCGCAGGCGTCGACCATTCGATCTGCTCAATGGTCAGAAACCCGCGATTGAACCAGGACGACAATAGGTGATGCAGATCCCGGTCGACAATTTTCAGCTCAGGATGACCAGGCAGGATATCCAGAAGTGTCGTCCGCATGGCCACCAAAGCCCTGGTGCCGCCCGGCGACCGGTTGAGGCGCCGGAATAATTCCTGACGCCGGGGCTCGGATGCGAAATGAACGTCGGATTCGCTCTCGCCCGTTGGATCGTCCTGCCACTTGGAAATGGCGGCGCTCAGGCTATTTTCAACGGGTCCGAACGATGTCGCAAGGCACCTAAAAAATTCCAACCGTCCATCACCCTCAAGGTCTTCAAACCGGGTCAGAATTTCCCGGGCGAGCGCCATCCCGGTGGCTTCACCCTGGCCCGAAATCAACGCTTCGCATTGCGCGATCAAGGGCAACGCCCCGTCGCCACCGGATTTTAACTCGGTCCCGAGCAGCGCCCGCCCGCGATCCGATACGGTGGTGAACAGGTCTGAAAGTATCGAACGCTTGATCATTGTTACTGCCAACTCATGCGCATTGCCGGTGACCCCGTCGGTATCACCTGTCCGCCCCTATTTTAGAGCATTCCCTGAAATTTCAATAATCGCGAACATAGGAGCCTTCAAATCTGAACCGACCATTGCCATAAATATACCCCGCGCCTGGACCCGTACTCCTCAGCGTTGCCACCTCAACGGTCCGCCGGGGCAGCGCCTCAACCCGTGTGAGGGGTCTACGAATTCGGATTTACCGATAATGTCAACGGACCCGTTAGTGCCCTACGTCCCGACATTGCCAGCCGCGAGAACGAGATATAGGAAATGATCGATACGGTTTTGACAATATCTGTCATGCTCTGCTTACACATTCTTCTCTTCGATTTTACCTGATTTTTGCCACTTCCTGGCTATCGACGAAATTTGTTCCGGGGCCTGGCTTCAAGATTTCACCCATTAAATTTATTACGCATGAGGGACGATGTCCAATAGGGTGTTCCGCAACTAAATTCTGTTTCTCCGATAATAGTTTGCACAAATTTCTCTGCACGCTATGGATCAGGGATGGATATGTTCTTGTTTGTGCATACCGGTTTGATAGACCAATGAAATTTCGGCAGATCAGATACGCCCTCGCGGTACTGCGCTCTCGCAGCTTTACCGGCGCCTCGGAGGTCTTGAATGTTTCGCAATCGGCGATCAGCGAGCAGGTCAAATTGCTCGAAAGCCTGCTTGGGTTCCCTCTATTCCGGCGTACGGCGCACGGGGTCGAGCCGACCAAGCGGGGCCTGCTGTTTTTTCATGAAGCGGAGCGGGTCTCCAACGAGTTTCACAACCTGGTGGACGTTGCCCGGGCGCTACGCGGGGCCGAGCAGGACAAGATCGCGCTGGGGCTGATGTCGGGCCTGGCGGCAAACCTGTTGCCGACAATCTTTCCAAAAGAATTACCGGATTTTGACGGTCAACTGGAAATCCGGACCGCCCCCACGGGCACGATTTTTGACCAGCTGCGCGATGGCAAGTTGCAGTTCGGAATCACGGTCCGGGTCGACCCGGAACGGGTACCGACAGGCATCGTTACCCGCCGGCTCACGGAAACATCGCTTGTGCTGGTGATGCCGCCCGACCATAGGCTCGCCCAATCAGAGGGGTCGGCAGACCTGGACGAATTGCAGGGCGAGCGGCTGATCATGAATGAATTGTCGGTCGGTTACGGGCGGATTATCAGTGATCTCCTTGCGGACAACCGCATTCGGCCAGATTTTTGCGCGATCGTCGATAATATCGACACCATGAAGGTGGCGGTCCAGACGGGGATGGGTCTGGCCATTATGGCTGACGAAAGCGCGTCAAACGAGGAACAGCTCGGGTTGCTCAAGGTGCGGCGACTGGCCATCGATACGACGATCAAGATCGATATCTATTATCCCCGGCACCAACTCTCGGTGGGTCAGGGTGAGTTCCTCAAGATGCTGCTTACACGGATTCAAGCGCCCTCAGTTGGCGCGTAATCGGCAGCGTCGATGCTGTCGGGCCGGCCATCGAGGGACAGCTTTGTAATTTGGCGAGGTTGCGACGCGATGACCTTGCCACGCCGGATCACGAACAGCCGCGCCGCCTTGATGCGGATCGCCTCGATGGTGTCACTGGCCTGCAGCACGACCATGTCGGCGTTGCAGCCTACTTCCAGCCCGTAACCCTCGATCCCGAGGATCCTGGCTGGCGTCTCAGTGACCGCGCCAAAGCACCAATCTATCTCGTCGCGGCTGGTGAGCTGGGCCACGTGCAACCCCATATGGGCAACTTCCAACATGTCGGCCTGGCCCAGCGGATACCACGGGTCCATGACGCAATCGGCGCCAAAAGCAACGGCAATGCCGGCTTGCCGCATTTCGGGCACCCGGGTCATGCCGCGTCGTTTCGGGTAAGTGTCGTGGCGGCCCTGGATCACCATGTTGATCAGCGGGTTGGCGATCGCTGCGACGCCGGCCTCCTCGATCAGCGGCAGGAGTTTCGAGACGTAATAATTGTCCATTGAATGCATCGAGGTGAGGTGCGAGCCAGCGACCCGGCCCTGCAGCCCGAGGCGCTGGGTCTCCCGGGCAAGGGTCTCGATATGCCGGGACATGGGATCGTCCGATTCGTCACAATGCATATCGACGTGCAGTCCCCGCTTCTCGGCAATTTCGCAGAGCGCCCTGACACTTTTTGCTCCATCGGCCATGGTGCGCTCGAAATGCGGGATACCGCCGACCACGTCGACGCCCATATCGAGTGCGCGGATCAGGTTTTGTTCCGCGGTTGGCGAGCGGTAAAAACCGTCCTGTGGAAACGCGACCAATTGAAGATCAATATAGTCCGAGATTTTTTTCTTCACATCCAGCAACGCTTCGACGCCCAGCAGACTATCGTCGCAGATATCCACGTGGCTTCTGATCGCCAGCACGCCTTGCGAGACCGCGAGATCGCAATAGCGCAGTGCCCGCTCGATAATCTCGTCGTGGGTTTGGATGGGTTTCAATTCACCCCAGAGCGCGATCCCTTCAAGCAACGTGCCGGACTGGTTGAGCCGGGGCCGGCCCAGCGACAAGGTCGCGTCCATGTGGAAATGTGCGTCGACAAAGGGAGGCGCGACGAGCATCCCGGTGGCGTCGATCTCGGTCGCCCCCTGGCCATCCAGGTTCGGGCCGTTGGCCGCGATGCGCCCGTCGGCAACCCCGATATCCACGCCCTTTTGCCCATTCGGCAAGTTAGCGTTTCGTACGACCAGATCAAGTTCCATCGGTTCCTCCGGCTACCTCTCGCCCTTGAACCAGGGTACCAGCAGCGCGCGCGGATAGTCTGCACTTCGTGCGACGATAATCAACGCGACGATTGAGAGAATGTAGGGTGCCATCAGGAACACCTCGCCCGGCACAAACGATCCGACTTCGGTTTGCAAACGTACCTGGTAGGCTTCGAACGCGCCAAAAAGGAGCGCTCCAAGCAACGCCTTGCGTGGCTTCCAGGAGGCAAACACGGTCAGCGCGATGCATATCCAGCCCCGACCGTTGACCATGCCGAAAAAGAAGGCGTCAAACGCCGCCATGGTGAGAAACGCACCGCCAAGGGCCATCAGTGAAGACCCGGCCATGATGGCACCGATCCGCAGCGCGTAGACCGACATGCCCTGGCTATCGACCGACGACGGGTTATCGCCAACCGCCCTGATCGCCAGACCAAGTGGGGTGCTTTTCAATACCCAGGCGACCACAAAAACCAGGAAAAAAGCCAGATATGTCATGAACGTATGCTGGAATAGGGCAGGCCCAAGGAATGGCAAGTCCGAGAGGACCGGTATATCGAGCGGTTGAAACGCCTCGATTCGTGGCGGGGAAGTGACATCCGGCAGGGTGGTTCGGTAGGTGAAATAGGCGAGACTGGTCGCGAGCATGGTCACCCCGATCCCAGAGACGTGCTGTGAAAGTCCAAGAGGTACGGTCAGAATTCCGTGCAAAAGGCCAAGTATCGCGCCAACAATCATCGCCGTCAGCAATCCGCCGGCGAGACCAGCCCCGAGCCACACCGCCATCCAGCCGGACATGGCGCCGGCCGTGAAAATGCCCTCTATACCCAGATTAAGGACCCCGGCGCGTTCGCAAATGAGGGCGCCGAGGGTGCCGAAAATCAAGGGTGTTGCGATGCGGATCGCGGCTTGCCAGAAATTTTCGTTCAGGAAGATTTCGAGGAATTCCATGACCTAAACCTCCCTCCCCTTGAGTCCCATCCAGCGGAACTTGTACCTGGCAGCAACGCCGCCAACCAGCACGCACAAAAGAGACAGCGCGACCACAAGGTCGGCCAGATAGTTCGAGACACCGATGGCCCTGCTCATGGAATCCGCGCCAACAAATATGGCGGCGATAAAAATCGAGGAAATCACTACCCCGATCGGCGACAGACCGGCCAGCATGGCGACCACGATGCCGGCATATCCGAAGCCCGGCGAGATATCCGATGTCAGGTATCCTTTCAGCCCGGCCACTTCGCTGACACCCGCCAGCCCTGCCAACGCGCCAGAAATCGCAGCGGCCTTCAGCATGGTACCACTAACCGAAATACCTGCATGTCTGGCGGCGTGGGGGTTTTCGCCTACGGCCCGCAACTGGAACCCCAGCACGGTGTGGCGCATCACGATATAGATCGCAATGGCTGCCCCAAGAGCGACAATCAGTCCCCAATGGACACGGAACCGGTCGACCAGCGGCGGCAAAATTGCCTGATCCAGGATCGGCTCGGATTGCGGCCAGCCAAGCGACATGGGGTCCTTGAGCGCACCTTGCAGCAGCATCTGGACAAGCAAAATAATGATGAAATTCAGCAACAGGGTTGTCACAACTTCGTCGGTATTGAACCGGGTCTTCAGGTATGCAGGCCCGATCAATCCGACGGCGCCAGCCGCGGCGCCGGCGATCAGAACCAGCGGCAACAGGATCCAGGCGGGCGCGGAAATTGCGCCGGTCCCGACCGCGACCGCAGCAAGCGCACCCAGATAAAATTGTCCTTCGCCTCCGATATTCCAGAATTTCGCACGGAACGCGACCGCCGCCGCCAACCCGGTCAGGATAAGCGGCGTTGCCCGGGTCAGGGTTTCGGAGAAGGAAAAGGCCGAACCGAACGCACCCTTGAACATCAAGCCGTAAGCTTCGCCCAGATTCTGCCCAGCCGCCAAAAGCGGTATAGCGGCCAGCACTAGGGCAACCACCACAGCAGCAATGGGGGCGATAATGGCTATACGGCGGGAGGTCTCAGCCCTTGGTTCCATTCTGATCATGATGCTTGCGCCTCCGTGGAATGTCCCGCCATCATCAGACCGACAGATGCACGATCGAGGTTTTCGATTTCACCAGCGTCCTCGAGATTGCCGGAATGGATAACGACGACACGGTCCGCGAGCGCGAACAATTCATCCAGATCTTCGGAAATCAGGACCACACCGGCACCGCGCTCGCGCGCCGCGAGCAGGCGTTTGTGGACTTCCGTCAATGCGCCCACGTCGAGGCCGCGGGTCGGCTGGTTGGCAAGGATCAGTTTAGGCTCGGTGTCGAGGACCCGCGCCAAAATTAGTTTTTGCATATTGCCACCGGACAACAGGCGGGCTTCGGCGTCCGGCCCGGAACAACGTACATCGTAGGCGTCAATCACGTTCTCGGCGTATTTTCGAAACCCCGCAAACCGGAGCATACCGTTGTTGGAAAACCGGTCATCGTCGAGATTTTCGATGGCGAGGTTTTCGGAAACGTTCATGGAGCCAACGACGCCGTCATGGTGCCGGTCTTCCGGGATGCGCCCGATCCCCGAATTCATAAAGATTTTGGGGGTAAATTTGGTGACGGTCTTGCCTTGAAATTCGACGGTGCCGGAATCCGGTTCCACGAGGCCGGAAATCAGAGCCGCCAAAGCTGCCTGGCCGTTCCCGGTCACCCCTGCGATGCCGACGATTTCTTTTTCACGGACCTCGAAATCAGCATCGTGGAGCGAACGCCGGTCGTCGATTCCGTCAACATTCGCGCGATTAAATTTCAACACAATATCGCCGGCCCCGATCCGCTCGCGCTTGCTGCCCGGGACCTCGTGGCCAACCATCAATTCGGCGATTCTGCGCTTGTCTGAGTCGGCGGTGATCAACTCGCCGACAAATTTGCCACCGCGCAACACTACAATCCGGTGGGATGCGGCCAACACTTCGTGCAGCTTGTGCGAAATGAATATCACCGCCAGCCCGCCGGCGGCGAGTTTCGCGACTGTCTCGAACAGGCCCTCGGACTCTTGCGGCGTGAGCACGGCGGTCGGCTCGTCGAGCACAAGAACCCTGGTATCGCCGAACAGCGCCTTGAGAATTTCCACCCGCTGTTTTTCGCCAACGGTGAGCGACGACACGCGGATGTCCAGATCAACCCCGAGACCGCTGCTCTCCATCAGATCTTCGATCTTCTTGCGCGCTTCACGGCGTTTGTTTGCGAGGCCGAAAAGCGGCTCGACCCCGAGTATGATATTTTCGAATCCGGTCAGGTTTTCCGCGAGCGTAAAATGCTGGTGAACCATGCCGATCCCAGCATCGATGGATGCCTGTGGCGAGCCGGGCGTCAACTGGACCATCTTGCCGTTTTCACTGGCAACCCTGACCTCGCCTTCCTCGCAAACATAATGTCCGAACAGGACATTCATCAACGTGGTTTTGCCGGCACCGTTTTCGCCAAGTAGCGCCACCACGTCGCCGCGCCGCAACGTGAGGGAAACGTCCTCGTTGGCGATAACCGGCCCGAATCGCTTGGAAATCTTATCGAGTTCCAGGATGACCGGTTTTGAATCGCCATTTTTCGCAGGCCGGGATTTGGCTGCAGCCATGGGTGGTGCTCCGCTCACATTTTCTGAAGAAGCCCGGGCAGCGGCGCGACCAGCGCGGCTACCCGGGAACAGATCGGATTCAGGCGGTGGATACGGGTTCGGAATCGTCGACTTCAACGGTGAATGTTCCGTCGATGATTTCTTTCTCCTTCGCTTCAACCATGGCCGCCACATCAGCGGGAACCAGAGCGTCGTCGAATATAACGCTGCCGCCGCCATGTTTCATGTAGCTGTAGATGCCGTAATCTTCAGCTGTAAAGCTGCCGGCCTTGACCGCTTCGATCGCGGCATTGACGGTCGGTTCCATGTGCCAGATGGCACTCGCCAGGATGGTGCCGGGATAATCTGCTGCCGTATCGATAACGTTGCCGATGGCCTTGACACCCCGGTCGCGTGCCGCATCGGACACCCCGAACCGCTCGGCGTACATAATGTCGGCGCCCTTGTCGATCATCGCAAAGGCGGATTCCTTGGCCTTCGGCGGGTCGTACCAGGAGTTGATGAATGTCACCAGGAACTTGACGTCCGGGTTGACCGAAAGCGCGCCCGCTATGAAGGCGTGCATGAGCCGGTTCACTTCCGGTATGGCGAAGCCGCCGACCATGCCGATGATATTTGATTTCGTATCGCTGCCGGCCACGATACCTGTCAGATAACTGGGCTCGTGGATGAAATTGTCGAATACCGAAAAATTCGGCGCCTCGGGGCCAAACGACGACCCGAGCAGCATGGCGACATCGGGATAGTCCGCCGCAACCTTGCGGGCGCCGCGTTCCACCGAGAATGCCTCACCGACGATCAGCTTGACGCCTTTTTCAGCATATTCACGCATGACGCGCTCGTAATCGGTGTTCGAGACGTTTTCCGAATATTCGTAAGCAATGCCGTTCGCAGCGTTCAATGCCTTGTGGATCCGACCGATCCATTGTTGTTCCACCGGCAATGTATAAATCGCCGCAACGCTGAGGTCGCTCGCTGCCCAGGCCGGCAACGCGCTGACGGTAGCAACGCTTGCCGTACCCGCCAGAAGCGTCCGGCGTGTAATGTCCATGGATATTTTCTTTTCCATTATTCCCTCCGAATTGTTGACTTGCCCGACCCCGGTTATTTTCCAGAATTACCCAATTGGTTGGCCGGACCCCATTTTGTTAACAATTGCGGCCTGAGGTCAAATATGCTTTCCCAGAATGTCTATCTGTTTTTCCTATACCTGTGGGAAATCCACTTGATCGACAGCCAGGATTTCTGCGCCGGCAATGCGCTTTCAGCGTCGGATCAAATTCCGATGCGGGCGAAAGGTGACGCCAATTGTGAACTGGATAATACTTCCCGGCATAAAAAAATCCGGTGGCACTTGGACAACAACAGAATGTGGCCGACCGCATGGTTTCACCATTTCGTCGTCTGAATTGCATTGACAAAGACCGGCCTGGTGGCAAAAACCGAGAACGGGGCCAGCGCCGTGATGGACGTGGGACCTTGACGAAATACAGAATCGAAAGGCCGGATTGATGGCGCTTGAGAGCAATTTGCGGATCGACGGTGCGCGGCTATGGAGCTCCCTTATGGAGATGGCCAAAATCGGCCCGGGTGTTCGGGGTGGGAATAATCGCCAAGCCCTGACTGATGATGACGGCGAAGGGCGGGCGCTGTTTCAACGCTGGTGCGAGGACGCCGGCATGACCATGGGGCTCGACCAGATGGGCACCATGTTTGCCCGGCGTGAGGGCGCTGACCCGAAGGCCTTACCCGTATATGTAGGCTCGCATCTGGATACCCAGCCGACGGGTGGTAAATATGATGGCGTGCTTGGGGTGCTCGGCGGGCTGGAACTTGTCCGAACCCTCAACGATCTGGGTATCAAGACCAAACACCCGATTGTGGTGGTCAACTGGACCAACGAAGAGGGCACACGGTTCGCCCCGGCGATGATGGCGTCCGGGGTGTTTGCTGGCCAGTTTACTCAAGATTTTGCCTATAGCCAGGAAGACGCCGATGGCGTCAGGATGGGCGACGAGCTGGAGCGAATCGGCTGGAAAGGCGACGAGGAGGTGGGGTTGCGCAAAATGCACGCCCTGTTTGAATTACATATTGAGCAAGGCCCGATTCTGGAGGCCGAAGGCAAAGAGATCGGCGTCGTCACCCACGGACAGGGGCTGAAATGGCTCGAATTCACGGTCACCGGCAAGGAAAGCCATACCGGATCCACGCCGATGCCGATGCGCAAAAACGCCGGGCTGGGCATGGCCAGGATCACCACGCTGGTCGACGAAATTGCACTGTCCCACGCTCCAAAAGCGGTCGGCGCGATCGGCCAGTGCAATGTCTACCCGAATTCCCGCAACATCATTCCCGGAAAGGTGGTGTTCACAGTCGATTTCAGATCGCCTGATCTCGCCGTTCTCGAAGATATGGAGTCAAGGTTGCGTGAAGGCGCCCAGGCGATCTGCGATACCGACGGGCTTGGACTGGAGATCGAACAGGTGGGCGGGTTCGATCCGGTGACTTTCGACGAAGGGTGCGTAACCGCAGTGCGCAGCGCTGCTAAGCGGCTTGGCTATTCCCACCGTGACCTCGTATCCGGCGCCGGCCACGATGCTTGCTGGATCAACGCGATCGCCCCCACCGCGATGGTGATGTGCCCGTGCGTCGACGGTCTCAGCCACAACGAGGACGAGGATATCAGCGAAGACTGGGCGCGTGCCGGCACCGACGTACTGTTGCACGCTGTGCTCGAGACGGCCGGGATTGTTGATTGACCGGGTTGATTGAGAAGGCCGGTATCCGCGCCCGCCCTATCCCGGACTGCAAGACCGGTTAGATCGGCATTGCAATAAACCGGTTACACATTTCTTCGGGTGATGGGTCTGCGATTCCTTTTCGGCTATCGGAAAATCCGAATTCGAGTTCTGGAAATACGACTGGTCGCACCAAAAACATTCCTCTAGCCTATCGCCAATACAAATCAACAAGGCGGATGGCGACAATGCACGATAAAATTCACGATCTTTCTCAGCCTCTCAATCAAGACTGTGCCTCGTGGCCGTTTTACCCGCCATTTCAAGTTCATTACATCAAGCGCAAGTCAGAACACGGCGTGAATGCGCAGTATATCCAGTCGTCCAACCATATGGGCACCCATCTGGATGCGCCGAAGCATTTTGTAACCAACGGCAAGACCGTCGACCAGCTTCCGCTTGAGTGGCTGTATGGCCCGGGTGTCATCGTCGATATTTCCGATATGATCGACGAACTTGGCATGTTCCGGCCAGAAGACCTGGAGGCGCGCGCCGATATCCGGGATGGCGACATTCTGTTCATCCATACCGGCTGGCACAAATATTCGTTCCATGAGCCGGACGGCGACGAGGAAAAATACATTCTTCGCCATCCCGGGCCCCACCACAGCATTTGTGACTGGCTGCTCAAGAAAAAGATCCACCTCTGGGGGGTCGATATGATCTCGACCGATCACCCAATGAATTTGCCGATCGGCCGGTTCCTCGGCAAAGGTGGGCTGGAACAATGGCAGAAAGTCCGCAAGCTCTGCGAAGACAAATACGGCGCCGACAAGATGGACGAACTGTTCCCCGACGGAGCCTACCAGCTCACCCATAACGCGCTGTTCCCGTACGATTGCTTCCATGTGGAAAATCTTGGTGGCGATATCGGGAACAAGGACCTGCATAACAAGCGGATCACACTTGGTGTATTCCCCTGGAAATTCAAAGGCGGTGAAGCGGCGTTTTGCCGGGCAGTTGCCTTCACGTGATAAGTATGTCGCCGGGCGCATAACATTTGCGGTCGGCGGGAGGGCCCACGGTAACGCAACCACGGGTTTGGCTTAACTGGGTGGCCGCTACGGCCGCCCGCAGAGGGTGGCATTGTGTCTGATCTGATGCATCTCGATGCGGTTGCTCTTGCCGGAAAGGTGAAATCCGGCGAGGTGAGCCCTGTCGAGGTTGTTGAGGCCGCGATCGCGCGCATCGAGTTGCTCGACCCGGTTCTCAATGCAGTCTGCACACCGGCATTCGAGCAGGCTCGTGAGGCTGCCCGCCAATTGGAAGATCGTCTGGGGAATGGCGAAGATGTCGGGCCGCTTGCAGGCGTCCCCGTCGGCGTCAAGGACGTTATCCAGACCAAGGGAATCCGTACCACCTTCGCATCCCCACTATTCAGGGATTTTATCCCGGCGCAGGAATCGATTTCCGTCGACCGCCTGAAACAGGCTGGCGCGATCATCATCGGCAAAACCAACACACCGGAATTTGCAGCCGGCGCCAGTACTTACAACGAATTATTCGGCGCGACCCGCAATCCGTGGGATATCTCCCGCTCTCCCGGCGGGTCGACGGGCGGCGGCGCGTCGGCACTGGCCGCCGGGATGATCGGACTTGGCATCGGTACCGATCTTGGCGGCAGCCTGCGGGTACCGGCCGCCTTTTGCGGTGTCGTCGGGATCCGGCCAACGCCGGGGCGCATACCGGCAATGCCGGTGCCGGTCTTTGACGACCGGTGGCAGGTAACCGGACCGATGGGGCGGACCGCAAGGGACGTCGCGACGGCGCTCGACGCCATGTCGGGCCTCAGCCACGATTGCCCGGTCAGCGTGCCGAGCGAACCGGTTATGCCGGCGTTCGAGCGGTTTGAGGTGAAGGGGCGGAAATTTGCCTATTGCCCGGACGTCGCAAAAATTGGCGTCGAGCCGGAAATTACCGAAATTTGCAAAAAGGCTGCTCTGGCGCTTGAGCACGAAGGCGCGATCATCGAAGAGGTTGATTTCGACCTCTCGGCGGGGCGCGAGGCGTTCCTCGTATTGCGTGGCCGCTGGATGCTGGCGCAGCGCTACGACCATCTGGATGATCTCAGCGTATTTGGCGAGAATGTCGCCAACAATATCCGGCTGGGGTTTGACTATGACCTGCGTGATCTGGCAGGCGCGGATCGGGTCAGGAACGATCTACTCGAAAAAATGCACACATTGTTCAATTCCTACGACGCGCTGTTGACGCCGACCGTGCCGGTTGAACCGATCCCCCACGATCAGAATTATCCGACCCAGATTGCCGGCCAACCGATGGCAACATATATCGACTGGATCGCGCCAACTTTCCTGTTCTCGATGCTTGGCGTCCCTGCGGCGAGCGTGCCGAGCGGGTTGACCGGCCACGGCCTGCCGGTCGGATTGCAGATCATCGGGCGCCGGTTCGAGGAGGCGACCGTGCTTGGTATCGCCAACGCCGTGCAAATGGCCAACCCCATCGGCGCCCCCCGGATTGAAGCCGCCGTCGAGGCCGGCGTAACCCGGGATTCTTAGACCGAAAGACAAAACACTGCTCCATGCGCACCGGAAAAATGGAAAACTGAACGAATGTCCGACAATCTCTATCTGCTGTTTCGAGACCGGTTTCCGGAAGATGCGAATGCGGTCTTTCTTGAACACGATCGCCGGACCCTCCTGTTCGCCGAACTTGACGAATTGTCGGCAAAATACGCGGCCGTATTGAAGCAACGTGGCGTCTTGCCGGGCGACCGGGTTCTAGTCCAATCCGATAAATCGCCGGAATTTGTCGTCCTGTACCTGGCCTGCCTGCGGGTGGGTGCGGTTTTCCTGCCAATCAACATCGGCTACACGGCATCAGAGATCGATTTTCTGGTTGGCGATTCCAAACCGACCCTCGTTGTGTGCCGGCCAAAGTCGCTTGATGAGCTGGCCCCGGTTACCCGCAAGCATGAAGTTGGCGGCCTGCTGACACTTGGCGGCGACGGCACGGGGACCCTCATCGAACAGGTGGCGGGTATCGTGCCGGACAGTAACATCGTCGTGCGGACCGACGATGATATCGCGGCGATATTGTACACATCCGGCACTACGGGAAAGCCCAAGGGAGCCATGATCAGCCACGGCAACCTAGCCTCCAACGCGATTACGATTCACAAATACTGGGGCTGGGTACCGCGCGATGTGTTGCTCCACGCGCTGCCGATTTTTCATGTCCATGGGCTGTTTGTGGCGCTCCATTGCGCGCTCCTCAATGGCTCGAAAACTGTCTTTCTCGACAGGTTCGAGATCGAGCGGGTGCTCAGCGAGTTGCCGGAATGCACGGTCATGATGGGGGTCCCGACATTCTACACGCGGCTCCTGGAAGAGCCCGGGTTCGGGCGCGACTGTTGCGCCAATATGCGGCTGTTTCTGGCAGGCTCCGCGCCCCTCCTCTCCGAGACGTTCGACGCGTTCGAGCGACGCACCGGCCACACCATCCTCGAGCGCTACGGCATGACAGAAGCCGGCATGATCACATCAAACCCGTATGACGGCGAACGCCTGGCGGGAACCGTTGGCTACCCGCTCCCGGGAGTCGAGGCCCGTATCGCCGACACCGAGGGAAATCCCGTGCCGGCAAGCGAACCAGGGGTGCTCGAAATACGCGGGCCCAACCTGTTCAAGGGGTATTGGGGTCTGCCGGAGAAAACCGCCGAAGAATTCCGCGATGATGGATTTTTCATTACCGGCGATGTGGCGACCATGGCCGGCGATGGCCGGATCGCGATCGTTGGACGCGCCAAGGACCTGGTGATTACCGGCGGCTACAATGTTTATCCGAAAGAGATCGAGGGCGAGATTGACGCGCTTCCGGGCGTAAAGGAATCCGCCGTGATCGGGGTCCCGCACCCGGATTTTGGCGAAGGCGTCACCGCGATTGTCGTGCTCGACGAAACCAGAACCATGACAGCCGCCGAGATCATGGACTTTCTCAACGCCAAGGTCGCCAAATTCAAGCAGCCAAAATCTGTGATTTTCGCTGCCGAATTGCCGCGCAACACGATGGGCAAGGTTCAAAAGCAGATCCTGAGGTCCGATTATGCGGATCTCTATACCAACCCGAAGATTGATAAATCCGGGTCCGGCTAGGACAGCGAATGAGGGCAGGTATCAGGCCGATTGGTCAGGTTCGACGGAGGCACATGAGATGAAACCGGCACGATTCAAGTACGCCAATCCAAAAACCCTGAATGACGCGCTGTCGCTTCGAGCTGAATACGAAGACGAATCGCGTTTTCTTGCCGGCGGGCAAAGTCTCCTGCCGACCATGGCCTTCCGGCTGGCCCAACCCGAAATTCTGATCGACCTGAACTGGCTGCACGAACTCAATTATGTGCGCCTGGAGACAAGCGGCGCGATCCGTGTCGGGGCGACTGTCCGTCACCGGGAAATGCAGGTCAACAGACTGATCATCGACCACCAGCCGCTGGTCAACGAGGCTGTATTCCAGGTAGCTCATCAGCAAATCCGCAACCGCGGTACGCTGTGCGGCAATCTCGCCCACGCCGACCCGTCTTCCGAGATGCCCGCGGTCATGCTGGCATTGGAAGCCCGCTTTCACGCAAAATCCATAGATACAGACCGATGGATCGAGGCCGTAGACTTCTTCCTTGGTGTGTTCGAAACCGCGCTTGAGGGGCCCGAAATGCTCATCGAAATAGAGCTGCCATCCATGCCGGAGCGGATCGGTACGTCGTTTATGGAACTGTCGCGGCGGCCCGGGGATTACGCCATGATGGGGGTGGCGGTGGTTCTGACGCTCAACAAGGATGGCACTTGCGCCAATTGCCGGCTGGCTTTCTGCAACGCATCGGATACCGCCGTGTTGGCCCCCAAAGCCATGGCGTCACTCGTCGGTAAACCCGTCAACGAGGAGACCGTGCGGGCGGTCGCCAACATCGTCCAGACCGAACTCGATCCCCCCGACAATATCAACGCGTCGAGCGCCTACAAGACACATCTGGCCGGGGTGTTGACCAGGCGCGCGTTGCTCAAAGCGGTGGAGCGGGCATCCGGCGGCGCCAGGGCAGCCGCCTGATTTGAGGGACTATATCGACCATTTCGCAGGGAGAGGAAATCAATGCTGAAGGAGTTCTACACGGTCACCACTGTAGTCAACGGGCAATCCTACAAACGGGTGATTGAGCCGAGGATGTCACTCTGCGATTTCCTGCGCGACGAACTGGACCTGACCGGCACCCATGTGGGGTGCGAGCACGGCGTCTGCGGGGCGTGCACGATTTTGGTCGATGGGCTACCGGTCCGGTCGTGCCTGATGCTGGCGCCGCACGCTGACGGGGCGGACATCCAGACGATCGAGGGCCTTGCGAATGAGGACGGAGAACTGAACGTTCTGCAATGGGCGTTTAGGGAAAAGCACGCGCTGCAATGCGGGTTCTGCACACCCGGGTTTCTGACAACGATCACGGCCTTCCTAGCCGAAAATCCGAACCCCGACCGGGAAGAGGTGCGCGAAGCGCTTTCGGGCAATACCTGCCGGTGCACCGGCTACCAGCACATTATCGATGCCGTGTTGCTCGCCGCTGAAACAATGCGGGCGGACAAATAACGCGGGTCGCGTTGAAAGGAGAAATTTCGTGGGGAAAAAGACCAATCGCTATTTTGGTACCCGGCAAAGGCGCAACGAGGATCCCGCATTGCTGACCGGCCGCGGTCTGTTTGTGGCCGACGTGCACTTGTCAAACATGCGCCACGCTGCGTTTGTGCGCAGCCCGTTCGCGAGCGCCAAAATCAATGGTATCGACACATCAGCTGCCAAAA
The DNA here is from genome assembly GCA_021775855.1 of Hyphomicrobiales bacterium. GTDB lineage: Bacteria > Pseudomonadota > Alphaproteobacteria > Rhizobiales > NORP267 > NORP267. The sequence continues at coordinate 87,152 of JAJFGZ010000005.1, forward strand.
AACTCCCTGGCATTGTAGCGATCATCACTGCGGAGGATCTCGGCGAATTGGGCCGCCCAACCCCGCTCGTTGTTCCCCCACCCCCCATCGAAGGGCTGGAGTTTAACCAGCAGACCCAGGTACCGCTGGCGAGCAAAAGGGTCCGTTATGTGGGCGAACCGGTTGCCATGGTGATCGCCGAGACCCGCTACCTCGCCGAAGACGCGACCGACGTGATCGAGGTTGATTTTGAGGAGTTACCGACCGCGATCGATCTGGAAAAATCCCTCCATGACGATGCCTTCATCGTCCACGAAGACATGTCCAGCAACGTCGCAGCCAGGGCGCGGCAATTCAAAGGTGATTACGCCAAGGCGGCAAAAGCCGCGCACACGGTCATCAAGCGCCGCTTCACCTACGAACACGGCATGGCGCATCCGATGGAAACCCGGGGCATCGTGGCGCAATGGGACGACCGGGTGAACCGGCTGTTTGTGTGGGCCGCGACCCAGGGGCCTTCATTGTTGCGCGGTGCACTTGCTGGCATGATGGGCATGAACGAAGGCGATATCCGTGTGATCGCGCCGTTTGTCGGTGGCGGTTTCGGGGTCAAGGTGCTTTATTATTACCCGGAAGAAATGCTGATCCCGTGGGTCGCCAAACGGCTCGGGTGCGCCGTCAAGTGGATCGAGGACCGCGGCGAACATTTCGTCGCGACCGTGCAGGAGCGCGGCCAGATCCACGACGCCGAAATTGCCCTCGACAAAAACGGCATGATTCTTGGGGTCAAGGATACGTTTCTCCACGACAACGGCGCCTACAATCCGTACGGCCTGACGGTCCCCTTAAACAGCCAATGCTCGGTGCTCGGGAACTACGTTATCCCGAACTACGACAGTACAATGACGTGCGTTTATACCAACAAACCGATCGTCGGGCCGTTCCGCGGCGCGGGCCGCCAGCACGGCATCTTTGTCATCGAACGGTTGATGGATATCGCGGCGCGCGAGCTTGGCCTCGACCGGAACGAAATCCGGCGGCGCAATTATATTCCCCACGACGCCTTTCCGTTCAATAACGAGCTGATATTCCAGGATTTCACGGTCCTCACATACGATACCGGCAATTACGAACCGGCGCTTGATCGGATGCTGGAGGTGATCGACTATAAAAAATTCATCGAGGACGAACAGCCGAACCTGAAAGCTGAAGGCCGCCATGTCGGGATCGGGATTGTCAGCTACATGGAAGGCACCGGGATCGGACCCTATGAGGGCGCCAAGATCCAGGTGCAATCGACCGGCCGGGTCCGGGTTGTGACCGGGATCGGGACCCAGGGCCAAAGCCATTTCACGAGCTTCGCCCAGATCGTCGCCGATCATATGGGGGTGACGCCCGAAGAGGTCGATATCATTACCGGCGATACCGACCAATTCTATTGGGGAGCGGGCACGTTTGCCAGCCGGGGGGCCGTGGTCGCCGGGAACGCCATCAACGAAGCGGCCGAAGCGGTCGCCAAGATCGCCCTGGAGAAAGGCGCCGAACATCTCGGCTGCGCCATCAATGACGTCGCGCTCGAAGACGGCCACGTGGTCACGATCAAGGACACGACCAAGCGGGTCCCGCTTGGAGAACTGGCGCTGCTCGCTAATCCGATGCGCGGCGCGGTGAAGCCGGGGACCGAACCGGGGCTGGAAGCAACCCGGTTTTTTGGACCCGAACGCGGTACAACCGCGAACGGCGTCCACGGCGTCATCGTCGAAGTTGATCCCGAGACAATGTTCGTCAACATCCTCAAATATTTCATCGTCCATGATTGCGGCGTGATCATCAACCCGATGGTTGTCGACGGACAAATTCATGGCGGCGTGGCGCAGGGGATCGGCAACGCGTTTTATGAAAAAATCGAGTTCAGCGAGAGCGGACAGATTCAGAATGCGACCTTGGCGGACTATTTGCTGCCGACGTCGATGGAAGTGCCAGACATGGACGTGGAACATATCGAGACGCCTTCGGCGACCAACCGGCTGGGTATCAAGGGGGTCGGCGAAGCTGGCGCCATTCCAGTCGCTGCGGCATTCGCACAAGCCGTTGAAGATGCTCTTGATCTGCCGGCCAAAGGGATCGAATTGCTCGACATCCCATTGAGCCCCGATGCGTTGTGGATTCTGACGCAATCGTGACTTTTTTTCGGACACCCAAAACAGGAGGTAAACATGGCTAGCACAGAGACCGCAGGTGGCGTCACGGACAACCGTCCAGAAAACGCCGATCCGCGATTGTGGAATCCGGATCTCGGGATCGTTCCTGACAATGAGCGAACGTGGAATTGGGTATCAATCGCCGCCCTTTGGGTGGGGATGGTGGTTTGTGTGCCGACCTATTTTCTGGCTGCAGGGCTTGTGGCTGAAGGCATGGCGTGGTGGCAGGCGGTCCTGACCGTTTTCCTGGGTAACGCTATCGTCCTGATCCCGATGGCGTTACTCGGACACGCGGGCACCAAACACGGCATTGCTTTTCCGGTTTTGCTGCGATCTTCGTTCGGGCCGATTGGTGCCCGGATCCCTGCGCTTGCCCGTGGACTGGTTGCGTGCGGCTGGTTCGGGATCCAGACCTGGGTCGGCGGCTCCGCAATTTATGTTATTTTGAATACTCTGACCGGCAACGCTTTCCAGGGCGAAGCCATGGGCGTTCTTGGAATCGATTTTACACAATTTCTTTGTTTTCTGGCTTTCTGGGCGATGCATTTATATTTCATCAAAAACGGTACGGAATCGATCAGGTGGCTCGAGATTTACGCGGCACCATTTCTGCTGGCAATGGGTCTTGCGTTGTTGCTCTGGGCGTATGTCCAGGCGGGCGGATTTGGCACCATGCTGTCGACCCCAAGCGCTTTCGTTCCGGGCGGCGCCAGGGAGGGTCAGTTCTGGGCGGTGTTTATTCCCGGCCTGACCGCGATGGTCGGATTCTGGGCAACACTGGCGCTGAATATCCCTGACTTTACGCGCCACGCAAAATCACAGAAAGACCAGATCCTGGGACAGTTGATCGGCTTGCCGATCCCCATGGCCCTGTTTGCCTTCATCTCGATTGCCGTCACTTCGGCAACAGTGGTGATCTACGGCGAGGCGATCTGGGATCCAATTGCCCTGGTTAGCAGGATGGGTGGGTTCGGCGTCATCATCGCCCTGTTCGCCCTTGTCATCGCGACCCTGACAACGAACATGGCGGCCAATGTCGTGGCGCCGTCCTATTCATTCGCGAACCTGTCGCCATCGAAAATCTCGCTCGTTCGGGGCGGCTATATAACGGCTGGAATCGGGATCGCGATCATGCCCTGGAAGCTGCTGGAATCAGCTGGCGGGTTCCTGTTTGTATGGCTGGTCGGATATTCCGCGCTGCTCGGACCGATCGCGGGTGTCATGCTGGCCGACTATTACCTGCTGCGCAAAACCGAATTGGATCACGACGATCTGTTCCGGGTTGGCGGTAAATACGGCAACGCCAACGGGTGGAACCATGCGGGCATCATCGCCATGATTCTTGGTGCCCTGCCAAGCATGCCCGGCTTTTTCAGTGCCGCGGGTTTTGTTGAAAGCGTTCCTTCTGTTTTCGATACAATCTACAGTTTTGCCTGGTTTGTCGGGCTTTTCCTGGGCGGAGCCATCTACATGCTTCTATCCCGCAATGTGGAGAGATAATATCTTTCCAGGGCGCATCGATTGCTTAGGTGTCGTGATGCCTGCGCCCTGGAACCCGCATTCTCAACCGTGCCCGGGTTCCCTCGCTTCGGCTCGGTACGCTAAAGCGGCGAACCGTTTAGATTGGGAATCGGCAGTTGGACCCGTCAGCGTAAAAGAAAAAAATTCCCGCCCTCGTGTAGTCAGGAACCGTCATGACCAGCAGAAACAAAGATCCGAATTTTATGCCGCCTTTGCCCCAGGCCTTTGCGCTTGGGCTGCAACACGTCCTGGCCATGCTGGCGAGCAACATCACCGTCCCGATTATCGTGATATCCGCGATTGGCCTGAATGCTGACGACCGGGTGTTCATGATCCAGGCGGCCATTCTGGCGGCTGGATTGGCGACCCTTTTACAGACGGTCGGGCCTGGCCCGATCGGTGCACGGTTGCCTGTGGTGCAGGGGACCAGTTTCGCCTTCATCCCGGTACTGATCCCGATTGGAAAAGGGTTCGGCATGGCGGCGGTCTTCGGGGCGTCCCTCTTTAGCGGTATCGTTCAGATGCTTGTCTCGACATTTGTCGGCAAGCTGCGCAGCATGATCCCCTCGCTTGTCTCCGGGATCGTTGTTGCAACGATTGGACTGTCGCTGCTCCCGATCGGAATCAAATATTCTGCTGGCGGGGTCGGGGCCACCGATTTCGGCGCCTGGTATCACCTGACCCTGGCAATGATTGTCATCGTATTCGCTATTCTGCTTCGGCTATTGTTCCGAGGGTTTATCGGCGCGGCGGGGATATTTTTCGCGATTTGCGCGGGGTATGTTGTGGCCGTCCCAATGGGCTTGATTGATATGACCCGGGTCAACGCGTCGGGCTGGTTTTCGCTGCCGACGCCGTTGAGTTTTGGCCTTGAGCTGCCGGTCTCGGTGATTATCCCGATGATCGTCCTTGCCTTCATTACGACCATCGAGACGATCGGCGATATTTCAGGGATCGCGATGGGGGGTGCTGACCGCGAGGCGACCGACCGGGAATTGAGGGGCGGGATTTTGGCCGACGGTCTCGGCACCGCCCTGGCCGCCTTGATCAATGCCTTGCCCAACACATCTTTCAGCCAGAATGTGGGTCTGGTGTCTTTCACCGGCGTGATGAGCCGCCACGTAGTGAGCCTCGGCGCCCTGGTGCTGATCGCGGCCGGTTTGATGCCGAAATTCGGGGCGCTGGTAACAACCATCCCCAACGCTGTTCTCGGCGGGGCCATGGTGGTCACCTTCGGGATGGTAGTCGCCGCCGGCATCAAATTGATGACGCAAGCGCATATGGGCCGGCGCAACATGCTGATCGTCGCCCTGTCGCTCGGCCTCGGGCTTGGCCTCGCCAATGTGCCGGAAGCCGTACAGATTCTCCCCGAAACCCTTCGCCTGATGCTGGTATCGGGGATCGTGCCTGCCGGCGTTATTGCCTTCGTCCTCAACCTGGTTTTGCCGGATGATGACGACGACGATATTGTTCCCCAGGTCGACGGATAAAACGGCGACGCTAATCCAGACTTCGAACGGAGATCATTTGTTCCGGCGCAACCGGACAATGACCTGATCGAGAGCAGACAGAAACCGCGAACGGTCGGTTTTGGAAAAGGGTGGGGCACCGCCAATTTGTTCGCCTCCAGCACGCAAGTCAACCATGATAGCGCGGGTTGCAACTGCACCCCCGATCGAATTTTCCGTAAACAACCTGCCGTTCGGCGCGATGACCGCCGCGCCCTTTTTGAGGCACTGGTCGGCGAGCAGGATGTCTGCTGTTATCACGATTGATCCTGGGCCGGAATGTTCAGCAATATAATCGTCAGCGGCATCCATATGGTCATCAACAATTACCCGCTCGATAAGAGGATCGTCGGGGATACGCATATAGCTGTTGGCCACGATGCGGACCGGAAGGCCTAGCCGGAAGGCTACCTTGTATACCTGCTCTTTCACCGGGCAGGCATCTGCATCCACAAGGATTTGAATCGTTTCGGCCATTGGATGATTTAGCCCCGCCGGATTTACAAGTAAACGAGTTTGGGCGGAAACGCCGTTGAAAGCCGGAGACGATACGGCCCCGCATATTGCCGGAAGCGCCCTGTGGAATGCGCGGATACAGCATGTTGGGAATTGCATTACCGCTGCCGTTGCCCTGCCAGCGGCGTGTCTCTATCGTGTCGGCCATCATGGAAAAAGCTGATACCCGACATCTCTTGGAGGACGCCGCGCGACGCGCGGCGGATTATCTCGAAGGCCTGGACCAGCGAAGCGTTGGAGCGGTTGAGGGCGCAGCTGAGCGGCTGGCGGTGGCGCTTGATACACCATTGCCTGATGGGCCAGGCGACGAGATGGACGTCCTGGGATTCCTCGATGGATACGGCTCGCCCGCCACCGTTGCCAGTGCCGGCGGGCGCTATTTCGGGTTTGTGACCGGAGGGGCGATACCGGCGACGCTCGCGGCCAATATTCTGGCCGGGGCCTGGGACCAGAATTGTTTCAGCTCGGTGAGTTCGCCAGCGGTGGCCATGTTTGAAGAAACCGCATTGCGTTGGGTGAAAGAAGCCCTCGGGCTGCCGCCGTCAGCGGAAGGTGCGCTGGTAACCGGGGGCACCATGGCCCACTTTACCTGCCTGGCGGCGGCGCGAAACCGCGTTCTGAATCAGGCCGGTTGGGATGTGGACGCGAAGGGCCTGTTCGGGGCCCCTGAAATCACAGTGATTGTCGGCGCGGAGGCGCACGCATCCCTGTTCAAGGTGCTCTCGATGCTGGGCCTCGGGCGCGACCGGGTAACAATTCTGCCGGTTGACGATCAGGGTCGTATCAGGGCCGGCAATTTTCCAACCATCGATGGCCCGGCGATTGTTTGCCTGCAGGCCGGTAATGTGAATTCCGGTGCTTTCGATCCGGCGACACCGATCACGGACTGGGCGCGAGCCGGTGGCGCATGGATCCATGTGGATGGCGCATTCGGGATCTGGGCGCTGGCCTCACCCGACCTTGCCCATCTTGCTGACGGCTATCAGGCCGCCGATTCCTGGGCGATGGATGCGCACAAATGGCTGAATGTACCGTATGATTCCGGTGTGGCTCTTGTCCGGGACCGGAGCGCCCTTGCCGAAGCCATGGCGATCAGCAGTGCCTACCTCCTTGCAAGCGGCAACCGGGACGCGATTAATTTCACGCCCGACGCCTCCAGGCGGGCCCGGGCGATCGAGGTCTGGACAGCGCTCAAGTCGCTTGGACGATCCGGTTTGGCAGATCTGGTGGACCGGAATTGCCGTCAGGCCCGGCAATTCGCGGATGGATTGCGGGAAGAGGGCGTAGAGATTCTCAACGAGGTTGTCCTGAACCAGGTCGTCGCCGCGTTCGGCAATGACGATCGGACAAACAGGGTTATATCTCTTGTGCAAGAATCCGGCGAATGCTGGTGCGGCGGGACCCATTGGCACGGCCGGGTGGCGATGCGGATCAGCACAAGCTCCTGGGCGACCACGGACGAGGACGTCGCGCGATCCCTGGCGGCGATCCTGAAGGCACACAGGGAATCCGGCGGGTGATACCCGCGACAAGTCCCGTCGCAGACAATTTGGCGGAAACAACCTACGACGTCATCCTGGTAGGCCAGGGTCTGGCCGGCACCACACTCGCCTGGCATTTGGTCGAGGCCGGCCAACGGGTTTTGATCCTTGATGCATGCGAACCCGTTACGTCCTCAAAAATCGCCGCTGGACTGATCACCCCGATCACCGGCCAGCGGTTGGTGCTCACCCCACGGTATGATGAATTTTTTGCCGCCGCCCGGGCTTTTTATTCCCGCATCGAACAGCGCACAGGCCAGACATTCTTCCATGACCGGGTCGCGACCCGGTTGTTCAAATCCGACGACGAGCAGCAAAATTGGACGGTGCGCGGCCGGCGCCCTGAATACCAGGCGCATCTTCTGGACCCACAACCGGCTCCCCTGCTTGACCCCGATCTGGGCAATTCCGGCAGTGGCGGTTTTGCCATGCACGGTGCGCAGTTGGACGTGGCCTTGTACCTGGAATCGTCCCGCGTTGCATTGGAATGGGAATCAATGGCCCTCGATTGGCAAGGCGACGTAACGCTCCACCCCGACCACATATCAGTTGGCAGACACCGTGCCCGCCGTCTGATCTCGTGCGAAGGGTACGCCGCCGCCTGCAATCCGTATTTCGCCTGGGTCCCGTTTAACCCGGCGAAAGGGGATATTCTAACGGTGCGCTTCCACCTTCCCGTACCGCCGCACTGCCTGCATCGCGGCATCTGGCTGGCCCCGACCGGCGAGCCCGATATTTTCCGGGTCGGGTCGACCTACGATTGGGAAAATCTCGACCAGACGCCAAGCCCGTCGGCACGCGTTGAAATCGAACGAAAAATGAAAGATTTTTTCCAGGTGCCGTACACGGTTCTGGACCACCATGCTGCGGTCCGCCCGATCATCACCCAGAGCCAGGCGCTTGTCGGGATGCATCCGGCGCATGCCCATCTGGGATATTTTAACGGGTTGGGCTCGAAAGGCTCGCTGCACGCGCCCTGGTATGCCGGACGTTTTACCGACTATCTGATAAATCAGACCCCCTTGCCCGACGAAATCGATATCTGCAAGCATTTCAAGCCATGATCCGCGCCACGGAAAAGGCCCGTCATCTGATGGGCCAAATCGTCAAACCCGGTGACTGGGTTGTCGACGCGACCGTCGGGAACGGCAACGATACATTGCTGCTCGCTGATCTTGTCGGACCCTCGGGACGGGTCTTTGGATTTGATATCCAGGCGGCCGCGATTTCGGCTACGCGCCTGCGGATCAGCCATCTGCCTCAGGTGACGTTGATCCATGCCGGACACGAAACACTTGCAGCGCATTTGCAAACCCTTGAGAGCACGGGAGATCGGCCAGCGCTGGCTGCCGCGATGTTCAATCTAGGGTACCTTCCGGGGTCATCTAAAAATATCGTGACCCAGGCCGGGACCAGCCTTGCGGGTCTTGAACAAGCGCTCGCTGCGCTGAAAATCAACGGCCTTGTGACGCTTGTCCTGTATCCCGGGCATCCGGGCGGAGCGGATGAAGCCGCCGCGCTCAGGTCTTACGCTCAAAACCTGCCAGACAATTTTTCGGTCGCCCATCATGCGCGCACCGATACGCAGCGCCCCGCACCCGAACTTCTCGCGATCACGCGATCCGGTTAGGGCCGCACAACTATCCGATATGGTCAGCGAACAATTTGATTGTCCGGTCCCACGCTTCTTTAGACGCTACTGCATCAAAACCCGGGCGTTGATCGCAATGAAACCCGTGGCCGGCGCCCTTGTAGACATACACGTCGCAATCCGGTCGCTTGGCCCGGACGATATCCACATTACTCATCGGGATGCCCGTATCTTCGGAACCGAAATGGAGCTGAACCGGGCAGCGCGGCGCCTCGTCGGCAAATCTGTGGATGCCTCCGCCATAAAAGCCGGATGCTGCTGAAATACCGTCGAGCCGCGTCGCCCCTAAAAAAGCAATCGTGCCACCGAGGCAAAACCCGACCAGGCCGACTTTGCCAGCGTCCGCGACCGCCGCGCGGGCGGCGTCGGTATCGCGCACATACCCGTCCCAATCAGGTTCGGCGATGAAGGAACGCGCGTGTTCGATTTCCTCCGGCGAATATCCGGACTGAAAATTGCGTTCAATCCTGTCAAAGACTGCTGGCGCGATCGCCGCATATCCGATCTCTGCCAGACTGTCGCAGATCGAGCGGATGTGAGAATTCACCCCGAATATTTCCTGGATCACGACAATCGCGCCGCGCGGTTTTGCGTCCGGGTCGGCACGGTACGCGCCGAGTTCGAAGCCATCGGACGCGGTGAGGGTCAGGTTGGACATGAGCGCGTTGCCTTTATTTGGCGGAGAGAGGGGGATTCGAACCCCCGAGACGGTTGCCCGCCTACACGCTTTCCAAGCGTGCGCCTTCAGCCACTCGGCCACCTCTCCGCGTTTGCAGGACGAAGGTTGATCGCTCCCCCGTCGAACGTTGCGCACTATACCCATCCGGGCCGCGTGGGCAATCACCAACCTGCAATGAAATGAAACTCCCACTGCATCTTTTACGTAACCATCCATACACTATATAGTCGGGAGCCAGCTGGTGATGTGCTAGCGGGCTGATCGGCGGGACAGAACAGGAACTGAACAATGGTTTTCCTCCGTTTTTTTGGGCTTTTTCTATTGGCCACGGCTTTTATCGCGCTGGTGGTTGATGGCATCAAGAGCATCGCCGCGACCGGCATTGTAATTACGCCGCTCGGCCAGGGCTGGTTTTCCCTGCACCCGCCGAGCATCAACCTGGTGCAGGCCATCATCGAGCGCTACACGTTTCCAATTCTTTGGGACCCGGTACTTCTCACCGTCCTGCTGGCCCCGGTCTGGCTGGTTTTTGGCGTTCTGGGTGCGCTGTTTCTTTATATTGGCCGGAAAAAGCGCGATACTTCGATCGCATATATACAGGATTGATACCTCTTCAAAATTGGATATCGAATATGTTTTTTGCCCGTAAACCCAAGACGATCCCCGCAGCATCCGATGCCCTCGCGGGCCGAAACCAAGCGATCCCCACCGCGAGCAATCATTTTGTCAATGGCAACCCGTTGGCCGGTCCCTATCCCGAGGGGTATGAGAAATTTCAAGTGGGGATGGGCTGTTTCTGGGGGGCCGAGCGCATTTTCTGGTCGACACCCGGCGTCTATGTCACCGCCGTTGGCTACGGCGCTGGACACACCGCCAATCCGACCTACAATGAAGTTTGCAGCGGCCAGACCGGGCACAACGAGCTAGTGTTGGTGGTATTCGATCCCAAAAAGATCTCGTTTGAGGATCTGCTCGCTATTTTTTGGGAAGGCCACGACCCGACCCAGGGGATGCGCCAGGGCAACGATCACGGTACCCAGTACCGCTCAGGAATTTATGTTTATTCCGACTCCCAGCGCGACGCCGCGCAGACGAGCAAAAAAGGCTACACATTGAGCTTGCAAAAAAGTGGTTTCGGTTCGATCACGACAGAGATATTGGAAGCCGGGCCGTTCTATTTCGCCGAAGAGGCCCACCAGCAATACCTCGCTAAAAACCCCGGCGGCTATTGCGGCCTTGGCGGTACAGGAATTTCCTGTCCGATCGGCAAAGGTGCCGCAGCCTGATCTGAGCTACCCAGCCCCGAGCGTACGCGGTTTGGCGCAGATCTGTTGCGCCTGCACCGGATCAGCATTGTTGTCTATTCGGTGTTGTAGACCGTCGTGCAGGCCTGAGGCAGGTCTGCGAGACGAATCACCGGCCGTGGCGGCGGGGGTGGTCCCGGCGCCGGGGTGTAGGGTGCATCCGTGAACCACCAATCGAGGGACGCCCCGCATCCGTCGCCCGGGGGCGGCGGGTCCTGGTCCCTGCAGCCGCTTTGACCTGGCGGACACGACATCCGGACGTGGAAGTGATACTGGTGGCCGTACCACGGCCTGATTTTTCCGAGCCAGTCGCGGTCGCTGCCTGCTGCTTCGCACAGCGCCCGCTTGATCGGCGGATTGACGAATATGCGAGCGACCTGCGGCTCCATCGCTGCCGCCCGCAGCACGGTCACGTGGCCCGGGGTGAACACCGTCGGGTCGACGGTATTCGTGTCCGCCCCCAGCATTGATACCGCGCTCACCGAGTTTCGCTCCGCGACTGTGTAACGCCGGGGTGGTGCCGGCATCATCCACACGTCCGCGTCCAGCCCGACCTGATGGCTTGCGTGCCCCGTCAGCATCGGACCGCCGCGCGGCTGCGACATGTCGCCGATCAGCAGGCCCGCCCAGCCGGCTTCCCGGTTTGCTGTCTCCGCCAGCCGCAGCAGAAGAGCCACAAGGTCCGGATGACCCCAGGCACGGTTTCGTACCGGGCGCATCGCCTGATGATATGGGCCGTCGGCGGGGAGTTGAATCGCTCCCGCCAGGCATCCCTTTGAGTAAAATCCGTTCGCTGCCGGCTGCAGGTTTGCGGGACTGGACAGGTTGCCGAACAGCTGCTTGGCTGACGGTTCCTGGGCCCTGGAGGCGTTTGGAAAACCGATTGTCAGAATTGCCGCCAGCGCTGTGATTGCTAACCGTATCATCGGCAGGTTCAGTCTGAGGTTTTTGTTCATTCCCGCCTCTCTGGCGATCGTCGGAACTAGCAAACGATAGCAAAGGATCGGCAGCATTGGAATAAGGCAGTGTGGACGCGTTGACCAAGCCATCACCGGCGGCGGCCCTGTTGGACCCGGGGGTATCAAGGTTTTTGCCGATTCCTGCCGGATTCAATAGATTTTCAACCCGGTAAAGGCGCAATGAAGAATTATCCCCAAGCGCCACCGGCGTCAGCCAGGAAAAACGCTGACCAGCCTGCAATCTGGCCAAAAGACCATTGGGGGCGCGTTCGGTAAATGGCCGGCTATCGGCCATGCCATCGCAATAGAGGATATAGTCCACCTCGCTGGCCTCGATCAGCTCACGGGCGTCGTCGGGCTGGGTCATCATGACGTTCATCGCCAGTAAATTGCCGCGCTGGTTGCGGTGATAGGGGGCCGACATGACACTGTGACCTGTGTGCACCAGAATATGCGCGCCGAGATCAATACCTGACAATATGACGCCATTTGGCAAATCGCGCAGCGGCGCCAGAGCCGCAGGCGCCAGACAGCCGTCGGCTGTGCTGCGGTCCCGTTCTGAACCTGGCAGGGTGGACGCAATGGCATCAGCCATGCCGATATAAAAAACATTGTTAAGCAACAGCCCCGCTACCAGAACCCGCAGGAACCGGCGCGCGGCGTCCGGCTCGACGGAAACGCGGTCGTAAACCTGGGCCAGCAGCCATGCCGACGCCGGGACGGCGAGAAAGTTTGCAAAGGTCAGGCCACGAATTTGCCAGCAGGCAATCAATATCCCGCCAAGCACGAAAATGTTGACGAAGGTCCATTCGATGCGCCGGTCGACAGAACTTGAGCGCCAGGCGTAAATGCCGATTGCCAGCGCGGAAACGGGAAACCCGAAATAGGCCAGGACGCGATCTGGGGTCTTGAAGGCCAGATCGAACACACTTTGGGCTTCAGATACCTGGCTCAGCCAGAGATCAACCAGACGGGGATCGATATTCCCATAGGGTCCAGACAGGCATGCCGGGAAGGCGTAGGCGACGGTTCCGCCGACAGCACCCGCGACCAGCGCGGACGTCACAAAACGGCCGGGTATTGCAGCTGCAATTTTTGCACGCGGCATAGACCCAAGCGCCGCCAGCCCCAGTCCCCCCAGAACGAACGCCGCGACATAGGGTATGGAGATGGCATCGCACTGGATCGCGCCGTACTGGCCGGGTGGTACGGTGGCAAAGAAAATCGCGATTACGCTGACGCCCATCGACAGGCCGAAAACAACCATGGTTCTGGACAGAGCGGGACCGACCACGATCCAACACAGCGCCAAAGTTGCCGGCGCCAACAGCATATAGGGGAGACTTTCGAGCCCGATCGCCAGCATCACTGCTATCGTCGCCCCGGCCAAGGTTGCGGCAAGGTTGCTTGTCCGCGCACAGATCATCAGCGCCAGCAATGCCAACGTCAGGATAATCTGCAGATTGTGGTGATCGATCCGCCCCGGCATGAACTGGGTCAACGCCACGACGGTCACCGGGGCTATCACAAAGGCTGCGATCATCGCGCCCCGGCCGCCAAGCCTGGCCGCGATTGTACCCGATATTGCGATGGCGCCCAGCAATAGGGTCAATGGCCAGATTACAAGGGTGAGCTTTTCGGCCAAACTTCGTGTAGCAAAGGTCTCAAAAAGGCTGATCATCCCTGCCAGCGGAGCATCCACTAAGCGGGACCAGTGCATCGGCACCCCTTCGGGCGGGCTTAGACGTCGCTGCACATTATCGTACCAACCTTGCCCGGCCAGGTAATCGCGCACCTCAACCAGGCGCATGGCGTCATCATTGCCAAGCATTTTACCGCTTTCGAGATTTTCGAAATTGTTGACCAACAGGGCTGATGACACGACCATCCAGACCCCGAGCAGCAACAACAGGGGCAACAGTTTGGATTTGTTTCCGGGGTTCCGGGACCCGGAATCCGGGAGGTTGAAGCTATTCGCAGCAATATCTGACATGGATTTTTTCCGGGGTTTTATTCGCTTGAGAGAAAGTTCAGGATTCTGGTTGGGCTTGAACGGTCTCTTAACTCAGTGATGGCATAACCTAACCAGAGTGTAGTTAAGTTTGCGTAACCGGGTTGTTGAGCAATGAGTAATATTTCCGAATTTGACGGCATCGATGTTGCTGTCATTCTGCCCTGCTACAATGAAGAACAGACGATTGCCGGAGTGGTTGACGGGTTCCGCGAACAATTACCGGACGCAACCATTTATGTCTTCGACAATGCCTCGAGTGACAACACGATCTCGGTTGCTCAGGCGGCAGGCGCGACCGTTTACCGTGAGCCACGCAAGGGCAAGGGCAACGTTGTGCGCCGGATGTTTGCCGACGTGGATGCCGATATCTACCTGATGGCCGATGGCGACGGGACCTACGATTCGTCCGGGGCGCCGGAATTAATCCGCACCCTGATCAGCGAACGTGTGGATATGGTCGTCGCGCGCCGGGCCGGCGTAGTTGAAGATGCCGGGCGCAAGGGGCATGCCTTGGGCAACCGCGTTTTCAACCAGTTTTACGGACTTTTGTTCGGGCGCGAATTCACTGATATTTTCTCCGGTTACCGGGCCTTTTCGCGGCGCTTCGTGAAAAGTTTCCCAGCCGTTTCGGGCGGATTTGAGATTGAAACCGAAATGTCGGTTCACGCCAGCCAGTTGCGCATCCCGACCGCCGAAATCGAACTTGAATATGGCCGTCGTCCGGAGGGGTCTGCCAGTAAACTCAATACGTTCCGGGATGGCGCCCGGATCCTGCGCACATTTGCGCTGTTGCTGAAAGAAACCCGCCCGCTCATGTTTTTTGGGGCTTTTGGTGCCATGTTTGCGGTGGCAGCGATGTTGATTTCCTGGCCCCTGGTGGTGACATGGCTGGAGACGGGCCTTGTACCGCGTCTGCCAACTGCAATGCTTTCGACCGGGTTGATGATCAGCGCCTTGTTAATGGCGGCGTGCGGTCTCGTGCTGGACAGCGTGAGCCGGAGCAGGATCGAGCAGAAACGGATTCTGTATCTTGGTGTCCCGGCGCTGGGGATCCAATGAACCCGACATATTCGCGCATGATGCGCTTTGTCCTTGTCGGCGGGACCGGATTTGCTATAGACGCCATCCTTCTCAAAACAATCGTGGTTGCTGATCTTGCGGGACCTCTTAGTGCACGGATCTTTTCCATCGCTCTTGCAGGGTTGGTAACCTGGCAGCTCAACCGGAATTTCACGTTCGCCCCAAGCGGCGACAAGAAATTGACGGAAGCAACCCGCTACAGCGGTGTCATCGTCGTAGCAAGCCTGGTCAATTATGTAGTCTATGCGGGACTTATGCTCGCTATGCCGGCACTAGAACCGCTTGTCGCGCTTGTTGCATCTTCCATAGGCGCTATGGGTTTTTCCTACGTAGGCTACGATCGGTTTGTATTCTGGAACGCCGCATACCAGACGCGCGATCTCCATTGAATCGAATGGGTTTCCCACCTCGGAGATGAACACCCGTATCGCGGAAAATTTCAGCAACCTATGATTGCGTGCTGACTCTGCATTGCACTATAGTCAATGAACCATATGCGATTCGACGCACCCCGTGCCGGAAGGGGCTCATGTCATATCGAACCAACTCGGGGTACTGGCAGCCTAGGATGGTCTGGAAGCCGGAAACTCGAGTTTCTCCAGTTTTTTTTGCCTATCTTATATTCTTTCTGCTGCATCCGTTTCATGTCCTGGCGCAATCCGTTTCGCTTGGGGATCGCGAAAAGATTCTGACAATCCGGGTTTATAATTTGGCGGGCGAACCTGGAATTTTTCGTGAAATCACGTTTGGCATCGATGATCTTGAAAAATTTCCTTTGGTTTCTGTTAGAACCGAAACCCAATGGACCAATGGCGTGCTTCATTTCCAGGGGCCGTTGATGCGCGACCTTCTCAACGACGTTGGTGCAGTCGGTAATCTGATCCAGGTAAACGGTCTCGATGGTCAGTCAGCAGTTATCCCGCGCGAAGATTTCGAAAAATATGACGTTATCATTGCCTGCCAGGTTAACGGCCAATATTTTGACATTCGGGAACGCGGCCCGCTCTGGATCATTTATCCCTGGAGCAACAACCCGGAAATCCAGTCGGCGGCGTATTATGACAGGGGAATCTATCATTTAAGCTCCTTGAACGCGGGAATACAATGAAGAAACGGGCGGCGTTTTACGGCTTTTTGATTGGCGGCTTGCTCGTCGCCGCGCTTGTAGCCGTATTAGCGATCTCGAAAGTATATGAGCATGCGCAAAGTTCGTATTCCGACGCCCGACCCAACCTGACGAAGCTGATTTACCAGATCCACCGCAACATAACTGACATGAAGGTTGCTATCAGCACCTACCAGTCAGGAGAGCAGGAAGAAGTTGATTTTTCCGAAGTCGAATTGGCATTCGAAATCCTCTGGAGCCATGCCTTTAATATCCAGGAAGGAGCCATCGGCAACCACTTCCAGCAATTGCCCGGGGTACCGCAATACCTCGGAAATCTGCAGGCTGAAATCGTCAAGATTGAATCCCGGCTCCCCGAACTCGAACAACGGCAAGCAGATGCGTACCAGCAGGTGCAGGAAAATCTGGCCCAATTCAGGGCGGCATTGAACCCACTGCATCTGGTGGCGGCCGAGGCAAGCGATACCCGTCGGGATTCAGCGACGAGCGAGCTTCTATCCACATTTATCTGGTTTTTCGCGCTGCTGTTCGCGCTTGTTTTGATTGGTGCTGCGGCGGCCTCGTTGACTGTCCGCGACCGGATTTTTCAATCCCGCATGCAAGCGACGCTCCGCCAGCGGGTCAAAGCGAGGACCAAAGAATTGGCATTGCGTAATAACGAACTGGAGGCCATGAATGCCCGGTTACGCCAGTTTGTCAATGCGGCCTCACACGACCTCCAGGAGCCGCTGCGCAAAATCAAACTCTTTTCAAGCGGCTTAGTGAAGCAGATTGGCAAAGAACTGACAGATGAGCAGGATATGGCGGTGGTGGCCATTTCAAATTCCGCTGACAGATTGCAATTGTCGCTGCAAAAATTGTTGACTCTGGGCAGAGTTTCCCACCGCCCGCTTGAATATGAAACCCTCGATCTGGAAGAAGTTGTCGCAGACGCGCTGGACTATCTGGAAGATATTATTCAGACCAGCGGAGCGAAAGTTTCCGTCGGTCGGATGCCCACGATTAATGCCGACAATGTCCAGATGCGGCAATTGTTCAGGCACCTGATTGGCAACGCCTTGAAGTTCCGCGCGCCGGACCGGGCTTGCCGGATTGAAATCTCCTACGTTCAACCTTCCAATTCGATGGCCGGGCAGATCAAAATCACCGACAACGGGGTCGGCTTTCCACCTGAACAGGGGACGCGGATTTTCGAGCCCTTCCGGCAGTTGCATTCGCACACCCGATATGACGGCGCCGGGCTTGGATTGGCGATCACCGCGCGCATTGCCGATACACATGGCTGGAACGTGACCGCTTCGGGGGCACCAGACAAGGGCGCGACCTTTACGATTTATCTTGCTGAACACGCGATCCAGAATAGCCGCGATATCCAGGCCGCCTGAACCAGATTTACGGATCAGTCCTCGCTCATCCGGAGCGCCGCGATAAATGCTTCCTGGGGGATATCGACCCGGCCAAACTGGCGCATCCGCTTCTTGCCCGCCTTCTGCTTGTCCAGCAGTTTGCGCTTTCGGGTGATATCGCCGCCGTAGCATTTTGCGGTCACGTCCTTGCGCATGGCAGCAATCGTTTCGCGCGCAATCACCTTGCCGCCGATCGCCGCCTGGATCGGGATCTTGAACAGGTGGCGGGGGATCAGATCTTTCAACCGCTCGCACATGACCCGGCCGCGGCCTTCGGCCTGGCTGCGATGGACCAGCATAGACAGCGCGTCGACCGGCTCGGCGTTGACCAGGATCTGCATCTTGACCAGATCGGCGGCGCGGTATTCGGTCAATTGATAGTCGAAGCTGGCATAGCCTTTTGAGATCGATTTCAACCTGTCGTAGAAATCAAACACCACCTCGTTCAGCGGCAGATCGTAGGTGACCATGGCGCGGGTCCCGGCGTAGGTCAACTCAACCTGGATTCCCCGACGCTCCTGGCAGAGCTTCAGGATCGCGCCCAGATATTCGTCTGGTGACAGGATCGTGGCGCGGATCCATGGTTCGCCAATTTCGCTGATTTTGACCACGTCCGGCATATCAACCGGGTTGTGCAACTCGATCTCGGACCCGTTATTCAGGGCAATCTGATAAATCACCGACGGGGCGGTGGCGATCAGATTGAGATTAAACTCGCGCTCCAGGCGCTCCTGGATGATTTCCAGATGCAGCAGGCCGAGGAACCCGCAACGGAACCCGAACCCAAGCGCGGCGGACGTTTCCATCTCGTAGGAAAAACTGGCGTCGTTCAGCCGGAGCCTGCCGACGGCAGCCCGGAAATCTTTGAAATCCGCGGCGTCCACCGGAAACAGCCCGCAAAACACGACCGGCTGGGCCGGGCGGAAGCCGGGCAGCGGCGCAATATCGGAATCTCTTTTGTGTTCGACAATCGTATCGCCGACGCGGGTATCGGCAACGTCCTTGATCGACGCCGTGAGAAATCCGATTTCGCCGGTCCCCAATTGCCCGGTATCGACAAGTTTTGGCGTAAACACCCCGACCCGGTCCACCTCGTGGGTGGCGTCGGTGCCGAGCATTTTGATCTTCATGCCCTTTTTCAGCGTGCCGTCGATGATCCTGACCAGGACGATGACACCGAGATAGGCGTCGTACCATGAATCCACCAGTAAGGCTTTGAGCGGCGCGTCCGGTGCGCCTTTCGGCGGCGGCAGGCGTTCGACAATCGCCTCCAGCACCTCGTCAACACCCAGCCCGGTCTTGGCAGAGACCAACAGGGCGTCAGAAGCGTCGATGCCAATCACGTCCTCGATCTGGGTCTTGATGCGTTCGGGCTCGGCCGCAGGCAGGTCGACTTTATTCAGGACCGGCACGATCTCGTGGTTATTGTCGATCGCCTGGTAGACGTTGGCGAGGGTTTGAGCCTCAACGCCCTGGCTGGCATCGACGACCAAGAGCGAGCCTTCGCACGCCGTCAACGAACGGCTCACCTCGTAAGCGAAATCCACGTGGCCGGGGGTATCGATCAGGTTGAAAATATAGTCTTCGCCATTCCTGGCCTTGTACGACAGGCGCACGGTCTGGGCCTTGATGGTGATCCCGCGCTCGCGCTCGATATCCATCGAATCGAGCACCTGCTCCTTCATCTCGCGGTCGCTCAACCCCCCGGTCAAGGAGATCAGCCGGTCGGCCAGCGTCGATTTGCCGTGATCGATATGGGCAATAATCGCAAGATTGCGGATATGGGAAAGGTCGGTCATTGG